>CAKKRE010000028.1 GCA_919902505.1 Nitrospiraceae bacterium
GCAGAGGGAGGGCTTCGCGGTCACGTGCCCGCTCGCCCCGGATGCATCACGCCTCATATCCGGTTTTTGTTCATCGCCCCGCAGCTTCGGATTGGGCGTCCTCCAGACCCCGCCTCACGACGACGCCCTTGCCCTTCTCCTTACCTTCGGCTCTGCGACAACCTGGCCATAGGACTTGCCCCTATGAAGTAACGCGCCATGCCCGGCGCTCACGTTGGAGGTAACTGGCGCCGGAGCGCGCAACGCGGAGGGAACCCAAAATGCGCAGCATTTTGGGCGTCCAGTTGACCGAAGGGTTAGGTCTCATATCTGTCGCCTGATAACAAATGCGTTCTCAGCCTTCTCGAACCCTTGGTTGGGGTAATAAGTCATTGCACTAGGTGCGGAGAGCAAAATAAGACTGACCTCAGAGCCAATAAGCGCCTTGGTTCTGCGGATAAGCTCACCGCCGATCCCTTGTCCCTGAAACTCTGATGCAACCGCAAGATCTGAAAGATAGCAGCAGTAGGCATAGTCGGTTAGTGACCGACAAACCCCGATTAGTTTGCCCGATGCCCAAGCCGAGATAACAAGGCTTGGTGCGGCAAACATGCGCTCAATTCGGGCAAGGTCACTTGTTGGGCGCGAAATTCCTGATGAGTCAAACACACGAGCAATATCGTGAACCTCCAAGGGGGCATTGCTGAGATATTCAATTTCAGGCTTCGTCATGGCAAAAGTGGAAGACCTAACTATGTATTATCTGATTCCGTATAAGGTCCCTATTGTCTTGCGAGGTTGGATAAGACCCGTACGGTATCCTGCCAGGATTGGGACCTAAGTCCAAGGAATTTCTTCGCGGTTCGGCTCTGGCTTCTATGCACGCGGGGTCTCATACAGTTCCGTATAAGACCCCGGGCCTGCCATAGGCTTCATAGCACATCCGCCGGGCTCCAGACTCCATGTGGGCCGCGATTCAACACATGGGTATAGAGCATGGTGGTCTTGACATCCTTGTGGCCCAGCAGTTCCTGAACCGTCCGGATGTCATAGCCGTCAGCCAACAAACGCGTGGCAAAGGAGTGCCGGAAGGTGTGACAGGTGGCGTGCTTGACCAGTCCGGTCTTGCGGACAGCCTCTTTGATCGCGCGCTGCACGGCGGATTCGTGAACATGATGGCGCCCCTCTTCGCCCGCCCGTGGATTCACCCACCGGTGGTCGGCGGGGAAGACGAACGGCCAGCCCCACTCGGCGGCGGCATTGGGATACGTCCGCGCCAAGGCATGCGGCAAGACAACCCGCCCCCATCCCTTTTCCTAAACGCAACGTGCGCGTGTGCTATCAGCGCTTGTATTAGGCAGGGGAGGTGAAGCGAAGAAGTTGGCGTTGACGGCCTGTATGCGGAAGCTGCTCACGATTCTCAATGCGATGCTGAAAAGTGCGACGCCGTGGCGGGTCCCGGTCAGCCTGTCAGCTTGATTTTCAAGACAGTTGCTGACCCTGCACATGGGCGCGCCAGCCACCCAGAGACCGGATCCGCTCGTCGAGGAGATGAGAGGCCGCCGCGTTCGCGCGCTGCGCTTCCGCACCTGACTTCGGCTCACTTCTCTTTGGTTTCAGCGCCACGGTCATTCAGCAACCTGTTGTGCTATTCAAACGCTCAACATCAGCGGCGACGCGCCTTCGTATTCGGTTCTCCGGAACGATCCCCAAACAACAAATCGATACGGAAGCTTGGCAAGTCTGTCCTTACTGAGTTTCTTCCCGCGCGTGCGTCCAGAGCTGGGATAAGTTGTCATTTCAGCTTGGTCAAGCTGCAGGCCATGATCTGTAAAACAGCTGGAGCAAGCGATAGCGCCCAGGGCGTGGAAGCGCGTTGTGAAACCTAATGCGCAAGCTCAGACGTCGCTGGCATGCGATCGGTCTGAAGCGTCGAGTTAGGCAGAAATGGTCTGCACAATCAGCGGCAGCTTGTTGAGCGTGAGCTGCTTCAGCTCGACCTTTTTGCTGGCGTTGTCAATGTCGATCCCCACAAGATGTCCTGCGGCATCGTAATCGAGAACGATACCGTCCGCGATCTCTCGGGTTTCGACGCTCGGCTACTCGGAAAGATCGATATACAGCGAATCGGTATCGGGATAATAATTGAGCTTCATGGCTTGAATCCCCTGTCTGGGAAAGCGTTGTGTATTGTGACCTTATCTTCGAGGGTGATTACCCTCAATATCCGTCCCTCAAGCTCCTCAATCCGGCCCCAGAACCGGTACCGGTTTCCCTCTTGAGGTTCGCTTCTTAGCGCGTTCTCCAGAGCCCGCACGCAACGGTGAAAGATGGGCATGCTACTTTGGTGGGCGACGATATCCCTGGTACGTGATAACCAAGGCGATGGCAAAGAGAATGCTCTCGAGGATCGTGAACACCGCGGAACCGGTACGTGCTGCAGCTTGATGGTACTGCGCGGCGGCGAACATCCGGATAAGCCCAAGGACCAAGAAGAACCAGCCGGTCAGTGTGATGAGGACAGTCCAGCTGCGCGTCCAGATGTTGTGAGAGCGAACAACAGCGAGGCCGGCAACGAACATGAGCACGCCCGAGAGGTACACGACAGGCGGAATCTGGCTGTCGTAGAGGTGCGGCTGAACCAACGGTGATTCCGAGACGAGCATGGCGACGAGTGTCGGGCCGAGCAGGCCCGCGATACGCTTGGAATCGGCCATGACACCTTCTGACGTGGGATGTGCGGGCTAACTATTGAGTATACTGACCGGTATAGTACGCATCGACAGACCGCAAGCGGCGCGTGATTCTTACGCGTGTTCAATCACTTGTCAATGCCTCCCTAGTGCCGCGTCGGCGTGCTATACAGACCGGCATAATTCCGTGATAGCTGCGAAGGGCTCAACCCTTGGACCAGCGCATCGGCTGGACTGCGTACGCCTTTGCCACCGCGAACGAGGACGTGGTTGCGAGATGGGTCAAGGACCTTGATGCGCAGGCGGCAGCATTCCATAAGACGCAGACCGCTTCCGTACAACAGCATCGCCATCAGCCAAGGTGTGCCACGGAGGCAGCCAAGCAGGCGCCCGCCTTCTTCTTTTGTCGCCACGACAGGAAGTGGCTTCGCGCGCTTGGCTCGAACGACACCCTGAATGAGGCCGATCTTTCTATCCAGGACTTCGTGGTAGAGAAACAAGAGGGCGTTGGGTGCTTGGTTTTGTGTCGAGGCACTCACACGGGAGGCCGTGGCCAAGCTGGATAAGAACCGGCCAATTCCGGTTTGTCCATGTCGGCGACAGGCCGTAACTCGTGAAAGCTTATAAAGCGCTGAATCCAGTGACAATAGGCTTGTTCAGTGTGGTGGTTGAGATGTCGGGAGAATTTAAGGGGTCTGACCCCTTTAGCGGGCCCGGGGTTGTAACGTCGGGTGCCTCGATCAAGACGGTTGAGCGCAACTCACTTGGCCGCACTGAGCTCGTAGCTCGGGTGATGGTTGCGGGGTTAACGCAGAGCTACGCGGTGCGCTGCCGTTTGGCGCGGCCGCTTGAACGTGTTGTTAGACGTGATGATTTTTCTGTGAGCCGACCGGTGACGAACTTGTGTAGCACACTGGCAATCAGCGTTTGATAAGGCACGCCTTCTTCGGCCGCACGGGATTGAATATCCATCAGGTCGGGGGAGGACAATCGAACATTGACCCTCCGGTTCTTGATAAATGTAGCCCGGGCCGCTTCTTTGAAGTGTTTCAGTTCGGCCTTCGATGGAGCCATGGACTTCAAGCGGCCTTTCTCATAGTCTTCAGAAATTCGTTCTTCATATGATGGGCTGCGCGGTTTCATTTATACACCACCTTTCAAGTAATCACGGGTCGCTTTCCTATTCGGAATAACCGTTTTTTAGGCTTCATGATTCATAGCCAATCGCTGGCGTCTCCGACCCGCCTCGAACACCGGTGCCGCCTTAAAACAGTGCAGTCTCACCTGATCGATAACGCGGCACATTTCTCCCATGTAATCCAGGACTTCACGAAGCAGGGCTTCACGATCGAGACGGCCATCCCTGAAACTCTCTGGCGGCTCAATGCCCGCGTCCTGATCGAAGTATTCGTCGCCTATCAATGAGTACGTGTGCTCTCCAGCTGGAACGTGAACGGCAACGTGTTGCAAAAGTCCTCCATGGTGCGTCACATAGTGGCGGAGGCCCATTGCTCTCCGGAACCATGTAGCCCGCCGCACGTTGTCTAGGAGCTCAACCAACCCAGTGTCCACCTTCGCGAGACGGACTCGAAAGGGCTTGTCCCAACGCACTTCCTTCGGCGTCATGCTCAGCCCGTAGTAGTGCACCATCTCGTGCAGGAGAACGTCGAAGGTTGAGGCCAAATTCATCGCCGCACACTCAGTGAGATACGATCGCTCGCGCGTGTCGAAGCTCCCGGTTAGCGCTTGTGACAGAAGGAAACGGCATGCGTCGAGTTTCCAGCCTGGACCTTCTGCCTGCTGAAGGCACTCTATGGGGTCCAGTTCCGGATCCTCACCATTATAGCCTCTGATCATTTCGTGCACTTCGTCCATGCCGATACTGGGTTGAGGCCATTCCATATGAGTTCCTCCGCTGGCGGTGCCTGTGAGAGCACCCGTGCTCCCGGTACGGCACTTTCTACGGTGACTGCGCCACGGCCTGTTCGCCCTGGACGGCTGGCCGCGCTCACGAGGTCTAACTATGTATTATCTGGTTCAGCATGGGATGTTAGAAGGTCCTGCGATACCGGATAAGATCCGCGCGATAGTCCGCCTGGATTGCGACCTAAGTCCAAGTGATTTCTACGTGGATCGTCTGTGCACGATATCCACGCTGAGTCTGATATGGTTCTGTATACGGGAGAATTTAAGGGGTCCCCCTTTGAGTGGCCTCAGGGTTGAATCCTGGGCCTAGCAGCTTCGCCAGTCACACGGCCAGGTTCTCAGATTCCCTCGCCAAACAATGACTCCCGATAATCATCTCATCAGCCGCACGCCCCTCAGAATGAGGCGATCGAGGAAACCGTGGTGGCGCGTTGGCTTCATGCCGTTGTTAGACGGAGGACCCAAACTGCCACAGTCCAAGCTCTTCCATCACCTTCTTGCCGAGTGAATTGCCAGCGGACAGTTCCGCTGCTCGCGGGCCTGCAATTTCAGCGAAACGCTGTTTCATCGGTTGCTGTCCCGAAAGCTGCCCACAGCGTGAATTCACTAAGCACTCCGATGCGCACAGAATTATGTCGAACAGATTCAAGTATGCCAACAGGTGGGCTTGGTGAACCGCTGGACTCCGATCATAGAATTGGATTTGAAGGGTCACGGTTGGGCCCTGATCATGAACGGTCATATCGCGATAGGTAAAGTCGGGATTGGGATGCATAAAATCGTCGTTTAGACGATTCAGGACTTTATGGAAATCTCTGCTGTTCGGCAGTGATTTTGAAACCAGTGCCTCACCAGAAAATGCCTTCTTGTAGGCTTTTCGATCACTGAGTCGCTCCTTCCAGATCTTGGCGTTAACGGGATCATCCACAAACTTTCCCAAGATGAGCAACGCCTCCAAGCCGGGTCTGAAGGTCAGCCAAGCGAGGAAACTCTGGTACGAAGCAATATGCTGAAATCCGAATATGGCGTGCCGGACCAAGATGTTCACGAATACAAGCAGACCCGCATGAGATTGGCCAGTGGAATCTCTCTCCCTCCCTATCCGACCCCACACTGTGCGAAGGCCATAAAGCAAGCGTTCGAAGGTCCGAAAATCATCTCTGAAGTTGAGCAGAAATGTTTCGCGATTCCTAACCTGTGTTGCGGCATAGTCCAGAAGGTTAGACTCCATGCTGTCCCGTGCTCCCGCCGTCTAACTATGCATTATCTGCTTCCGGATAAGATCCCAATCGACTCTCGTTGCTGGATAAGACCACCGGGGTATCCTGCCAGGAATGAAACCGAAGGCCAAGAGGTTTTTCTGCTCTCGGTGCATCCATTTGGCTTCGCGAACTACGCGTAGTCGCTGTGAGTTTTTCATTCGTGACAGCACCATCGCTTCCTGGGGCTCGGCTGGAACGGATGCACGACGAGGTGGGCGCCATGGCGTATGATGACGCTTCACGGGTCAGAAGCGGTCGAGGTGCGACGGCATTGCGCCGCTCCGGCGCAGCTTCAGAGGAGCACCGGGACAAAGGAGTGATTCAACTGCTCATGACGGCTTAGCGCATGATGGCCCCACCGAGGTCGTGCGCCGTTCGTCAGCCGAGCCCTCTTTTCTCTCACCCCCTCCGCCCGAATCCCTCTCCCGTCATCACCTCCGCCACGTTCTGACCGTTTACGAAGACATCGGCGAGGGTGCGTCCGTAGACGTCGCGGCCGTGGGGGACGATGTCGATGGTTCCCTCCTGCATCAGTTGCTCCAGCCTAATGGCAGCTTCTCGGCCGCCCGGTTCCGACATCTCCGGTGCGTTGTAGCCGCGTATGCGGATGCGATCGGTGCCGTAGCGGATCGTGTCGCCGTCTACGGTGCGGACTTGCCAGGGTTCCACGGTTCGTTCGAAGCTTCCCATCGACAATGCGTGACGCGGCAAGGAGCGAAGTCCACGGCTATGAAAACGCGACTTTTTTGCGAAGGGATTCTTGTGCGGGCGCGGTCCCCGCTCATGCTGTCCACGTCGGTACCGCGGCGCCTGATGCTGGGGCAGCGGCTGACGTTCTTCCGGTTTCAACCCCCAACAGTCGTTGCAGTGAAACGGCCCAGGATCGTTCGTGGCTGCCGGCGTATAGGTGTGCAGGGTGGACCGACTCTCCTCCATGACGCTGACGGCTTGCGGCGTGGGTGAAGCAACTAAGAACAGCAGCGTGAATCGGCTGAGCAGGCGGGCAACACGTTCGTTTCTGTGCAACATGGAAAGACGTCCTCCGAATGTTCAGGCGCAGACGAAGCATGCTCCATGCCATAGCCACGACGGAGGTGTCCTGCGGTTGACAAGCCGAAAAACCGCGTGCTCAAATGCCTTCCGTTGAAGAGCGTATGGCTGATGGCCAATAGCGAATGGTTGAGACTTTTGATTTTTCCGGAGCTCGTACCATAAGCCATATGCTATGTGCTCTTAATCTTTAAGACCATACGAACTACTACAGGAGAGCCGCTCATGGATATGTTTGGAAAAGTGGGGCTGGTCGAGGTGCCGATCTTGATCGCTCCGGATCAGAAGGCCTGGATGGATCGCATGATCAAGGAAGGGAAGATTGCGATTCCACCCGGTGGGACGTTGGAAAAAGGCTCGCTCTATTCGATGTTTGTCCGCATGCTGCTGCACAACGCGATGGAAGAACAGAAGCGGCAGGAAGCGTTGGAGATGGACGACGAGGACGACGACGAATAGCTCAGGATGCCGGATAGCGCTGTATCTCTGAAGATACGTCTGTATCTTCCGGTGCACCTCTGGGAGCAAAGGCTAATGGCGTATGGCTTATAGCGAGAGGCAGATGGGAGGAGCGTAAGGCTCTTTTTCCTCCGCTATATGCCATAGGCCATATGCTCTTGAGGCCCATCCGCGTGCTAGAGGTTCTTGAACGCAGCTTGCGCAGCCTTGATCGTCCGGTCGATGTCTTTGGGCGTATGGGCCACCGACATGAACGCGGCCTCGAACTGTGACGGGGCCAGGTAAATCCCGGCGTCCAGCATTTGGTGAAAGAACTTCGCGTAGGCCTTCGTGTCCGCTTTCTTGGCTGTAGCCCAATCCGTGACCGGCCCCTGAGTGAAGAACGCACACATCATTGAACTGACGCGGGTTTGCGAGAGCGCGATCCCGGCCTTTCGTGCGGCATTGCCCAATCCCTCCGAGAGGGCCACCGAACGTTGTTCAAGCTGTTCGTAGGTGCCGGGTTTCTTGAGGCGCTTCAGCGTTTCGATACCGGCCGTGACGGCCAGCGGATTCCCTGACAACGTGCCCGCTTGATAGACCGGTCCGGACGGGGCAATCATCTTCATGATGTCCTTCGCGCCGCCGTAGGCGCCCACCGGTAGTCCCCCGCCGATAATTTTCCCCAGGATCGTCAGGTCCGGCTTGATGTCGTAGAGCGTCTGCGCGCCGCCGTATTGTACGCGGAATCCGGAGATGACTTCGTCAAACACCAGCAACATGCCGTGGGCATCGGTCAATTTGCGGAGTCCGTGCAGGAATTCCGGCGAGGGCGGAATCACGCCCATGTTTCCTGCGATCGGCTCGACAATGACGCAGGCGAGCTGGCGGTAATGTCGCTTGATGAGTTTTTCCACGGTGGCCAGGTCGTTATATGGAGCGGTCAAGGTGTGTTTCGTAAAATCTTCCGGCACACCGGGGCAGTCGGGAATACCCAGGGTGGTGAGGCCTGAGCCTGCTTTCGCCAGGAGGTAGTCGCTGTGGCCGTGATAACAACCTTCGAATTTCAGGATGCCGTCGCGTTTCGTGTAGGCGCGGGCGACTCGAATGGCACTCATGACCGCTTCGGTTCCCGAACTCACCAGCCGCACCAGCTCCATCGACGGTAGGGCCTCGCGAATCATCGTGGCCAGTTGAATTTCCAACTCGGTCGGCGCGCCGTAGCTGGTACCGTTTCCGGCGGCCTGTTGAATGGCCTTGGTGACAGTGGTGGGCGCGTGGCCGAGAATCATCGGTCCCCAGGACAGGACGTAGTCGATGTAGCTATTCCCGTCGACATCGTAGAGCCGTGAGCCTTTGGCGCGTGCAATGAAACGTGGCTGTCCGCCCACCGAGCGAAAGGCCCGAACGGGGCTGTTCACTCCGCCGGGAATAATCTGTTGCGCGTCTGCGAAGAGTTGTTCCGATCGTTGTGTTTTCATGGGCCTCTTTCATCGAGCCGTGAGTTGGGGCGCCAACCTACCACGGGAAATTAAAAACGGTCAATTGTGGACAGTCTTCTGTGAGTTGGCACCGTTGCCTCTACTCATCCACGATTCGATACAGTCGGTTATCCGAATAGATACACGCACGATGATTTGTGACGCTATAGGGCAATCTTAGCACAGAGAAACAATGAGTTAGAGACTGAGCCCATATGGCGCAGGTCTTGCTGAGTCTTGGGTACCACTGCGTAGGAGAACACGATGAAAGTGATCTGTTCCTGGTGTCAGAGTGAAGGCCGATCAGGGTTGGTCCGGGAAAAGGCTCCGTTGGCTGATCTGCGCGAGACCCACGGAATCTGCTTGGACCACCTTCAGCAAATGGCGGCTGGCCGGGACCCGCTGATACCCGGATATGATGAAGGCTCGCTGCCGCGCCATGAATCTGTCGTGGTCCGTCGAAGTACTCTGACCGCCGTGGCCTGTTATGAATGATCAGACGCGTACTTGAATGCGACCGCCTCACCGTCATCGCTCCTGGATTCCCACCGAGAACGACAAAAAACGTCAATCACTGCCGGAATGCCACGCCATTGACGGCCTCAACGGACAAGTCTGATTGGTTCACGCGAACGATCTTACTGAAAACATTGAACACTTCTTGGCCGATGCCCGCTGGTGCGACTCTTGCGCCCCCAACGTGGATGGTCGCATCGCAACGAACGGAGTGAAGTTGTGAAAGTGCTCTGTGCCTGGTGTGTACGAGACGGGAAGCCGGCGTTTCTGCGGGAGAAATTCCCGTTGGAGGATCCCAGTGAAACGCATGGACTTTGTGGTGATCATTTCACCTCGCTCAGCTTGAGCGTAGGGAAAATCGTCACACCGAGAGTCTGGTTGCTCTCACGCATACACGACTTCTCTTGGGGACTGACGCGGTGGGCACAACGGTTAATGGGACGGTTCTGGTCCCTCTGCTAGCGCCGAAGGGTCACCCGGCACACTGGAACGGGTACCGGGCATCGAGTCCTACCCGAGTTTTCCTCGCAAAAGATTCAAACCCTGTTCAATCAGACTGCTATCCGGCATCTTGCCCTCCGGTGTCAGTTTATCGACCAATCCGGGAAGAAGATTGGCCAGCTGGCCGCCGGCTGCCTCTGAGCTCAATCCCGCTTGAGACGCCAGTTGCTTCAGGAGGTCGCCGCCCAGACCCTGCTGGATCTGCTCCGCCGAAATCGGAAGATTCTTCCCTGTACTGACCCATGAATTAACGATCTCGCCCAGACCGTTCTTCTGAAACGCCTGAATGAGTCCGCCGAGCCCGCCGACGGAACTGTTCTGCCCGAGGAGGCCGACCACGGCCTGCATCAGGGGGCTCGTATCGCCGCCGCCCATCATGCCAGCTGCTGCCTGTCCGAGTTGATCGAGAAGACCCATCATGCCCTCCTTGTGTAATTGAGGATCGTGAACTGCCTACCGCGTTGCTTTTTTCGACCCCTTCGCCGGCGCGGATTTCGATGGTTTGCGCTCCATGGCCAACGGCGGCGCGAACCAGTTGTGGCGGCTCCGCTTATGGCGATCTGAGACCGCCAGCACGGCGTGAAACGGCAGGCCGTCTCCCGTCGCCTCGTCGGATTCTTTCAGGCTCCAGGCTTCACCGGCTTCGCTCAAAATCTCGACGAAGGTTTCAAAGTCGTCTTCTTCATCGGGTTTGGTCAGGACCTGATCCGCATCCGTCACCACCACGAGATAGCCCTTGGCCGGCAGCCAGTCCAGATCGGCCAAACATTCTTCGAGGGCATCCCAGTTGTGGCCGAAGTAGTCCGGAAACGAGAAGACCCGGCTGAATTCATCCAGCAGGCCCGCCTTCGTTTTACATTTCTTGCCGGAGATGGTTTTGGTGACGAAGTGTGCGGGGACGGAGAGAATCTTATCGAGCGCCTCCCCTTCGGCATGCACCAGGAGATGCGCCCAGGGTTTCTTGATCGATTGGAGGGCAATGAGCGACATGTAGCCTCAATTCATTGGGACAAATGTCCGGTAGTGGTCGGCGGTGTAATAGGATTTGCCGGTGCGTTGATCGATCACGATCCGTTCAGCGCCTCGATTCTTTCCCGGCACCTTGGGACGCACATCGTACTCGCGATAGCGCCCGCGCGGCAGCACGCGTTCGCGATTCTGAAAGGTGCGTCCGCCGACGTAGCCAGGCGGCGGGTCGCCGTGTCGCAACTCAATAGCACTCAGCGTCTCTCGTGCGGCGAGGGGGATGGTTGTCTGGACGCCGCTCGGTGCTGTCCGGGGCCCGGCCCGCACGGTGCCATGCTGTGTCTGCGGCGGCTGGTCAGGAACCGGTGTGAGGATCTGGGGCGGGGCATCGAGACGCGTCTGGCCCGGTTCGGCCGCGAAGGAGGCGCCCAGGGACAGCGCGACTGTGGCGCAGAGCCAAAGGAGAAGCCGTGTGATGCGTCGAATGGACATCGTGATTCGCGACCGGTAGCATCAACAGAGACGACCCTAACATGTCACATGGGAGGGGTCAACGTGCTACGCCGTCCGATCCTCTCGCCCGGCGGGGCTTTTCTCGTTCGGCCTCCTCGCCGGACTGCTATGGATGGCGGTATCAAGAACCGGCCGGCTCACCAACTCGCCGGCGCGCACAGACGTGGCGCGATTTATTCATCGCGCCGTGCGCCCTGCGAGAAGCCCCGGCGGGCTTCGGTCTCGAACGCCTCGCAACGGCATTCACGAATCATCCGAGCTAGACCCTTTCGGGGGCCAACTCCGTCCCGTGCATGCGGGTAAACAATTCCCAGTCGAACGGTTTGGGCGCGACGGCATGTAGAGGAATCGTTTCGAGCCGGTTGGAATCGTGATACGCCACCATGCACCCGACGATCGTGTCCGGTTGTTCGACGAGCCGACGGACGGTTTCGTATGCGAGATGTTGCGCGATCATTTTATCTTCCGGCGTCGGGGGAGCACCTCTGAGCGTATGCCCCAGGATCGTCGCCTTCGTGGCCGTGGCCAATGCATAATGACCGGACGTCTCTCGACGTGGCGGCCAGGTTGCGATGGTGTTGGCCACATAATCCACCAGCCCATGGACGCCGCCTTCTTTGTGATGCCGGTGCGGGGTCCGTTCCGCCACGATAAAGATGTGGCTCTTGTTGGGCACCCCCAAGGTACGCTTCAACGTGCCCAGGACAATCTCCTCAATGTAGGCATCCGGGTCGGGGTGTTCGTTCACGAGGATCCCTTCCGCTCGGGCCTGATACGCGCAGGCCAGGGCCAGGTGGCCCGACCCGGCGCCCATGACTTCTACGAAAAAGATGCTGCCCATGGCCGCGCTGGTCGCCTTGAGGGATTCAATGGATTGATTCGCCAGCGCGATGGCCGAATGAAAGCCCAGTGAGGTCGTGCCGGCGATGTTGTTGTCGATGGTGCCGGGAATGCCGACGACCTGCACCCCGTAGGTCTCGTGAATCGCCCGGGCGCCGCGCAGGCTGCCGTCGCCTCCCAGCACTACGAGCGCCGAGTCTGCGAGATAGGGCGCAAGGGACCGCATGGCGGCCCGTTGGACCTCCTCGTCTTTGAAATCTTCGAAACGGCTGCTGCCGATGGGGCTACTGGCATGGCTGCCCATGCCGCGTGTGTCTTCTTCCGTGACGGGATCGATCCAGTTGTTTGCCAGCCCCAGAAAGCCGTGCCGGACGAACAAGACCTCCAAGCCGAAGCGGTTCCCGGTCACGCGCAATTCTTTCAACGCCGCCCCGCCGCCGCCGAAATCACCGCCCGACACGAGAGCCAGGAGGCGCTTGATGCGTTGGGGCTTGAGTGTGACGCGTTGGCTCCGCTCCCGCTCGACCGTGACCCAGGCTTCGCGGGCGACCCGTTCGCTTTCAATCAGGCCGACGGCCGTGGAGTAGCCGGACAGTTTGCCGTTCTCCAGCGTGAGGAGGACGACATTGTCCTGTCCCTCCTTGTATTCGCCGAATTCGGAAAACGCTTCGCGGAACGGACGCGGGTCCAGATAGATCCGCAACGCGCGCAGAGTCGAACTGTGGGTATAGAGGCAGAGCACTTCTCCGGGGTGGGCACGGCCCAGCCGGTGCAGGCCGTCGATCACATCGATATAGAGGTCGAAGAACGAATGCCCGCCCGGATAACTATAGAAGGGATGTTTGATGAGCCGCTTGGCGGTTTTCGCATCGACACCGAAGGCCTGCGCCGCCGAGTCGATCTCCGCCTGCTTTTCCATACCGGTGACCCAGCCGAAATCCTGTGACTCCAACGTGGCCTCGACATGGGGATGGACGGCATCGGCCCGATCGGGAGTCAGTGCTTTCGTGATACGCCGGCAGAGTTGTTCCGTGTTCGGACTGTGGCTGATGAGGTGAAGGAACGTGCGCGGATCCAGATAGTTGCGCAACTGCAGATAGCCCAGTTGTTGTCCGACGACGCCCACCATGCGAGCCAGCGCCGTGCCGACGGCCTCTGCCCTGGGTATCCCGCGTTCGGCATCCAGGACATTGGCCAGCCGCCGGCCCACTCGATGGGTCTTGCTCTCCACTTCCGAGACGCCATGGCGCATCGTGAGAAACAGCGTGCGGTCGCCGAGGTCGCGGGGAAGCAGCCAGAACCGGTCATCACCCAGATCCAGCACAATGCGGCCCTCGGCCAACTGTGGGGTCAACTGAGCGCGCGGCACGATGGCGACCGGGCGGCGATGCGCAGGCTTCTGCGTGGCGCCGATCGGGGATCGATACAACGGGGCGAGTTCTCCGCGCGCGAGCAGCAGATTCCATGCGGCGAAGAAGACCAGCGGGTCGCCTCCGCAGGCGTCGGTTATGACTGCCTGGCGTGCGGTGCGATAGGCCTCGGCGCTGGGCAGACCGGCCTGCGTCTGCTGGATGAAGGTTCTGATCCGGCCGGTCGCCTCCTCGGCGCGCGGTAGCCGGTCGGAAGCAGGCGGGGGGGAAGGCGGCAGCACGAACCTGTCGCTCGATGTGCGTTGCGCGAGGGCCTCACCGTAGGCCAGTAAGCCTTGCATCGTGACAAAGTCCAACTGTTCGGTTGACTGACTGTCCGAAGCGCGCATGCGTGGCCTCGTGTGCTGGTTCGTGAGTGCGGTCTAATCGAAAAGTATCTGGATGTTCTTTTGCGGCATGGTGACGGGTTTGTTAGAATGACTCGTTGCCGACCTAATCACGGATGCATCGAGCCTCACCGTTCACGTACAAGATGGTGTGCCGGGCCGATCTTGTCAAGACAGAAGAACAGCGCCATGCGAAAAGCGAAAATCGTCTGCACCATCGGTCCGGCGAGCGATGGCGCCGTCGTGCTCGACCAGCTCATTCGAAGCGGCATGGATGCGGCCCGTTTGAATTTTTCCCATGGCACGCACGACTCGCATGGGCGGGCGATCAAGACGATTCGCGACACGGCCGATCGTCACGGGGTGGCGATTGCGATCATTCAGGATCTGCAAGGGCCGCGCATTCGCGTCGGCGAAATCGACGGCGCGCTGGAGCTCATCGCCGGTCAGCGCGTTCGACTGAGGACGATGTCCTTACGATCCGGCGGGCAGATCGGTGCCAGGACGGTGATCGCCGCGGGTACGGTGCAGGATATCCCCGTCACCTATCAGGCACTGACCAGGGACATTCGGCCCGGGGCCAAAATACTGATCGACGATGGACTGGTGGAATTGACGGCGGATCGAATCGTCGATGGTGCGGTAGAGTGTACCGTGGTGGCAGGCGGACGTGTGACGTCTCATAAGGGGATGAATCTGCCCGGCACGGTCGTGAGCGCTCCGACCCTGACGGAGAAAGACCGGGAAGATGTGCGGTTCGGCGTGGCGCAGGGCGTGGACTATATCGCATTATCCTTTGTCCGTGGAGCGCAGGACATCATGGCCGCCAAGGAATTGATTGCCGAATGCGGCGGCGACGTGCCGGTGATCGCCAAGATCGAGCGGCAGGAGGCCGTCACGGACTTGGAGGCCATTCTCGTTCACGCCGACGGGGTCATGGTGGCGCGGGGCGACTTGGGCGTCGAGTTGGGGCCGGAAGCCGTGCCGGTGCTGCAGAAGCGCATCATCGCGACGGCGAATCGCCAACGACGGCTGGTGATCACCGCGACGCAGATGCTCGAGTCCATGACGCAACATCTGCGGCCGACCAGGGCGGAAGCGTCGGATGTGGCCAATGCCGTGTTCGATGGCACCGATGCCGTGATGCTCTCCGCCGAAACGGCCGTCGGACAGTACCCGGTGGAAGTCGTGCAGGTGATGGATCGGATCATACGGGCGGCCGAAGTCGAAACAGGGCCCTGTTTTGTCCGTCGCTCGCAGGGCGAGCAGGGGCAGGATTCCATTCCGGAAGCCATCTCGCTCTCGGCCTACTCGGCTGCCGCGACGATCGGTGCGAGTGCGATCGTGGCCTTCAGTGAACGGGGAACGACGGCCCGGCTGGTTTCCAAGCAACGCCCGGTCGCGCCGATCATCGGATTGACGCCGTTCGAGACGGTCCGCCGGCAGATGGCCTTGTATTGGGGGGTGCTTCCCCACACCGTGCCACAGATTCCGACGACCGATGAGCGGGTCAACGAAGCTGAGCGGCGCTTGAAGGCTGAAGGACTGGCACGGAGCGGGCAACGCATCGTCATTCTGTCCGGGACCAGAATCGGGCAACCGGGCGGGACGAATCTGATGAAATTGCATGAGGTGGCCTAGTCGCATGGACATTCCACGGCACAGTGTAATTATCACGTTCATCGCGGCGGTGCTTCTGCTGTCGGCCTCTGCGATTCCGGGCTTGGCTCAAACCAATGCCGTCTCGCATTCTCCGGCGAAGGTGGTGGAGAAATACTTCGCGCTCGACAACAAGGGGGTGCGGCTCGATGCCGGTTCCTTCGAGGCGGTGGCGGGCCTCGTGGATTGGAAGGAAGAGCCGGCCTGGGGCAAAGTCATCGTCATCAACGGCTTCACGGTGCCGGACGATTTTCGCCAGTGGGAGATTGTGAACAGGCTGGAGGTGTTGGTGCCGGTGGAGTTTCATGTGTTGGGCGTCATGTATCTGGATACGGCCGGGTTTGTGCCGGAACCGGGCACGGAGCAGGTGCGTGTCCGCGTGAAGGTGCAGGGGGCACGATGGAAAATCATGGAGCCCATTCTCCCGCCCCATGTCGGCCAGAAGCGGATGCTGAATGTGGTCCGGCAGGCCATGCTGGACGAGAAGGACGGAGTGCGCCACGAGTCGTTGGCGGCCTTGCAGGCCGAGTTGCGAAAGGCAAAAGAATGACGAAAAAGGCTGAGATCGATTTGCTCATTTTCGACCTCGACGGCACGTTGATCGAGTCGAAATGGGATATCGCCGACAGCGTCAATCTGACGTTGCGCGATCTGGGTGTGCCGGAGCGCCCGCAGGAGGAAATTTTCGGATTCGTCGGCGACGGTGTGAAGAAGCTCTTGCGGCTGGCGGTCGGCGAAGGCAACAAGGACTTGTACGATGAAGCGCTCCGGGTCTTTCGCGGACATTATCTGGAACATTGCCTGGATCGCACCTCGTTTTATCCGGGGATCGACCGGGTCCTCGCCCATTTCTCCGCCATGCCCAAGGCCGTGGCGACCAATAAGGCGATCGAATATACCCACGTGATTTTGAAGGGCCTCGGCTCGCAACATTTTGTCTATGTGGTCGGCGGCGACAACGGGTTCGGTCTCAAGCCCGAGCCCGGTATGCTGGTGCATGTGATGGAACAACTCGGCGTCGAGAAGGACCGCACGGTGCTGGTCGGCGACAGCACCAACGACATCAACGGCGGTCACAATGCAGGCATCCGGGTCTGTGCGGTGGGCTATGGCATGGGCAACCGTCAGAAGATGGCCGCCTGCCAGCCCGATTGGTTTATTGAACGACCGGAGGAACTGATGGAGCTTTTCCTATGATCAGCATCACAGGGGCGAGAACAATTGGAGTGCTTATCCTGGCCGCAGTGCTTGCGGCAGCCGTGCCGGGTCAGGCCGGGTCCCCGAGCCTGGCCGACCGGGTCATCGAGCATAAGCTTGCCAACGGGATGACCGTCTTGATGGTGGAACGGCACCAGGCCCCGATTGTCAGCGTCAACATGACGTTTGGAGTCGGCGGTGTGAATGAGCAGGTCGGCCAGACCGGCCTGGCGCATCTGTATGAACATATGGCGTTCAAGGGCACCCGGACGGTCGGCACGCGAGATTACGAGCGCGAGCAAGCCGTCTTGGACGATTTGGCCATGGTCGGCACCGAACTCGACCGGCGTGAACGCGAAGAGACGGCTCGCGCGCAGGCTGATGGCAAACCGCCGGTTCCGTCGCAGACGGTCCAGCAACTGCAGCGGCGTTTCAAAGAGCTGCAGGAGAAGGCGGGCGAGTATGTGGTGGGCAATGAGATGGCGTTGCTCTATCAGCGTCACGGCGGCGTCGGTCTCAATGCTTCGACCGGCAAAGACATCACACGCTACGTCATCAGTCTGCCGGCGAACCGGTTGCCGCTCTGGGCGGCGCTGGAGTCGGACCGGATGGCGCATCCGGTCCTGCGCGAGTTTTATAAGGAGCGGGGTGTGGTGATGGAGGAGCGGCGGCTCCGCACCGACGATAGTCCGAACGGCCTGCTCTATGAAACATTCACCTCCACCGCGTTCCAGGCGCATCAATACGGCGTGCCGACCATCGGCTGGGGATCGGACATCCTGGCCCTCACGCCGGCGGCGACAGAGGCGTTCTTCAAGACCTATTACGGACCGAACAACGCGACGGTGGCGATTGTCGGGGACATCAATCCGAAAGAAGTCATTGCGCTGATCGAGCAGACCTTCGGGAAAATTCCGGCTGCGCCGCCCATTCCATCCCTGGTGACGGAGGAGCCTCCGCAGCGCGGTGAGCGACGCGTCGAAATCGAATTCGATGCCGAACCCGCGTTGGCGATCGGCTACCACAAGCCCACCATCGGTCATCCCGACGATTTTGTGTTCGACGTGATCGACGAAGTGTTGACCGAAGGCGTGACGTCCCGGCTTTATAGCACGCTCGTGCGCGACAAGCGGCTGGCGGCCTCAGTGTTGTCCGATACGAATTATCCCGGCGTCCGCGCCCCGAACCTCTTCGTCATTGCGGCGACCCCGCTCGCGCCCCATACCACGGCGGAGGTGGAGTCGGCGACTTACGAGGAACTCGATCGGCTGAAGACCGAGCCGATTTCGGCCAAGGAGTTCGAGCGGGTGCTCAATGGACTCGATGCAGACCTGGTGCGATCGTTGCGTTCCAATAGCGGATTGGCCTCGCAGCTGGCGTTTTATCACACCGTGGCCGGGACGTGGCGGTATGTGCTGAACGCGCGCGACCGGATTGCGGCCGTCACTCCGGCTGATGTGCAGCGGGTTGCTGCCCAGTATTTGACGAAGCCGAACCGGACGGTCGGTGTCCTGGTCAAGAAGGCGCAAGACAAGAAAATGGCGGCTGAGGTGGCCCGATGAGAAGCGTGAGCCCTGAAGTGTCTCTCGTGAAACGTGAAGATGGCGGAGGACGTCGAATGAGAACAGACAGAGGATGGGTGTCGGTCCTGGCGATGGTCTTGGCGATCGTCCTGCAGGCGACGGTGGGCTGGGCGGCGGACCTGACGTCGAACGATCCTCGCACAATGCGGTTTCCAACGGTGGAGTTTAACCCGCCGGATGCGGAGCGTGTGGTGCTGGACAACGGCATGGTGGTCTATCTACTCGAAGATCACGAACTCCCGTTGGTAACCATCAACGCCACGCTCAGAACCGGCAGCTGGCTGGACCCGGCGGACAAGGTTGGACTGGCGGGCATGACCGGGGCGGTGATGCGCACGGGTGGTTCGGCCGGAATGTCGCCCGATGAAGTCGATGAAGAGCTCGAACAATTGGCTGCGTCGATGTCGATCGGATTTGCGAAAGAGTCCGGGTCGGCGTCTCTCGATGTACTGAAGAAAGATCTGAAGCGCGGGCTGCAGATTTTCGCCGATCTGTTGCGACGGCCGGCGTTCGAGCAGAGCCGGGTGGAGTTGGCGAAATTGCAGGCGCTGGAAGGCATCAGGCGGCGGCAGGACAGTCCCGGCTCGATCGTCGGGCGGGAATTTGCCAAGCTGCTCTACGGCCCGACTCATCCGAGCGCCCGTGAAACGTCGGTTCGTTCGATCGATGGGATCACCCGTGAAGATCTGGTGGCGTTTCATCGACAGACCGTGCATCCCAACGGCATCATCCTCGGCGTGACCGGCGATTTCGAGAAGGCCGACATGCTGGCTCTGTTGCGTGATGCGTTCGGCGATTGGGCCAAAGGCAGCGTGCCCCCAGTGACGATTCCCGCGGTGTCCGGGACCGATGCCAACACCGGCCTCGTGCGGTTCGTGAACAAAGACACGTCGCAGACGCACCTGCGGGTGGGGCATCTGACCATCAAGGAGACCGACCCCGACTATGTGGCGGTCGCGATTGCCAATGACATTCTGGGCGGCAGTTCGTTCCGCAGCCGGCTCTTCAACGACGTGCGGACGCAGCGCGGCCTGGCCTATTCCGTCGGCAGCGGTCTTCGGGCCAGTGTGTACGATGAAGGCGTCTGGCTGATGCGTGCCGAAACCAAGCTGTCCTCGACTCAAGAGGTGGTGAATCGCTTCGTGGCCAACATGGAACGGATGCGCAATGAACCGGTGACCGACACCGAATTGGAAGAAGCGAAGGAAGCCTATGTGAACTCGTTTGTGTTCTCGTTCACCAGCGCGTCGAGTATTGTGGGGCGCTTGATGGATCTTGAATACGACGGGTTGCCGAAAGATTGGCTGCAGCAGATCCGCGACAGGGTAGTGAAGCTGACGAAAGAGGATATTCAACGGGCGGCGAAGGCCCATTTTAATCCCGAGCGGTTGCGGATTTTGGCCGTCGGGTCCGGCGAGGCCCTGTCGAAAGTGCTGGGCAGTTTCGGCGAGGTGAAGGAAATTACGCTGGTACCGGAGAGTTGAGGGGCAGGCAGATCGAGTGGCTCTTTGCTCGCGCAGCGCGCGGCCTATGAAGGCCCTCGTTGGACGCGCGTAGTCAGAGCCACCACGACCTGCCTGCTGGAGTGGCGAGGTGTAAGACGGTGTTCGTTCGACGCCTGCCTCGAAGTCTCAGGGGTGGTGGTCGGAAGCGTTGAATCTAGGAGCCTGTCCGACATTAGGAAACACGAAAATTTCGACGCGCACATTTGGCTCAGGATCAACGATCTCGCTTCGGTCAATATGATTTCATCCCCCCAAATCGGTCCTTTTCGGCAATGTCGGACAGGCTCCTAGGCCGGAGATTCCCATGCCTCTTGAAGACGAACTCAGCGACATTTTGAAGAAGGCTCGCATGGGGCAGCAGCGCTTGGTGGCCGATGTGGCGCGTGTGAGTGGCTTGTCTGAAGTCGAAGTGAGTGAGCTAGAGCGGGGGCAATCGCCACGGAGTCGCGAACAGGTCCAGGCTGTTGCCAAGGCGCTTGGGCTGAGGGCGGAACCGCTGGCGCAGGTGGTGGATGGTTGGACCCCTGAGGCGTTCCCTTCGTCTCTGCCACATGTGGAGACCGTGTTTGGGTCGATCGGCGGGTATGAGGTCAAGGGCTATGTCGTACATGATCGAGGAGAAGCCGTCGTCATCGATACGGCCTACAACGCAAGCGGGCTGCTGGCGGTTCTCGTCGGGCGGAATCTGCGCCTGCGGGCGATTTGTCTGACGCATGGTCACTCCGATCATGCCGAGGGAATTGAGGCGATCCTGAAGGCCCACCCGGTGCCGGTCTATCTTGGTCCTGACGATTTGGATCTCCTCGGTTGGTGCCCGCCACAGGAGCTGTTACACGTGCCGCAGCGTGGCGAGACGCTGCAAGTCGGCGGGCTGACCCTGCGTTTTATGCCCACACCGGGCCATACGCCGGGTGGAATCTGTTATCGCATTGAGCAGGCCGGTGCTCCGATCTGTTTTGTGGGTGATACGCTGTTTGCCGGCTCCATCGGTCGCTCCAATCCAGCCGGGCTCTACCAGACTCATCTGCAATCGGTTCGCGAGCGGGTGCTCACGCTTGCTCCTGACACATTGCTGTTTCCCGGGCATGGACCGGCCACGACAGTTCGTGAAGAATTGCTCCACAATCCGTTCTACTCCTAGGGCTGGAGGCCTGGCATGAACCGTGACGACTCGGAGCAGCCGCGGCCTCCTGACGAACCGATTCCCCTCTCGTCCGAGGAGAACGACGAGGACGAGTGGGAGGAGGAACGTCCGCGGTTCTCTGCATGGATGCTTCCGGCGCTCTTGTTCCTGCTCACCGTGTTTACCGTCCTCTGGGCCGGGGCCTACCAAACCAACACGAATCCACTCGTCGGCCCGTGGAACTTTCTCGTCGATGACCCCGGCTCGTTGTGGCGGGGTGTTCCGTTTGCCGCCACTCTGCTGGGCATCCTGGTGACGCATGAGCTCGGTCACTATGTGTTGTCGCGCATTCATGGCGTGCCGACATCGTTGCCGCTCTTCGTGCCGGGGTTGCCGCATTTCGTCGGCACGTTCGGCGCCATCATCCGCATGCGGGCGCCGTTGACAGATCGCCGGGCCCTGTTCGATATCGGCGTAGCGGGGCCGATTGCCGGGTTTGTGGTGGCGGTGATCGCGCTGGTGATCGGCCTCCGGCTTTCGACGGTGGTGCCGATTCAAACCAGTTATGGCATGCATCTCGGCGAGCCGCTCCTCCTTCAGTTCGCATCGTGGGTGGTGATCGGTCCGCTTTCTCCCACCGCAGATGTGATACTTCATCCGATTGGGTTTGCCGCCTGGTTCGGGCTCTTCATCACGTCGCTCAACCTGCTTCCGCTCGGTCAGCTCGACGGGGGCCACGTCGCCTATGCGTTATTGGGAGAGCGGCAACGCAGCGTGGCGGTCGCCCTCGTGCCGATCCTCATGGTCTTCGGCTGGTTGGGCTGGAAGGGTTGGTTCTTGTGGGTGGGGCTTGCCGGCATGATGGGACTGGCCCATCCACCGGTGCAGAATCCCCATCGTGAACTAGGGGGAATCCGTGTGCTGGTGGGTTGGATTGCTCTGGCGATCTTTGTCCTGACTTTCTCCTGGGAGCCGTTTATTTTGCGGTAGCCGATGCAGTGCCAAAAATGCGGATGGGAACAGGGCGACGAACAGGTTGAGTGTGCTCGATGCGGAGTGATTTTCGCGAAGCTCGTCAAAGCGTCACGGCCCGGTTCAATCGCTAGGCCGCGTCCACTGGTTCAGGACTCGGCCTGGTTCAGACTCGCCGGGGACTGGCTGCTCACGACGGAGGAGTCCGTCAATCCGTTCCACTTCGCCGGGCGGGTGCTGGTGTTTTTCGTGCTCGTCCTGTGGGGCTGGCGCTTCATGACCACGCCGCTCGACACGAACTATACGGGCGAATCGTTTTTGCATTTGGTCAATCTGCCGTTCCATGAAGCGGGTCATCTGCTCTTCATGCCCTTCGGGCGATTCATGACGATCCTCGGTGGCAGTCTCGGACAGATCCTCATGCCGCTGGTGTGCCTGGGCACCTTTCTCCTCAAGACCCGCGATCCGTTCGGTGGATCAGTCGCCCTGTGGTGGACGGCCGAGAACTTCATGGACGTCGCGCCCTACATCAACGATGCCCGCGCGATGGATCTCCTGCTGCTCGGTGGGTTCACCGGCAAGGAAGTCGATGCGCACGACTGGAACAATCTCCTCACCATGCTCGGCTGGTTGCAGTATGACCATGGTCTGGCGAAGCTGTCGTACGGCATCGGGACGGTGTCGATGCTGCTTGCGCTCGCCTGGGGCGCGATACTCCTGCATCGACAATACCGGCTAGCCACTCGCGTCCTCCCGCGCCCTCCTTGAAAAGATCCGGCACATCGGGCAGACTGCCGGACTATGCGTACCTTGGCGTCGCTCTGCCGCATCGCTGCAGTTCCGATCTTGCTTGGCGTCGGTCTCATGGCGGGTCAGGTCCATGCCGACGAGGGCGCGTCGCGGTTCGTCTTGATGCTGGACGGCGAAGCGGTGAAAGATTCGGCGAGTGGGCTGGTGTGGGAGCGCGAACCGGATTACCTGTTTGACGTATGGGATCGCTCAGTCGCCCGATGCGCCACGAAAACCGTCGGCGGGCAGCAGGGCTGGCGCGCCCCGAGCATCGACGAAATCAAAACGCTGGTCGATCCCGAGCAGCAAGATCCTTCGTTGCCCGCGGGGCACCCATTTCGCAATATCCGCTCCGGCATCTACTGGACGGCCACAGCCCATCCCAAGGATGACATCGTGGCCTGGCAACAAAGTTTCTTCTCCGGACAGGCTGTGACCGATCAGAAATCCGGCATGCGTCGTCTCTGGTGTGTGCTGGGTGACGCGCGCAAGTAACCGGTCCGATATCGCCGAGGGCCACTTCCCCTGCCCTCGCGCGATCCACTTTGCCTGAAAAGTTCTCCATTCTTGGATCCAGGAGATACTGTTCGGCTGCACGTACTTATTTCCCCGCCTGGGAAAGGTGGTCGCTGTTATCCCGAATTACGGATTCGTGTCGCCGGAACGATTGCTGACTTGCGTGTTCCGGAATCATCCTCGATCCGCACGTGCGACCACCTCGGCGGGTGCATAGGGCGGCCCCTTCCGGCCCAAAATATCGAAACCGGTGTCGTACGTTGGTTGTGAAGTGAGGTGGTTCACGGTCGGGATGCCAATCCTGATATCCGTTCGTGTGCAATTTTTGCAGCACGATATCCTGGATCTCCGCAGGATCAGTGCGACGGCGATGCAATCGAGCCATCTTAACTGTCCAATTGCTTATAGATCCAATAGATTTCCTAACCTGGACAGTAAGGCATACGAGTTGCTTAGGTCAGCAGCGGAATAGTCGCATCCTTTAAATATGAGCGGATCGGAATAGGAATGTGAAGTTATGGAACCGACGGATCATCCTTGTGAGCGGTGTGCTCGAACCGACGGGCGGCTCATTTTCGACCAGTGGAGCAAACTGCTGCTCTGCGAAAATTGCTTCGAGCGCATGAGGCGGCAGCAGGCATGGTCTCTTCTGCGTGAGGCTGAGATGCCTGAGGGGACAAGCTGGGTCATCCCCAGGCATGAATGAACTAAGGAGGGAATGAAAGTGGAGGAGTCTTCTGTGATCTCGAAAGATCGACAATCCGCCGCGATCATGCATTGCGAGCGCTGTGCCAGGCGCTCTGTCCAACTATGCTTCGACGACACCAGCCGGCAAGAGAGCTGCTCCGAATGCCTGAATCGTTTGACCACGCGAAGAGGATTTATCACCAGGCCGGCGAAGCCAAGGCAGTAAGGATCCCCCATGGCTCGCTCCTCTCTCCTGCTCGCGACGGGGCTGTCCCTCATCACGCCGGACCTGTGCGGCGCGATCCGGGACGGCGTGCTCCCTGAGAGACTCTTATGCCCGGTCGCTATTTAGAACTGAAGCCGGTTCGCAGCACCCTGTGGGGGGAGGTTTCCCGGCTTGCGCTGGTGATCGGCCTCGAACAGCGCGTCCTCATGCTTATCGTCTCCTACGCCTTGGCCATCGCTCTCTTCTCCCTGGTCGTTCCCCTGACCGTGCAGGAACTCGTCAGCACCTTTGCCTTTTCGATCGAGCCGGTCATGATTGTCACCCTCACGCTGATCATTCTGATCGGACTCCTCTTCATCGGTTTCTTCCGGGTCTTTCAGACGAGCGCGACGGAAATACTCTTTCAGCGGCTCTACACCCGTATTGCTATCGCCATGACGGAGCACCTGCCCCGGGTACGGGAAGAAGTGTTCGTGCCCAGCTACGCGAACTACTTTGGAGAAGCGGAATTATTGCCGCGCGCCGTGGTGGTCGTGCTGGTGGACCTGATCAATGTTTTCATCTCAGGTGCTACGGGGCTGGTGATTCTCGTCGTCTATCATCCGTATTTCCTTGTGTACGACGCCTTCCTGCTCGGTGGATTTGCGCTGGTGCAATTCACCTCCGGGCAAGGAGGGGTTCGAGCGACGCAGACGGTCTCACAACACCATTACGATCTCATGACCTGGATGCAGGATATCGCGCAGAATCGCCTTCATTTCAAGGCCACCCAGAGCGCCCCGTTACTGCTGAATAAAACCGACCGCTTGTTGGAGTCTTACCTTACGGCGCGAAGGGCTCGCTCAGGGGTACTGACCTGGCGCCAGTACATCAGCACGGTGATCTGGGAGGCGATTTGCCATAGCGGCATGATCGGCATGGGCGGATGGCTGCTGTCGATCGGGCAGATCACGCTCGGTCAGTTCGTCGCGGCCGAAGTCATCGTCGGCACGCTCCTTCTGAACCTCGATACGGTGACGCGTCGAATCTATGCCGTGACCTATATCGTGACGTCTTTCGATGAGCTGACGCGGGTCTTCTCTCTTCCGAAAGATGATCTGAGGGAGGAGGCGTCATTCTCGCGGTTGCCCGATCCCGCCATCCACGGTCTTCATGTGACCTGCAAAGATGCGGGCTTTGCCTATCCCAACTCCCCACCGATCATTGAGGGATTCAATTTGGAGGTGGCTTCCGGGGAAAAGGTGGCGGTCATTTCTCAAACCAGCACGGGCAAATCCACCCTCGCTCTCTTGCTGGCCGGTCTCTCTCGCCCGACCACCGGGGTGGTTCGATTCAACGATGTGGATTTGCGCGATATGACCATGGACGATATCAATGCCGCTCGAGCGCTGGTTCTCGATTCGCATCTGACGTTGTTCGGAGGGACGCTGGAGGAAAATATCTCACTCGGACGGCCGTCGGTCCGGTTCGAAGACCTCCGCTGGGCGCTGAGGTTCGCGGAATTAGATGAGGACGCCGATAGATTGCCGCAGGGCCTGGAAACTCCGACTCTGGCAGGGGGGAAGCTCTTCACGAAGAGTCAGATTCTTCGCATTCTGGTCGCCCGCGCGATCGTCACGAGGCCGCAATTGCTCATCTTCGACGGGACGCTCCATAACATGGCGCCGGATCTGAGGCAGATTCTGCTGCGGCGACTCTGTTCAAAAGAGGAAGCGTGGTCGGTGATCTTCGTCACCAATGACCCTTCCATCGGAGAATATGTCGATCGCCGTGTCATGCTGGGGTGAGTGTAGGCGGGCGTTGGATGTGTCCCGGCACACAGAGCGTTCGGCTATACAGCCTCAGTCCTGCGTGGTAGCATGAAACCCTGCTCGAATCTTCCTGTAGGACGCAGGTATGTTTAGACCTATTTCTGAAGCCGCTCTCCTCCGAAGGGCTCCCTATCGGTTGATCGCGGCGGTGCTGTTGATTTTGGCCTTGGTCGTTTCCGTCATCCTGCTCTTCAGTTTGGAACAGGAGAAACTTCTCCTTCAGGGCGTTATTCAAGGCAAGACGGCTCCGACGGAGTTGTTTCCAGCGCTCTGGCAGTCGCGCCGCGACTTGACGCTGGTGGCGCTCCTCGTTTTTCTGGTGAGTGCGATCGGGATCACCGCGGTCATCACGTTTCTGCACTATGACAGCACCATACGAACCCTCGAAGAAGTGAAGGGGCTGGCGCGCAACATCCTCGAGAGCATTCCAACCGGTGTCCTGACGCTGAACCGCAGCGGCATGATTACGGCCGTCAATCCCTCGGCTGAGGCCGTGTTGAAACGTGCGTCGCTCGACTTGCTGGGCCACTCGTACGAATCCGTCTTTACGGAGGGCGATACCATCCGCGGGGCGCTTGATGCAGCGCTGCGGATCCATCGGCACATGAGTCAGAAAGACTTGCCCTATGAAAGCCGCGATCGAACCCTGCACACCATCCGCGTCAGTACGGCCGAGTTGACCGGAGACGATGGACGGCCCGCCGGCGTCATTCTCCAGGCACAGGACGTCACGGAATGGCTGGCTCTTGAACGGAGAGTCCGGGTTGCGGAAAAACTGGCGGCTCTTCACACGCTATCCGCCGGGGTGGCGCACGAGTTGCGCAATCCGTTGAGCGCGATCGATTTGAATTTGCATCTCCTTGAGGAAGAATTCAACGAGCAGGGGGGGGCGGCGAAGCAGGCCGCTCATTACCTCCGCGTGTTGAATGCCGAATGCCGCCGCCTGTCGGTGATTCTCGATAACTTCATGAAGTTCGCGCGACCCGGCTCCCTGGGTCTCCATGCGGTGGATTTGCCCGCCTTGATCGAACACATCGTGGCGCTCATGCGGTTCGAAGCGGAGGAGCGTAAGATTCAACTTGAGCCACGGGTGAGCAAGGACATGTCCCCGGTGCTGGGTGATGAGACGCAAATCAGCCAGGTCTTGGTGAACATCGTCGTCAACGCGTTCCATGCCATGCCGAATGGTGGGCGGTGCTGTATCGCTACGGAAGAACGCCCGGGGGAAGGGAAGCGCTGGGTAGAGATTGTCGTGAGCGACACGGGTATCGGTATTGAACAGGAAGACCTGCCGCGACTGTTTGAGCCCTTCTATACGACCAAGTCGGGTGGAACCGGGCTCGGCCTCGCGATCGCCTACCGGATTATGCAGGATCATGGCGGGACCATTCATGTGACAAGTGTGCCTGGAAACGGGACCCAGGTGGTCATGCAATTTCCTGTTGCTGTCGATCATCAGCAGGCGGTTGCGGTGGGATTATGACGCAAGGGGCGCATATTCTCGTCGTAGACGATGAGGTCAATATCCGGGGCGCGTTAGTGACGCTCCTTGAAAAGAAAGGCCACCATGTGCGCGGGGCAGGGACAGGAGAAGAAGCGCTGGAGGAGCTTGATGCCGCCGCGGCTGATCTGGTGATGACCGACCTCAAGATGCCCGGGATCGGCGGAATGGAGTTCCTTCGTCGTCTGAAGGAGAAGTGGCCGGAGACGGAAGTCGTGGTCATGACGGCGTATGGATCGATCGATACGGCAGTGGAGGCCATGCGATGCGGCGCGTACGACTATCTCACCAAACCCATCGATCGCGAGCGGTTTCCCATCGTGGTCGAGAAAGCGCTGGATCGCCATGCGCTGGCGACGGAGAACAAACAGCTCAGGAGCCGCCTGGACACACGCACACGCTTCGATCAGATGGTCGGTGACAGCGAGCCGATGCGGCACGTTTACAACATGGTTGAGATGGTGGCCGAGAGCGATGTCACGGTGTTACTGACGGGGGAAAGCGGTACCGGAAAGGAACTTGTCGCCCGGGCGATCCATCATAGGAGTGCCCGGGCGAATGGACCGTTTGTCACGCTGAACTGCGGAGCGTTACCAGAGAACCTGTTTGAAAGTGAACTGTTCGGCTACGACAAAGGGGCGTTTACCGGAGCGATGACCACGAAGCTGGGGCGATTCGAACTCGCCCATGAGGGAACGCTGCTTCTGGATGAAGTCGGCGAACTATCGTTAAAATCGCAGGTGGATTTCCTTCGTGTCTTGGAGACGAAGGAATTCAGACGCCTGGGCGGAACCAAAGTGATCAAGGTTGATACCAGGATCATTGCCGCCACGAATCGCAATCTCGAAGCAGCCGTCAAGCAGGGTGACTTTCGCGAAGACCTCTACTATCGATTGAACGTCGTCCCGATCCACCTCCCGCCGCTGCGCGAGCGTGCGGAAGATATCCCGCTGCTCGTGAACCGGTTTCTGATCGCCTTCTCGACCCAGTATCGCCGCGAGCCAAAGGAGGTGTCACGCGACGCCATGCGGTTGCTCCGCCTCTATGCCTGGCCCGGGAATATTCGCCAGCTCCGAAATCTCATGGAGCGGCTGGTGGTGACCGTGAAGGATGCAACCATTCAATCGGAACACCTCCCCGGGGACATTCAGGCCAGCAAGGAGGATGCTCGCACGATGCTCGTGACGCTGGGGACGCCCCTGGAACAGATCGAACGGGATGTCATCCAACGGACATTGGCCGAAGTGACGAATCATCGAGAGAAAGCGGCCAAACTCCTCGGCATCAGCCTCCGTGCATTGCAGTATAAAATCAAGGAGTACGGCATCCGCGAATAACGTGTGCCTTGGCGCGACCATACAGCCAGAACCGAACGAGGTTCCATGCCGCTAGCCCGCATTATTCATGACGGTTCGTCACGAAATCGCTGAGGCGCGTCGCGAGACCGGCGCGCGGAGTCCGGAGGCCCCGACGCGTACTCGTGCAGTACGTGGAGGGTCCGATGGGCGAGCCCGCCGGCCGAAGGCTCGTCGCAGCAGCGGATCAGCGGTTGCAGTAGAAGCGCTCATGAATAATGCGGGCTAGACGGTAGGCTCAGGCCGCCCACAGTGGGAGTCTGGACCGTGAAACGGCTCGCGCGCAGGATTGTCGGCCGGGTTTGATGTCACTTGTCCCTCTGCAAGAAATGCAGTCGTCGAATCGCTGAAAATCGGAATCTCGCTGCAGAATTTGCAGAGGCCTCTCCCCCACGTTTGTAGGAACACTCACGCCAATACTCTAAGTCCTCGATTTGTTGCGCATCGCGCGCATCGATCTCCTGACTTACTTTTTGGCATTCCCCCTGCAATAGCCTCGATCTGTCACGACCGGCCTCTCCATGATGTGCGCAGGATGACTACGCTGTCCGCGCATGGAGAACCGCCGTATCAGCTCGGCCCGCCCTTCTTTCGAATGGGTGGGTGGTGCAACCGCCTGTGGGCAGCTTGATCAGACTACGGAAAGGAACGGCACATGGAGTCAATGGGAAAGATGACGTTGGAACGAGTAATCGATGTGGGCCCTGCCGGTTTTCATCCTCCATCGGCGATGGAACTGGGTGTCACACATCCTGATTCTGGATCCGGACTGCTCTATGGCCGCCATGCCCAGCAAGATGAGGTGATCGCAGAGTCCGCAAGGCAATTGTTCACCAGGAAGAATCCGACGATCTTCCCGGGGCCGTTGTACTTATGGGCCTGGCATCCGGAATGGATCGCCAAGGGACACGCTCTGTTGAGGCTTGCCGCCGAGATCCCCGGAGTCATGATCATTCCGATGCCGGACTATCGACCTAAGTATCCAAAAATCGATCCAGAAGAGGTCATCAATCCGAATCATCCGAACCTGACGATTTGGGGAAACAAGATCGAGGTGGCTCTGTTCATCGGCATTCACTGTCACTACGCCAACCTGGCGCTACGCATGGTGCGGGCGGGAACGAATTGCCTCACCGTGGCCTTCTGCCACGACATCCATGAAGACGCCATGCTCAGTGTGCAGGATCTCGATGTGAAGCAGATGGATCACATCATTGATATTTTTCGAACGGTTCGGAAGGAACTCGGAATCGAGATGCCGAAAAACGGGCAGACCGTCCGTTTGACCGAGACGCAGATGCGCGCAAACCATGGGGTCGAGCGAGTGAATCCATGGCCAGCCTGATGGGGAGTGTCAGACTTAGGCGGAAAGGCAGCGAGCCAACAGTGCAGGAATCCGAGCATGCCGATGAACATTGAGAATCCTGAGAAACCACCCGCGCTTAGGCACTATGTACCAAGCGAGGAATGGATTGCGCGAATCAGTCGCCTGCAAGATACGCTGACCGTGTGCCCAGCGGATATTCCGGCACGGTGCGAATTAGCAACGCTCCTGGAAAAGCTGGAGCAACCGGAAGAGGCCTTGGTTCATTGGCAAGTCGTGCTTGCCTGCGATCCCAACAGTCTCAACGCGCGTGAAGGAGTGGCTCGCTGTCGTCTTCAGGCAGGCCGTCCGCTACAGTCCCGTACGTGAGAGTGCGCATGCCTACTCTCTGGGGTTGTTTCGATCAAGTCGAAACAAGCCTTCCGGGGACTTGTTGGATCCTGCTCAGGTCTCTGTTGCTCGGGGCACGGCGATCCCATCCGGGCCTATCTCGGAGAGCAGGCCCTCATCGCGAGAGGACCGGAACGGGTAGAGCTTTCACGCGTGAAGGTGGGGGAATTTGTAGAAGTCACCTATCACCGGGGGCACGCTGGTTTTCATGGAGGCCGACACCATTGATGTCCGTCCCGACTAGGACGTTGCGCCCGAAGAAAGTGAGGAAGGCTAAGTTTGGGTTTGCGAGCGCCAAGACACATGGGAGGCCGGCACGATGAGACGACAAGGAAATCGAGGCCAACAGCGGTCTGGGGAACGCGACGTACGCAGTCAAACAGGGAGACGTAAGCATATGGTGAAGGACAGGAACATCGTGGTTGTGCGGTATCCACGAGGTGCGACCGCTCTCATCTGGCTTGATCCGGCCAGTCGAGCGGTTGTAACCAGCCATGCCGGGTTGAGTGCTCTGCTTCACCAGGGAGTGAGGGACTGGGGCGGCCGCCTGGTATTTCCCGAAAGCGGCCAAGACTTCTTAAGGGCGGTTTATGATCGCCTCTTCATCAATGGCTGCGCCGTCCAATGGATGAGTGCGTCGGCTACCGTCGATGTTCAACGAAGTTACCGTGTCTAGCGCGGATCAAGTCGATATGGCTCCCTTCACATCCTGGCTTCCTTCTCCTTCCACGCAAGACTTCGATCTGGTCGTCAAAGTTGCAGGATCGGGTGCGTCACCGCTCCATCAGGATTGGCTGCCTCTTGCGCATATCCTGATCGATCATGGATTGACGGTGATGGCCCAACATCAGCGTCTGAACGGCCACTCCGGCGACTTTGTGCTGCATCTTCGCATGGCCGTTCAACCATTCCATTCAATGGGACATGGATGCGACGTCCTCGTCCACGTGGGGGACCATGCGCCGGAATTTTGGCGCTTCGATCTCCAGCCAGGAAGCGTGCTTCTCTGGGAACCTCCAGTGGAACGACCGCTCTATCCCGTCGTTCCCGAGGGAGTGATTACGTACCCGCTGCCTCTTTCGGATCTCTCTGCCCCTTACGGCGAGGGGGTGTCCGGAAAGGGACTCGCCGCGCTGGGAGTTCTGTTGTGCTTGCTCGGATGCCCTCAGGAGACTCTTCATCGTGTCGCCCGGCTGTTGGCGGCGCCAAGATCGTTCGCCGCCGGAATTGAATTCGCCCACTATGAGATTGCGAAACGCGATGCGTATTGTCTTCCGCTTTCCGCAGACGACCGTGGCCAAGGTCGGATCCTGCTGGCACCGGAACAGGCGACGATGCTCGGGTTCGCCATCAGTTTCTGCGAATGCGGAACGGGTTGTGATCGTGAGTTGCTCCAGTCACCGGCAGAGTGGATGCGCAGACACCTGGGGATTGCCGGGGGCATGGTATCGGTGCTGCAGAGCGAGAGGCACCCCGATGTGCAAGTGTTTCGAGGACCTCAAGAAAAGGTGGTGGCCCTCTTGGGTGGGGATGACCGCGCGATAATGTCCTGCCTTGCCGGGTCGCGAATCCTCGTGGCCGCCGACGTCATGGATGTCGTGAAGCTCTTGATTGAGGCCCACGATCTGATCCGAAAAGGACTGAGCGGGAGCGTCGTGGTCTTGGTCGATGACGTCGTCGCCAGGCGCCATCAAAGCGTCGATCTCAGTGCCTTGATCGAGATGGTCCGGCCGAGAGGGGCTGATGTACGAGGTGCGATCATGACAGTTCAATCCGATTTGCCGGTTAGGCCGGCTGATCGGGACCAAGAGGCTGGGGCGGACGTGGGCTTTTTCTCCTGGGGGGCAGATCAAGGGGTAGTTCGAGACGCAGTGGGGCTCTGTCGACAATTTGGCCTCAACGTAGCTGGCTTGTATCCGAAAGTCGTTGTGCCGCTGCCGCAAGCGGAATTGGAGATGTTTGCCAGAACCGTCAAGCGCATGGTCCTGGTCGAATCGAGCCGGAGGCATGGGTATGCTGAGCGGATACGGGCGGCATGCTCGTTCCGGCCTACGGTACTCACATCGCTGCCCGGAAAGTCGCTCACACCGATGGATATTTTTCTTCGAGAAGGGTTGGGGGCCGTATGAACCACGATGGAAAGGAGTTGAAGTGATGGAACCGTACGAGATGACCATTGGACCTGAAGGGTATCTGCCTCCGTCTGTTTCCGAAAGGGGCGTCGTTGGTCCCTCGAAGGGGGAGGGGCTTGTCATGGGAAAACGGGTGCCGGAGCAGCAGGCGATCGATGAAGTGGCGCGCCGACTACTTGCGGCCAAGAACCCCACGATCTTCCCGGGTCCGTTGGTTCTTTGGGCCTGGAATGAACAGGCGATGCGCGAGTCCAAAGTGGTCAAAGCGTTGGCGGAAGCGGTTCCGGCGAAGCTTATCCCGATGGCCGATTACCGGCCGAAGTATCCGAAGATCGAGGCGGAGCGGGAGATCAATCCGAACCATCCGAATCTGACGATCTGGAAAAACAAGATCGATGTCTGCTTATTTGTGGGTGTACATTGTCATCAATCCAATATTGCGCTGAAGATCATTCGTGGCGGCACGGACTGCTACACCATCGCGCTCTGCACCTTTAGCGGCGACGATGAGGCGCACATCACGATCAGGGACTTGACCGTTGATACCATTCAGCGCATTGTGGATTCAGTCCATCGGCAGAAAAATTCACGGTCCTCATAGGGACGCTGGAGGATTGTCTCTGATGGCTACCTTCGTCAAGAGAGGATATGTCATGCGATATGTACTTGCCGCAATTGTCGGGGTGATGGTTGCAATGGGCTCATCCGCCTGGGCCTATGAGGAAATCACGGTTGCAGAGGGTGGGACCCTGAGGGGCATCGTAACGCTCGAAGGGACTGTCCCCAAGCCGAAAGGGTACAACCTCACGACCTTGCCGGACCAATTCTATTGCGGGCGCATTTCGGACGGACAAGGCTGGCGCATTTTGCAGCCGTTCCAGGTCGGACCGGCGAGCGAGTTTCGCGACGTCGTGGTCTATCTGGAAGGCATCGACAAGGGCAAACCCTTCCCTGAAGGGGGCGTGCCGCACATCGAAGCGAAAGACTGCCTGTTCGAACCGTTCACCACCATCGTGCGGGACGATCAATCGGTGACGGTGGTCAACATGGACCCCGTCATGCACGACATTCAAGCCTATGAAACGTCGCATTTGGGCGCGCGCGTGTTGTTCAACGTGCCGCTGCCGATGAATCCGCAGCATCCGCGCAACCTCAAGGATCGCAGCGATGCCGGGATGTATCACAAACACATGGCCGGCCCGCCGATGAAGCAATTGGTGAATCTCAGCAAGGGCCGGCGGATTTTCGTCATGCAATGCGGCTTCCACGCGTACATGGAGAGCTGGGGGGTGGCCGTCACCAACCCGTACTTTGCCAAGACGGACGAGCAGGGCCGGTTCACCCTGACCGATGTGCCGGCGGGTACCTATAAGCTGGTCGTCTGGCACCCCTATGTCCGTACCGCGACCGAACAGACCGTCACGATCGGCCCGAAAGGGACGGTGGAGGCCCATGTCGTGGTCCCGGCCCCGATCGGGCGGCTCTATGCCAACGAGGTGATGGAGCATCCGTACAATCGCTACAACGTGCTCGAAGAAACAAAGCGAGAAATCGATCCGATGATCCACAAGCAGGAGCATTGAAGCGGGAGTGAGAGGGTGTGAAGCGCCTAATACTATCTCGTGGAGCAGGATTGCTGATAAGCGATGCGTGTGTGGTGTAGGCGAGGATCTCGAGAGAGGGAGCTTGTCAAAACCAGAAACTGCGAATCGCCAGATCGATGGGTTAGCCATTCTGCTGCATTGAGCTTCCTCCATGCCGTCATTACACTGACCTTTTCTCCAGCGTCTGCATGCGGCTGAATCTGACATCTGAAATGTTGCCGGAACTGGCCCATCTAACGGTCGGAATCCTCGCCTTGTATCATCCAATCGGTAGTCTCTTGCAGGCCTATACCGGCAAGGCGATTGTGCCACTGGTGCCGTCCCCTTTTCCGTCATGAAAAGAGCATGAGGGGGCCGGTTCGATTGGAGCCGGCATGGTCCCACGGGGGAACCTGAGTTTGCATGAAATGGTTGCATGGGTTCTGCTCTATGTCCGTTGTGCACGGTCGCTTTTCGGATAGCAGTTGATGTGTCACACCGTATGTTTTAAGGTTCCTGGAGGCTGTCAAGATTCTCCGGTTCACATCTCGAAGACCAGGGGGGAGTGATAGAATGCATTCTGTGTCTGGTTGTGGAGGGGCCTCCTTGAGGTTCTTGCTGCAACGATGACCGTTCTACTCGTCGGCCTACTGGCGATCTACATAGCCGGCGTCATCCTTCCTCCATGTTTTCCTGGGAAAGCGAGGATTCAGAACCTCGTCGCACATGGGCTTGCGGCGGCGGCAGGTTTCGTCGGTATCGTCCTCGGTGTTGCGGGCCTCCTCTCAACGGCGCCTCTGACCCTCTCGCTTGCTTCCAACATTCCCCATCTCAGCTTCGCAATCCGTCTGGACCCGCTGGCGGCGTTCTTCGTGCTGACTATCTCGCTGGTGGGGCTGGCCGCGTCGATCTATGCGTCCGGCTACGTCGTCGAATTCTCGGGCCGAGTATCGGTGGGATTGTTGGGCTCCCTCCTCAACGGGTTTTTGCTCTCCATGACCCTGGTGGTCCTGGCCGACAACGGGTTCTTCTTCCTGATCCTCTGGGAAGTCATGTCCCTGTTGTCCTATGTGCTGGTTGTGACGGAGCATGAGAAGCCCGGCGTCCGGGAGGCGGGGTTGTTCTATCTCATCATGACGCACGTCGGTACCGCGTTCATCATCCTCACGTTTTTGATCTTTTTCCAGGAAACCGGCTCATTTTCCTTCGAGGCGTTTCGCCACCCCGACCAGCAGCTTCCTGAGGGATTGCGATCGATCGCGTTTTTCACGGCCTTGATCGGATTCGGCGCGAAGGCCGGCATCGTTCCACTGCACGTGTGGCTCCCCTATGCGCATCCCGCCGCCCCGTCCCACATCTCGGCCCTAATGTCGGGGGTCATGATCAAGACCGCCATCTACGGGTTGATCCGGATGTACTTCGATTTCATGGGCGGGGAATTCCCCTGGTGGTGGGGCTTCACGTTGTTGGTCGCCGGCACGGTGTCGGCGCTCCTGGGTGTCATGTACGCCTTGATGGAACATGACCTGAAGAGCCTGCTCGCCTTTCACAGTGTGGAAAACATCGGCATCATTCTGCTGGGGATCGGCGCAGGCATGATCTTCCACACCTATGGCTTGCATGAACTGGCGGCGCTCGGATTACTGGCGGGCCTGTACCATACCATCAACCACGCGGCGTTTAAGGCGTTGCTGTTTCTGGGCGCCGGGGCGCTGCAGTTCTCCACCCATACGAGACACATCGAGGAGTACGGCGGCTTGCTCCGGCGCATGCCCTGGACGGGCGCCTTTTTTCTGATCGGCGCCGTCTCCATCGCCGCGCTTCCGCCCACCAATGGGTTCGTCAGTGAGTGGCTGGTCTTTCAGAGTTTGTTTCTCAGCTTCCAGCTGCCCACTCTGTTTCTCAAGTTGATGTTGCCGATTGCCGCCGCGATGTTGGCGTTGACGGGCGCGCTGGCGCTGGCGTGTTTTGCGAAGGCGTTCGGGATGTCGTTTCTGGCGCAGCCGCGCAGCGTCCATGCCCGCCATGCGACGGAAGTCCCCTGGTCGATGCGGGTTGGGATGGGCTTCTTGGCAGGGCTCTGCATGGTGCTGGGGCTGGCGCCCATGCTGGTCGTTCCGTTGTTGGATCGGGTCACGACTCCATTGACCGGTGCGGCCATCAGTTCACAGGTGCTGGCGCTCGACGGCTGGGTGGTGGCGCCGGTGACGGTGGAGTTTTCGAGCATCTCGACGCCGGTGCTCGCCATGCTCCTGGTCGGGGCGGGAGCGTTGGGGCTGCTGATCGCCCGACTCTGCGGGAAGGGGCTGCGCGCGCGCTATTACAAGACCTGGGGTTGCGGGCTGAATCTGACGCCTCGCATGGAATACACCGCGACCGGCTTCGCGCAACCGGTCAAGCAGGTCTTTGAAACCATCTACCAGCCGACGGTGAAGCTGGAGCAGGAGTTTCTGGAGCAATCGAAGTACTTCATCAAGCATCAGCGGTTCGAGTCGCACATCGAGCCGGTCTTCGAGAAGTACCTCTACCGGCCGGTGGTGGCATGGCTGTTGGCGGCAGCCGACCGGCTGCGCATCATTCAGGCCGGCAGTCTCCATCTGTATCTCACCTACATTTTTGTGACGCTGGTGCTGTTGTTGTTATGGGCGGGGTAGGGCGAGGCAGCGGGCTGTGCGTAGGGGTTGTGCCTGGTCGTTCGATCACTGAGTGACGGGAGCTATGCAGTCGATCATCCACATCGTGCTGGTCGTCGTTCAGCTTGCGCTGTTGTTGACCCTCTCTCCGTTTGTCGTCGGCCTCATCCGAAAGGTCAAAGCACGTCTACAGTGCCGCCGCGGGGCGAGTCTCTTTCAGCCCTACGCCGATCTGGCCAAGTTGTTCCGGAAGCAGCCCGTCATCTCTTCGACGACCTCCTGGATTTTTACCGCGGCGCCATACATTGTCTTTGCCTCGACCGTTGCGGCGGGACTGCTGATACCGGTGTTCGTCTCTCACACCCCGCTCAATTTCGCGGGGAACATCATTGCGCTCGTCTATCTGCTGGCGTTGGGAACGTTCTTCCTGATCCTGGCGGGGCTCGATGCAGGATCGGCGTTCGGGGGGATGGGCAGCAGCCGCGAGGCGATCGTCGCGACGCTGGCCGAGCCGGCCATGATGCTGTCCATCCTTTCTATCGCGCTGACCGCCGGCTCCACGAATTTGAGCACCATCGTGCATCAGTCCGCGTTGATGGAAGGGGTCGTCGTGGCTCCGCCCGCCCATTTGATGGCGCTGGCCGCCTTGTTCATCGTGACGCTGGCGGAAACCGGTCGTGTCCCGGTGGACAATCCCGCCACGCACCTGGAATTGACGATGATCCACGAGGCCATGCTGCTCGAGTATTCCGGCCGCTACCTGGCGTTGATGGAGTGGGCGGCCGGCATCAAGTTGCTGGTGTTCCTGACCTTGATCGTGAATGTCTTTGCGCCCTGGGGTATCGCCACGAGCCTGGCGCCGTCAGCCATCGCCGTCGGTCTTCTGGTGTATCTCGGGAAAGTGGCTGCGCTGGCTTTTGTGATCGGCGTGATCGAATCGATGTTCGCGAAGCTGCGATTGTTCCGGGTGCCGGAAATGCTGGGCGCGGCGTTCATCCTGTCGCTGCTCGCGCTGGTCTTCTTCTATACGCTGAAAGGGTAACGCGGTGTCGGCTTCCACCCAATTGGGCTCACAACTCGTCGATCTCTGCTCGGTCCTGCTGCTGCTCTGTTGTTTTGCCATCGTGGCGCAGCGTCGATTGTCGGCCTGTGTGGATCTCTTTGCGCTGCAGTCCGCGTTTCTGGCGGCGACCGCCGCGCTCGTCGCGTTTCTGACCGGACATAAGCACATTTATTTCGCGGCGGCCCTGACGATCGTCATCAAAGTGATCGTGCTGCCACGCATTCTGCGGAAGGTCATCGAGCGTCTGAATGTCTCCCGTGAGCTGGGGATGAATATCAATATTCCGGCGGGCCTGCTGATCTGCGGCGCGCTGGTGATCGTCGCCTTCTTTATCACGCAGCCCATCATTCCGCTCGGCTACCTGCTGACGCGCGATTCTCTGGCCATTGCGCTGGCCATTATTTTGATCGGATTTTTCACCATGATCGCCCGCCAGAAGGCGATCACGCAGATGGTCGGCTTCCTGGTCATGGAGAACGGAGTGTTCCTGGGAGCCACGGCGGCCGCGTACGGCATGCCGCTGATCGTTGAATTGGGCGTCTTCTTCGATGTGTTGGTGGCCGGGTTGATCGTCGGCATTTACACGCATCGGCTGCAGGATACGTTCGATAGCGTGGACACCAGCACGCTGACGGTGCTGAAGGAATGAGGCGGTCGATGACGCATGTCCGGCGAGTAGGTGCTGTATGTGGTCGGTGATCGTCCTGCTGACAGGGCCGGTACTTGCCGGTCTGCTCAGTCTGGTGATCCACCGCGCCCGGGTCCTGCACGTCGTCAACTTTTCGACGATGCTGGCGTTGGCCGTTGCCGAGACGGCGCTGACGAGGCAGGTGCTGGCCGAGGGATCGGTGACGACATTGGGCGGCTTTGTCTACGTGGACGCGCTCTCGGACTTTATTCTGGTGATCATCACGGCCATCGGCCTGTCCTGTTCCCTCTACATGTGGTCCTACATGGACGATCGGGTCGCCCGGGGCGTCATCGCGCCGAAGCGTCTCGGTCACTTCTTTTTTCTCTTCCATATGTTCCTGTTTGCGATGGTCGCCGCGACGATGGCGAACAGTCTGGGCGTGCAGTGGGTGGCGCTGGAGGGGACCACCCTGGCGACGACCTTCTTGATCGCGTTTTTCCGCAGGCGGGAGTCCCTCGAAGCCGGTTGGAAATATCTGATCCTCTGTTCGGTGGGCATCGCCCTCGCGCTCTTCGGCGTGGTGCTCACCTATTACTCCTCTGTGCGGGTCCTTGGCGATGCGAGCTCGGCGCTCAATATGACCGCGCTGATCGGCGTGGCCAACCAATTGGACCCCAATGTGCTCAAGCTGGCGTTTATTTTCATGCTCGTCGGTTATGGCACGAAAGTGGGCCTGGTTCCCATGCATACCTGGTTGCCCGATGCTTACAGCGAAGCGCCGGCGCCGATTGCGGCGATGTTGGCCGGGGTGTTGGAAACGGTGGCGGTCTATACCGTGTTGCGCAGCAAGGCGCTGGTGGACCAGGCGCTTCCCCCGGAGTTCACCGGCAATCTGCTGCTCACCTTCGGGTTGCTCTCGTTCATCGTGGCCTCTCTGTTCATCCTGATTCAGCACAACTACAAGCGGCTGTTTGCCTATTCGAGTATCGAACATATGGGGCTGGCCATGATCGGTTTTGGAGTCGGCGGGATGATCGGCACCTTTGGCGGCCTCTTTCACCTGCTCAATCACGCCGTGGCCAAAGCGCTGGCCTTTTTCGTCGCGGGCAATATCCATCGGCGATTCGACACCTTGGAAATCGACGGGGTGCGAGGGCTGGCGCGTGCGCAGCCGATTACCGCCGTGGCGATTCTCGTGGCGGGTTGCGCGTTGGTCGGCTTACCTCCCTTCTCGCCGTTCGTCAGTGAGTTGCTGATCGTGTCGGCGGTGGCCGCGCAAGACTTTTCATCCGATACGATGCATGTCGGACGGTTTGTGACAATGACGATCTCGGATGAGATGCGCAGCCTCGGCATCGTCGCGCTGTTTCTATTTTTCGCCGTGGTGTTGTTCGGTGGGTTTATGTTTCGCGTCGGGGCCATGGTGTGGGGCACTCCCCCGGCCGGTATCGCCCAGGGAGAGTCGTGGACCGCCGGCCATGTGTCGCTGATGATCATGATCGTCGCGTTGTTGGGGCTTGGGTTCGTTCTTCCTGAGCCGATTCAGATGCTGCTCACCAGGGCCGTCAACGTGATTGTGGTGAGGTGACCGTATGATCGACGCACGTCCGGCGGTCGAGCAGGTGCAGGCGGCGTTTACGCAGGCCATCACGGAGGTGTGCGCCGTTCACGGCGTCCCGATGCTCAGGGTGAAGAAGCAGGATCTGCCGACGATCGCCCATTTTCTGCATACGAACCCGGGTTTGCGAGGATCGCTGTCGCTGCTCTGGGCGGTCGATCATCGCCCTCGCGAAGCGCGCTACGAACTCTGCTATCTCTTCACGTTGGCGGAACGCAAAGACTGGCTGCTGCTCGCGACGGATCTCTATGGCGATGAGCGGGAATTTCCCTCGATCACTCCTCACCTTCATGCGGCGAAATGGTACGAACGGGAGATTCGGGATCTGTTCGGACTGATTCCGGTCGGCCATCCCGATCTGCGTCGGCTCGTTCGTCATGAACATTGGCCGAAGGGGTCCCACCCGCTGAAAAAAGATTTTCCCTGGGATCGGGTGTTAGGACGGGTGCAAGGGGAGTATGCCTTCCGGAAAATTCACGGTGAGGGGGTCTTCGAGGTTCCCGTCGGTCCCATCCATGCGGGCATCATTGAACCGGGCCATTTCCGGTTTTCGGTGGCCGGAGAGCCCATCATGCAGCTCGAAGTGCGTCATTTCTGGACACATCGCGGCGTTGAGAAATTGTTCGAGCAGCAGCGGTTGACCGAAGCGGTACCGTTGTCCGAACGCGTCTCCGGCGATACGAGCGTCGGCCATAGCCTGGCCTATTGCCAGGCCGTCGAGACGTTGCAGGGCGTGGAGGTCTCGCCCCGTGCCCGATATCTGCGCACGCTGTTTCTGGAGTTGGAGCGGTTGCACAACCACATCGGCGATGTGGGAGCCATCTGCAATGACACCGCCTATGCCCTGGCCCATGCCCACTGCGGCCGGATGAAAGAGCAGCTCATGCAGCTCAACGATCGCTTGACCGGGTCGCGTTTTCTGCGTGGCGTCAATTGCGTCGGCGGAGTGGCGCTCGATCTGTCCGGCCTGCAGCTCGCGCAGGTGGAGGTGGAACTGAATACCCTTGAGCAGGATTTTTCGGCGATTGAAAAGATTGTGTTTGCGAACGCGTCGCTCACGGAACGGCTGGAGAACACAGGCATCCTTACGGAAGGGATCGCCTGGGATCATGCGGTGATCGGTGTGGTAGGCCGGGCCTCCGGTATCGATCGAGATCTGCGTCGCGACCGGCCCTTTGCTGCGTACGACGTGCTGCAGCCGAAGGTCGCCCTCTACCGCTATGGGGATGTGCGCGCCAGGATGCGGGTGCGCCTGGATGAGATCCATGAGTCGATTCGTCTCATTCGCGAGGTCCGCCGCGGTCTCCCACTGGGCCGGCTCGTGACCCGGCCGATGCACGAAGCACAGTCGGGTGTATGGGCGCTGTCGGCGGTCGAAGGATGGCGAGGCGAGATCCTCTATGTCGTCATGGTCGGAGAAGCAGGGCGGATTCATCGCTGCAAAGTGCGCGATCCGTCCTTCGTGAATTGGCCGGCAATCCAATGGGCCGCACTCGGCAATATCGTGCCGGACTTTCCGTTGATCAATAAGAGTTTCAATTTGTCGTACGCGGGGAACGATCTGTGAGAAACAGGCATTCAGCAATCCGCCCTCAGCAGCCGGCTCTGAGCTGAGAACTGATCGCTGATGGCTAAGGAGGCGCCATGTTTCGAATCCTCAAAAAAAGTCTTCAGACCGGTGTCGTCACGGGGCAACATCCTGCCGGAGGCGCACCTTCGGAGCCGGTCAGCCAGGACGCCATCGAAAAGGCCAAGCCGTTCCGGCGCTCGATGACGATCCGTGAAGTCGATACGGGTTCCTGTAACGCCTGCGAGATGGAAATGAATGCGCTGGCCAATCCGGTCTACGACGTGGAGCGGTTCGGAGTCCATATTGCCGCATCGCCTCGCCATGCCGATGCCCTGGTCGTCACCGGGCCGGTGACCGTCAATATGGAACGAGCGCTGAAGGATGTGTACAAGGCAACGCCAGACCCCAAGATCGTCATCGCGGTGGGAGACTGTGCCGTGACCTGCGGCATGTTCAAGGGAAGTTATGCGGTGACGGGTCCGGTGGATCGGCATATCCCCGTCGATGTGCGTATTCCTGGTTGCCCCCCGCGCCCGGCCGAAATCCTCGCGGTGCTAGCGAAGCTTCGCCAGGATGATCCTGACGCAGATACATGACGATTCGACGCCATGTCAGCCTCCACTTTTCCTTTTCATTCTCTCTTCAATTCGGCTTTAATCTTGTCCTGATTCCAGGCCACTAGAAGTGTCGGTGTAATTCGCGCATGAGGCTCTGCCGAACGGTGAGCAGGACATGAGGTTCGGTCGATATCTGCATCCAATTGCCCGTACGGGTCTGTCGAAGGCCCCGCGCTATTGGGCCGTCCGTATCGTGTGGCTGATCATATCCTGGGCATTGCTGGTGCCGGCTGCTGCGGCCGACCCCGGCTCCGTACCGACTGTCACGACGGGAAGCGGCGCCGAAGCGAGCCTCTGGCATTACGGGGCCTACCTTGACGTCGGCTATGTCGTCAATCTCAACTTTCCGGAAAATCATCTGTGGCGGAACCGTGCGACGGCGGCGCGGCACAATGAGTTTGCGCCCAATATGGCCTTGGCTTATGTTCGGAAAGACGCGAAGGAATCATCGCGTTGGGGCATGGAACTCGGTGTGCAAGGTGGCTACGACTCCGAACGCTTTGCGTTTTTACAGGGTGAGCGTGCGGTCGGCGGGGCTGATACACTGCGGCACATTCATCGCGCAAATGTGTCCTATCTGGCTCCGGTCGGCAATGGCCTGACGATTACCGCCGGGTTGTTCAACAGTCTGATCGGCTACGAGTCGCTCTATGCGAAGGACAATGTGAACTATACCCGGTCATGGATCGCCGATAACACGCCCTACATGATGTTCGGCATCAATGCGAAGTATCCGGTCAATGACCGTCTTACCGTGGCCGCGTTCGTGATCAATCGATATTTTCATCTCGCCTATACCAACGACCAACCGAGTTATGGGGGGCAGTGGGCCTACAAAGCGACCCCGCAACTCACCCTGACCCAGACAGTCTACGGAGGGCCGGATCAGACCAACACGGCACTGCAATTCTGGCGTTTCTACGCGAATCACATCGTCGAATGGAAAGGGGACAGCCTGACGCTTGCGGCTTCGTACGATATCGGAACTGAGAATATCGCCGACCGGCCCGGACACCCACGCGCATTTGTGACCGGTGGGAACATCGTCGCGCGGTGGCAAGTCACTGGTCCTTGGGCTCTCGCGGTCCGGCCGGAGTTCTATTGGGACCGGAACGGCCGTTGGACCGGCTCGGAGCAATTCGTCAAGGCCGTGACCTCAACGATCGAATATCGAATTCCCTACAAGTGGACCAACACGACGCTGCGGCTTGAACATCGATGGGACGAATCGACCGGGGCGGGCGGGGGATTCTTCAGGCGTGGGGAGATCCAGCCTGGTGTGCTGAGCCTGACGCCGAATCAGCATCTGGTATTGCTGGGCATTCTCTGGACCTTCGACAGTCCGTGACTGGGCGCTGAACATGGCTTCGGGTTTCGTTCTCGCTTCGCTCAAGCCTTCGACGTACTGCCGGGAGTACGCCTCAGCCTCTCGCTTACTGCGGCCTTGCCCGACAGCCATGTTGAGCGCCCGAGAGACCAAGGTTCCGCGGCGGGCTTCGGTCTCACCTGCCTCGCTACGATGCGCAGAAAGCATCCGGGTCACAACCGAAATGAGGAGCGGTAGAAGCCTTACTTAATCGCTCTCTGCTTTTCCCTCAAGAGCCGGAGCATTTCGGTGAGTTCTTTGCCGAACCGTTCGAGCGCCACGTCCTTGGCTTCGGCCACTGCGGTCTTGTCCTCAAGCGATGGCGCCGGGCCCATGAGCGTCGTTTCCCCTTCCGCTGTTTGGGTGCCGTACAGATAACCTGTCCGGACATCCCATAACGTACCCTCCATCATGAACAATGCATGGCTTTCGGTGCCGTGGGCGAAGTAGGCGCCGATGCCGGTGGCGTACCAGGCGGCATGACTATTGTTATATCGCTCGACGGCGGAGGCCCCATCGATGATCAGAAGCGCATCGGCGTTGTAGCGGGCGGCGGCCAGGCGAATGTCACGGAGTGTGGTCCCCTGGACCGTGGAGTTGGCGAGCAGGAAACTCTGTTGAAGAATGCCCTCTTCCTGTACCGGCGCGAGCGCACGCTGCACTCGGTCAGTGTCCGCGCCGACCCAGTCCACTCGTTGCAGCGCCGGCCGGCTCGGAAAGTCCCTGTGTTTGAAAAAGACGGCCAAGCGATAGGGGGTGGGCAGGCCTGATTGCATCGCCATGGTGGCTGCAATATCCCGGTCGGTGACCACCTCGGGGTGATCGTGAAACGATTCCTGCAGAAGCTGCCGGTTCAGACCTCGGGCTCCGGTGCAGGCAGCGACCATGATTGGCAACAGAAGGAGGAAAAGAATGCGCAGAGGAACGGTTCTCATACAACTCCTATGACGATGTCGAGGCAATGGGCCTGGTCGGATCGATCTGCGACAGATCTTCCAATGCCAGCATCAAGGCATGGGTGCCGGATCGGCCATGGCCGAGCGTCTGAACCTTTTCATATAATTGATGCGCGAGTGTGAGTCCGGGCAAGGTGAGCTGTCGCCGTCGAGCCTCTTCCAGCGCAATGCCCATGTCTTTGATGAAATGTTCGACGAAGAAACCGGGATCGAAATTGCGGGCTAGAATTCGAGGCGCCAGATTGTCGAGTGTCCAACAGGCGGCAGCGCCGCCGCGAATGGATTGCAACATTCGATCGAGGTCCAGCCCCGCCTTATAGCCATACAGCAGACTCTCGCACACGCCGATCATGGTGCCGGCGATCACGATTTGATTGCAGAGCTTCGTGTGTTGTCCCGTACCTGCATCGCCCTGGTGCACGATTTTCCTGCCGAGGCATTCCAGCAGGGGCATGATGGCATGAACCGCTTTGGTGGCCCCTCCGACCATGATGGAGAGTGTGGCGTTTCGCGCACCGACATCGCCTCCGGAGACCGGCGCGTCCACGGCAAAGGCCCCGCGCGATTGAGCCGCCAGGGCGATCTCCTGCGCGAGCGACGGTTCCGTGGTGGTCATATCGATGAGCACCATACCGGGCCTTGCGCCTGCCAATACCCCCTGCTCACCGAAGTACACTTCTCGCACATCCCGGGGGAATCCCACCATCGTGATGACCACGTCTGTCTGTTCCGCCACGGCGCGAGGTGAGTCCGCCCACGTGGCGCCCTTGGCGAGAATCGGAGAGGCTTTGCCGCGATTTCTGGTGTAGAGCGTGAGTCGATAATGGGCAGCCTGGAGATGCTGACACATGGGTGTCCCCATCACGCCGGTGCCGATCCAGCCGACGTGTGTCTCAGTGGGAGTCACGGGGCGGGGAGATTCTTCAGGGAGAGGATGCGCCATGAGTTATTCCACCAGCGGCGTAATCCGGTTCGCGATTGCTTGCACGACGCCCTCTTGATCCATCGCGATCTTTCCACCTTTGAAGCTCAAGGCATAACCTCCATGGCTCGGGGCCTGGACCGTGGCGTCCACCGCCACGCGCGCCCCGTCTTCCACGTCGGGGTCTTTCACCATCGGTACCCCGCACAGCCCCGGCACGGCGACGGGCAACGTGGCCGTGTCATCTTCCAGGCTGAAAAGGTAGCCGCCATAACAGGTCGAGCCGGCGGGGATCTCATAGGGATCGAGCGGCTGGACGTTGCGTACCGTCCCCCGCAGGGTGATCTGACGCAAGTGGAACAGAGCGGGATCGGCCAGCACCTCTTGCACGGTCACAGCTTCCTGAGCGGCGACCATGCCGGTATGTGGGACGAGGAAGATCGTCATGCAAGAGAGTAGCCTCGCCATGAGGCTGCTCCGGGTCTGGGGAAAATCGTGGATCATCGAGAGCATTCTACCATTCTTTGTTTCGATCATCGCCCTCATAGGCTTTCGTTCTGCGAGTCGATATAATCGCCGGCGATCACAGGGAGGCACAGCGATGAGCGACTTGCAGCGACAGTTAGATATCTACATCAAGGACGCTCGCCCGCGCTACGAAGACATGCTCGGGCAGGCCGTCGAAATTCCCTCTATCAGCATGGATCCTCACCATGCGCCGGATGTGCGACGGATGGCGGAGTTGGCGGCGCAATATCTGCGGGCTGCCGGCGCGGAGGCCCACATCGTCGAGACCCCGGGCTATCCGGTTGTGTCAGGTGGATGGACGGTCGATCCGAGTTACCCGACCGTCACCGTCTACAATCACATGGATGTTCAGCCGGCGCAGGAGCCGGAATGGAAACAGGCCCCCTTCGCGTTTCAGAACGAGAGCGGCATCTACCGCGGGCGCGGGGCGACGGACGACAAGGGCCCGGCGTTGGCGGCCTTGTTCGGCGCGCGCTATGCGATCGAGCAGGGGGTGCCCATCAACGTGCGATTCTTGTGGGAACTGGAAGAGGAAAACGGCAGTCCGAGTTTTGCGGCGGCTATCAGGAATCGCGCGGCAATCCCACGTCCGGACTCGGTGGTGATTTCGGATACGATCTGGCTGTCGAAGAATCAGCCCGCGATGCCCTATGGGCTACGCGGTTTGCTCGGCGCGCGCCTCGTCCTGCGGACCGGCTCCAAGGACGCCCATTCGGGTGTGACCGGCGGAGCGGCGCGTAATCCGCTGGCCGAGTTGATGGACATTGTCCATGCCTGCGTGGATGCCAAGACCGGTAAGGTGAAGATTCCGGGCTTCTATGAAGATGTGGTCGAGCCGACAAAGGCAGAGATCAAGAGTTTCCTGCAGTCGGGATTTCAAGTCAATCGTTTCAAGCAAGCCTATGGATTCAAGACGCTTCGCACCCAGGATCCGGCAGATGTCATGCGACGTATTTGGGCCGCGCCGACGTTTGAAGTGCACGGTCTCGTCGGCGGCTACCACGGACCGGGGGTGAAAACGGTGGTGCCGGGGCATGGGGAGCTGAAGGTCAGTATGCGGCTGGTGCCGAACCAGACTCCGGAGAAGGCTTTTGCGCTGCTCAAGAAACATGTCGCCAAGTTGAATCCGGATGTGAAGGTCGAGCGCGAGGGGATGCTGCATCCGTTCAGAGGCGTGTTTGACGGGCCGTACGTCGATGCGGTGAAGCGAGCGGTGAAGGCGGGATTCGGCAAGGAGCCGGCCTTTATCCGCGAAGGCGGCTCGATCGGCGCGGTGGTGACGATGCAGAAAGCCTGGAACGTTCCGATTCTGTTCATGGGCCTGAGCCTGCCCGAGCACGGCTACCATGCGCCGAACGAGTATTTCGACTGGGGTCAGGCCTCAGGCGGCATGAAAGCCTTCGTGCATTATTTGGGAGAGCTGGCGAAGATGGGAAAGAGGTAAGCGAGAAACGGACTCAGTTGGAGGATATCGCTATAGCACTTGTGTGCCAATGGCTATCACGCGGCGTGCCAACTTACGTGAGACGCGGGTCTTAATGACGACGTAGGTGGTGCCGGGGTATGTGATGTCGTTCGTCAGGGTATTCATGAGCTTTTCTTCGTCCCAAAGCAATCCTTTGGTGGTGACAGCCAACACATGTACAGGTTGTGACGGTAGGTGTTCGACTTGTTTCTGAGCGATCCAGGCGTGTTTGACCTTCGTGATTGACTGGAGTTGCAGCCGGAGAGCTTGAAGGGCTTCGATGGAGAGGGTAGACGAGATGAGCGGATCTTTTGCCGACACAGAGCGTCGCTCCTGCCGAGCGAGCGCTTCTTGGTCCAGCTGGTGCTCCCCTCGCAAACGCCATTGTTCTGCCAATGCCTTGTCTCCACGACAGAGCGCATAGCCATAGGCCAATTCACAGGCGGGAAGATTCAACTCAAACTGCTGCGTCGCTCGGTTCAAGTGGTGTAACCCTGCTTCGTCTTCGCGTTGGACTAGGATCCTTCTGATCGCTAGGTCGGCGGCCAGGTCATCGGGGTATTTCTGCTGATAGGTACGATAGATCGGGAGCGGATCAGTCAGAGCCTCATACTGCTCAGTGAGGCTGGCGAGACTCCAGAACTCCCCCTGTGAGAGCTGCTCCGGTTGTTGCTGGCGAAGCTCGGTGAGTTTGTTTCGTGATTCGCGAATGTGGTCACAGCGCTGCTTCCATGCCTCCCGATTTTCTTCAATCCACTGTGCGTCAAACTCTAAGAGAATCTTTTCCACATGTTTCCCCAACCACTTCTCCGCGGCCGTGATTTTGGGGGTGATAGGCTCAGGGAGGGTGACTTTCAGTGCAGCCAATCGGTCTCGCAGTGCCGGATGGGTGTCAGCATACCCTGTTTCTACAGCAACCGCGTTTCCGAAGATCTCCTGCCATCGGGCATTGTCGATCGCCTGGTGTTGGATAAACTGGGCCAGTCCGGTGACTGGATGGGATGGAGGTAATGGCGTTTCTTTTGTTTGCTCCATCAAGGGTGTCCAGTACTCTCTATCTATGACGGCTTGTCGGACATCGAGACTGACAAGAGCAGATGCGGAAATGCGGGGGGATGTGAGTTTGGCGGAAATCGCATCGGCCTCATATTCGTTGGCGCGTGCCAGGGCGAAGGAGTATGCATGGAAGTATGGTGCGTACCAGTCGAAAAATTTGGCCAAGATTCTTCCGCCCCAATGATCGGCTTGATCAAAGGCACCCATGACGCGATACCACGCAATCCGAACGCGATAGATCCAGCCGCGAAATCGACTGTGATTTCCCGAGAGGTGCCCAAGTTCGTGTGCGATCACCGCGCGCGCCTGTTCGGGAGAGAGGGCGAGCAGGAGTGGAAGGCCCAAGATCAGGGTGTTGCGATACCACCCGAACACTCCGAGACGCGGCGTCTGGACGATGGCAGCATTCAGTTCATTGGTGAGCAGGATGCGGTGAATTCTGGGTGTGCAAAGCGGTTTCCGAAGACCATCCGCTTCTATGAATAGTTGCGGAACCTCGGCTCGCGTGACTTGGTAGCCTGTTGGGTCCTCCAACCGAACCCATAGGGCTCGTACGATCACACAGGCGAGAAGGAAGAAGCCGAAGAGTAGTTTGCCTTTGATGAGAATCCACCAGGCATGCCCCTTGGTCGCCAGCCAGAGGAGGGCAACGCCGATGCCAAAGAGCAAGATGGCCATGCCAAAGAGCACGATATAACCAAGGATGGCAAGGAGGGCGAGCTTGGTCTCGTACCAGCCTGGGTTCGCCACCAGGTGGTGTTCCGCACGTCTAACGAGCTCCTCAAGTTGTCGGCGGCGTTGTGTGACGGTCATCCCCTGATGCTCATGTGACTCTACGAAGTCTAGCATCGGCTGAAACTAGCCTGTAATCTGCTGAAAACACAGAGCTATTTTATGGTCTGGCGTACGGCGGAGGCGTAATGTGACTGGTGAGAGAACGGAAGCAGTCGGACTGGCGCAGGGATCAATGCTCTATTTAAGCGACTGCATATCGATCACAAAGCGATAGCGTACGTCGCCGCGGACAAGACGGTCGTAGGCGGCGTTGATCTGTTGGATGGGAATGACTTCCACATCGGCGCCGAACTTGTGTTTGCCGCAGAAGTCGAGCATTTCCTGGGTCTCCTCGATCCCGCCGATCAACGATCCGGCCAGTCGCCGCCGGCGCATGATCAAGGGAAAGGCGTAGAGCTGCGCGGGCTTATCAGGAGCCCCGACCAGAATCATAGTGCCGTCGGTTTTCAGCAATTCCAGATAGGCATTCAGATCATGGGTGCTGAGACGGTGTCCAGGATGAAGTCGAACTGTTTGGTGAGTTGGGTCAGGGTCTCCGGTTTCTTGGTGGAGTAATAGGCTTGTGCGCCCAGCCGTTTCGCATCGGCCTGTTTCTTGTCGGAGTGGCTCAGCGCGGTGACGTGGGCGCCGAGTGCGGTGCCGATCTTGACGGCCATGTGCCCGAGACCACCCAGCCCGACTACGGCGAGCCGATGTTTCTTACCCACCCGCCAATGCCGCAACGGGGAGTAGGTGGTGATGCCGGCGCACAAGAGTGGCGCCGCCTCCTCAGGTCGCAACCGTTTGGGAATCCGCACGATGTAGCGTTGATCGACGACGACCTTGGTGGAGTATCCGCCGTAGGTCGGTGTCACTCCGTCTCGCTCTTTGCCGTTATAGGTGAAGGCGAGATGGCCGTCGCAATATTGCCCCAGACCTTGCTTGCAGGCCGGACATGCCCGGCAGGAATCGACGAAGCAGCCGACCCCCACCGTTTGGCCGACTGTGAATTGTTTGACGGAAGCGCCGACCGTTTCAACCGTGCCGACGATTTCATGTCCGGGCACCATGGGAAAGAGCGATCCACCCCATTCGTCCCGTGCCTGGTGCACATCCGAATGGCAAATCCCGCAGTACTGGATCTTGATCAGCACATCCTGCCGGCCCACCTCGCTTCGTTATGGTGTCGGGGCCGGCTGATGTGTGTCAGGTTCGAGTGTGATGCCGAATGTCGATGGGTCTTGTTCCCACGCACCCGGCGCAATTAGGCCGAGTAAGGGGAGGAGGAATATCGCTCCACCGACGACGTCGACAATTCCCATGCTACTGAGTTTTCGGCCCGTCATGCGGGACTGGGACTTGTATCCAGGCTTTTGTACTTCGACGGCAAGGTCTCCCCGCCGGGGGACCTGATACTGCAAGGGAGTCGCTCCCGCAGCCGTGCCGTTGATGAGGACCTGCGCACCCGGTGGGTCAGAGATGACCGTGAGCTGTTGTGAGTTGCCTCCGAAAATCGAGCAGCCGGTGAGGGTCAGATGGGAGGCGATGACGAGTGCGACAGTGGCACACCGGTAGGCGTGAACCGTTCTGGATGTGATAGGCATAGACTCCTCCCTGGAGATGATGGGCGACATGGTTAGCATAGGACACGCAGGTTGAGAAGGCGGAGAAGGCTGGAGTGCGCGGGGCGTTGGAGTCAGGAGTACCCCAACGCCCCGCTCCCTGTGTTGTCAGGCGTGGGGGGCGGCGGCGGTTGCCAGGATCGGTTGGAACATCGGATCGGCGTCCAGCACGGCTTTGAGCAGTTCCGAGTGCAGGAAGTACCGCCACACCTCATCCGACTTGCCCGGCACCTCATCGAACCATCTCTTGGCTTCCGTGAGGTGCTGGAGCATTTTGGCCTTGTCCCCGTAGTTCGGCAAAAAGATCATGGTGTAGGCCATCGCATATTCGGCCAGAAACTTATCGAGTGGAAGTTCGGCCTGTGCCAAGGCGGCCTCGGCATCGGTATAGGCCCGAGGCGTCTCGGTATCGTGCAGGATCCGGTTCCAGGAGACCTTGTTGATGCGGGACCAAGCCAGCTGTAGTAGAGCTTCGGACTTGGGCGTTCTCCGGTGCTCGGGAATGTCTTTCACGAGCGCTTCGAACGTTTCGACCATGGGAATCTGGTCGTTATTCCATCGGTAGGCGATACCAAGCCGAAACCGGTTGTCGAGCTGTTCCGGTTTGATCGAAGCCAGCGTTTGAAGTGCCGGTATGAGACGGTAGAGATAATCTGCCGGGGTCGGTTGCGACAGGCCGCCCATTTCCATTCCGTTGGAGAGGTCCATGCGGGCCCCTTGCGCGTAGATATTCCAGTAAAATTCGTCCAGCACGATGCCCAGGCTAGGATCTTTCACGGGCACCTGATGGCTGTTCCGCGCCTCCCGCAACAGCACGCTGTAGAGGTGGCGGGTCAACACCGTCAGGGCGTCGGGCTGCTTCGGATCGATGAGCAAGACGCGGTTGAGTAAGGCCACCCGGTCGCGCAGATCGGGAAAGATGGCGGCGCGCGCCGCAGCGGCTGTCAACGTGCCGGGTTGATCGTCCGGTCCCCACCAGGCTAGGGACTCAGGCAGGGCGCGACTTGTTTCGGTGGCAAACGGAATCTTATCGGCCATCATGCCCGGGGCCTCCGGCTGGGAGGCGACCGGAAGATTGAACACGGCGGTATCGCCGGGAAATCCATGTTGCTTCAGCCCGGTGAAGACGACCCACTGGGTGGTGACGGATTTTAATGCGCGCCGCGGGCGCTTGATCGTATTGGTCCATTTGACGTTGCCGGGGGCATAGGTGACCGGCGATGTCAGGGGGTCCTGATATTGCACAGACAACTGGACCAGCGTCGTCGGGACGCCAAGGACTTTCCCGGTGCGTGCCAGTCGGAACGAGCCGGATGGAATGGTGTGGCTGCCGACGACGGTCACGTGAAGGCCGCTCCCGGGGGGTGAGGTGCCCAGCACGTCGGCCACGAAGGTCGAGGCCGGCGCTCTTGGTAGATCGTCGCCAAAGAAGACCAGCGGACCGGTGCTCGGCCAAATGATATCCATGGCAATGTCCGACCGCTTCAGCATCGGCGCATAGGATTCGGTCAGGGTTTGCCAGCAGGAATCGTAGGAGGGGTCATTGGCCGGCGCGAATTGTTTCACCTTCGTGGGGGAGGCGACGAGGTAACGGTATTGGCAGGCAAAGTCCAATTGTCCGGCCGTGACGCGATCGCCCTGCGCGATGGCTTCGGCATATCGGACGGCGGTCTGTACCGCCGGTGTCTGTTTAGCGGAGGCGGTCGGGCGATGTCCCTTCCCGCCGGTAGCCGGCGCCGACTCGGCCGTCCCGGCCCAGAGACCGAGAGAGACCGCGAGGGCCACGATGGCAATGGTCTGTCGTCGATGGAACAGGTTCCCGCGAATCATGCGAACGACCTCCGGTGGCAATAAAAGAATGTCACTGTACCACGTGGCTCTTTTCAGGTGAAAGGGGCGTGCGGAGGCGATGCACGATTACGGACCCGGGGGAGGGGGTGTGAGCGGCCGGCTAAACCGGACCAAGGAGCGGATGTATTGGAGGACGGCCTGTTGGTCCTCGGTGGGCAGTACGTCCTGCCAGGCCGGCATGGCCGTACGTGGTTTTCCTTGGGCGATCGTGCGGAGCAATTCTTTATCCGTTTTGGCCGAGGTGGCAGCCGAGACGAGATTGCCCGGTCGAGGGGAAAGGAACGGAGCCTTGACGCCGTCGCCCTTGCCGGCTGTGCCATGGCACTCCATGCAATGCTCACGATAGATGGCTTGCCCGTGGTCGAGTGTTTCTGAAGGCTGGGCGAGCAGGACGCCGGTTCCACCGCAGGTCAATAGAAGGGCGAGCAGGAGGCGGTCTGAAATCGAAGACAAATATCGTTGCGGCGGGCACAGCCCCTGATCGCTCAACGACTCGTCTCTCGCCCCCTCTGTCGGTTGTTCCCCGGCCGGTGTGATCATCGGGCCAGTCACGATTGGGTTACGCCGTTGCCGCAGCCTTCAAAATCTGTCGGCGGAGGTTCGCACGATCGTTTTTGGAGAGTGCCTGGGAAGGACGGTTGCGGCAGAGCTGCACGGTTTGGCGCAAGGAGTCGAGAAACACTTCGCAATTCGGACAATCGCCGAGGTGGGCGCGAATTTCCTGACAAACGTCACCGGAAAGCTCGTCGTCCAGATAGGCAGACAGCCGTTCGAGCACTTTGACGCAATTTCGTTTACCGTGACCCTGGTGAAGGGCGGGCTTGCGGGTGCCTGGATATGTGCGTACGCGATCAGCCATGGCGGTGCTTCTTCTTGACTATACCAAACTATCGGTGCCCGGTGGTAATGTCCGGGTGAAATTCTGCTGCCAATCCTTTGCCGCTGAGTTCCTTGCGGACAAAGAGGCGGGCTCGATGCAGCCTCGATTTGATGGCCCGTTCGTTGAGTCCCAGAATGCTGCCCACTTCTTTGGCGCTCAATCCTTCCATGTCGCGGAGCACCAACACCATCCGGTATTTGCGCGGCAACTTTGCGATGGCGCGATCGAGTATCTGTCGCAGTTCTTTATTTTCAAGCGCCTCTTGAGGGCTGAGGCCCTCCATCGGGACTTGTAGGGAAAACTCGCCTTCCGAGGTCGGGACGAATTCGGTCAACGACAACTCGCGTTCCGGCTCGCCTTTGCGTTTGCGCCGCATACGTTGACAGGCATGGGAAGCGATAGCGTACAGCCAGGTCGAGACCTGTGCGTCGCCACGAAATCGGTCGTACGCGCGATAGGCATTCAGAAACGTTTCCTGGACCAGATCTTTGGCCGCCTCAGCTTCACCGCAGAGCCGATAGGCAAAGCGGTACATCACGTCGACGTGATCACGATACAGCTGATCGAATGGAGCGGAGGTGGAGGGGGAGACGCCGCGCCCGTCGGGGATTTCCGGCCGACTGTTCTTCCGTGATGCCATACGCGGGAGCGAGTCTACGGGCGGCGTGGGGCACTGTCAAGGAGCGCCTCGGCTGACGTGGCGTACCGGGTGGGGGTCAGTTCACACGGCGGATCTCGACGAGTTCGCCCTTTTGATTCAGTTCGACAATGATCGGCAACCCTTCCTTTACGGTTGCCAGGGCAGACGGTTTTGTCGTCAGCGGAATGGACTGGGATCCCTCGGGGCCTTGCATGGTCAGAGCGTCGCGCCCGTCGGCACCATAGGTGAGTGGGCCGGAGAGGAATCGGCGTGACGGTGTGGAAAGTCCGTCCTGGTACAAGTCAATGGCCACATGCCGATCCTGAATCCATACCGACATCTCCTGCCCGACTTTGGCGTTCCGCACGCCGGTCTTTCCGCTCACGGTCACGATGCCCAGCGGGGTCTTGAGGAACACATAGTTCGATTTGAGTTTTGAGACCGTGCCATTCAACAGGAGCTGCAACGGTGACGGTGTGCGGGGAAGTTGATTGACCTGCAGATCGAACTGCACGTCGTGCAGACCCTTGATGGTACCGGCCCCATCCACTTCGATGGTCACGGGTTGATGATCCTGGCGTCCGGCGATTTTGGCTTGAAATGCGCCGAGAGCGAAGGATTGTTCGCCATCGGGCGTCCAGAACGTCACCGCGGTTTTCTCGGGAGACGTAAAATTGGGCATGCCGCTGACATACCGATGGACCAGTTTGTCGACACCTCTCTCGCGGATGTCGATGACACTGGTCGTGCCATGGACCCAGAGGGTGATTTTTTGCGAGGGCTTGATGTCGCGAAGGGTGGTTTTCGAACTGAGCGAAAGTGGTCCGATCGGGGTTTGGAGGAACACGATGCCGGGTTTCGACCGCCAGATCGCGCCGGAGATCTGAACCGAGGGGGACACCGGTGCGGGGGCTGCGGCAGGGGTAGTGTCAGCGGCAGCGGTCGGTTCCGGATCGTCTTGGCCCACTGGGTCGGTGAATTCAGGGAGCGGGGGCGGTTCGACGAGTGGCTCGGCTGGGTCTGCCCAACTGGGTGGGGTCAGGACAAGACAGGTGCCCAGCTGGATCGAAAGCATGAGGAGTCGATAGGCGGAAAATACAGAATACGTCATAGTGTTCACAGAACCGTCGTGATCGGAGTGGTGTGACGCCGATTGAGTGGAGCAGAAACCGGCCATCGCTCGTGCGGGGTCGGTTCCTACTGGATCGCGTGTGGCGTACAACGTCTCCTGTGCGAATAACATGCTGATCCGCATGAGTCAAGCTGAAAGCCGTTCGAGACCGGCGAATCGCCTGAGGTCGTGTGTCGCGCAGACTGAATGTTACCGGGGGGAGGGGCCTGACTGGTGATGGACTGTCAGGACGACACGTGACTGCTGGCGTCTGGCTTGGTCTGGAATGCCGAATCCCCGGAGGTGCACCGTGCCGCCGCCCCATGGGGCGAGGCGGGTGATTTCGAATTGGCTCCAGTCTTCAGCCGCGATGTGTTTCTCTAAATTGGTCAGAACGTCATGAAACAGGTCCAGCAACGGATGACGGAGTGGTGTGGTCGCGGAGGCCTGCAACCGGCGCGGCTCGTTCGTGAAAGGGCGCGCGAACTCGCGTGCCCGGTCGTTGGTGTGGAGAATTCGACCGTCCATGGAAAGAACGATGAGGCCGGCCTCGGCCGACGAGGTCGATGCAGCGGGGGCGGCGAGGTCTGGTTGCCCGATGAACATGGAGATGGGCTCCTCTCTGCGATGGCTGTCCCTCGTCGGGTCAGCGCGCTCGGTTGTCGCTGGCATTCGAATGCTGAAGGGAAAAGCAAGATGCGAGCCACTGCGTTGAAGTACGAGAAAGGAGTAAAACTACGAAATGTTCAAGGAATCGTGAGCGGTGAAACGAAGGGGGCGAAGGGAACTGTCGCCGATTGTGTCGAATGCGTCGCGCCCCGGCAAGGCTGCCTCATTTTTTTCTGGTCATTAGTCGAATGGGCGTGCCGGAGAAATGATATTCCTTCCTGATCTGGTTTTCGAGGAAGCGGAGGTAGGCCGGGGTCATATTGTCGGGATGTCCCACAAAGAGTGCGAATGCAGGAGGGCGTGTCGCAACTTGCGTCATGAAGGCGGATTTGCTCGCTTTGGCCGGTTTTCCTTTTCTGACCGGCAGCGGATGTTCTTCCAACAGACCCTGGAAGAATTGATTCAGGGGGCCGGTGGGAACCCGTTTGCAAAATGAGAAATAGACCTGGTCGATCAAGGCAAACAAGCCGCGCAGAAAATCCTGCTCCAGCGCCGAAATGAACAGCACCGGCGCCCAGGCGAGGAACGGGAAGCGACGTTCAAGGTCTTGTTTGTAGGCCTCGCGTGCGTGCACGTCATCGGTCTTGAGGTCCCACTTGTTGACGATGAGAATGCAGGCGCGTCCCTGCTTGAGGACGAGGCCCGCAATTTTGGTGTCCTGCTCGGTGACGCCTTCTTCCGCATCCAGCAGCAACACGGCGATGTCCGATCGGCCGATGGCGCGCAGGGATCGGGCGACGCTGTAGCCCTCGATGCCCCGTTCCACACGACCACGTCGGCGGATGCCGGCCGTATCGGTCAGTACGTACTGCCGGTCCTTGAATGTCGCGACCGAGTCGACGGGGTCGCGGGTCGTGCCCGGCACATCACTGACGACGACGCGTGCTTCGCCGAGGACCGAGTTGACCAAGGTGGATTTGCCGACATTCGGACGCCCGACGATGGCGATGCGGGGCGTGTCGCTCGTGGCTTCTTCGTCGAGGGGCTCGGCCATGTGCGAGAAGAGATCGTCCAGCAACTCGGCGACGCCGATGCCATGTTCGGCCGACAAGGGATACAGTTGCTCCTGCCCGAGTTGATAGAAATCGGCGACCAGCGGGTCGGCCTTCGGGGTATCGATTTTGTTGATCACGTAGTAGACGGGTTTATCGGAGCCGCGCAGGGTGTGCACGACTTCTTCATCGGCCGGCGTCAGGCCTGAGCGGGCATCCAGAACCAGGACGAGGATATCCGCCTCGGCGATGGCGAGTTGGGATTGTTGTCGGATCAGGGACAACATGCCTTCGCTGGCTGTGGGGTCCAGTCCTCCCGTATCCACCAAACGGAAGCGGCGATTGCGATAGGTGGAGTCGGCGTAGTTGCGATCCCTCGTCACGCCCGGCACATCGTCCACGATGGCCGCCCGCGTGCCGAGGATGCGGTTGAAGAGCGTCGATTTCCCGACATTGGGCCGACCGATGAGGGCGATAATGGGCAGCCGGCCGCCCTCAAGGGTGAAGAGCGGGGCCACAGGACCGCGCGTTTGTTTGGTGCGTGACATGGTGCGCGACGGTAGCATAGAGATTTCACGGAACACAATGACTCGTCTTGTCGCGCCCGTCTCCGGTATACTGGCCGAATGCTCTCACACCGCTCAGGCGCCGTCCCGCAGGCTGTCGATTGGAGTCGGATCGACGATGTGTTGCTCGACATGGACGGCACGTTACTCGACCGTCATTTCGACAACTTTTTCTTCGAGGAAGAACTGCCGAGGCGGTATGCGGCGAAGCATGCGCTGACCTTCGAGGCCGCCCGGGATAGCTTGATGGCCATGTATCGTTCTGTCGAAGGGGAATTGGCCTGGACGGATTTACACTATTGGTCGGAACGGGTAGACATCGATGTGGTGGCGATGCATCGCGAACTCGACCACATGATCGGGTTTCTTCCCGATGCCGAGGAGTTTCTCTCATCCTTGCGTCGATTGGGGAAGCGCGTGACGATCCTGACGAACGCGCATCGGGCAGGAGTGGATGTGAAAACCGCCAAGACGGGGCTGGATCGGCATGTCGATCGTATCGTGGATGCCTTCGAGGTGGGGTGGCTCAAGATGCGATCGGAGTATTGGCCGACTTGCCGGCAATTGGTCGGATTCGATCCTGCGCGGGCGCTCTACATCGACGACGATGAGCAATGTCTGGCGGCGGCGGAAGATTTCGGGATCGGTCGGATTTTTCACCGCTCCAGGTCGAGCTCTCAGGCTTCAGCGGTTCCCTCCGCGCGGTTTACCTCCATCGAACATTTCCACGCAATCCTGCCCGGTTAACCCGTTTGTCGCGCATCCGGTCTCTCTGCGCAATCCATCACGTGTCCTATTTGGCGGGATCGAGCAACTCGCGGAGTTTCTGCGCCAATTCAGTGGGGAGAAAGGGCTTCTGAATGAAGCCGGTGCCCGGTTCCGCGAGAAACGTCGGTAACACGCTCCCCTCGGCATATCCCGACATAAAGAGAACCCGAAGCTCGGGCCATTGCCGACGCAGGTGCTCAGCCAAGGCCGGTCCTGTCATCTGCGGCATCACGACGTCCGTGAGCAGAATATGAATGGGGGTGCGGGCGGCGGCGACCAGGCGGAGCGCTTCCTGTCCGCTGGAGGCTTCCAGCAGGGTATAGCCGTAATCGGACAGGGCCTGGGTGAGCAGCAACCGGACGGCAGGCTGATCCTCGACAAGCAGGATGGTCTCCCGCCCGCAGTGTGGACGGGATGGGAGTGTCGGCGCGGCAGCGAGCGGCGGCGCCTCCACCAGTGGAAAGTAGAGGTCGAAGGTTGACCCCTCGCCGGGTGTGCTGTCGGCAAAGATGAACCCCTGGCTTTGTTTGACGATGCCATAGACCGTGGCCAATCCGAGTCCGGTTCCTTTGCCTTCTTCTTTGGTGGTGAAGAAGGGTTCGAAAATATGAGACAGGGTCGTGCTGTCCATGCCCTGCCCGGAGTCGCGGATCGACAGGTGCGCATAGGCTCCCGGGAGTAATGCGGGATGGGGCACGGGGCTGTCCGGTGCGATCAGCAGGGCCTGCGTCGCCATCGTGAGTGTTCCGCCGGCAGGCATGGCATCCTTGGCGTTCACGGCCAGATTCAGCACCACCTGATCGATCTGTCCCCTGTCTGCGCGAATGGTACAGGGCCGCGAGTCGAGATTTCTGATCAGACTGATGTCTTCGCCGATCAACCGTTCGATCATGGAGCTGATCGACGAGAGCGCCTCATTGAGGTCGAAGACCTGGAACGTCAACACTTGGCGCCGGCTGAAGGCCAGGAGTTGCCTGGTCAAGGCCGCCGCCCGCTGGCCGGCGGTCAGGATCTCCGTCAGCGAGCGACGAAGCGGATCCTCGGCCCGCACCTGGTCCAGCAGGAGCGTGGCGCACCCATTGATGACGGTGAGCAGGTTGTTGAAATCGTGGGCCACGCCGCCGGCCAAGCGGCCGATTCCTTCCATCTTGTGGGCCTGCCGGAGCTGGTCTTCGAGTTGTTTGTGCTTCGTGATATCGACGAAGAATCCGATGGAGCCGACCGCCTGGCCGGTCGGACCCTGGAGCAGGCTGCCCCACATGTTCACATCCACCAGGGCTCCGTCCTTTTTCTGGCGGCGCAGTTCCAGATTGCGCGGCGCGGCGCCGCTCATCACCGCCGTCCACAATTCTTCCGACACCTCTTCCTGTCCGGGAGGCACATAGGGGAGTTCCTTGCCCAGCACCTCGTCTTTGGTCCAGCCGAAGAGGGCGGTAGCGGCGGCATTCCAGGTGGTGACGAGGCCCGCTTGGTCCAATTCGATCATCGCCAGGGGGGACTCTTCGATGATGGTCTGCAGATGGGCGGTTGTCCGGCGCAACTCGCCGGTGCGTTCACGGACATGTTGCTCCAGCGCTTCTTGGGCTTGACGACGGTCCGACGCCTCCAGGGTCAGGGTCGCCATGGCGGCCAGGGACGCGGCGAACGTTTGTTCCTCTGTGGTCCAGACTCTGGCCGGACCGATGTGTTCGAGGCATAACACGCCGACCACGCGACCATGCCTGCGGATTGGGGCGTCCAACATGGCCACGATGCCAAGCGGGGTAAGGTATGACGGAGTCAATTCACTCGTGCGGGGATCGGTCTGTGCGTCATGCGCGGCCAATGAGTAGGGTTCGGTTTCGAGCGCATGCAGGTACGCCGGGTATTCAACGGTCGAGAGAGTCGTTCCCTGTAGATGGTGTTTGGGGGTAGCTTCGAACAGATCCTGCAGGATCAATGCGGACTGATTCTCGTCAAAGAGCCAGATGCCGGCTCGTTCGACGGCAAACGTGCTCACCGCATATTCGGTCATGACCGGGAAGGCTTGCTGCGGGTGTCCGCTATGGATGGCCGGATCTTCCGCCAATTCATGCAGCACGGCTTGTTGCGTTTCCAGTTTTCCCAGGCGGAGCCGTTCTATTTCTTCGCGTTGTTTCCGGTCCGTGATGTCTTCCGAAATACCCAGCAGATAGCGCGGCATGCCGGCCTGGTCGTAGAGGGGCAGCTTCTTGGTGTGGAGCCACCGGAGGCCATGATCTTTGGTCTGAATCGGTTCGGCCGGAATGTCCATCATCGTGCCGCCGGTCAGGACCTCGCGGTCTCTGGCGGTAAAGAATTCCGCCTGCTCAAGAGGGAAGAAATCGAAGTCGTTTTTCCCCAGCAGCGCTTCTCGCGGCAGGCCGATCAGTTCTTCGCCCGCTTTGTTGAGTTGGACAAAGCGCAACTCCTGGGCATCTTTCAGGAACACCATGTGGGGAATATGCTCGACGATGGATTCCAGGAGTTGGCGCGTCTGGGTCAGCGCATCCTCGATACCTTTCTGCGCGGTGACGTTCTCGCACACGATGATGATGTCGAACTCTCTGTCCGGGTTGCGCACGGCCCGGGCGGCTTCTCTCACCCAGAGCAGGCTCCCGTCCTTGCGCATCTTCCGGAAATTCCAGCGGAGGACTTCTCCCGGTCGACGGAGACAGTCGACAAAATGTTGCTGCATGCTGCCGTGATCATCCGGGTGAACGATTCCCGCCACTGGTTGACCGATCAGCTCGTGGGTCTCATAGCCCAATTCGGCGGCGGTGGTGGTATTGACCGTCAGCAATGTACCCCGGGCGTCGACGGTCAGCAGCATTTCGGGGCTGCTCTCGAACAGCGCACGGTATCGCTCCTGGCTGACGCGTAACGCTTCTTCGGTCTGTTTCCGAACGGAAATGTCGCGTACCACGGCCTGGAACCCGATGACCTCCTGGTCGCGTTGCAGCAGCTGCACATTCTGCCCGACCCACAGGGTCTGTTGCGTGTGGGTGATCAGGGGAAATTCACAATAGGTGCTGGCCGTCTTCCGGAGAAATTGCCGGAGGTAGAAGCGTTCCGTCGGGCGGCGGTAATCGGGATGAACGAAATCCAGCGCACGATGGCCGAGCATCTCCGTCTCGTGATACCCCAGGAGCCGGATGACCGCGGGATTGATGAACGTAAAACGGCCGCTCCGGTCTGTCCGATAGATGATGTCCTGGGCATACTCCATGATGAAGCGATGGTGTTCGGTCTTGACGGTGAGGAGCAGTTCCATCTGCTCCCCTTCCTGCAATTGCCCGGTGAGTTGATCCACCAGTTGAGCGTTGTGATATTTCAGCCGGAGGGTTTCCAGGACGGTGTTGGAGGTCCGGTACGCCGTGTAGACCATGAGCAGCGAGAAGAGCATGGTGCAGATCGCCATCGGCTGGGCTTGCTCATGGTCGAGGGCGAAGAGTCGCAAGATGAGTGGCGTCAACATCGGAAGGGAAAAAGACAGAAAGGCGTCGAAGCGAGCGGCGAGGGTGGAAGCGGCGCCGGCCGTAATGCCTGCGAGTACAAAGGCCAGAAAGACCTGGTGGACCGGTGAGGATTCCGGAAACAGCAACAGGGCTGAGGCGCCCCAGCCGAGACCTGCGAGTGTCGTGCCGACCAGAAACGCTCGGTCCCAGCGTTCGATGTTGGCGGGGCCCGGCTTGTTGGCCATGAACGATCGGGCGAGCCCGTATCGGCCTGCCGCGAGGATCAGATGGTACACCAGCCAGACCAGCAGCCGGTCGTGCGGGACGACATGCCAATTGACCGCGATCAGGGCGAGTGCGCAGCCGAGTCCGGCCACCAGCGCGGCCGGCATCGCCCCATAGAGGAGCGTCACCCGTTGCAAGGCGATGCTGCTGTCCCGGGCTGAATCTATGGGTTTGGATAATGGAGAGGTCGACGGAGGCTCTCTGTCGGGGAACGACTGCGAGGAGGACATTCGGGTCACTCCCGTCTGCTGCATGGACGAATGCGACGATAGTGCATGCTACGGTGCAGTCTACAAAATTGCCGATGGGGATACAATTTCCCTGTTTCATGTCGCGCACGGTTCGGCTGGTTCCGAAAGCGGTGTGAGGCGAAGGTCGTGACGACTGGGTCAGGTTTCGAGGCTGGAATGCAGGGACGGTTGTCCGGTGACGCGGGCGGTGCCGCGATACATTTCCCCGCCGATTCTCGGGACGCCGGGGAGGCAATAACGATCAAGTTGTTCCAGCCGCAGGCCTGCGTCCAGTACCAGTCGATCGATGCGGCGATTGAGATGGCAGCCGCAGGCCAGGAGGTGTTGCAGCGGGTTGAGTCGATCCTGCCACCGGGCGATGAAGGGATTGTCGCTGCGGCCATGCTCCAGGAACAGGAAGCGGCCATCCGGCTTCAGCACCCGGCGAATGTCGCGTAGCGCCCTCGCCGGATCCGGAATCGTGCAAAGGGTGAAGGTGCTGACCGCGTAGTCGAAGCTGGCATCGTCATAGGGCAATCGTTCGGCGCTGACATGCTGAATGTGAACGGGGAACGAAGCCTGTGCCACCCGCACGGCGACTCGATCCGGCAAGAGTGGGGCGGGATCGACGGTGTGCAGAGCGGTCACGGTTGTGGGGTAGTGCGGCAGGTTCAATCCGGTTCCGAACCCGATTTCCAGGACGACTCCATGTACCGGCGTCAGCAGGAGCCGGCGTTCGGTCTGAAACCGTTCGCCCCTGAGCACCCAGTCCATGAGTCGCGGAAAGATGTAGGTGGCGTACATCGGTGTTGGCAAAAGTCTGTGAGGTCGTGCGCGGTCGATCTTCGGCGACCGGTTGTTCCGGCATTTGAACAGGACTCGATTCCGGGATCAAGTGAGGGGGGATCCTTCGCGGTCGAATCGGTCACTGTTTGTCCCGTCTCGTCCTTGTCGCTCCGTGCGGCGTGTGCTAGAGTCGTCCGTTCTTTCATCGAACACGAACGATTGCCTCGCATATGACGATACCACAATGAGCAAGACGTACGATCATCAGGCCCTCGAATCGAAGTGGCAGACCTATTGGGAGACGCATCGCCCGTTTCGGGCGTTGGACGATCATTCCAAGCCCAAGTTCTATTGCCTCGATATGTTCCCATACCCGTCCGGGTCGGGTCTGCACGTCGGGCACTTGGAAGGGTACACCGCTACGGATATCGTATCCCGCTATAAACGGATGTGCGGCTTCAACGTGTTGCATCCCATGGGGTGGGATGCGTTCGGGTTGCCCGCGGAACAGTATGCGGTGAAAACCGGCGTGCATCCTGCCATCACCACGGCGCAGAACATTGCGACCTTTAAACGGCAGATGAAGCGAGTCGGGTTGTCTTACGATTGGGAACGCGAGCTCAGCACGACCGACCAGGACTACTATCGTTGGACCCAGTGGATTTTTCTGAAGCTGTTCGAACGGGGCCTTGCCTACGTAGCGGAAGTGCCGGTGAACTGGTGCCCTGCCTTGGGGACCGTGCTGGCCAACGAAGAAATCGTAGACGGCAAAAGCGAGGTCGGCGGGTTCGATGTCATTCGCAAGCCGATGCGGCAGTGGGTGTTGAAGATCACTGCCTATGCGGAGCGATTGCTCGAAGATCTAACCTTGGTCGAATGGCCGACCAGCACGCTCGAGATGCAAAAGAATTGGATTGGCCGGTCGGTCGGCGCCGAAGTCGATTTTCCCTTGGCCGACACGACGGGCAATCTGCGCGTGTTTACGACCCGCCCCGACACGCTCTTCGGTGCGACCTATATGGTATTGGCGCCGGAACATCCGCTCGTCGACGTGGTGGCGGCGCCGGAGCAGCGTGAGCAGGTGACGGCCTACCGCGATGCGGCGTCCCGCAAGAGCGATCTGCAGCGTCAGGAACTGGATAAGGTCAAGACCGGTGTCTTTACCGGCGGGTATGCCGTCAATCCGGTGAACCAGGAGCGCCTGCCGATCTGGATCGCCGACTATGTGCTTATGAGTTACGGCACCGGCGCGATTATGGCGGTGCCGGCCCATGACGAACGTGACTGGGCCTTCGCGACGCAATATCACCTGCCGATCCGGGAAGTCATTCAAGGTGGGCAGGTGGACCAGGCGGCCTTCGTCGAGACGGACCGGGGACGCGTCGTCAACTCCACCACGCCCGATGGGTCGTTCTCAATTGATGGACTGCGACCGAGCGAAGCGATCCCAAAAATAACCGCCTGGCTCGAAACCAAGGGCAGGGGCAAGAAGACGATCAATTACAAACTCCGGGACTGGCTCTTTGCCCGGCAGCGTTATTGGGGCGAGCCATTTCCTATCGTGTGGGTCGACGGTGAGCCCCGTCCCTTGCCCGAGGAGCAATTGCCGCTCCCATTGCCTGAGACCAAGAATTTCAAACCGTCCGGCAGCGGCGAAAGCCCCTTGGCGAATCTCCACGATTGGCTGGAGACGACGGATCCTGTGACCGGAAAACCGGCGCGACGCGAGACGAACACCATGCCGCAATGGGCCGGGTCCTGCTGGTATTACCTGCGGTTCATCGATCCGAAGAATGCCCTGCAGGTGGTCGATCCGGCGAAGGAGCGCTACTGGATGCCGGTGGACCTCTACATCGGCGGCAGCGAACACGCGGTGCTGCATCTGTTGTATAGCCGGTTCTGGCACAAGGTGTTGTTCGACGCCGGGGTGGTCAGCACGCCGGAACCGTTTAAGAAGCTGGTGCACCAGGGCATTGTGTTGGGCGAAGACAATCAGAAGATGTCGAAGTCGCGTGGCAACGTGGTGAACCCGGACGAGATGATCGACCAGTTCGGGGCCGATGCGGTGCGGCTCTATGAAATGTTCATGGGCCCGCTCGAATCCATGAAGCCCTGGAGTACCCGTGGCGTGGAAGGCATCACGCGATTTCTCGATCGTGTCTGGCGATTGATGATCGGCGACGACGGTGCGTTGAGTCCGGCGGTTTCGGATGCCGAGCCGACAACCGAGCAGCTGCGGCTGCTCCATTACACCATTAAAAAAGTGACCGACGATATCGAGGCCCTGCGATTCAACACCGCGATCTCGCAGATGATGGTGTTTACGAACGACATGACGAAGCTGGAGCAGCGGCCGCGCCGTCTACTGGAACCGTTTGTGTTGTTGCTCTTGCCGTTTGCGCCGCATCTGAGTGAGGAGTTGTGGGAACGTCTCGGTCAACAACCGAGCGCCGGCCAGCAAGCATGGCCGCAATTCGATCCCGCGTTGGTGGTCAGCGATCGGTTGACGATCCCGATCCAGGTCAACGGAAAGCTCCGGGGAAAACTCGATGTCGACGCCGGGGCGTCACGCGAGCAGCTGGAGCCTCTGGCTAAAAAAGAAGTGGCCGAATGGCTGCAGGGGAAAGAGCCGAAGAAGGTCATTTACGTCGAGAAGAAATTGATCAACTTCGTGGTGTGATGCCGTGCACCGGTACCTGTCAGCTTGTATTATATGTCTTCTGGCGATGACCATCACCGGCTGTGGCTATCAGTTCCGGGTGCAAGGCGCTGGGCCCACGGTCGGGGGTGCGCCGGAGGCGGAGACGAAGCGGCCACATGCGCCACGACTGGCCATCCTTCCTATTGCGAACAGCACCTACGAAGCGAATTTTGAAGTCAAGCTGGCGAACTACCTGCGTCGGGAATTCTCGGCCGGCGCGGGGGCGGAAATCGTGGGCCCCTCGGCGGGTGCCGACCTCTACATGTCCGGACAGATCATGCAGATTCTGTTGCCCACCCTTAGTTTCGACCAGACCACGACGTTTGAAAGCCGGGTGGAAATGCTCGTGAGTGTGAGGATCGAAGAGGCCAAAACGAAAAAGGTCGTCTGGTACCAGGTCGCGAAGGGAACCTCTGAGTTTTTTCTGACCCAGGATCTGCAATTCAACCGGGTGCTGCAGAATCGGGCGTTGGAGCAGGCGGGTCGGTTCGTTGCGGAAGATCTCGCCTCACGATTCCTGCTCTTTCTGGATACGGGCGAGTTAGAGAAGGCGTTGCAGCGTCCGGTGAAGGCCGAGGCCGCTCCGGCCGGCGGAGCCCCGCCTGCCTTGGCGCGCTGACGAGATGGGAGCTCTCCACGAATGAGTGCCTCAGTCATGAGTATGGAACTGCCACAGTCCCTCGCGCGTAGCGGGGTGGCGCCGCTCTATGCCGTGGTGGGCGAGGAAGACTATCTCCGGGACCAGTCCGTTGCCGCGTTGAAGGCCGCGGCCCTGGGATCGGCGGCGGACAGCGGCTTCAATCACGATATCTTTCACGGGGATGACTGCTCGGTTGAGGATGTGTTGGCTTGCGCGGCGGAGATTCCGGTGTTCGCCGAACGCCGCGTGGTGGTCTATAAATCTGTCGAAAAGCTCCCGGCCCGGGAAGGCGAAAAACTTCTCCCCTATTTCGCGGCTCCCAACGACACGACGACGTTGATCGTGGTGGGTGCCAAGCTGGACGGGCGGATGAAATGGACCCAAGCCTTGACGAAGCGGGCGGTGACGGTCAATTGCGCCCCGTTGCGCGACGCGCAGCTCTCGACATGGATCCGCCAGGAGGCGGCGGCATTGGGAGTGCGCATCCACGAGGAGGCGACGCAGTTACTCAAGGAGGTGGGGAACGAGTCACTCTACGCGGTGAAACGGGAGTTGGAGAAGCTTGCCGCCTATGTGCCGCCAGACCGAACCGTGCAATCGGTGGATGTCGAGGCGCTGAGGGGGACCGAGTCCGGTGCATCGGTGTTCGATCTCATGAACGCCATCGGGGTGCATGATCATGGACGGGCATTACGAATCCTTGCCAGAAACCTGGAAAATGGAGAGGCTCCGCTCCGGATTCTCGGCGCCCTGGTGTGGCAATACCGACGGCTGTGGAAAATGAAAGAGCAGGTCAAGTCAAGCGGTCGGGAAGGCGAGGCCGCCAGGACGCTACGGATGGACCCCTCACGAGTGCGTGGTTTCCTGGCGCAATTTTCAGACGCGCAGCTGACGCAGACGTTTCAGTGGTTTTTGGAAACCGACTCGAAGCTCAAAGGCGGGAGTGGAAGTGCCCCCGTGCGTGTGATGGAGGATTTGTTGTTTCGGCTCTGCGGGCAGCCGCCGAAACCAGCATCACCGGTGGAGCCTGTGCATCCAACACCACCGGTCCCGCGCCCATCAGGTTCGAGACCGGTGTCGAATGTCAGAACCGTTACGCGGAAGCGGTGATCGCGTTCACGCGTACGGTGAGCCGGGAGACGCGGCGCGAGGCCGTGTTGGGCTTTAAGACACCCTTAGTCACCGCTTTGCTCAACGCTGACGTGGCTTCCCGAAGGGTGGCCTTGGCTTCATCCGGCTTCTTGGCCGCGATCGCATCCTGAACCTTGCGGAGGATGCTCCGGACCGAGCTGATGGTGGAGCGGTTGCGCAAACGACGCTTCTCAGATTGACGGGCACGGCGAATCGTGGATTTGTGGACAACAGGCATACGGATTCTCCTACGTTCAAAGCTTGAGCTTGTAACATAGGATGAGAAGAGAGGTCAAGGACACTGAAAGGAGTCAGCCGGGCCTCGAGGCAACCCGGGGGTAACGGCGTACACATGATGACACGGATTGATGCACGAGATCGGTTGATTGTCGCGCTGGATGTTTCCTCCGCGGCGGACGCGGATGCGCTGGTGGCTCGCATGGGAGACCAGGTGCGATTTGTGAAAGTCGGCCTGGAGTTGTACACGGTGGCGGGGCCGGACATCGTCCGGAAGCTGGTGGACCGTGGAAAGCGGGTGTTCCTCGATCTCAAGTTCCTCGATATTGAAGAAACCGTCCGGCGTGCGACGGCCCGGGTCGCCGCGATGGGTGCCACCTTTCTGACCGTCCATGCGAATCGAAAAGCGTTGATTGCGGCGGTGCAGGGACGGGGATCGTCCGATCTCAAACTGCTGGCGGTGACGGTGCTGACCAATTTCGACGGGGAAGATTTACGGGAGATGGGCATTCAGCGAAGCGTCCAGGATTTGGTGACGGCGCGGGCCATGCTCGCGGCCGAAGTGGGCTGCGACGGCGTGGTGGCGTCGGGAGAGGAGCCGCAGGCGATTCGTGCCAAGGTGGGACCGAATCTGGTGATCGTGACCCCCGGGGTCAGGCCGGCGGGAAAAGGGACGGATGATCATGCGCGAGTGACGACACCGACCCAGACGATTGCAGCCGGGGCCGACTATCTGGTGATCGGTCGTCCTATTCGCGATGCTCAGGATCCTCCTGCCGCCACGGCGGCTATCCTCGAAGAAATGCAAGCGGCCTTCGATTGCCGGGGGCGTTGACGGTCAAGTCCCAAGTTGATTTCGTCCATGCGACCGGGGATACAGAATGCGCCGCGACTTCGCCCGGCCATTCTACGCAGCAAAAGCTGAGTCAGGGTGAGGTCTCGGGGCGGTTGCGACTGTTCTTCGGGGTTTGTTAAGATGCGCGTTCATCGTTGACCTTGTGTGGTGGGTGTAGCTCAGCTGGTTAGAGCGCCGGATTGTGGATCCGGAGGTCGCGGGTTCGAAACCCGTCACTCACCCCAACGGTTGCGGACACGGATCACTCAAGCGGGTAGCCAAATGACCGGTGGCAACAAACAGGTCGCTCCATTGGCCCCGCGCTCCTCGCCGGCCACGGTCGCCTCTACATTTCAGTTGCGCTCGTTTCGTCGTTTCCCCGTTCAGTGTTCTGTGTATTACTCCAGCGATGCGCTCCAGGGAACCGGCGTCGCCTGGAACCTCTCCCTCAATGGGTGGCGCGTTGACGGGACCCATCCGGTTGAGCCGGGTACGGTCGTCACCCTCTGCGTCTTTCTTCCCGATCAGCACCCCACCGTGTTTATAGACCGCGCAGTCGTGCGGTGGTCGCGTGGGCAGGAATTCGGGATTGAGGTGAATGAGATCAAGGCCGATGAGCATGCTCGCCTCGAACAGTTCGTCACGGCCTTAGTCTGACCGCTGCCCTTCTCCATTTTTCTTTTTCCGATCTGTGAGATTGCGAAGCGGGACTGCCTGCCCTGACGAGAAACTGAATATTCTTGGCCATTCCCAGCGAGTTGAGTAGACTGAGTCGTCGCGAGGCTGAGACTGCATCGAGCGCTCTCCCTCGCCGGAAATCATGGCTCAGTCACAGACATCTCGTTCCCATTCCCGTGTGCCCGTCAGCTGCTTCCTCTATTATCTTGGGGAGGGCCTGGTCGGAACCGGCAAGGTGTGCGATCTTTCGGTCAAGGGCTGGCGGATCGACGGGGATAAACCGGTCACGGTCGGCATGAAACTCACGTTGCGCGTCTTTTTGCCTGACCAGCCGAAGGCGATTGATGTGGATGGGGTGACGGTTCAGTGGGTGCAAGACCGTGTCTTTGGGCTTGAAACCGTCAGGATGAGCGCTACCGCCCAAGCACGCATTCACAAATTTGTGGAGTCAGTGCTCAAGGAGTCGGGATCTTCACGAGTTGCATGATCCCGTGATCGTTCATCGATTATTCGACTCTCCGACCTAGTCTGGGTCCGGTTCGCAGCAGCCGCTCTCGTTTCCGTTCCCTCTTCCTGCCGGTTCGCCGGCGATACTACGCATCTCTCTGAGCAGGATACAGACGGCCGGGCCGGAGAGCCCCCACCTTTCGGGGACTATCAGGCTATTCGTTGTTTTTCATATTCTGCCGAGGCGTTTGCTTGGAGGAATGGATGGAACAACAGAATCGCCCGCGTTTTATCGTCGAGTGTACCGGATCACGTTCCGAAGATGGTTTGTTGGTGTGGAACGGCCGGATGCTCGATCTCTCGATTCCGGGATGGTCGCGGACTGGACTCAAAGGATTGCAAGCGGGAGACTTACTCCAACTGCATTTGCATATTCCGGGGCAGCCCAGGCCCCTCTCGGTGAGGCTGGCGACGATCCGCTGGGCCAGCGAGTCGAAGCTGGGGGTCGATCCCATTCTTATGGATGCCGATGACCAACTCCGTTTGAACGACTTCGTCAGCGCCCATGACACCACTCCTCCGTTCAGTACGGATCGGAAAGAACAGATCGTCATTTCCGACGCCGGATAGCCGATTCGAATGCTCCTCTGTTTGTCCTCGCTCTCCTTCCTTACCTGCCGGCTCGTGATTCTGCGTACATGCGCCTTGTGTCATCGAGGCCCGCCGCCTATCGGACTGCGGTGTTGGTGAAATGTGTGAGCGAGATGCGGAAGGTGTTCAAGTGGCGTGGCGGCAGGATTGCTTGACATCATCGAGCAAGATGGTGTCTCTTAGCGAAGACACATTGTCACACACACCAGCCTTTCGCCGGTCCAGTTCGGTCATGTCATAGATGGTTTGCCAGGGCGGAGGCGTGCGAGACTTGACGTATGACGCCTGGCCCCCAACTTCCCGATGCGACCCATACCACCCCGCTGACGCCTGAAACGGAGGCGCAGGTCGACCAATTCGCCCATACGGATATTTTGGTCGGGATTCCCAGCTTCAACAATGTCGAAACCATCGGGCATGTCGTCAAGGCGGTGAGCGCCGGCCTGGCCAAGTATTTTCCGGAAGCCCGCGCCGTATTGGTGAATTCGGACGGTGGCTCGACCGACGGGACGCAGCAGGTGGTTTCGCAGGCCGTCGTCGATCTCAAGACCCTCTTCATCGGCGATCAGCAGAGCTCGCTCCACAAGATCATCACGCCGTATCACGGCATTCCCGGTAAGGGGAGCGCCTTTCGCACGATTTTTGAAATTGCGCGTCGCTTGAAAGCCAAGGCCTGTGCCGTCGTGGACTCGGATCTGCGGAGCATCACTCCGGAATGGATCGAGTTGTTGGTGAGCCCGGTGTTCGAGCAGGGGTTCGACTACGTCGCGCCCTATTATCTGCGGCACAAGTATGACGGGACCATCACCAACAGCATCGTCTATCCGCTTACGCGAACCCTCTATGGGCACCGGATCAGACAGCCCATCGGCGGCGATTTCGGCTTTTCCGGCCAGTTGGCCCAGCACTATCTCGACAAGCATGTGTGGGAATCGGAAGTGGCTAAATTCGGCATCGACATCTGGATGACGACGGAAGCGATCGCCAGCGGAGCGCGCGTCTGTCAAAGTTTTCTGGGCGCGAAGATCCACAACCCCAAAGATCCGGCGGCGGACCTGTCGGCGATGTTGGTACAGGTGCTGGGCGCCGTGTTCGCGTTGATGGAAGATCACTATGCGGTGTGGGGCAAGACGGATGGCTCGAATGCCGTGCCGTTGTTCGGCTTTCAATACGAGGTCGGGGTCGAGCCGGTCAACGTCAACGTCGATCGGATGATCGGCACCTTTCGGCAGGGCCTGAGCGATCTGGGGACGATCTGGGATCAGATTCTCGCCCCCGGCACCAGACAGAGTCTGCGCCCGTTGGGGACCTGTTCAGCGCAAGATTTTCGCATTGCCGACAACCTGTGGGCACGGGTCGTGTATGACGCCGCCGTGGCCTACCGCAATCGTGTGTTACCCCTCGATCATGTATTGAAGGCCTTCACTCCTTTATATCTGGGGCGAACCGCTTCGTTTGTGTTGGATACTCAGGGCCTCACATCGAGCGAGGCCGAGGGCCGCATCGAAGCCTTGTGCCAGGCGTTTGAAAAGGATAAGTCTTATCTGGTGGCGCGCTGGAATGAGCCACATGCAGGGTAATGCGCGCGACTCGATCCATCTGAAGGCAGGCTGCAGTAGAGGCCGGAGGAGGGAAGTATGAAAGAATTTTTTGAGAAGGGGCTACTCGATCCCCTGGAGTTGATGGCGCGGCAGGTGCTTGCGGTGTTACCGAGCCTGTTGGCGATGTCGATCATTTTCTTCGCGGGATTGGTGGTCGCGTGGACCGCCAGTCAGACGCTGGAGCGGTTGCTGCGGGTGGTCGGGCTGGATCGATTGTTCGATCGACTGGGCGTGACGGGCGCATTGCTGCGCGGAGGGGTCAAAACCGATCCGTCACGTCTGGTGGGGCAAGCGGCCTATTGGCTGGTCATGATTTTCGCGACCGTCGCCGCCCTGGGTGCGCTCAATCTCCAGCCGATCAACGATTTCGCCAAGTCGTTCCTGGCGTATGTGCCGCATCTCGTGACGGCGGGTCTCATTCTCGTCGCCGGTTGGTTATTATCCAACTTTGTGTCCCAGGCGGTTCTGATCGCCGCCGTCAACGCAGGGTTGCCTCCGGCACGACTGGTGGCGACCTGCTCGCGATGGGGGATTCAACTGTTGGCGGTCGCCATGGCGCTCGAGCAACTCGGGATTGCCCAGAATATCGTGGTGGTGGGATTCGGCATTACACTCGGTGGGCTCGTCATGGCCGGGGCGATTGCATTCGGACTGGGCGCCAAGGATTTGGCGAAAGACTATCTTGAGCGCGGGCTTTCGATCCGCACGCGGGACGGGACGCCCGATGACTTGCGCCATCTCTAGCAGGCTGCGGAAACACTCGATGGGTACGCAATAGATTACGATCCACTCATGCGCCGTGTCGATTTGACAATGACCCGCAGGATGCGCAAAAAGGCCGTCCAGCAAGGCCGCAGCAAGCGACGAGGCGAATCGTACTCGCGCAGTACGGTGAGTCTCTGAGCGCCGCGAGAACGCCGCTGGCGGACTTTTCCCGCATCCTGCTAAGGCAACCGCTGTTTCGACCCATAACACATAGATGAGAAGGATATGGCGTGACCGATAAAATTTCAGACGTCGATGCTGAGGCCAAGGCGCGTCGCTGGCTGGGCGGCGAAGCGGCCGTGCCCCGTTACCCGCACCGGCGCCAGAGCCCGTTCGTGTTCAACCGCTCGCTTGTGGGCCTTGTGGCGTTTGCGGCCGGACTGGGGTTTGCCGGTGGACTTCTGGCAGGTCTCCAGTGTCGGCGTCGTCCTCCTGTCTCTGCGAAGGAGTAACCATGAGTCGACCATTGCAGCGTTGGTGCCGGGTGGTTCGGGAGTGCCGATCCGCTGATCGTCAAAGGGTCGGCAGCAGATCCATGAGGCTTCGGTTCCATCCGACAGGCCCCACCCCTTCGGCGCGGGTGAGGTGGGGACACTGCACGTCCGGATCGTAGGAACCGTCCGGCTTCCGGACGAGGATGGGGTAGTTCACTGCTTCCAGCATGGGAAGGTCGTTCAGACTATCCCCGATGCCCACGGTGATCAGGGCGCGTCCTTCCTGCTGTGCGCGCCGCTCGTACCAGGCAATGAGTTGCCGGCTCGCAACCCCTTTATCGTTTTCTCCCATCAAATGATAGAACCGGCCTCCTCGGGTACAGCGCAAGCCGCGTGTGGCCGCCGCTGCTGACAAGCGGTTCCAGACCATCCCATTCGATTCCACAACAACCGGCTCATCGTATTCCCGTTGGGTGGCCAGCAGAGTCTCCACAGGAGACAGCCCCGTGAGTTCTGACACCTCTTCGAGAGAGAGATCCCCGAACCCTCGCAATCGACAACCCAGATCCCGACCGATTTCTTTCAGCGCCGTCCGGAGCCGGACATAGGGGGTGCCGATTTCGACCACCTCGTAGTCCCCGCGGGGTGCGGCCTGCTCCAAAGGAAATGGGAAGTAGCCCTTGGGGATGAACAACGCCCCGCCGTTTTCGACGATAAAGGGATGGCGATTGTCCAGGCGAAGTCGCAGCGGCTCCATTTCCGATCGGGTCTTACTCGAGACCAGGATCAGCGTTGCACCCAGGGTCTGAATGGCCGAGAGGGCGTCCGTGGCTGCCTCGTAGGAATAGGTGGTGGCGTCGAGCAGGGTTCCGTCGAGGTCCGTAAGGATGAGGATGTGGGCCTTGGTCAAGGAGTCCTCCTTGAGCACAGTATACGAACCCCCGGATAGGGATAACACATCATTTTCGGGCAGTCAGTGCTCCCGCCTGCCGACGGTGGCTACTTCCAGACTGTGTGTCAGAACCGGCACAGGAGAATCCCTCATCAAGATCGTGCCCAGTAATGCCGAAAAGGATAGACACATGGCTGTGTCGGAGGCCTGGGTGACGTGATCCAGATAAACGGCACGCATTCCACGGTCATCACCGCATCATGGCTCAGAAGAGGATCATGTAGTGGCCAAGGCACTTCCCTTGCTTTCCCCTGAATGGTGCAGTTGTTCAAGGCGGTGGATTGCCCGGTGGGAATAGTCCCTGCTGGCATTCTAGTCATGGAGTCATGCGACGCGAGAAATGTCTGTAATTGTATAGGTTTATACAGTGCGATCCGATAAGAAATCTCCTCTCAAGTCAGACAAAAAAGTCCCTCCGAAGGTCCAGAAAAAGGGGAGCATCGGCTTTAACAAAAAGTCGGCGCTGCTCGAAGATGCCATTACGCAAATGAACGCCGGCAAGTACGGCCGGGCCTCTGCCGTGCTCAAAGACCTGCTCGCGCTCGATCCGCTCAACGCCGAAGGGCGGCGCCTGTTCGCCACACTCCATTTGCGGCTCGGCAGTCTCATGAGCGCCAGGACGGCGTTCGAATCGTTGGCGCGGGAAGCGATGGAGCGGCAGGACTACTGGCTGGCGGAGTCGCTGTTGCGGGAATACCTGACGGCAGGCCCGCGCTATGTCCCCTTCCTGGAAATGTTAGGCCGTGTTTATGAGGATAAGGGCGATGTCATGGCGGCCGTGGCTGAATATGGGAAGGCCGTGGAGGTGTTGCTGGAAGATCCGGACACCGACAATCCCAACCGGGCGAGTGATCTCTTTGCGCGGATTCGTTCCCTGGCTCCAGGAAGTCCGGTGGCCTTTCGTTTCGCGGCCATGTTCGACACGGTCACCGGGCAGGTCCTGCAGGTTACTCCCCAGCCTCCTGTGGTCGATTCTATCAACGAGACCACTCAAGCTCCGGCACTGCCCGAGACTCCCCCTGGTACAGACTCTGCGGTGGTCATGCCTTGGGAGCAAGTGGAGACGGCCTCCAGTGATGTCCCACGCCAACAGGAGATTCAGGTCTCGACGGTCGAGCAGTCCCCTGAGGTGATCGCTTCCACCACCACCTCCTCGACGCTGGAGGCGGTGACAGAAGGTCTGCTGCAGGCCAAGCCAGAGGAGTTACTGGCGGTTACGCTGCCGGTCCATTCGCCACAGGAGTCGGAGGTTCAACCTCAATCTGAGTTCTCAGTTTCAGCCGTCACCTCAGCGGTGGAGCCGGTGCCGGCTGCCGGTGAAAGTGAGCCTCCTGTCTTAGATGTCGATCCTGCTTCGATAGATCCGGCCGAAATAGTTTCTGCACCGGTTGCCGAGGTGTCCCTTCCCGCGATTGACGCGTTGGCGAACACCGGTCCTGATTTGCTCGCGACACCGTCGCCAAGCTCCGCGCCGATGTCCTGGGACCAAGTGGAAGAGGTCGCTGGGATCATTCCTCCGCAGCCAGAGGGACCGGCGGCGACGCCGGCGGACATTGCTTCTCCCCCTTCGGGAGAGGTGGATCTCACGCTATCAGTGGCCGAGTCGCCAGCTCCGTCGATTGAGGTCCTCACGCAGTCCAGTGGGCACCCGATTGCCACAGCACCGGCGAGCCCTGCCCCCATGCCGTGGGACCAGATCGAAGAGGTTGCGGTCGTAATCCCCTCGCCGCCGTCGAGTCCGGAATCAGCGATTGCTGACGCCGAGTCGTTGCCGCCCACGCAGCGCGAGGTCTCAACGCCGCCGCTGGCCGAGGTGTCTCCATTCGAGCATGAACCGCCGGCTGCCGCCGCTCCGATGCCGTCCGTGGAGATGGATCTTCAGTCACCAGCGTCTGAGCCCATCCCGCCGACGATCGAAGTCCTCACGCAGGCCAGTAGCCATCCTATTGCCCAAGCGCCGACAAGCCCTGCGCCGATGCCATGGGATCAGATCGAAGAGGCGACGAGTCCTCTGGCTTCGCACGCTGAGGCGGCGTTGGAGCCTGGAACGGTCGAGGTCGAGCAGGCGATCGAATCTCCTGTCACCGACCAGGCGGTCGAGGCAGGGCAGGCCACGGAATCGGTCCCTTCATCGCCTCCGTCTGAACTCACCTCATCGGGACTCTCATGGGAGGAAATTCTTGCGGCCGTGGCGGCCATGCAAGAGTCTCCTGCGCCCGCTCAGACGCTTTCGGATAGTGAGCAGAAGCCTGCGTCCGATGCGGCGGTACAGGAGCAGACGGCTGGCGCTCTCACGGCTCCGCCAGCTCCGGCAGAGGAAGAGTCACCCTTGTTCGAGGCGACGGTACCGGACATCTCGGCTGATCAGGCCGGTGCAGCCACCTCCTTGTCGGCGCCCATGCCATGGGAACAGATTGAAGTGGACGATGTCACGATTCCGCGCCAGGAGCCTGAGCCAGAATTTGGCCCGGCCTCTGCCGAGGGTGCCGTGGCAGTACAGGACTCCACGGTGACGTTGCCTGCTGTGTCCGACGCGACTGAGGCAATGGTTGCTGGAGAGATTAGTTCGGCTGAGACCGTCGGCGATTGCCCTGTGGAACCTGTTGCCACAGTGACCGCTGAAGTGCGGATTCTCTCCCCGGATGCTCCGACCGAGGCGCCTGAGGATTCTATTCGTATTCCAGTCGAGCCCTACAAGGCGGTCGAGGCGCCGACTCCTGACGCCGTGCCTGAAGCTGAACGACCGGCCGAATCCACGATCGATCGAGCGGTGGAACCTCCGTTGCGTCTGGCCGACAGTGAGTCGGTTGTCGCCACGTGTTCAGAGGAACCGCGTTCTGCTCCAGTCGAACCGGTGACGGAGTTTGCCATTGCCGTGAGCACCGACGTGACGTCGATGGAACCGGAGCAGCTCACCGTCGAAGAGCCTCAGGCCCCAGTCGGCGAGGCGGTTGCGGAATTGCCTTTGGAACCAGTCCCACCGGTGGAGCAGCCCGCGGAGATTCTTTGCGCACAGGAGGTCATAGTCGAGCTTGCACCGGAGGCGCTCGCGGAGAGCCGGGTTCCTGTTGCCACGCCTTCCCTAGCCGACGAGAAGCCGGTTGCGGGAGCCGAGCCGGTTGCACCGGATGCCCCCTTGTCGCCGGTTGTTCTGGAGGTGACACCTCAATCAGCGCCGGAGATGGCGTCGACCGATCAGGAACAATCCTCTCCATCAGCGGCTGAGGTTCGTGAAGTTGACACGGTTCCCATAAGTGAATCCATTGTTCCCCCGGTGGAGGCATCGCTCAACCCAGTCGCGCCGCCTCCTGAAGCAGTCTCACTTCCGCCGGGTCCTCTGCCGATCGTTGTCGCAACGGAGGAACCGGTTTTGCCTCCGGTCGAGCCAACGCAAGCGGCGGTCGTCTCTCCATCGCCAGAATTCGTGGAGGCACCTGCTGAGTCTGTGGCTCCTTCGGAGGAGCAGGCGCCAGCCACAGCCGCCCAAGCTGCTTCTCCGCCCGACGCGGGTGAGGGGTTGCGGATTTTGTGGGATGACTCGTCGTCTAAGCCCACTCCGAGCGCCTCAACCGGGAACATGCTGACACGCTGGCTCAAGAAGCCAGCAGAACCCGTTCCGAATGAAGTTGCTGAAGCCAATTCCCCCGCGACCGTTCCCGATGAAACGCCGGCTCCTGTTCCCGCCTTGTCTGTCGAGCAACAGGAACCCGCCGTTGTGGCGGTGGAACGCCCGCCCGACGAACAGGAAATTGTGGCGCCGATGCCCGTGGACGCGACTGTTGCTCGCCCCAAGCCGAGTCAGCCTGTCGGAGCCGGCGCGTGGACTCGAATGGGCGAGCTGGTGGCCTCTCTGGTTGGAGCCGGGGTGTCGACGACCCAATCGCTGATCGTCATGGCTCTCGCGCTGGTCGGGCTCACCCTGGTACTGATCGGCGGAGCGGTCGGTGCGGTCGCACTGATGTGGCTCGTCCTGGAGGAGCAGCCCAACGCGGCCTATCGCACGATGACGTCGGTGCCGCAACGTACATTGCAGGATTCCGGCAAGAACGGATATGTCCTCCTCCTTGGATTCGGTGCTGCAGCGTCCCAGGATCCTGTGCAGGCCGGGATGGACCGGCGCGTTGAGGGGGCCGATCGTGCCTATGCCCATACCTGCTTGACTGGAGAAGGGCCATCGTCCGGTGGGGATCAGGGGGCTTCGGCGGAGACGGTGGGCAAGTGGATGAAGACCGCCGATCCGGCGGCGCAGATGCGCGCGGACGCGGTTGGTGTGAAGGGATGGGCTTCCCGGGCCGAGGTCAGCATGGGCCGATACCGGCGGTGGCTGACAAAGCCCTTTGAGGATTGGGGCTATGGACAATCAATCACCCCGACCTGCGGCCTCATTCTCTATGCCCATCGACTCTATATCGCCGAGGGGTTTGCGCAGGATGTTGAGGCCGGCGTCGCGCGACTTGAGACCGATCTCACGGCCTGGCGGACGGTGTTGGGGCAAGCCAAGACGCTGCCGGTAAAAATGCTGGCCAGTGCCGCGATGAATGATGACATCATGGTCATGAGCGGACTCTTGCTCCGGCCTGAGCTTGACGACCGCTTCGTCAGCCGATTAGCCAAACTCGCCCGGCCGCTTGAACAGGCGGAGCAGTCGGTCCGTTGGCCGATGCAGAGTCAGTTCGTGCTGGCCACCAAGACGCTGGACGAAGCGGTGAGCGAGGACCGGTCCGATGCCCGACCGTTCTACGGCTCCATCGCGGCCGCGCTGCCGTTGCCGAAGCAGCGCCGGTTCAACGCCTATGCGCAATATTATGACGCCGCGGGCAAGGCTGCCGCGGAGGGGCGGTACACCGATTTGCCGAAACAGTCTCAGTTCGTGCACGCGCCCCCGTATGGGCTCGGGGACATCGTGATGAATCCCATTGAAAGCCTCGTCGGGGTGGATCCCCTTCCGACCTGGGAGACCTACGCGGGTCGAGTGCTGGAAACGGATGCGCGCTTGCGACTGGCATCCCTGCAGGCCTGGTTACGCCGGACACCACCGGAACAGGACCTGCTCACCAGAATTGCCAAGGCGGGGCAAGGCGTCTACGACCCCTTCACCGGTTTCCCCATGCTGGTGAATATGAAGAAGGGCGTCCTCTATAGTGTCGGCCAGGACTTGAAGGACAATGAAGCGCAGGACCGGTTCGACCTGGTGGCGCCAATTCCCTCGGTCGCATGGACCGGTGGAAAGCGGCCTGCTGACGCCGATAAACCCAAGTAACCCGATCCCCTCAACCACGTTCTGCTCTGCTGCTGACCCTCCCTCCAACCCTCTCTTTCAGTCCGGTCAACCGGAAGCATCCTGGTGCGTTGTCCTCTCCGAGCCCGGACTATTCATGAATACCTGCTCCGGCGTCCGATCCTCTCGCCCGGCGAGGCTGTTCTCGTTCGGCCTCCTCGACGGACTGCGAGTACGCCTGCGTCGGCCTCACATGCGAGCAGCCTCGGCGGGCTTCCGTCTCGAACGCCTCGCGGCGGCATTCATGAATAATCCGGGCTAGGAGCCTGTCCGAGTATTCAAAGCTGAAGATTTTCGACGCACACAATTGGCTCAGGATCAACGATCTCCATGCGATCATGGGTAAAGGGACCCCCTAAAACGCAGATTTTCTGATTACTCGGACAGGCTCCTAGCCGGTTTGGCACGCGGTCTTCCAGGAAGGGGAGAGGGTGTGGCTATCCACAGACGAGAAGAGGGGATGGGCGCGCGGATGGTCGGCGATGCCATGGTGCATTGCCTGCCTTTCCTTGATTTCACGGTCGTTCGAGTCGAGAATCGAACCGACCTCAGCTTCCCCGGAGCCACCCGTATCGGCGTTCGTAGAAATGCTCAATATGGGACCTGCCGGCAGCAGGGGGCCCTCGTGTCGGCAGGTATTCGAGATTGTGGTCTAGCCGGCCGTCGGGTGGAAGTGGATAGGCGGGAATGAGCGGCTGGCATTCCCAGATCGCCGTCGATGGACAGCCAGGCAGCCTGTGCCTGGGTGAGAGGGTGGGATCACTGGATCGAACCCAGGCATTGGATCGGTTCCTGGCAGGGATTGAGCGGCGCGCATTCCGCATGGCACATATCGCCACGGGGAATGAGGATGAAGCGCTCGATCTGGTGCAGGATGCCATGTTGAAGCTGGCGCACAAGTATGGCGACCGAGCCGAGGAGGAATGGGGCCCGCTGTTCCACTGTATTCTGCAGAGCCGCATCCGTGACTGGTATCGCCGCGAGAGGGTGCGCAATCGCCTGCGGGAATTTTTCCGCAGCCCTCACGATGAGGAGGGGGAGGATCCGCTGGAGCAAATTGCCGATGCGACCGCCGTGGCGCCGGATGAGGACGTGCAACGCAAACGTGCGTGCGCGGAGCTGGATGTGGCGTTGAGAGCCCTTCCGCTGCGACAGCAGCAGGCGTTTCTGTTGCGCATTTGGGAAGAGCTGGATGTCGCACAAACGGCTCACGCCATGGGTTGCTCACAGGGGAGCGTCAAAACGCATTTGTTTCGGGCGTTGCAGGTGCTGCGGAAGCGATTGGGAGCGCATTGGCCATGAACGAACGATCGGATGAACAACGGGATCCGCTCGCGGTTGCGGCGAAACACCTCCTCGATCGCAGTGTGCAGGATCTCGATCGGAAGACAGTGCTGTCGGTGCAGCGAGCCAGGCTGACTGCGCTGGACGCGGCATCGCGGCAACGGCAGCCCTGGCTCCGGTGGGCCGGTGCTGTGGCGATGGCATCGATGGCCGCGCTGGTCGTCACCACCTGGCTGTGGCAACCCAACGGAGCGAGTCACTCCCATCTCCTGCTCGAAGATCTCGAACTGATGCAGTCGCCTGAAAATATTGAATTGTCGGAAGACCTCGAATTTTACGACTGGCTGGCCGATGGCACCACCACGACCGGCTAGCCCGCATTCTTCATGACGGTTCGTCGCGAAAGTGCGGAGTCGCGAAGCGAGACGGGCGCGCGGC
>CAKKRE010000029.1 GCA_919902505.1 Nitrospiraceae bacterium
TTCGGAATGGCGGCCACTGCCCCTCTGACCATCAGTCATGAATAATGCGGGCTAGTCGTTCTTGCGATCAACTGCCCTGAGGATGGGCAGGAACATTTCTGTGGTGATCAGCTGCGCGTCTGCTTTCAATGTGTGGGGCGTCAGGCTACGGATCCGACACCCCTACAGGGGCAGCGCATGATTGTTGGCGGTGGCGCTGTAGAGAAGCTGTCTGTAGCGCATCATGCAATCCGGGCAATAGGTGTGAGACAGCTTGAGATCCCTCTCATCGAGCCGATATTTGGCGCGATAAGTCTGCAGAGTCACCCAGGACTCTGCGCCGTCTCCATCTTTGGGGAATCCGTCTCGGACGTTCCTGCAGAAACAACAGGCCGCAATGATCGTCTCCATGGGAGTACCCTTTCCTGATGGAGGAAAGACTCGGAGCATGACCGAGAGGCTTGATGGTCATACCACCGAGTTCCTCTGTTCGGATATGGCTGCCGATGAGAGCGAGATCAAATATGCGAAGCGAGAGGGCTGTCGGAGTGTCAGCCGTCCGTCCCGGCACAGTTGGTCGACCGCCGAGAACACTTGGTTCCAGGTATAGGCTGGAAGCCGTTGCACGAGTTCTTCCGGTGTGCATGGCCCGAGCTGCTTCAGGTCTTGAAGAATAATCGAAGCAATGCCGCATGCGAGCGCCATACCATCCTCCCGAGAGAGTTCCGCTGTTGCATCGACATCGACGAGAAAGGCGACGGCGCTTCTCTATGTGCCATCGCCGCTTGAAATATTGCGGCCAGCCGACCTCTTCTTGTTGCACTGGCGACAAAATTGTATGTCTTTGTATCTTGCCGGATTCTTGTGCGGCATCGCCGAAAACACAATTGTTGCCTCGATGTTTTATTGATTGGAGGAGTCGACGTTTTTGCTACAAAACAGCCAGGAAGAGAATAGGGGAACAATGAAGCGGTGAAAGCCGGGGAGTCGTTCCATCAGACCGGTCGTTTGACCAATCGGATATTATGGTGTTGTTGGAGTCAACGAGATCATGAAGATCTGTTCAGCCGGTGATGTCGGTTTGCGAAGAATCGACCACATTACCGTTCCAATGGCTGTTTCTCATTCCTATGCCTGCAAAGTAGCCATCGTGTCCGATAGCCCTGAGTGTTTTTCTTCGTCCATCCTTGCGCTACAATTTGAGTCAGCCCCAAAAGTGGCGCAGGCACCTTGGCATCTCTTTCACGGTAGAATAGATTGCTTACCTTGGGCAGCGACATTCGTTCCAGCAAGACTCCGTTCAGTAATGAATCTGCCATCGGTGAGGAGATCGTCCCATGATCGTGGACGTTGAATCGAACGACAATTGCGAGACCAGCCTTTTTGCGCGCTTTAAGGAAGCGGGGCCGGCTCGGCCGGTCGTCCAGGTGCGGCTCTATGAGAGAAATCCTACCGGTGAATGGTGCTGGGTGACGGGCTGGAGCGACAACGATCAGGCGCCGGCCTGCCCGGCCTATGCGCAGTTGGTTGAAGACTCGGGTTCGGGATTGGCTCACCTGGTCTATGGTGGAATCTATGGCTTGCGTTTCAAACCGACCAGCCTCGATGAACCCTGGAGTCTCGCGAGTCCGCATCAATGGGGAGAAGCCTACCTTTCGCTGGCCGATGCCCGTGATCTCCGCTACGCCGACTAGCCTTCTTGCCCCATGGACCTCCCCCTGTTCTCGCGCCGTCCTCGGGGGTAGAATGAATCAGTAAAGTCACCGCACTTACCGCACAAAGAATCAGTCATCGACATACCACCTTCTGCCAGGAGGTGCGTGCATGTTCTCCGCATGGGACTTCAACAGTTGGATCGTCAGCGTGGGGGTCTTGCTGGTCATCGTCAGTTTCCTCACAGGTTTGGGCGCACTGGTGAATGTACTCATGGCTCGGATCTGGGACGATGAGCATGAGGCTGCTGCAACAACCCCTACGAGTGAACCGCAGAAAGAAGATCCGACTCGCAAGGCGGCGTGATCGGCTGACCGTAGCAAGTGCCTATTGCCGGTGGGCATTCCAGCCGGAGTCGTCTTTGTCGCTGCTGCAGCGAGAGGGAGCATTCTTGCCTCAGGGGCGTGGTGGGTCGCGGTCGTGAGATGATCGTGACCAATGTGCTACCGATCGAGTCGCCTGAGAATAGTTTGAAGCACCGCCTTCCGCTCCTTAAGGTCCTGCCTGAACTCCATATTCTCGGTATCGACAATCTCCGCCCCCAGATCCGAGACGGCGCTCTTGAGCGCCCATGCCAGAATCTCCTGCTCCTTCGTTTCCAGTGAGAGGTTCAACATTGGGCACCCCCACGTTGTATGGTTCGTTGAGACCCTCCATTGTAACGACAGGGCAGTCCTGGGCGGTAGTGGACTGCACCGGCTTGCTTCCGACGGTTGACCTGTATCATCCGGTTGGGAGTATGATGGCTCGTCCTTCGACGTGCGGAGGTCGCTCCGATCGGCCGGGTGTTTCGGCCGATGAGATGAGTAGGGGAGCGACGGGTGACGAGCCTTTCCCTCCAGGGAGCTGCGATGCGCACCGTCGTTGCTGTCGACTGGTCCGAGCAGTCTTTCAACGCCGTCAAGGTCGTCGGCCGCCTCTTCACACACGAGGAGTTGACGCTCGTCCATGCGGTGGATCTCCGGCCGTTCGAAAACCCGTTGTTCGCGCAACCGCTGGGCCGCAGAAGTGCTGAAGAACTTCGACAGGGGATGGTGGCGGCAGGAGAACGCCTGCTTGAGCAAACCGGCGCCTTAGTCCCTGCAACGATTCCCTCCATCCAGCGTATCTATAAGATTGGGAATCCGGCTCCGGTGGTGCTGGAGAGCATCCGTTCGTCACGGGCGGACTTGGTCGCGGTCGGATCACGGGGGCGTGGACGGCTCGCGGAGTTGGTTTTAGGCAGTGTCTCGCACCGGGTGGTGCTCCATGCCCCTTGTGCGGCCCTGCTGGTCAAGGACGATCCTGGAACCATTCGACGTGTCCTGCTGACGGTGGAAGGGCACGAAGATTCGTCCCGGCTGCGTACCTGGCTGAGTATCCATCGGTTCAGCCAGTCGGTTGATTTGTCCATCTTGAGCGTGGTGCCGACCATCCCCGTCGGTGATGCGGCGACGGAGGGCTCCTACGGCAAATGGGCGGCCGAGATGGAGCAATATGCTGGTGAACTTGTGCAGGATAACGTGGCCACCCTGCGAACCGTCTTTTCCAGCGTCACACCGCAGATCGAGCGTGGTGATCCAGCCCACTGTATTGCGAAAGCGTCGCGCCATGCCGATCTGGTGATTGTGGGGTCGCATGGTTGGAAAGGCCTTGAGCACTTCCTGCTCGGCAGTGTCTCACACGCGGTGTTGCACAAAGTGGCCTGTCCCGTCCTGGTCGTTCGATGAGGGACGGTTTTCCAGGGGAAATCAGCCTTGGTCGTGCCGCGGCGCGATGTGCTCCTTGTGGTTCCTGCAACCGGCAACATGGCAGATGGCGGCTTGATGCATCCAACAGAAAGGAGGCGGCGATGGCTTGGACTATTGCTTCAAAGATCGTCCGCAAGGTGGTGATGATCGACGGAAATCACTCCGTGCTTGAAGCCTCGGCATTGATGGCCGAGGAGTTCGTCGGGTCGGCGGTCATCACCAGTGCCTCAAAAATCACCGGTATCTTCACGGAGCGGGATTTGATGATGCGCGTGGTCGGCAAGAAGCGGGATCCCGAGCGGGCCAGAATTAAAGATGTGATGACCAAAGACGTGGTCACCGTGAGCCCGAAAGATACGGCCAACTATTGCCTTAATCTGATGAAAGAACATCGCTGCCGCCATCTCCTGGTTTTCGACGGCGATGAGTTTGTCGGCATTGTCTCGCTCCGTGATATGGTGGCGTTGCTGATGGAGGAAAAAGAGGACCTGATTGCCTATCTCCACCAATACATCAGCTCATGAAGGTGTTCAGGCCCCCCTCACAGACGTGACGACTTCCACCTTATTGGTCACGCCGGTTTCTCCGGCTCTGTTCTTGAGTTCGTCCTGAAGCAGGGCGCCATGGGCTTCCTGAAGGAAGCCGGGAATCAAGACCGCCATGAAGGCGCTGCCATGGCCTTGGGCGACGGGCTGATTCCTATTTTCCCTGTCGAGAATGTTTCCGAGTTCACCCCACTCGTCGAAATCATCATAATTTCTGTGATCAACCGCCCTCAGGATGGGGAGGAACGTCTCTGCGATGACTTTTCGCGCATCCTCAGACAGCGGCTGGAGCCAGCCCTCCTGGAGTCCCACGGCATGGTACACCCTGGTGATCAGCCTCTCTTTTGGCCCGTTGTGGTCGATGCCGAGCTCTTGGCAAATCTCCGTGAGAATGGGCTCGTCATACCGATTCAGGTACCAGATGGTCTGGCGGGAAAGACTTTCGGCCGGCAGCACCAGCAAACCCGCGTGTTGTCGCAAACGGGCGAGTTTCTCCTCCATCGTTCCCGTTGAAGGAAGCCCGAGTTCTTGCAGCCACTCGGACAGTTCCCTGGACATGGAAAAATTCACATAACAATCGATCAGCCTGGCCTTCAGGGCTTCATGGTCGCGGGGTGCCGAAGCCGTTCGTCGCTCCCGTTCGTCCCCGCGCTCGACCGCTTGCATGGCTGGTTCATCGAAAGTCGGATCTTCCGGCAATCGTACCTGGACACCGCAGGAGGGACAAAAGCGGGCCCGCAGCGGGAGCGCGGCCTCACAACTTGTGCAGTTCATAATAACCTCCTGTCCAGAGTGCGACGAGTAACTCGTCACCCTGGTTGTCGAGTCGTTCCGGCGAGGCGAGCGTGGCGCACATGCTTCACGGACGATGGTTGCGTCTGTCACCAGTTATTCCAGGACCCAGAGTGCGACTCCGGACAGGTCCCGCAACAGTCGGTCGGTGATGCTGCTGCTGAAGAGTCGCTTCGTCCCTGCCGGCCCGTGACGGGTCACCACGATGGTGCCATAACTGCCGGCCCGGGCTTCATCCACGATGGTGTCCGCGATATCGCGCGCATGCCCGAACTTGAGCGTGACACGATCGATGGGAAATCCGGTCTGCCCGAGTCGCTCCAGCGCCTTCACCAGGATGGGGTATTCAATGGCCCCTTCAGTTCGCACCCATTCTTCCTGGTCCTTGCGGAGCTGTTCACCGAGATGGTCTTCGGTCTCAGGATCCTCCGAGCCGCCGTGTTCCATCAGTTCACGCGGCATGGGGTTCAGCACATGAAACAACGTCACCTTCACCTCCCGGGTTTCCCTGAGCAGCGCCCCGACGTAGTGCACGGCACGGATGGACTCGTCCGAGTCATCGACGGCGATGAGAATGTTCTTGGCAGAGGTGTGGCTGCTGAACGTCTGTTCCGGTGTGAAAAGGGGTTGGTCCCCTGTAGTGATAGTCGTCATAGTGTCACCATGCGCGAACGAAATTGGACTGCCTCAGAGTGCATCCGAGGGGTTCATGTCAGGTGATTAGGGTTGGGCGATGATCCGGTGGAGTGAGGTCTTCCATGACGACCCCTCTTGTTATGGTGCGGGTGATCGTGGACGGTGACGAAGCGGGTATGCTCCGTCATGGGCTACGATCTGCCGCGACGAAACAGGCACTAGCCTATGCTTCTCCGGAGGACAAATCAATGTGGGGGGAACGGCAGATCAGACCCTATTCGAGAGGGCTGAAATGAGTGGGGGTGGGTGCTCCATGAAGCCGGATATCGTCGGCTCCATGGAGCTGGCACGGCTGGGTAGATCAGGCGTTCTTTTTCGCGCTCCTGGCTTTCACAGCCTTGGCGGATTTTCCACGAGAGATGGAGCCGACCGGCATGATTCGATCGCGCACCAGATAGGAGGCGATTTCAGGAGTTCGTTTTCCGGCGTTTCCAGCCGGATTGGTGTCCGCGTAGGATCCGCCTGGATTGTTCTTGAAAAGCCAGAGTTGTCCGACGCTCATGGGGGTGATTGGAGTCGGGACGCCCGCTCCTCGAAACTTCATCATGCCTTGTGTCTGGATCAGGACCGAACCGCTGGTGACCGATGGATACAGCGTTGCGCCGCCCATGAGTTCGATGAGGGTTTCCATCGCCACGTGATTGCTTTGAGGGAACGGTACCACCTGGGTGACACCGTACTTCGTGATTCCCGCATGTTGCCATAGCAGTCCGATTTCCTGGCCGGTGGCAAAACGAAAGCCATAGGTGGTGGTGTACCCGCCGGCTCCGCCCAACACCTCCAGGTAAGACAGGTTGGCCGTTGCGTTGAGGCTGAGCCATTCGAGGTTGGTGTCGGTGTCGAGCATAATAAGATGGTCACCGGTCGCGGGAACAAGATTCTGTTGAACAAGAGCCATGTCGGTACCTCCTGCGGATTATGGTGGCGTGGACGATTGCGCGACGTCTATGGACAAGGTCTATGCGATTCATATGCCAATCCGTCTCGATGCCATCATTTCCTGATTATGTGACCATTCCGAGTGAGGCACGTAGCCCTGGCGGCAAGATCAGGGGAGCCCACCAAGAAAGCGCGTCGTAAGTATAGATGATCGTGAACAACACGTATCGGGAGAGATACAGCGGGAATCTGTTTGGATACGATTCCAGGGCGGAACGGGTGAGGTGAGCCTCACGTGGCGGGATGTGTTGACCCACCCTGTTGACCATCAACTCCTATCCTCTTCGTGGGACCGTCCGTCCTTCTTCAAGGTCCTGGAGGTCGGCCCAGCTGGTGAGGTCGGTGCGGGAGGGATCCACGGCGTCGCGGTATTTATTGAAGGAGGCCTGCTTCTCCGGCGTGGTCGGCCCCCGGCTCAACATCATCCGGTTCCACTCTTCCAATTCGGCTTGGGCGTGTGGCGTGGCTCTCCCGCGAAACCATTGGATGACGCCTTGGTCACTCGGGTGTTGCTTCACGGCTGCGGTGAACTGCTCTGCCGTGATCCCGGCGAATTCCAGGAGCCGGTCGTCCATGGGGCAGGGATAGATATATTCGCCTTCGGTTCCCGCGAGCACGGCGCGGCATTTATCGATCATGCGCGCGAGGTGCACATACCCTTTCATTGTCACGCGCATGCTGCGCGGGAGCGTCGTGCGTAAATCCATCAGGCCAGCAACTTGTGGTTGGTGAACGTCAGGGTTCGAACCAGGACCGACCCGTTTTCGTACGAAATAATGCGGCGTGTGGCCGGCAAGTCGGAGTTGCCGACCCGCACATGGGTGTCGGTAAAGCTCTCGACGTTGCGCAGCTTGGCATCCTGCGGCGCGAAATAGTAGACCGTGTATTTGGTGGTCAGCTGCTTCTGGTCCTGCGTGGTGCTGCTGTCTTCCACGTTGATGGTGAAGGCCACATGGGGCATCTTGCGGTTGATCTGCGTGATGCGGTTGTCCTTGATCCGATAGAAGGACTGCATGCCGTCGCCGTGGATGTCTAACCGCCGGCCGAGCGGGTGGTCTTCGCCGGCTTCCATGGTAAGACGGTGTTTGCCGTCCGATTCTTCGAACTTCCGGGGCGCGCGGTGCACGGCGATCATGCCGATCTGTTCCTGGGCCCACTTCTGAATGGCTTCGTCCGGCAGGTGCACCGTCACTTCACGCGGTCCTTTGACCACAACGGTTCCGCGCACCTGCTGGCCGTTAGTATTGACGGTCAGATCGGCTGAGAAGCCTCGAAAATCGGGCTGCCATCGGGCCGTGCTCTCGAAGGCTCGTTGGAGCAGGGTGCGGGCTTGGGGGTCGTCGGCAACGGTGGGTTGTGTATCGGTCGCTGCAGCATGTTCCATCGGGTACTCCTTTGTGTCCTGGTGAAGGCCAAAAAACAATTATAGAGACCTCAATCCCCCATCTACAACCCGCAGCGCCATGAATGGCCCGGATCGACTCGAACAGGTCCGGACGTCATATTTTCTCCCAGATGGCCGATGTTTGTGTAGTACTGGCTAGGCCGAATCTGTTATACTGCGGGGCATTTCATCCGGCCATTTGGCGTATTTGTGCAGTAAGGTTCGGCATTCCTTGAAAGGAGCGCTATGGAGCGGCGAGCAGCGTCTCATACTGAAGAAGAAGAAATGAATCAACGACGGCGGCTGTTGGGACTGGCCCGCAAGGGTGACCCCAAGGCCATCAGCAAGCTGTTCGAGTTGTACCAAGTGCGTGTGCTGAACGGTGACATGCTCAGCAAACTCAATAAATCCTATTATAAGGCGGCGGCTGCGCAGGAACAAAAGGCAGGCCAGGCGAGCAGCAAACCGGCGAAGGTGGCCAAGGGTGCGCATGGCAGCGCCAAGAGCAGTCCGAAAGCGTCCACATCCCAGCCTGTAGCGGCCGGCAAGCCCAAAACCGCCAAGGCAACAGGGGCTAAGAAACGAGCCAAATGAATTCGGTCTGCGTCGGGATCTTCGGCGCAGACCAGCCCGCTCCTCCGACTCTTCCTTACTGTACCCCGACCCGTAATCCTCCGGCCGCCAGCTTCTTCCCGATTTCCTCCGCCAGCTTCCGCTCTCCAGAATAGACCGTCGCCTGGCCCTCGTGGTCGACGCGCCAGGCCAGCTCGAATGCCCGGGATGAGTTCATGCCGGGAATGCATTTGCAGAAGAGCGCGATGACCTGTTGATAGGTGTGGCAGTCGCAGTTAAACACGATGACCCGTGCTTCCAGGTCGTCGCCGGTGCCCACGTCGGTCGTGTCGAGGGCCTCAGGGGTCATGACAGGGGTCAGGGTGCTCATAGGATCGTCTCGCCAGGCGCAGAGTGTAGCAGGTGAGCTAGGGCAGAGTGCAACCGGAACCCATGACAGCGGTACATCAATGGTATCACATTGCTTGGGCAGTCCGGCTCGTGGTCACTCATGCGGCTCCGATGTGTGTTGCGACGATGTTGCTCCGACGGGTGCGCCGACAGATTCGTGGGCGAGGTCGATCCCTTCGCGCGCCAGGGTCCGGCTCAGCAGGACATGGTGGGTGTGTGAATCGGTGACGGGTACCAGGTTGTGCGCGCGGGCCAGACGAATCGTATAGACCTGCGCAGCGGCGGTCTTCAGCAAGGCCAGGCCATATTCGAACTCATAGGCATCGTCTAACGCCGGGGTCGGTTTTGCGAGGCGTTGCACGAGGGCGACGTTGTAGAGCGCGGCTGCACGGTCCGGCTCAAGCAGTTGGAGCAACGCGGCGGGGCCAGGCACCAGCGACGATCCGATCCTCATCGCATGCGTGAGGTCGAAGAGCCCGCGTTGAAAACGTCGATCGTTGCTGAGCCCGTCATGGAGCAGGGTGCGCCAACGGGAATCGCTCAGGTCACGATCGACGGCCGCCACGGCGGTGTCGTCCAGGGGGCCGCTGACCGGATACCCCTGCACCAGGCGGCCGCTCGTGACGAGCATCGGGTGATCGTCCCCCATGCGATCTTGGTAGGCCGTGGTGCCCATCAGTGGAGTAAGACGAAGCGCCATGTAGTCGCGGAAATGGACGACATCGTACCGTGCGAGCAGCGCCTCAAGGGTGAGCGGGGTACAAAGGTGGAACGGGTGAAAGAGAGCGTTGCGGGAGGACAAGGCGTTCATGGATCGTATGGCTGTCAATCGAAGGTGAGGTCGGATCGGTGTGTGCTCGAGTGGTGCGCGGGAATGGTCGTATCGATCTCTGCTGGTTGCGGCGCTCAATCACCAGGTATCCATATCGATGACTTCGGTCGCGTCCCAGAGGTTTTTCAGTTCCGCTTCTGCAATGGCCTTTTCCCGATCGGCTTCGGTATCTTCTCCGAATCGCTTGGTGTGGCTGCTGTCCTGGTCGGCCGCGGCCGCAGCCTGTTCGACGGACTGACGTCGGCGCCGCTTGGTGGGGTCCATGTTCACTGGCATGATGGAGGCCTCCTTTCAGATGGTCAGTCTCCCCTCCGTCGGGTCCTGAAGTCAATGGGAGAAAGGAGAGGGATTAGGACGTTAGGCTTGCCAACAGGGCCACTGCGACCGTATCGGCATAACGTCGGCCTCTGCGGGTGAGCCGCACCCGCTCGCCGTTCCGTTCGAGGATGTCGTCGCCGATCAATTCGTCTACTTTGCCGGTTAAACCTGAAAATGCCAGCGCTCCCGTTTCCGTGAGGGTGATGCCCTCGGTCAGCCGGAGTCCGAACACTAGTCGTTCGCAGGCATCGCCGGCCGTAGAGAGTTGCTCGGATTCTGTCACGGGGAGGGTGCCGGTTTGGAGAGAGGCGTTGTAGGCGCTCAGATCGCTCACATTTCCAAACCGCCGGCCCGCAACATAGGATTGCGCACTGGGGCCCAGGCCGAGATAGTCTCCGCCGGTCCAGTGCAACTGATTGTGTCGGCTGGCAAATCCGGGACGGCAATAGTTGGAAATTTCGTAGCGCGTGAAACCTGCTCTGCTCAGAACGTCCTCCGCCAGATCTTCCATCTCATTTTGGAGCGTCTCGTCAGGGGCGGGAACCGTCCCACGCCGGATCGCCGCCTGCAAGGCGGTGCCTTCTTCGACCGTCAGGGCATAACAGGAGAGGTGCGTCGGGGCGAGATCGACGATCTGGCGCAGGGAGGCCGACCAACTCTCGACCGTTTGTCCGGGTAAGCCGTACATGAGGTCGAGGTTCAGATCGGTGAAGCCGGCTTGACGCGCAGCGGTCACCATCTGTACGGTGCTCATGGGACTGCCGGGGCGTCCGACTCGATCCAATTCGAGTTGATTCATGGATTCGGCGCCGAAACTCACTCGGGTGAATCCGGCTTTGCATAGGTGCGACAAGCTGTCTCGCGTGACCGATCCCGGGTGGGCCTCGACGGTGATTTCAGCCTCATCCTGGAGGCCGAACGTATCCCTCGCCGCCGATAGGACGGTGGCGAGTTGCGGAGCGGACAGGGTCGTGGGCGTCCCGCCGCCGAAGTAGACCGATTGCAACGGTTCCGATCCAAAGAGCCGCTGCTCACCATAGAGGCGCAGTTCGGTCAGGAGGGCACCCAGAAAGTCTTCCGCGGCGCGCGCGTGATGGATTTCGAGATAGAAGGCGCAAAAATGGCAGCGCTGGTGACAGAAAGGCACGTGAATGTAGAGGCCGCGGCCTGTCGCCTGACGCATGGCTGTTCGTCTCGTTATGGCGTCGGTGAAAAATCACGGGTCATCGCGACTTCAATTTCATCCGTCGGCGATTTCCCGCGATTGCGGACATGCGCCTTCCACGCCGGGTATTCTCGCAGCGTCTCGAACATATTTTTGATCAGCACCGGTTTGATCTGCAGTTCCCACTCACGAAGCCAGGCCTGTTCATCGTGAGGCCCTTCGTAGTCGTCGGGGAATTGCGCTTCGAGACTGATGCGAAAGACAAACGACGTATCTTCTGACCACATCTGTGGACTCCCATCGGCGGATGATTGCGAACTGGAACCGACCTTACTTATAATATTTTAAATCTCAAGGAGTACAGCACCATGCCCATATTCGAGTACGTCTGTAAGGAATGCAACCACCGGTTTGAACTGTTGGTCCGGGGCGACGTTGTGCCGGCCTGTCCGGCGTGCAAGGGCACTGGACTCGACAAACAGTTTTCAGCCTTTGGAGTCGGCGCAACCGGCGGGTGGCCCGTGACGTCCAATTCCGGCGGTGGGTGTGGCTCCTGCGGGGATCCTCGCGGCCCCGGTTCCTGTTCGATGAACTAATTAGTTTTTATATCACTGGATCATCCTCATCATGGACGAGCAGGAAGAGCAGGTGCGTCGTGCGATCGGGACGCTCCTACAGTCGGACCCGTTGATCAAGTTGCTGCAGGAAGTCAGGCTGGGAAGAATGAAAGCCACTGACCCAGGATTGCGGGCGGTGACCGAATCCTGGATCGGCGTCTATGCCCAGGTCTTGAAATCCCAGCCGGTGCCTGCGGCCTCGTTACCCCGCTTGGATCCTTCACCACGGCTTCAGGTGCTGGTCGATATGGGCGTGTTGTCGTGGGAGCATCCCGGAACAAGAGACCTTCGCGAGCTGTTTCAGCGCTTGTCGCTACCTGTCGCCTGAGCCCATGATTCGCTTCGACAGACGGTTGCGATTTCTCATGCCCCTCCTGTTTTTGGGCTCCTTGAGTCCTGTCTCGACGCAAGCAGAAGAAACGGCCGGGGTCAGACCGGTGCGCAACGGCCTGGCTGCCGCCCTGGCTGGCCTTCCTGCTCAGACCGACCTTCTTCTCGAGCAGCAATCGATCGAACGGTTTCTTGTAGAGTTGGACGGCGCGCCGCCTGATTGGGCCACTGTCTATGGGCAGGGGCACCATGACCCGGGCCATGATGAACGGCTCTTTGCGCTCAACCGCGAGCGCGATGCCCGGCGTGAAGGGAAGGCGCCGCTAGAATGGCTGATTGCCTTTGTCTGGCTCGGCGAACTGTCCGGGTTCGATGAGCAGGAGGGCGGCTTTCACGTGGTGCTAGGGCCGAAGTTCAACCGAACCGCATGGGGCGAAGTGCGGTTCAAGCATGAGGATTTGCCTTCCACGCTCATTGCGTTGGCCGGGCAGGAGACCGCCAAGCTCAAAGCGCGGATCCAGCAGGGAACGCCTGTCCCCGTTGCAGTCCTGATCACCGGTCGGCTGATTCCGAAGGAGTCGTTGATCTACGACTTTTCCCATGAAGCAGAAGGGCGGGGACTCATCATGCCGGTGGTGCGTGTCGAGTCGGTGGACTTTGTGCTGGAGGGCGGACAGGAAAGGCAGCCGTGACCGGGACGTATTTATTTCAGGTGGGGATAGGCCTGATGCAAACAGGTGTCGCACACGGTTTCGGCGACTTTCGCGCGGGCCTGCCGGCGTAGGTAATCTTCCACGCGTTGCCAATGCGGGCCGTCGCTTTTTACGCGTTTGCACTTGGCGCAGATGTGGACCGTACCATGGAGCGTGGTGATCTGCTCGAACGCATGGTCGAGTTCCTTGGTCCGCTCCAGGAGTTCCTGCTCACGAAGTTTCCTGGCATCGATCTCCTGTTTGAGGCTGAGCGCATTGGCCGCCCGGGCGATCAGTTCAGCCGGGATCACCGGCTTCCGAATATAGTCCGTGGCGCCGGACGTATAGGCCGCCTGAATATCCTTCGCCTCCGTATGCGCCGTAATGACGATGATGGGCAGGCCTTGTAACTGCTCCTCCATCCGGATGCGCTGGCAGGCCTCCAATCCATCGATCTCGGGCATTTCGATATCCATCAGCACTAAGTCGATACCGCTGGTCTGCTTTCCACGTTTCCCGACGCCCAGGAGTTGCAGTCCTTCCCGCGCGGTGCCGACCGGGAGGAGCGGGCCGAACCCCGCACTGTTGAGAATGGTGAAGAGCAGATCCCGCTCTTCCTGGAAGTCGTCGATGATCAGAATGCTCATGGTCCCTCTGTTCCTCCGAAGGGTCTCCTGAAATCTCCTCAGGCGGCTTGATCGACTCCGGCGAGGATGGTCGCCAGTCCGTCGAGCTCCCGGCGAATCGCCTCACGATCCCGGGATCGAGCCGCCTGTTCCAGCCGTTGTCCTACCGCTCCGATGCCGGGAAACCCGAACGAGCCTGCGAGGCCTTTCATCCGGTGCCCGGTGGTGCGAATCGCTTCATAGTCTCCCTTACCCAGGGCATTCTGCATCATGGTGAGATCCGTGCGGCGATTGGCGAGAAACGCGGGCCGGCGTCGCCGGAGCTCGTCGTCGATGCGCTCTGTCACGTCCGGCGTTCCCGCAGCTTGTGCCGGGGTGGTGTCGGTGACCGGAGCAGACCGGCGGTACTTGCGCAGGGTGCTGAACAAGTGCGCTTTTGTGATGGGCTTGGTCAGGAAGTCCGTGCAGCCCACCGCCAGGCTCTGTGCCTGAGTGTCAGCCACGCTGCTGGCTGTCAGTGCCACGATTGTGGTGGGGGGGCGTTTGTGGGAGGTTTCCCAGGCACGCATCGCGCGGGTGGCGGTGAAGCCGTCCATCCCGGGCAGGTGCAGGTCGATGAGGACGAAGTCGAATCGGCCTGTCTGGAAGGTCGCGACGGCTTGCTCGCCATCCGGGGCGATTTCCAGGTCGTACGGCGTATTCCGGAAATAGAACCGCATCAATGTATGCGACTCAATCGAATCGTCGACCAGTAAGACGCGGGTTTTCTGTTCTGCCGGTTCCGCAGGCACGAGCGGCAGGATCGGCTCCGGCGCCTGAGACGCCCGTCCCTGTACCTGGGGATGTTCCGATCCGGGCAACGTGGGTCGACTGACCTCACGCAAGCCGTAAGAAGCAAGTTCTCGATCGAGCTGATAGGCGATGATCCATACACCAAGGATACCGATCGTGCGACTCACGAGTGCGTTGGTTGCTTCCCCGGCTGGAAAGGGGGCGAGGCATCCGGCCGCAATCAACAGCGACCATCCTCCGACGGCAAACAGGAAAATATGTCGGGGATAGAGGCGAGCAGCCGGAATGGTCAACAAGAAGTATGGAAGCCAGGTGGCCAGTCTGAATTCAGATGTCAGTTCGGCGAGGAAGGTGAGGCCCGTCAGGAGGACGAGGATGCCGGTCGTCGTGAATCGGGCGGTGTGGAGTGTCATGGTGCGGTGCTCGAACGATCAGCGCCCGGCGACGAGGATGGTGCGTCGCGCGTACCTGCAGTATAGCGGCGATTGCGTAGGGCACCTAGGATCTCCTGAAATTCGAGCAGGCAGAACAGGGGAGTAGAGGGGCACTCAGCATGAGGCTTGACGCGGCGACGGGAGGTGCCAGATCAGTAGGCGTCCCGGGCACAACGGAAGCCGGTGCCGGACGGCCGGCTGTCCATTGTCCCCCAGTCGCGGTCGGTCGTGCGCAGGCTGATCGCCGGTTTGAGCCAGGAGCCGCCGCGCATGGCCTTGATGGCCCCGCGTTCCGGACCCTGGGGGTTGGTGAGCGCCGCCGTGCGGTAGTCGTTGGGGTTATACCAGTCCTGCACCCATTCAGCGGCATTGCCCGCCATGTCCAGCACTCCATAGGGGCTGGCGCCGCCCGGAAAGCTGCCCACCGGCAGGGTCAGGATTTCGCCCTTAAGGCCCTTTTCTTTCGAGATGGCTGCGCCGACACCCTTGACCCAGAACGCGTCCCATTCGGTGCTGTCGGCAAACTGCACCGTTCGACGGGCCCAGTAGCTCGCGCTGTTGCCGTGCTCGAAATTCCATTCGTTGCCCCAGGGATAGGTTCGCCCGTCTGTTCCCCGTGCCGCTTTTTCCCATTCCGCTTCAGTCGGAAGCCGTTTGTTCGCCCAGCGACAGAAGGCCACGGCATCAAGCCAACTGACATTGACGACCGGATGTCGCTCGATGCCGGGCAGGGGCGCATTGTGCTCCCACAACGTCAATGCCGGAGCGGAGTTGGCTGGTGTCTGGTATCCGGTGGCCTCCACGAATTCCTGATAGGCTGTGTTGGTGACTTCGTGCCGATCGATCCAGAACGCACCGAGGTAGATGAGCCGTAGCGGACGTTCATCCGGAAGCCCGCCGCTCTCCTCGGTTGCCCCCATCCGAAACTCACCGGCCGGAATGAGAACCATGTCGTCAACCTGAGGAGCCGCGAACGCTGGTAGCTGATAGCCGATGGTCGGAAAGAGGCAGAGTGTCAGAAGCAGCAACCTCATCAGTCTCATCCAGGTTAGGCTTTCTGCAGCTTACAGGCTTTCGCGATGCTGTCGCGGTAGGCCGTCCACAAGGCGAGGCCTTTGATGACGCAGGCGAGCACGGCGTTTTGTTGGCTTCTGGTTTCGGCGTAATTGACGACCATCGTGTAGGCATCCTGCCGATGACCCGCCTCAACTTTCTGGTGGGCGCGAATCAAATCCATGTGTTGCCGGCCGATCCCATGGTGTCGAATAAGAGGATGAGCGTCGATATAGGCTTCAATCTCGGCCTCGGTTCTCGGCTTGGATGGCGCCTGGATCTCCTGCCGGTCCTTGATGCTGCCCTCGACAAACACGGCCAGGGCGGCCGCCCCGACCACCCAGTCACGACTGGCCGTGACCTTCTCCAGCCACGCCCGATACCGCGCGCTGGCAGGGAGGAGTTTCGCTCTGCGAAACATCTCACTGTCGAAGCCTAGACCCCGCATCATCTCGTTGAAGAGTTCGGGATGGGATCGGCCGAATGACAGCCCGCCGGTATCTTCTTCATAAATATTCTCGGCCAACATGCGTCGCACATCGGGAGGCGGGTTCTGCCCGTGCACGCGGGCCAGCAGGACAGGAAAGTCGCGAACGTAGACCAGGAATTCCTGTTGATAGTGGAGCTTCAGCTGGGCGTTTGAGATTCCCGGTCCCATGATGATCGGCCAGGCCCAGTGGTGTTTGCGGTCCATGATCGCCAACAGCCGCTCCAGAAATTGCGTGCGGGTCAATCTCTTGTGTGCCATGCCTTGCCTTCCTTCTTTCTCACTGGCTACAATCAGCCACCGATCAGATGAAGCCTATCACGATTCAAGACTCCGACCAGATTCTCAACTTCCTCGCCGAAGTGGCCCTGCGCGGCAAGGGGTTTACCACCGACTGCCTGCTGGATTATGTCCTGGACGAAGGATTTACCGAACCGATCTATCTGAATGCCTCAGGTGAGGATCCGGATGCCTTCTATAAGGACCAACCTCAGGCCTGGGCGATCTACCAAGTCCGCGAGTGGAAACGAGTGCTGACCGTGTCGGGGGGCGCCGGGAAGGAACGGCGTGTGCAGATTACTGAAACCCCGTAAGCCGTCCCTGTCGGGTCGCCGGTGCCTGCCAACCGGTGGATGGCTTCCTGCCACGCTCGCATGTGGTATGGCCGTCCTGATGGAAGGTGCAGTACTCACTCATTAGTCAGTGTATTGACCAACCGACAGAATTGCAACGAATCGCGCACTGTCAGCCGCCCGGCCGCCGGTTCCAGACAAGCCTGATCGGAATGTGGCTTCGAACTGCCGACCGGGAGACCGACCGTCATGCCAAGATACCACTCTGAGAGTTCCACGAAGCTGGTCACCTTGTGCGAATCGGGAGACGTCGGTGAGTTGGCGCTGATCAAGAGCCTGCTCGACGGCAATGGGATTACCTACGCCGTGCAGCATGAGCACGTCGGGGCGCTGTACCCCGGGGTCGCGCTATTGGGCAGCCGGGTGATGGTGGAGGAGCGGGACAAGCAGCGGGCCGAGGTGCTGCTCAGCCGTCTGGCTCTGCACATTCGTGAAACGACCGGTGATGTGGACGGATGACGTCTTGAGCAGCGGTCTACCGGATGGATCGACGGCCGCCTACGGATGACCCTTCGGTTTGACCGGCTCCGGTGTCGTGGGAATGGGCAGGCGCACATCCGAGCCCGAAAAATGCCCGCCGATTAACTTGCCCTCTTCGAAATACAAGTAGCGGTGTTTGACGACCGCCGGACTTTCCCAGTCTTCAAAAATCCACTCTTCTCGCCGCAGCCCGTCGCTGGTGTGCGTCACATTCATTGTATTCGGGGAGCCCCAGGAGTCGAGGACCTGTTTACGGTCCATGCCGACCATCACGCGGTGGCTTTCGATGTGCTTCGAGAAGTCCGGATCCAGCCAGCCCGGCACGAAACGAAACGCGATCAGGGCGACCACGAATAACCCCAGAAACGTATGGATAATGATCCGGACCGGCCGCTGGCGGATGAAGGGTGTCGGTTCCACCGCCGGGGGGAGGGACGAAACGGGAGTTGCAGAGGTCGTCTGATCGGTCACAATGGTCCTTCCGTCATCGAATGGGCGAGAAGAGTGGTGGTGTTCCTGCATGCTAAACAATCGTTTTTCGGTCCGTCAAGGGAGGGGGAGGGCATGAGGGACCGGTTTCCCACCCGAGCGCCACGGTTTCGACCTGCTATGCTTGAAGCAGGACTGTGGAGGGCGACGCATGGGGATATGTTGTCATTCGACCGATCGATGCCGGATGTGGCTGATCATGTTGGGGATTTGTCTGACGTGGTGGGGCGGTATGGAAGCGCAAGCGGATCCCCTCTACGTGTACACCGATGCCCAGGGACAGGCCGTCCTGACCGACAATCTGGAGGGAGTACCGGCAGAATATCGCGGGCGTGTGCGAACGATGGCCGCTGCGGAGCCTCCACCGGCCGCTGCTCCCGCGCCTGAGGCTGCTGCAACCGTCAGCCAGTCATCGTCTGCTTCTGGGGTGGTGGAAAACCTCCTCAATGTCATCGCGGAAAAAGTGGGGTCCCGCACAATCAAGGGGCTCACAGCCCATCAGACTGCCGTCATCATGCTGGCCGGATTCTGCTGGCTGGCATTGCTGGTACCGATATTCTTGAGTTCCAATCCAGGCATCCGGCTGCTGTGCAAGTTTCTCCTGGTGCTGGTTGGCGTGGCCGCTCTCTATCAGGTGGCGGTCTCAGGTATGCCGTCCCTTGAGGCCGTGACTGGCTCCCCACAGCAGGGATCAGGCCAAGCGATGGAGAATGTAATGGGGAAAATGAAAAGCCAGACCGCGGAAAGTTATCGGGCGCAAGACGCCCGCACCACCCGCCAGTTGGAGCAGATCGAACCGCCTACTCAATAACGACTTCGATAGGATGAGGCGCACTGCAACAAGGGAGAGTAATGGCCCCTTGTCCGGCGACGAGTCTGGCAGAGAGAGGATCGTTCGGAAGTCGATTAATCCGCGTACTTAGGCACCGGGATCTTTTTCACGGTTGGCGGGGGCGGTGGCTGTTGCGCGAAGGCCTTGGAGTAAGGGTTCAGGACCGGCTCGTGGGTGTTGCGTTGGCGGAGCTTGACCAGGGGCAAACTCTGGGTGCTGATTTCCAGGCGGTCGATCGGGGCCTTCGATGTCAGCGGATCGGGTAGTCCCTGCAGGGCGAACATCTGAAAGGCAAGTGACCAGTCCAGGGCCTCCTTCCCCTTTTCCCGCACAAGAAAGCGCGCCTCCGGCGAAGGGTTTCCGGAGAAAAACAACAACATGATATTGGAGCGGAAGACCGGTGCGGTGGCGTCTTCGGAGGGCTTGAACTCCGGGACGAGTTGGGGAACCTTGCTCAGGGCTACCGGCGGCGTGAATTCGATATCTACCAGACGCACAAAGAGCGGGCGTTGGTCGTTGTGGTCGTTCGGATCGAAGGTGTAGCTGAACGAATAGCGCACGTCGATGCCGTCACGTTTGAAGATGTACACATCCTCTCCGTTTTCAGGTGAGGCCACCTTCTTGAAGTACTGATCCCAATCGTTGATCGGGTAATAGGTGAAGACGCGCAGCGCGGACTTGCGGTCACGGACCGCCTGCGGCAGGCCGAGCTTCTCGTGCAGTTCGGTTTGTGTGAGCCCGAGGTAGCCGTCGTCAAAATAGGGGCCTGCCCACAGAGGATCGAGTCTCGACAAGACGATAGTGATACAGAACAAGCAGAGGATGATCAGGCGGGAGACTGTCTGATGCGCCATAGGATTGCCTCAGGCTCGTGCCAGACAATGGTCGGCATCGTATCGGCCAGGGTCGTCAATGTCAAGGCAGAGCCCCCGCAATGGCTTGCTGAAAAAAGTCCGTTCCCGATATGATGGCCGTCCAATTGCCAGTCATCGGCGCAGTCGTCGCACGCCTGACGTCCGGTGGCAGAAAGACATAGGTAGTCATGCCGGTACATGAAGTTCGCGAGCTCCTGCGAGAGCGCATCCTGATCCTGGACGGTGCCATGGGCACCATGATCCAGCGGTATAAGCTGGACGAAGCCGCGTTTCGCGGGGAGCGTTTTCGAAATTGGACCAAAGATCTCAAGGGACACAACGACCTTCTGAATGTTACCCGGCCGGATGTCATTGAGGCGATTCACCGGCAGTACCTTGAAGCCGGCGCGGATATCATCGAGACCAATACGTTCAACTCTCAGTCCGTGTCGCTGGCCGACTACGGCATGGCCGACCTGGGATATGAGCTGTCGAAAGCCGGCGCCGAATGCGCGAAGCGGGCAGTGGCACAGGTCGCCGCGGCGCAGCCCGCGCGACGCTGTTTCGTCGCGGGCGCGATCGGTCCGACCACCAAGACCTCCTCGGTCTCGACCGATTCGAACGATGCCGCGGCGCGTGGGACGACCTATCCTGAACTGGTGCAAGCCTACGGCGAGCAGGTGCGCGGGCTGTTGGACGGCGGCGTCGATCTGCTTCTGGTGGAGACGATCTTCGATACGCTCAACGCCAAGGCGGCATTTTTTGCGATCCAGCAGCTGTTTGCGGAAGGGGCGCGGCAGGTGCCGATCATGGCCTCGGTCACCTTTATTCAGGCCGGGAGCAATCGCGGGTTTTCGGGCCAGACGGTCGAAGGGTTTTGGAATTCGATCTCGCATGTGCCGTTGCTCAGCGTGGGCATGAACTGCGCATTGGGGCCGAAAGAAATGCGGCCCTTGATCGAAGAGCTCTCGCAGATTGCGCCGATTTTTGTGAGCAGCCATCCGAATGCCGGATTGCCCAATCCATTACTGCCGACAGGATTTCCGGAAACGCCGGATTCGTTGGCGCCACAGCTGCGCGAGTGGGCGCAGAACGGCTGGCTCAATATCGTCGGCGGCTGCTGCGGGACGACGCCCGACCATATCCGTTCGATCACCTCGGCCGTGAAAGGGGTGACGCCACGGCAGCCCTCCAAGGTCGATCCCTACTTGCGGCTGAGCGGCCTGGAGGCCTTGACGGTGCGGCCTGAGTCGAATTTCGTCAATGTCGGGGAGCGTACCAATATCACCGGCTCACCGGCCTTTTCCAAGCTGATTCTGGCCGGCGATTATGACAAAGCGCTGACTGTTGCGCGTCAGCAGGTGGAAGGCGGGGCGCAGGTCATCGATATTAATATGGACGAAGGCATGCTGGACTCCAAAGGGGCGATGCAGAAGTTTCTGCGGCTGCTGGCGGCGGAATCGGACATCGCCCGGGTGCCGATCATGGTGGACAGTTCCAAATGGGAGGTCATCGAAGAGGGCCTTCGCAACATGCAGGGGAAGGGCATCGTCAATTCCATCAGTCTGAAGGAAGGCGAGGCGAAGTTTCTCGACCAGGCCCGGCTCATTCGTCGGTACGGCGCGGCGATCGTGGTCATGGCGTTCGATGAACGGGGGCAGGCCGACTCGGTCGCGCGACGGATCGAGATTTGTGAACGCTCCTATCGCCTGCTGACGGAACAGGTGGGGGTGCCGCCGCAGGATATTATATTCGATCCCAACATTCTCACGGTCGCGACCGGCCTTGAAGAACACAACAATTACGCGGTCGATTTTATCGAAGCCACCGGATGGATCAAGCAGCACCTGCCGTTGGCAAAAGTCAGCGGCGGCGTCAGTAATATTTCGTTCTCGTTCCGCGGCAACAACGTGGTACGCGAGGCCATGCACGCCGCGTTCCTCTACCATGCCATTCAAGCCGGCCTCGACATGGGCATCGTCAATGCGGGACAGCTGGCGGTGTATGAGGAGATTCCCAAGGACCTGCTGGCGCTCGTCGAAGATGTGCTCTTGAATCGAAGGCCCGACGCGACGGAACGGCTGGTTGCCTTCGCGGAAACGGTCAAACAAAAGGGCAAAGCCGCGGTGAAGGACGACGAGTGGCGGACAAGGCCGGTCGAGGAGCGTTTGGCCCATGCGCTGGTGAAGGGATTGACCGACTATATCGATCAGGACGTGGAGGAGGCGAGGCAGAAGTCCTCCCGGCCGCTCGACGTGATCGAGGGACCGCTGATGGCGGGCATGAACATTGTCGGCGATCTCTTCGGATCGGGAAAAATGTTCCTGCCGCAAGTGGTGAAGAGCGCCAGGGTCATGAAGAAAGCCGTGGCCTATCTCATGCCGTTTATGGAAGCCGAAAAGTTACGGTTGGGCACATCCCGCGCGAACGGCAAGATCCTACTCGCGACCGTCAAGGGCGATGTGCACGATATCGGCAAGAATATCGTGGGCGTGGTGCTGGGCTGCAACAACTATGAGGTGATCGACCTGGGCGTGATGGTGTCTTGCGAAAAGATTCTGGCGGCCGCGCGTGAGCATCAGGTGGATGTCGTCGGTCTGAGCGGTTTGATCACTCCGTCGTTGGATGAAATGGTGCATGTGGCCAAGGAGATGACGCGTCAGGGGTTTACGGTGCCATTGCTCATCGGCGGCGCTACGACCAGCAAGGCCCACACGGCCGTGAAAATTGCCCCTTCGTACGGTAATGCGACGGTGCACGTGCTCGACGCCTCCCGCGCCGTCGGTGTCGTGGGCAGTCTGATCAATGAAGAGCAACGGGAGGGGTACTCCGCCAACGTTCGTGCCGACTATGACCGCATCCGGCAGGCGCATCAGGACCGTGGGCCGAAAACCCTGCGTAGTCTGGAGGAAGCCCGGAAGCGCCGACTGCCGACCGATTGGGCCGCTGCCGATATTCCCACGCCGTCATTTACCGGCGTGCGTCAGATCGATCGGATGCCCTTGCGCGAGTTGGTGCCCTACATCGATTGGTCGCCCTTTTTCCATACGTGGGAATTGCGCGGCCGGTATCCGGCGATTCTGGACGATGCCACGGTGGGACCGAAGGCCAAGGAACTGTTCGCCGATGCGCAGGCTTTGCTGGAGGAGATTATCCAGGGTGAGTTGCTGACGGCTCGCGGTGTCTACGGGTTCTTTCCCGCCAACAGCGCGGGCGACGACATTCATCTCTATCGGAATGCAGATCGACGTGAGGTGCTGGCCACCTTCCACACGCTCCGGCAACAGATGGAGAAGCCAGCCGACCAATTCAACCTGGCGCTCGCGGATTATGTCGCACCCAGGGAGTCCGGGCGCGCCGACTACGTGGGCGCGTTCGTGGTGACGGCCGGCATCGGCGTGCCGGCGCTCTGCGCGAAGTACGAGAAAGATCATGACGACTACAATTCCATCATGGTCAAGGCCCTGGCGGATCGGCTGGCGGAAGCCTTTGCCGAATGGCTGCATAAACAGGCACGGCTCGAATGGGGATATGGGAAGACGGAAGACCTCACGAACGAAGACATGATTCGCGAGCGGTATCGGGGGATCCGGCCGGCTCCCGGATATCCGGCCTGTCCGGATCATACCGAGAAGCGGACGCTGTTCGATGTACTGAACGCCGAGACTCAATCAGGGGTGACGCTGACCGAATCCTACGCCATGTTGCCGGCCGCTGCGGTCAGTGGCTTGTATTTTGCGCATCCGGAGGCGAAGTATTTTGCCGTGGGAAAAATCAATCGCGACCAGGTGGAGGATTACGCGACCCGAAAGAAACTACCGATCAGCGAGGTAGAGCGGTGGCTGGCTCCGAATCTCAACTATGATACGTAGTTGAGAAGGGCCGATGGCAGATCGCATATAGCTTATGGCGGACAGAAAGGGCGAGGAAGGCTCCGGCCTCTAGGCTATCAGCCATAGGCCATACGCTCTTACCTTCCGATTAGTTTTTGACGGCTTCGAGGGGCGAGGCAATGGCAGGGGAGGCGGACACGCCGGCGATGACACTCGTGAGCGAGGTCTTGATCCAATGATATCGTTTCTCCGCCCACCTGTTAAACTCCTCCGAATTGTCAAACACCAGTTCCCAGGCTTTGGCGGCATCCAGCAGTAAGAGCTGGTGCGGCTGATTCTGTCCCGGGAAATACACCACCAGCACCGCCGATTTTCCGGTGAGACTGATATCCGTAAAGACGTGGATCATGGCTGCCGCGGGAAGCGGGATATCGCGCGTGGCGGCTTCGACCAGCGGTTGATACAGCCGGTGCAGCAGGTGCGTCGTATCTTCATATGGGCAGGCGGTTCGCAGGAGCCGGGGATTGGGCTTGTCGCCGAACAGATTGTCCGTCAGATAGGTGGCGGCTTCCCAGGTCGGCATCATGCCCGATGAGGCGAGGTTTTCACACAGATAGGCGATCCAATTGCGTGATGCGCGGGTCATGCGACCTCCCCCTGATCCTGTGTGATGGCGCGGTGGCGGGAGGTGGAGAGCCAAGTCGGATCGGCAAATTGATCGTAAATGCGCGTGATCTCTTCCATCGAGTCGAAGAAGATATCCAGCAGTTCCGGATCGAAGTGTTTACCCCGTTCCTTGAGCATCAGTTCCTTCGCGTGATCGAAAGCATAGGCCGGCTTGTAGACACGCTGGGTCGTGAGGGCGTCGAAGTTATCGGCGATGGCGGTGATACGGCCTTCGAGCGGGATCGTCTCGCCTTTGAGTCCGCGCGGGTAGCCGGTGCCGTCGAAGCGTTCGTGGTGCGTCCAGGCGATGAGCGCGGCGACTTTCAACAGTTCCGAATCGGAACCGGCCAGAATCCGGTACCCGATTTCCGTATGCTGGGTGATCACCTTGAATTCTTCGGGGGTGAACTTGCCGGGTTTGAGCAGCACATGGTCCGGAGTGCCGATCTTGCCGATGTCGTGCATGGGACTGGCGGTGCGGATGAGATCGCACCGCTCAGGTGAGAGCCCGTAGCGACGGGCCAGCAGTTCGCAGTAGTGACTCATCCGTTGAATATGCTGCGCGGTTGAGCTGTCACGATATTCGGCGGCGATCGCGAGCCGCTGAATGGTTTCTTCGCGGGAGAGGCGCAGTTCCTTCTCGCTCCGCTCCAGCCACTCAAGTGCCTGCTGAAGGGCAATTGTCCTGGTCCTGACGACTTCTTCCAGATTCTCCCGGTGCATGGCGTTTTCAATTTCCAACTTGCGTCGCCGCAACGCGTTAGCGACGTTGATCAGGACTTCATTCGCCTCGAACGGCTTGATGACGTAGCCGAAGGCGCCCATATCCAAGGCCGCATTCGCGAGGACGGGGCTGTCGAGGCCCGTAATCATGATAACGGCGGTGCTGGGGTATTGCGTCAGGATGTGGCGAATGAGATCCATGCCGGATTCGCCCGGCATGTTCACGTCACACAGCACCAACGCATAGGAGCCGCTTTCCATCCGTTGACGGGCTTCGCGCGCTTCTCCCGCCAGCGCCACCTTGTATCCGTGGGGTTCGAGAAGGTAGCCCAGCAATCGACGGATAGGTTCTTCATCGTCCACAATCAGGATGTTGCGGTTTTCGAGGATGGCTTGCTGGGTGGTGACTTCGGTGACGTTCGGAATGCTCATATGGTTCGCCGGGCTAGGTTAATCGTGGTGGTCGATCAGCAATAGAGTCAGTATCGGTCGTTGGGCGCAAAGTCTGAAGTGCGTGATGGATTGAGGGGGAAAAGCACCTTTTATGCCACTTAGGCCGCGGTGCGACAACTGTCCCGTACTGCCCGCCCATTGCTGCATCGATGCTGGAAACTCTGTTCTGTCGGGACAAGATCCGACGAGTGACAGTTGCCAGCCACTCTATTCCGCCCGGGGCTGAGATCGTCAACTCTGACGCTCGTTCGTTGATCTTTGAGCAGGCGGCGTTCGCGAGGGGGCAGCAACCTGCACTCTCACGCTGGATTATACAGGGGGCTTTCCCGATTGCCAGCCGAAACGCAGTTTGAGAAACCGGGCACCGGTCGCGCGGCTGGATTTGCTCTTTGAAGCCCCGTTCACTATAATCCGCTCCTTTAGATTTGCTGTGCAGGAAGGAGTGCGACTCAATGGCGAGCGGAGCAGGGCTAGGTCGAATCGATGGCCGTCGGCGGGATCAAATCCGCCCGGTCAAGGTGACGCGCAATTTTACGAAACATGCCGAAGGCTCCGTCTTGATCGAAATGGGGGACACCAAGGTCATCTGCACGGCTTCGATTGAAGAAAAAGTTCCGCCGTTTTTGAAGGGTAAGGGGGCCGGCTGGGTGACCGCCGAATATGCCATGCTGCCCCGGGCCACGCACGATCGTTCGCCCCGGGAATCGGTCAAGGGTAAGCAGGGCGGCCGTACGTTGGAGATTCAGCGGCTGGTCGGACGCGCGCTCCGTGCCGTCATCGATACGGGGCGTCTGGGCGAACGGACGATCTGGATCGATTGTGACGTAATTCAAGCCGACGGCGGCACACGCACCGCCTCGATCACCGGCGCGTTCATCGCGCTTGCGGACGCAGTCGCCGTGTTAAAGAAGAAAGACTTGATCAAGGGCAATCCACTGACCGACTACCTGGCGGCCATCAGTATCGGCAAAGTCGGGGGGCAGGTCATGGTGGACCTGGCCTACGAAGAAGACTCGCATGCCGAGGTGGATTTGAATCTGGTGATGACCGGCGCAGGGCAGTACGTCGAGGTGCAGGGGACGGCGGAAAAGACGCCGTTCAATAAGAAAGATATGGATGAGTTTCTCGATCTCGGGTGGGGCGCGATCCGTGAATTGGTCGATCTGCAAAAGTCGTTGATCGGCGCGCTGGGTTAACCATGCAGATTGTGCTGGCGACCAGGAATCAGCATAAGAAGCAGGAGCTGGTTGCTCTGTTAGGGGGGCTGGATATCACGATTCGTACACTGGACGATTTTCCCGACGCGCCTGACGTGGTGGAAGACGGCGAGACCTGTGAAGCCAATGCGATGAAAAAGGCCGTCGAGATCGCCCGGTATACGGGACTGCCGGCGGTGGCAGATGACACCGGGTTGGAGGTCGATGCCCTTGGCGGGCGCCCGGGAGCCTTTGCGGCGCGGTACGCCGGTGAACAGGCCAGCTACGAAGACAATTGGCGGAAGTTATTGCAGGAGCTTCGCGGTGTTCCGGCAGAAAATCGAGGTGCCCGCTTTGTGACCGTGGCGGCCATCGCATTTCCTGCCGGCAAGACGCGTTGTGCTAAAGGTGTGTTAGAAGGAGTCATTGCCGAAGAGGCGGTGGGCTCCCGTGGTTTCGGGTATGATCCGGTCTTTTTCCTGCCGGAGTATCATCAGACTCTGGCCCAGCTGTCGCCGGAGGTGAAAAATCGAATCAGCCATCGGGCCCGTGCCTTTACCCAGGCCAGGACTCTGCTTGAGCAGATGATGGCGGAACAGAACTCAGTCGGGGCGTAGCGCAGCTCGGTAGCGCGCCTGGTTTGGGACCAGGATGTCGGAGGTTCAAATCCTCTCGCCCCGACCAAACAAAGCTTGCTCGACCCGGCACGTCAACTGTGGCGGAAACACTCACGATCACCAGTGAGACCAGATTCTTGCAGGTGCGGCCCGGGGACCATACGATCAATTTGGGCGGCCTGACAAACACCACCAGCATCGCGCCCGTAGCTCAGTCGGATAGAGCATCAGCCTTCTAAGCTGAGGGTCGTTGGTTCGATTCCAACCGGGCGCACCACCTTCTCAACGTGTTCCTGACATGACGCTCTTGTCGCGGTATCGAACAGCCCTCATTGTGCTCTGTGGCATCGTCGCGCTCTATGCGCTGCTCGGTTTTGTCGTCGCGCCCTATGCCGTCAAGACCTACGCGATTCCTGCCTTGGCCGAACGTCTTCGGCACCCGGTCGTGCTCGGTGACGTCCGGATCAATCCGTTTACCTTTTCGATGACGCTGACGGCCTTCGAGATTCGGGAGCCGGATCAGACGCCCATGCTGGGGTTCGAAGAACTCTTCGTGGACTTCGAAGGGACCTCGTTGGCGCGGTCGGCCTATCTGTTCGACGAAATTCGATTGACCCTCCCCTTTGGCCTTGTCCACATCCGGGTCGATGGCACGTTGAATCTGCTGGGGCTGGTGCCGCCGGCTCAAGACTCACCGGCCGATCCTGCCCCACCAGCCGATGCCAAGGCGGAGAAGGCCCCTGTGCCGCCGGTCGAGATCCGTCTGCTGAGCATTCGGCAGGGGGTCGTCGAGTATCGGGACGATTCGAAACGCAAGCCGGTGACGATCGATGTGGTGCCGATTGAAATCACGCTGCGCAATTTCGGCACCCGGCCCGGGGGCGAAAACGCCTATGCCTTCTCGGCCGAGTTCGGTGAGGGTGAAACATTGGCCTGGGAGGGGACGGTCCACCTCGATCCGCTGGAATCGGACGGGCATCTCTCGCTGTCCAATGTCAGACTCAACACGTTCTGGCCGAGCCTGCGCGATCGATTTCGATTCGACATCCTGAGCGGGGCCGTCCTCGTCGATGCCCGGTATCACTTCGATACGTCGGCTGCTCCGGTCAACCTGCAGGTGAACGAGGGAAAATTCGTCCTGTCCGATTTCCGGCTGTCTGCGGCGGGGGATCGTGATCCGGTCATGACGGTGCCGGCGTTGGCGTTCGAGGGCATTCGCATGGACCTTCCAAAGCGGGAGGCGGGAGTCGGGACGATCGCGCTGAGCGGTGCAGAGATCCGTGCCTGGCTTGCCGAGGACGGCGTCGTGAATTTCACACCACTTTTTACTCCGGTTGCGGCTTCACGGGAGGACCCGGTCGAGTCGGAGCGGCCTGCGACGGAGCCCGGGCAGCCCTGGTCGGTGGACGTGCAGGCGATTGAGGTGACCAAGGCGCAGGTGGCGTTCGAAGATCGGAGTCTGAAGACGCCGGCACAGTTGGCCATCGATGATCTGCATGTGACGGTGAACGGGCTTCATGTGCCGTTGAAAGGCTCGTGGCCGGTGTCGGCCGGTTTTCGGCTCAATCAACAGGGTACCGTTGAGAGCAAGGGCACGCTGCAACTGGATCCCCTGCACACGGCGCTCTCCCTCAAATTGGCGCATATCGGTCTGCGGCCCTTCCAGCCCTATCTCGACCGTAGCATGCAGGTTGAAATCAGAGACGGCGAATTGGAATTGGACGGGGAGCTGGTGTATCGCAGCCGGCATGACCCGGAACCGATGCTCCGGTATACGGGACAGGTGGGGCTGAATAATCTGCATGTGGCCGACAGGGTGTCTGCCCAGGAGTTTCTTGGCTGGACGACTCTTGGGCTGAACAAGGTTGCGCTGGAGGTGGTCCCGACGAAGGTGAAGATCGAGGAGATTGCGTGGCGCGATCCGGCGATCCGGTTTGTGACGGCCAGAGACGGAACCACGAATCTTTCGCGCGCGATGAAGGCTCCGCCTGAAGGTCCGGCACAGCCGCCGGTACCGAAGCCGGTTGAGGCGACAGCGCCCAAGAAGGCGACGACTCCGATCCCCATCGAGGTGAATGTCGTCCGGTTGTCCAAACTGTCCGCCACGTTCATCGACGAGTCGATCGACCCGGTTGTCACAACCGGGATTCAAGACCTGAGCGGTACGATCAAGGGGCTGTCCTCCAAGCAGATCACGAAAGCGGAGGTGGCGCTGGCAGGGACAGTCGATGAGGTGGCCCCGCTCAAGATTCAGGGGCAGATCAATCCTCTGAGCGAGGATATGTATACGCACCTGACCTTTCTGTTCAAGGGCGTCGACCTCACGGCGGTGTCGCCCTACGCGGGCAAGTATGTCGGCTATCCGATCACCAAGGGCAAGCTCTCGCTCGACCTCATGTATCAGGTGTCGAAGAAGCAACTGGTGGGGGAAAACAAAGTATTGGTCGATCAGCTCACGTTCGGAGAGAAAACCGACAGCCCGGACGCCACGAGTCTTCCGGTTCGTCTGGCCGTGGGGTTGTTGAAAGACCGACAGGGGCGGATCGATATCGATATGCCGGTGCGCGGTGATCTGAACGAACCGGACTTTCGCTACGGCCGAGTGGTGCTGAATGCGTTGGTCAATCTGATCACCAAAGTGGCCACCTCTCCGTTTTCGGCGCTGGGGGGCCTTGTCGGCGGCAGCGGTGAAGACTTGCAGTTCATCGAATTCATGGCCGGAAGCGAAGTCCTGGAGAGTGTGGAGCAGCGAAAGATCGAGTCGATTGCCAAGGCGCTCCAGGAACGACCGGCGTTACGGGTGGATGTGGCGGGTGCGGCCGATCCTGCGCGAGACCGCGAAGCCCTGGCGTTGCAGAAAATAGCGACCGAGGTGCAGCGACGATTTACTCAGGGGGGAACCAAAAATCTGCAAGCTGTGCCCTCGCCCTCGCGGGAGTTTGAACTCCTGAGCGATCTCTATGCGGAGAAGTTGGGAAAGCAACCGATGAAGCGTGAAGAGCTCCCGGGGGGGAAATTCGTCGAACGGGTGTTGACGGCCGACGAACTGCGACAACAGCTGTTTCCGGCCATGACGGTGGAGGAGTCGGAATTGCGTCAGTTGGCGCAAGGGCGCGCCAGGGCCATTCGTGAGCGGCTGATCGAGCAGGGCGGGTTGCCCGAGGATCGCGTCTTCCTGATTGACGCGGAGCTGGCGCCTTCAGAGGGAAAACAGGTCCGGGTCAGGCTGAATCTGACGGGAAGTTGAGCGGCTGGGTAGGGTCAGGGCTTGGGCTGGTATCGCATTCGCGTTCCATGCAGCAGTGAGAGCTCGATTTCACTCGCGCTCAATTCAGTCGGGAAGTAGGCTCCGGAAATCTTGGCCGCATTGATGCTGGCTCCTTCGAGCTTCGCGTTGCGGAAATCGATACCTCGAAGATCGGCTTGCCGAAAGTAACACTCGCTGAAGTCCAATCCATCCGTCTCTAGCCCACGCAAGTCGAGGCCCCGCAAGTCGCAGCGGGTCAGGTCGACCGGTTCGCCTCCCGCCCGTTTGACGTTGAACTCCTTGATGCACCCCTCGCGAAGCAAGCGATACATGGGATCGTTGGCGATCCGGAGTCCGGTGGCTGGTGGTTTCGTATTCTCCATGCGCTCTCCTCTGGCACCTGAATTTCTTATCGGATACGTGAGTAAAAACTTGAGGGGGCAGGCGGTTTCTTCCGCCACCTGTTTTGCGGCATCCTTGGCGTAAGCTTCTGCTTGCACCGGGCGAGGAGAAACGGTACTCTAATCCTGTCTTTTTGCTCCCTTACGCAGTGCCACCACCAGATCAGACCGGAAATTGAAGGAGGAAATCATGGGACTACGATTGGGCGACGATGCCCCAAACTTTACAGCTGAGACGACGGAAGGGACGATCAACTTTCATGAGTGGCTGGGCGGCGGGTGGGGGATTCTGTTTTCGCACCCGAAGGACTATACCCCCGTCTGCACGACAGAATTGGGTTATATGGCGAGGATCAAAGGGGAGTTCGATAAGCGTGGCGTGAAGGTTCTCGCTATCAGCGTGGACCCCTTGGATTCGCATCGCGGTTGGACCAAGGACATCAACGAAACCCAGAATTGTACGGTCAGTTACCCTATCATTGCCGACCCGGAGAAGAAGGTCGCCGATCTGTATGACATGATCCACCCGAACTCGCTGGATAGCATGACCGTGCGATCGGTGTTCGTGATCGGGCCGGATAAGAAGATCAAGTTAATGCTGACCTACCCGGCTTCCTGCGGGAGGAATTTCGACGAATTGCTGCGCGTGGTGGATTCCCTGCAGCTGACGGCGAAATATAAAGTGGCGACTCCGGTGAACTGGAAGGACGGGCAGGACTGCATCATCACGCCGGCGGTGAACGATGCCGAAGCCAAGACGCTGTTTCCGAAAGGATTCAAAGCGATCAAGCCCTATCTTCGGCTGACCCCGCAGCCCAATAAGTAAGGCGAGATCAACGGGCAACCCCAGGAAAGGGGGAGGCAGCCTCACAGCTGCCTCCCCCTTTCTTTTATGCAGTCCATTGTGTTTTGGAAAGTTCGTCTTTATCGGTCCGGGTCATTTGAGAAGGGAAACAGCCCCTACACCAGGAGGAGGCCGGCTTCGCGGATCGACTGCCAGGCGGCGCTCCTGCTGAATCGATCGAATCCGCGCGCGCCGACGTCCGGAAAGCGATCGCGCACGTCGGCGAGGCGGGGGTAGTCGTGATTTCTCCGGCGGGGCGAAGGCGTGGATTCGTGCAGGAAGTGGAGCAACCATTCGGTGTGCGGGGACGCCAGGCTGATCGTAAAATCTTCTGTGCGTGTCGGGAGAATGACCCTGGTGCGTGTATGTCCGGTTGCCGCGACCACCGGCCTGCCGCCGATCCAGACGCAACGTCGTTCGGCAGTCAGTGGCACGGCAGAGGAAGCCGCCAGCGCCTGCGTGAGCCAGGTCTTCGTCACCCGTGGCGGTTTGACCCGATGTGAGAACCAGCGTTGTGTTGGGATATCGAAGCCGGCCTGCTCCATGTAGTTGAGTAACGCGACGCGCAGGCCTTCGCCGAGCCAGGGCGGGCAGGTCGCGTTGGGGTCGGCGTGGCGGAGATCGTTTTCGGCAAACTCTTCGAAGGTCGGGCCGAGGATCGTGATGCCTTCCGCAGCCGGGTTGAGCCCGATGGGACTGTGGGCGGTGGCCGTAAATTTGTGCCAGAAGGCGGACTGCAGGAGATGGTTCGCAAACAGTTGCCGCACACGTTCCAGTGAATCGACCGTGTCGGCGATGGTCTCACCGGGACACCCGTACATGAGATAGGCATGCACCAGGATGCCGGCCCGGCGAAATGCCGCCGCAACCCGCGCCGTTTGGTCTACCGTAATCCCTTTCTTCATCCGTTCCAGCAAGCGATCGGACGCGGCTTCGAGCCCGGCGGTCAGGGCGATGCAGCCGGATGCCGCCAGCAGTCGTGCTAAATCGGGGGAGAACGCCTCCTCGAATCGAATGTTCCCCCACCAGGAAATGGTCAGGCCGGTTTCGAGCAGGCGCAGGGCCAGGGCTTTGAGCGCGGCCGGCGGTGCGGCTTCATCGACGAAATGGAAGCCCCGTTGCCCGGTTTCTTGAATCAACGCCTCGATCTGGTCGATCAGGACGTCGGTCGGCGTCATCTCATAGCGCGAGATATAGTTCAGCCCGACATCGCAAAACGTGCATTGCTTCCAATAACAGCCGTGCGCAACGGTCAACTTGTTCCAATGGCCTTCCGACCAGAGCCGGTGCATGGGGTTCAGACTATCGAGGATCGAGAGGTAGTCGGTGAGCGGGAGTCCGGCATAGGTCGGTCGGCCGAGCTCATGCATCGGAATATCCGGTTCATTGCTGCCGTCTCGAAATATGACGCGGCCGTCTCTGCAGAGAAACGTCCGCCGGAGCAGGGGCTCGGGCTTCCCGCCTGCCAGGTGTTCCAGGAGGCAGAGGAAGGGGCGTTCTCCGTCATCGAGCGTCACATAATCTACGTACTGGAACAGTCGTGGGTCTTCGAGTCGTCTCAGCTCGGTGTTCACATATCCGCCACCCAGGACGATGACGGTAGGTGGTGATTGTGCCTTGATCGCCTGTGCAATCCTCAACGCACCGAACAGGTTGCCGGGAAAGGGAATTGTGAGGCCCACGACATCGGGCGTGGTTCGCTGGAGATGCGGCCAGAGCGCCTCAAGCAGCAATTCATCTGTGAGGCTCAGTGGTTGAGCCAGGGCGTCCTCGATCCGGTCGAATGACGAGGTGGCCTGCATAATCTGTTCGGCGTAACGATTCAGAAAGAGGTGGGGAGCGACGGTGCTGTGGAGGAGGTCCGTGAGGTCCTCAATGTACAGTGTGGCGCGGTGCCGGGCGGTGTCTGACGGCGAAGATGCGTGCGATCCTTCTCCGGGCCGACGATGAGAGGCAAAACGGGGGCCCTCCGGGAGGAATCCCGGGCGGGCGAGGTGGGGGGCCAACATCGGGTCCTTCCCCTGAAGAAACGCGATCACCGGCTCGATTGTCTGAAGATAGGCTGTTTCCAACGCCAGGATTTGTTGGATTTCGCCTCGCCACGGCCGGTCCGTCTGCTTGATCCGGGTGAAAGCCTGCTCCAGTCCCGACCGCGAGAAGAGGCGCAGCACCATTTCGAGGCCGAGGTCGGCTTGCGCAGCCTCATATCCCCGTGAATGGAGGAAACCTGTCAGGTAGGCGGTCGCGGGATAGGGCGTATTGAGTTGGGTCAGCGGGGGAATGACAAGGAGGACGCGTGGCTTGGCCATGCGAGGGAGATACCATACTGCAGGGCAGCGCTGCCAGCTGTGTGCCCGGGGCGGGTGGCCGGCTTTCTAGCAGGCTGCGCACAAAGGGCGTCCTCTTAATCCGTCGTTAGTGGAGCGTCAGCCGAAAAGAGCAATACGTTTCACGTTTCACGGATGGCGAGAGCGCCATCCTGCTAGGCTGCGCGCATGGACGATTGGATAAAGTATCCGGTCCATCGTTTGATGCGAAAGTACTCGACCACATTCCCTGGCAACTCGTCACGCGGCATGGCCCGAAGAATGCTGAGTTCCGACTCTGTTTGGAGATCTACGGTGCGGGGCTGGTCGGCCGGGGCGGCCTGGTCGTGCAGCAGGACGAGAGGCTTGAGACGGTATTTGAAATTGATATTGAGCACCTGCCCGAAAGAGCCGTCGGTCAGCGTCACGATAGTTCCGGGCGGAAACACGCCCAGCGTTTGGATCATCGCGATCAGGACTTCCGACGAAAAGAGTCGCTGTTGATGCTTGTACATCGTCGCCAACGCTTCCGCCGGGGAAAGGGCGTCTTCAGGATGAACGCTATTGACGAGTGCGTCGTAGTGGTCCACGGCGCTCACGATTCTGGTGGGGAGCGAGATTTGGTCTCCCTTGAGTTTCTCGGGGTAGCCGGACCCGTCCAGCCGTTCATGGTGGCTGCGGATGACGTCCAGCACTTCCTCGGGAAAACCGGGGAATCGTCTGAGCATCTCCACGCCAAGGTAGGGATGCATCTGATATGTCACATTCTCGACTTCTGAACGGCGGGCACGGGTCTGCAAGATGTGACGCGGAATGCGCTGTTCCCCCACGTCGAGGAGCAGTCCGGCCATGCCGATCAATTGGAGCGCCTCCTGATCGATGTCGAATTGCTGTGCCACGATCATGGACAGCGTCGCCACATTGAGGGCATGAAGGGTGCTGGAATTGGCGATATCTTCCTGGTCGAAGGCGCTTGCGACCGTGCCGGCGGCTTCTGTGTTGGTCAGGAGCGTGCTGAGTCCGCCGATCATGGACTGCGCGTGCCGCAATCCCTCCTCTGAGCCGCCCGTGAGGTGTTGCATCATTTGCGAACTCTGATCGAGCATCTGACGATAGGCGGTGGAGGCGAGTGCTACTGCCTGGTGGTAGTCGCCATGGGTGGGCTGCTCTTCTTCGGCCGGGGTCGGAGCCTCTGGTTCGACGATGGCTTCGGCTACGCTGGTCTGCGCAGTCGTTTCCGAAACGCCGGTCGAAGGTGGAGGCGGCAGGATAACGTTGCCCTCTTCATCCGTCTCCGGGTCCGATTCTCGCGGATAGACCAACACGGTGGCCAATCCGAGTCCTTTGATTGTCGTGATCTGGTTTTGGGAGGTGAGTTTGAACGACCGGCGCGGGAAGGGATGCTTGAACCAGGAGCAATTCAGGTCGACGTACATGCCCAGGCGGAGATGCTCCGGACGGAGCACCAACGTATCGGACGTGTCGAGTTGAGATATCTCGTCTGAGGTTCGAAGCAGCGCCATGGGTGTTTCTTTTGCACGGAAACCGTCGGTCGATACGTAAGCACTTTAGCTCGGATTATTCATGAATGCCGTCGCGAGGCGTTCGAGGCGGAAGCCCGCCGAGGCTACTCGCACGTGAGGCCGAACGAGAACAGCCTCGCCGGGCGAGAGGATCGGACGCCGGAGCAGGCATTCATGAATAGTCCGGGTTAGGCTATGGGCTGTATCGGACAAGAGGAGAAGAACCTCGATGAAGAAGGGGCATGGAGGACGTGTCTCTACGTATTGTGAATCCCCCCGGTCTCCGGCGAGGCCCCGGTCCGGTTGCCGGATCTGTCCCATGTTCGGGTTGGGAAGGTTAAATGGTGCCCAGCAATATCGAGAGGATAGGATGTGAGTCCCCTTCGGTATGAAGGGGGTTCAGGGGGATGCGGATGTCTCTGCTTCGACAAGACGAAGAAAATCCAAACAGGCAGAGCGGATGTGTGTCGGCTCTCGTCGTAGGTCGCTGCCAAGAATAAAGACGAGGTCTGAACCGTAGAGGGTGACCATCTCGCGAATGCGCGACGCGGTCATTCGTCCTGCGGCGGTCGGGAGGATGGGTGGGCAGCCGCCGAGCGTTCGTCGGCACGCCGTGGCAATCTGACGACAATCCTGTTCCGATATCGGATAGTTCAGGCCATAGGTTGGGTAGATGGTGATATCGGCGCCGGCTAGCCTCGGGAGAAGACCGAAGAGAACCGCAGGAGCGATGCCGCTGTCCGACGTCACATAGTGGCTCCCGAGAAAGTCCGGATGCGCGATGAGGGGCAGCGACAATGAGGACGGCTGAGCCAGGGAAGCCAAGGCGTCAAAGCCTGTCAGGCCGGGACAGAGCAGGAGTGCGCCCGCGCCCGCCTGCGTTGCCTTGGCGGCCTGTTCCGTGAGAGAGGGCCAAGGGCCGGAAACATGCGGCGCATAGAGACACCGTTTTCCGGTCTGGCGCGAGGCCTTGGCGACGGCTTCGGCGCAACGTGCGACCCGCTCTTCGAATCGACAGAAGGGGTGATCGCGCAGACTCTGGTCGTCCTTGATCAGATCAACCTCACCCAGGGCAAATTCGTGGGCCAGTTCAGCCAGCTGCTGCGGAGAATACCCGAGCGGCTTCAGCACCGCGCAGATTAACGGACGTCGGGGTACCCGCAGCAGGTCGCGGAGGCCCCGCGAGCCGAATCGAGGCCCCGTCAATTGGGAGACGACCGCATCGGGCAATGAGAGGTCCGTCACGCGGATGTGTCCTTGCAGGCCGGCCATGCCGATGATCATGTGAAGGAGCGCGCTCATGGTCCCGTCGAGGAGTTCAACGGGGAAACTGACCACTGCGCGGTGAGATTCGGGGGTGAGCGCCTCGAGCTGACTCACTCGGCCCAGAAGCTGATCCCGAATCGGTCCGGAGGGAATGACATGATCGGCGGCTTCAACGGTCTGGTCGATACAGAGCAGGTCTGCCCGCCTGCGTGCATCGGCGGCCGAACCGTGGAGACGATACTCCACTGAAAAGCGCTCTCCTGAAAACTGGAGGCCGGTACTCCGGCCTGAACTGTTCGGCATGTCCATCTCTTCTTAGCGGGCTGTTGAAAAAGTCCGTCAGCGGCGTTCCCGAGATCCGTGAAACGTCAATTGTAAAACGTGAAACGTACCTTGCGGGGCTCTTTTCTGTGGACGAGTGACGAACGACGGACTACGAGGACGGCCTTTCTGAACAGCCTGCTGGGTATTTCGGGGTCGTCATTCCGTTTGTCAACACACTGCTAGTTGCACTGTTCGATGAGGAGAGGGTACCGTATTTTAGCCCGATTCGATAGGTGGGGCGTTCTGAGTGGCATTCTGAGCCGGGTATCGTATGAAGCCGATTATTGGAGCGTAGATGATGGTGCCGGATCAACAAGACAATCAGTCGATGATGCGAGTTGCGGTTTCGAGCTGGTTGGTCCTGGTAATGGTGTTGGGTTGCTGGAGTGACGCCGGGGCTGCGCAACGGTTCGTGGACCTGACCTACACGTTCGATGAGACCACTCAAGTCTGGCCTGCCAATCCTCCCTTTCATCGTGACTCGACTGAACGGGGAGGTACGCCGACGGAAAAATGGTATGCCACAGGGCAGGTGGCGCTGTCCGAGCATGCCGGAACGCACATGGATGCGCCCGTTCATTTTGCGCAGGGGCAAGCGGGGATCGATGGCATTCCGGTCGACCGCCTGGTCGGTCCTGCGGTGGTCATCGATGTGCGCGTTGCGGTGGCCGAGGATCGCGACTATCGCGTCTCCTTGTCGGATATTCATCGGTGGGAGTCTGCGCACAGGACGATTCCAGCGGGAGCGATCGTGATGCTGCTGACGGGCTGGGGTGTGTACTGGACGGATCGTGAACGGTATTTCGGCAGCGCCACGCCGGATGTGCCGACGACGCTGCATTTTCCGGGATTCTCACAAGAAGTCGCGGAGTTTCTGGTGGCGGAACGACACATCTCCGGAATCGGAATCGATACAGCCAGCATCGATTATGGTCCCTCGCAGGATTTTGTGGTGCACCGGATTGTGAACGGAGCCGGCCTCTATGGACTCGAGAATGTGGCGCGACTGGATGAGGTGCCGGCCTCGGGTGCCACGGTCATGGCTCTCCCGATGAAAATTGCCGGTGGGACAGGGGCTCCGGTTCGTATCATCGCGATTCTGCCCTAAACAGGATGGTGAAAAAGGCCGCCAGCTTCGTTCTCGCATCGCTCCGGCCTCGCTGGACGACCTTTTTGACCATCCTGACTTCCTTGGTTTTCATTCATCTTGTGGAATTGAAATGAATACATGTCGACTCTATAGCGATTTCAATTGTCCCTTTTGTTACGCGATGCATGAGCGACTTCATGCGCTGGGCGTGATGGATCGGATCTCCTGGCAGGGGGTTCAGCACGCGCCGCATTTACCCGTGCCGATGACGACTTGGGCTGGGCACCTTGGCGCTGAATTGAAGCAGGAGGTGCAGATGGTTCGCCGACTGGCGCCCGAGTTGCCGATCGTTGTGCCGCCGGGAAAACCCAATACTGGGCGGGCGATTGCCGCGTCTGCGCGCGCGCTTCACATCGACCCGCTCCGAGGCGGGGAGTTTGTGCGCTCGTTGTATCGATCGTTCTGGGTGGACGGGCAGGATCTCTCCGATGACGCGGTGCTGCAGCGGGAGGCCGAACGTCAGGGGTTTGCCTCCGCGCAGATGGTCGGCGCACAGGCCACCACCGTCGATGCGATTCTTCGGACCTGGAATGATCAGTGGGCTGAGGCGGATCATCAAGGCGTGCCGCTCCTGCAGCGCTTGGACGGAACGTTGCTCGTCGGCCTGATGCCGGTGGATGTCATCGAGGAATTTCTCTCCGGAGGATAACGCCTGGTCCGATCTGCCTTTTCCTGATCATCGACGGATTCACCTCGCAATGTGACCGGTTGGTTCCTGCGCTCCCACCTCGCTGCAGAAACTGCCGAATCAGTTTGTCGTCAAGAGTCCCCGTGGTATGAGTGGCCTATTGCAGAGCTGAGTAGTTCTGCTAGGCCGTTTAGCCCACAGGAGTGACCCATGAAATCAACGCAATGGTTCCTCGCCGCGTTCTTGTTGAGCTGTTCATTGTTCGAGGCACATCATTTCGTTGCATCGGCAGCCGAACCGGCTCCCAGCGCCGCCAAAGCTCCGGCCGCATCGACCGAGGCCAAACAGGAAGAGGGGAAAACCGAGTTCTATGTCGGTGTTTATCTGCAGGGAAGTCGGCCACTGAATCGTCCGGTCAGACTGCAGGAGGACCCTTTCGCGAATACCGACGTGCAGGGCGGGTTAGGAGGCGGTTTGAAAGTCGGGATTTTTCCGGCGTTCGCCGGCCGGTTCGTCGGGTTGGAAGCGGACCTGTCCGGACTCGATGGAAAGGTCAATGCGCCTTCGGCCACGACGGGCGGTGTGACGAGGAGCGCGAATTTCCGTCTCCAGTCCATCAATGTCATGGCGAATGTCTTGCTGCGCTACCCCGGCGAGACGATTCAACCGTATATCGGCATCGGTGCAGGGTTATCCGGAGGGTTTGCGCGGGATTTGAATCTCCAGCACAGCACTATCGGCACGGTCCATGAGAATGCCGCCGACGGCGCCTTCGCCTATCAGTTTCTCGGCGGGATGCGCGCCAACGTCACGGAGCGCATGTTCCTCTTCACGGAATACAAATATTTTGTGGCGAATTATCAGTGGGAGAGCGAATTCTCAAACGGGTCGCGCGGCCCATCATTCACGCTGAACTATCGGGCTCATATTATCTCTGGCGGCATCGGCTTCACCTTCTAGCCCGGACTATTCATGAATCCCTGCTCCGGCGTCCGATCCTCTCGCCCGGCGAGGCTGTTCTCGTTCGGCCTCCTCGACGGACTGCCAGTACGCCTGCGTCGGCCTTACGTGCGAGCAGCCTCGGCGGGCTTCCGTCTCGAACGCCTCGCGACGGCATTCATGAATAATCCGGGCTAGCAGGCTGTTGAGAAAGCCCGCCGGCAGCGTTCTCGCATCGTTCAGACCCTCAACGTACCCCCATGGGAAAAGAGCCTGTCCCGGCAGGCGGGAGGTGGGCGGGTAAGAACGTAACGCCTCGGCTCAGGACACGGCCGGCTCACCGCCTCGCCGACGTCCGCAAGCGTGACGCTCATTATTTTTCGCGTCGCGGACCTCGCTGCGGCCTTGCTGGACGGCCTTTTTTGCGCATCCTGCGCTATTCTGATACCAACATGCCACGTGAGCTGATCGCGACGTATTCTGTGAAAGCGAGTTTTTCCGCAGCCTGCTGAATCTTCTGCCAATTCAGAACGCCGCTTCCTCCTGTGCGAGGCACGCTCCCACCCCCTTGCCCCTGCTGGGTTCCAGGCGGGGCCTCGTGTTGCGCCCCTTTCAGTTCTGATGCTCCTGGGCAGACAAAACTCCCGACGCCTGATTCTCGCGCTTGCGGTTCTCCATGGGAGAGGCATAAGATAATGCAACGTCCGCCCGTTAACCTGGCATTCGGAGGAAGAGCAGTGTTCTGGGACAGGCGGCATCCTTCGGAGAAACCAGAGCGCCTCTGTTCATTCTGCGGCAAACGTCAGGGCGCAGTTCAATCCCTCATCACCAGTCCCGAGCCGTACAGCTGCCATTCTTGCCGTACGTCTGCTCCGCTCTTGATCTGTGAGGAATGCATTCAGCGCTGCTCCCAGTCTGTGGCCAAGGACAAGAACGGCGGTGCGCAGGGTTCATCCTCCTCCCTGCCGCTCGTGGTCCCCAAGCCGACCGACATCAAGGCGACGCTCGATGAGTTCGTGGTCGGGCAGGATCGCGCCAAGAAAGTCCTCTCGGTCGCGGTCCACAATCACTACAAACGGATTCTGAACCGGGAACGGCTCAAACACGTCGATCTCCAAAAGGGCAACATCCTGATGATCGGATCGACCGGGACTGGGAAGACGCTCCTGTCCCAGACCCTGGCCCGCATCCTTCATGTGCCCTTCACCATCGCCGATGCCACGGCCCTGACGGAGGCCGGGTACGTGGGAGAGGATGTCGAGAACGTTGTCCTCAAGCTGCTTCAGAGCTGCGAGTACGACGTCGCGCGCGCCGAGACCGGCATCATCTACATCGATGAAATCGACAAGATCAGCCGCAAGTCGGAGAACCCTTCACTGACGCGGGACGTGTCGGGCGAGGGTGTGCAGCAGGCGCTCCTGAAACTGGTCGAAGGGACGGTCTGCAATGTGCCGCCGAAAGGCGGACGGAAACATCCCGACCAAGACTACATTCGTGTGGATACGACCAACATTCTGTTCATCGCCGGGGGGGCGTTCGTCGGGTTGGATCAGATCATTGGTCAACGAGCGATGCCCAAGCGGCTGGGGTTCGGAGCGGTGCGTGCCGACCACGAAATCGACGGTCACACGGACATGCTGCGTTTCGCGCAGTCCGAGGATTTACTGAAATTCGGGCTCATTCCCGAGTTTGTGGGCCGATTCCCGATCCTGACTACTCTGGCGGACCTCGATGTACCGGCGCTTATTCGCGTGCTGACCGAGCCGCGCAACGCGCTGGTGAGGCAGTATCAGGCCCTCTTTGAGATTGAAGGGGTCGAGCTTGAGTTTACTGATGCCGCCGTGAAAGCCGTCGCCCGCCGGGCAGCGGTCATGAAAACCGGAGCACGGGCGTTGCGCACGATCCTCGAAGAAGTGATGCTGGACCTGATGTATGAGATCCCAGCGTCGGGCGGGGTGAAATCCGTCGTGATCACCGAAGAGGTCATCGCCGGAATCGGGGCGCCGCAAATTCTTACTTGACAGGCTACACCACAAAACAAGCCACCCGTCAGCCGCAGGGTTCTACCCCGTAGTTGAACGGAATGTGAGACAAACCTAACCCTTCCCTCCAGGTCTCACTTGCCGGAGCAGAATAAAACCTGCGGGTGTAAATGCGCCAGGAAGGAATCCAAGATTAGGCTGCGTGCCTGGTTCGTGTTTCGTGTGCAACGGTTTCGAAGGAACGACCGTCATCACGAGACGCCGCAATCCGCCGCTTCTCAGACTCACTCTCGCTCGCCATAGACCAGGCGAGCAACCACACAAGCGCAACCATCGTTCCGAGACCGATGATCTCGACGGCCATACGCCACCTCCGTTGACTGAACCACGAGATTCGTGGATCCCTCACCGGCACCTATGCGGCTTGACGGGATCCGGCAGGGGCCTGCGAGATGGCCTCGCTCGGCTCCCCGACGTTTCCGCTTGGTGCCTTGGGCGACTTTTTCGACCCTGAGTAAGTGATGTCTATGCAGACGAACAAGGTCGCCACCATCGCCAAGAGACCGACGACGATTCCCCAATAGACTCCTGACATAAGCCACGCTCTCGCGCGAACTGCGCGAGTCCTTCTTCCCATGCGCCCTCATACCGCCATGCGATATGCCTCCTCGGCTTTGTCGCGCTGCATTTCGTTTGGATGGTCGTTCTCTCGACGTCGGGCAACCAGGCTGATGCAGGCCCAGTCTCCCGACGTCTTGCTCGCGTCACAGGGAACGGGTTTCGGTGTGTACAGTCGGCCACATGCCGTACCTTTTGGATTGAGATGATCGGCTGTGGACGGAAGTTGTTGCGAGTCGTCCCAGTCGGCGTAAGCACATCCGAAGGAAGCAACTCGTCTGTATTGCTGGAAAGAATTCGTTTGGAGAGGAGGCCATACCTGCCATGCGCATCCCGTTGGATTTGTGCTCCACGGAAGATCATGACTACCACCTCCAGAATGAGGCGGACGTGAACCAGATGTTATTCTATGCTCCGGCAATGTATCGGTCAAGAGCGAGCAGGGTGAGACGCTTGTCGGAGCACAGGGAAGGATGATCCAGGATTCTCTAGATTACGTCGTCGGTCACCGGGGGGAGGGGACGCGACGGGTGCTTGGAGGATTTGAACCGCAGGGTGAACTCTTGTTGCTCTGCATCGGGGGAGAGGTGGAACGATCCTTCGGCGGTCAGGTGTTCCTGCGAGAGCGATTTGCCTTGCGGGAAAATTTTCAGACGGAATTCTCCTGCGCGCCGCGGTTCATGAGACGGCAGAGTCCCTTCCACCTCAGTATTCCTGTAGAGTCGCCAAGGCCTGGTCGAACAACCCGCGCAGGAGGTTTCCGGGCACGGTCTTGTCGAACGCTTCATTCGCGACGGAAGGGCGCAGGTCTTCAACCGGCAGGGCATGATCGTTCGTCGCCGACAGCGGCGTGGCAGTCAGGAGCAAGGCCGTGAGGAAAAAGCCGACCATGGAAACAGTCTATCGACCGGTGAAAAAGCAGTCAAGCGCGTGATCGGAGCATGTCGGTTGAGGCTGATAAGCGAGGCAGGTTAACAGCGCGTGAGCAGTTTCTCATTCCGGTTCCATTGCGAAACCGTGCCGCTGTTGTCGGTCAGCTCAAGCTTGTCCTGCGCCAACAGCCGTACCGACATCGGAGGGGTTTTGCTTTGGGGGACGATCAAGCGAAACCGGTCCTGCTCCTTCTCGATGCGACCCGACTGCGAGATCGCTTTGTAGAACTCGGAGACGTTCGCCGACGTGATGGTCCAGACGAATTCTTCCTGCCGATCGACGAACTTGGCGGAACCTTCCCAGGTTCCCACGAGAGAGGGCTCGACCGGTGGCCGCCGCTTCACGGCGACTTTGTGCGGGACGGCTGCAAACGATTGCCAGAGTAACGGGTCGAACTTGTTCGGCCCCTGATTCTTGGCGAGTCTGTCCCAGGTGACACTCAGAATGCCGGTGGTCGAGAAGCGGTCGTTCCCGGCTACTTGATAGGTTCCGTGCAGAATTTCTTGATAGGATTCCGCCTGCCAGCGTCCCCGGTCTGCGGTCACGGTGCCCGGCATCAATACGGCAGTCGTCAGGGACCAGGTGCCGCCCTCGTTCAGCGCAAGATGGCCTTTCCCATACATCAATCCGACGGGCGGGCAACCATACCAATCACCGGCCCAGTGGGACGGGGTGGCGGTCAGCCCTGGCTCGGTTGACGCCGCCGGACCGCTGCGAAGGGGGCCGCCGAGTCTGGTCGCGGCGACCTTGGCGAGGTTGGTCACGGCTGCTTGCGCGTTGGGTTGTTTCGAGGACGAGAGTGACAGAGTGACGAGCGCATCGGCCTTCAGAAACGTCAGCTGAATCCCGCCGATAGGCGACCGCAGGGTGAAGGCGCCGTCGCCGACCCCGGGAACCGGCTGGTGACCGGCCTTTGAACGCTGATCGTGAAACAGACTTTTTGTGTCTCCGTCAGGGCCGGGGTTCAATTCCACCGTCACGGTTTCCTGGGGATTACGCTTCGCCTGGTACAGGCATTGGCGATCATTCTGGCGCAGGCCCGGCGTCACGGGGGTTCCGATGGCCAATTCAACTTCGGCCTCTGTCACGATCAAGCAGGCGTTGAGATTAGAGGAGATCACGTCGGAGGATTGTGAACAACCGAGCACCGCAGTCCCGGTCAGGAAGAGGCTTAGGAGCGGTCGTATCAAGGAGCAGTATGCCATGGCATGCGCAGTCTAGGAGGGTTCGGCGACAAATTGCAAGGTGCGCCGCCACGCTCCGGTAGTGAAGCTGCGGTTGCTGCAGTGACCGGCCTGCGGCATGCGTCGGGCAGGAGTATGTGATCGCAATCAGGCTGGAACAAACGTCAAGGAGACGCCGTTGATGCAGTAGCGGAGGCCGGTGGGTCTCGGGCCGTCATCGAAGACATGTCCTTGATGGCCGCTACACCGGGCGCAGTGGACTTCCACCCGGGTCATGAAAAACCTGGAATCCGTGCGTTTCTCCACCACCTTGGGGTCAATCGGTTGCCAGAAGCTTGGCCAGCCGGTGCCGCTATCGAACTTATGCTCCGAGGAGTAGGCGGGCAGGTCGCAGCCGGCACAATGATAGATGCCCGCCTGATGATTCTCGTGGAGCGGACTCGTAAAGGCCCGCTCGGTATCTTCATGCCGCAGGACCTGATAGGCCGCGGGCGACAGCAGTGTTTTCCATTCGTCGTCGGTCTTGGTGACTTTTATGATATCCCCGATCTCGATTTTGGGCGGCATGGGCAATCTCCTTCACGTCTTCGCCTGACGTGTGTGTGGGCCGGATAACACTGTGATCCTGACATAAGAGATTACGGAAGGGCAAGACAAGCGGATGTGTGGGCGCCCGGAACCGCGGGCCCCGGCTGTTCAGCCGGGGCCCTGGATCTTACGAGGCGGTCGCGCTCGCCAACGGCTCACCCCGTTCGGATGAGGACGCGGTATCCTGATTGAACGCCGCCGGGAGCACTTCCTCGATCCGTTCCACCGGAATTACCGTGAGTTCATCGCGCACTTCCTGCGGGACTTCTTTCAAGTCCTTCTCGTTGGCCTTCGGCAGAATGATCCGCCGGATGCCGGCCCGATGCGCGGCCAGGACCTTCTCCTTGATCCCGCCGACCGGCAGCACCAACCCGGTCAGGCTGATCTCTCCCGTCATCGCCGTGTCGCTGCGCACCGGCTTGCCGACATAGGCCGAAGCCAGCGCGGTCGCCATGGTGATTCCGGCCGAGGGGCCGTCTTTGGGAATGGCGCCCGACGGGACGTGGATGTGGACCCCGTTGCGTTTGAAGCGCGAGATATCCAGCCCCATGCTTTCGGCATGCGACCAGAGGTAACTGCGCGCCGCGCGTGCCGACTCCTGCATGACATCGCCCAATTGCCCCGTCAGCGTCAGTTCGTGACTGCCGGGCAACAGGGTCGTCTCGATATAGAGCACATCGCCGCCGGTGGGAGTCCAGGCCAGACCGGTCGCGACTCCGGCCGGCAGATTCTTCCGTGCCTCTTCCGGTTGGAATCGTTCCTGCCCGAGCCACTCATCCAGAAGCGGTTGCGTGATGTCCACGGGGCCAGCCGGAGCATCGGCCGGCCGATCCGCGAAGGTCACGGCGACCTTTCTCGTAATGCGGCCCAACATTTGTTCCAGCTGCCGCACACCCGATTCCCTCGTATAGCGGCCGATGATATGGTCGAGCACCGCGTCGGGCAGAGTCACCTCCTCGGCTCGCAGGCCGGCCTCCTTCAGCCGTCTCGGCCAGAGGTACCGCAGGGCGATTTCGCGTTTCTCCCGCTCGCTGTATCCATTCAACCGGATGATTTCCATACGGTCGAGCAGGGGTTGCGAGAGCGTCTCCAGCGTGTTCGCCGTCGTGATGAAGAACACTTTCGACAGATCGAACGGCAAATCGAGATAGTGGTCCCGGAACGTATGGTTCTGCGCGGGATCCAGAATCTCCAGCAACGCCGCCGCGGGATCGCCGCGGAAATCGCGTCCGAGTTTATCGACTTCATCCAGCATGACGACCGGATTGTTCACGCCGGCTCGTCGCACCGCCTGGATGATCCGACCGGGAAGGGCCCCGACATAGGTGCGGCGGTGGCCGCGCAATTCGCCTTCGTCATGCAACCCGCCGAGGCTGAAGCGCTCGAACGTGCGCCCCATGGACTTGGCGATGGACTGCCCCAGGCTGGTTTTCCCCACACCGGGAGGGCCGACGAGGCAGAGGATCGGCGCCTTGGCGGACGGGTTCAACTTCAAGACCGCCAGATGTTCCACAATGCGTTCTTTCACTTCCTTGATACCGTAGTGATCCTCGTTCAACACCTGACGGACATGGGCGAGATCGAGTCCTTCTTCCGAGGACTTGTTCCACGGCAGTTCGAGCACCAGTTCCAAATAGCTCCGGATCACCTGATGCTCGGGTGACGCGCTCGGCGTCTTGGCGAGGCGCGCCAGTTCACGGTCCGTTTCTTTCCTGACATGTTCAGGAAGATCGGCTTCGTGAATCTTGGATCTCAGCGCGCCGACTTCATCTTCTTCCCCGTTACTCTCGCCCAACTCCTGCTGAATTGTCTTGAGCTGCTCGCGGAGGAGATATTCCCGTTGTGTCTTGCCCAGTTTTTCCCTGGCTTCGCTGGTGATCTTGTCGCGCAACTGGAGAATCTGGACTTCCCGTGACAGCGCCGCATAAAGCCCGCGCAACAGGTCTGCACGGGTGGGGGCTGCAAGCAACTGCTGTTCGCCGTCCAAGGTCAGATTCAACAGGGACGCGATGCGATAGGCCAGGACCACAGGATCTTCTTCCGTGCCCAGGGCGGCGACCGCTTCATGCACGCCGGGAGTCTGGATCAGTTTCGGCAGTTCGGTGATGATGTCCAGAATGGCCCGATGCAGTGCCTCGACTTCTGTGCTCTGCTCACTCGGAGGCGCCAGCTGTTTCACACGGGCCTGAAGATACGGCTCCACCTGGTCGAGCTTCAGCAGGACGACGCGCTCCAGTCCCTGGATCAAAATATTGTAGTGTCCGTCCTGTGTCTTGGCGGTCTGCTTAATAACGGCCTTGGTTCCGATGGGATAGAGATCTTCCAGCGCCGGCTGATCGGTTTGCGCATCCCGCTGGGCCACGACGAGGAGTGTTTTATCTTCGGTCTTCAGCGCCGCCTCGACCGCGGCGATGGAACGGTCCCGGCCGACGGTCAAGGGCATCATGGTGCCGGGAAATAGCACCGTTCGCTTCAAGGGCAGCACGGGCAAATGCGTGAGTATCGGGGTCGTCGATTCGTTCATTTTATCCTCCGCTGGGCTCGGATGGTCATCGGGTAGAGCGGCGTGTCGGGTACAGAAGGCACGGTCACGCTCGTTCTTACCGGTTAAGATAGCCACAAGAGAGGGGGAGTCAAGCGCAGGCTTTGAGAGGAGAGCAAATGGCTTATAGCGTATAGCCAGGCGGAGGCGCGGCGACCGGAATGAGAGACTCTCTACGAGTTAGTTTCCTACATCAGCTATTCGCTATAAGCTCCTGCCCCCCATCATTCGGCTACCGGTCGATGAAGAGGCTGCCCGGGTTTTCAATGAACGTTTTCCGATTGAGCCGTTCAGGACGCGCACCGTTGGCCGGCGGAGGAATGGAAGCATAATCGTCTCTTCCCTCCAGGTCGAAAAAAGCGCCGATGCTGTGCTCAGCCCCTTGTCCGAGCCCCCGGCTCACCGCATATTGATCCGCGCCGCCTTCTTCAATGAACAGCCCCCATCCCCCGAGGTCGCCCATCCCCAAACCAGTCGAGGCGGGGAGATCGTAAAAATCGCTGTCCGTGCCGCCGTCTATGGCCATGCCGACACTGCCGTCCCAGGCCGCGCCACCGTTATAGAAGGGGCCTTTGGAGCCGTACCGGTCCTTGCCCCGGTAATCGATATTCAGGCCCACGCCGAAGTGCGCGGCAGTGCCATGACCATAACGTGCGGCCTGGTGTTCGTCGTCGCCGTTCAGATCGAGCTTCACGCCGAGACCGAAAAAATACCCGTGCCCTTGAGAGAAGTTTGCACTGCGATACCGGTCGCGACCATCCAGATCGACAAAGAGTCCCCAGCCCCCGGCCAGACTTTGCGCGCGTTGGGCCGGCTGTTTGCTGAAGACACGAAGCCCCGCTCCGGTTCCAAGCCCGAAACAATCGTATTGAAATGCAGGATCCTGCGGATGCGCATTGGGCGTGTCGGTCTCATTGTACGCGCTGGGGTACCGCCCGCCGCACTCGTAGGAATCGTTTCCCGATACATCGATCAACGCGCCGACACCCAACGGCGCTCCGAAGCCCAGCGCATAGCCGAAGCTGGTATAGCGGTCGTCTCCGGCACGATCCACCAGTAAGCCGAACCCGCCGAAGGCCGCGCCCTGGGTGAACCGGTTCCCTTCATAGATGTCCTGTCCATCTCCATCATACAGGATACCGAGCCCCGCGAAGCCGGTTCCGCCGGAGCCTGGCGCCAGGCGGTAGGTATCGTCGCCGCTATGATCGATCACGAGGCCGATTCCTGCCCGTCCGGTGGCAAGGCCCAGCGGGGCCGGCTGATAGGTATCGTTGCCGCTCAGGTCGATGACGACACTGTTGCCCAGATCGCTGTTCGGGCTCGCCCCGATCGTTCCACGATACGTGTCGTTGCCGCCCAGGTCGATGATCAGCGCGGCGCCCTTCTCGAGGTCATAGGTGTTCGGGCCATGGCCTCCCACCACCAGCAGCCCGTACGACGTCTGTTGAGCCAGAAGCAGATCTCCGGTGATGCCGGGAACGGTCCGGCCGATCGGTTTGCGGTTGTGCAACGCAATATCGAGTTGCTGCAGGAAATTCCGGTTGCCGAGCCGCGCCAGCCGTTGTGCGGCGCTGATGAGCGAGGCATAGTCCACCTGTTGCATGAGCAGGGTCGCGTATCTGGCTGCGGCTTCGGCCTCTGAAAGTTGCGCGGGCGGGGTGACCTGAGGAATGAAATGTTCCACCAGCGGGCGAGCCTGTGTGAACAAGAACTCCCGATCCTGTGGCGAGAGATGGCGGAGCGCTTGTTCGCGGTCCTGATAGGCCTGTTCGAGTGCGTCGGTGAGAAAGGTCAGAAGCTCCTCAGTGGCGAGCGTGACCGGAAAGGTCAGCGGCGCAAAGGAGGCGCCGGTACGATCCATGCCGCCTTCCAGAATGTCGATGACCGCCGGCAGCCCTTCGACACCCGCTTCGGCCGCAGTCGCCGCCAATAGACCGGCCTGTTCGGCGGCTGCCAGACCGTCCCAGGGATCGCCGAGCGTACGCAGGACCAGGTTGCGTTTGAACTTCGCAATCTTGTTGGTCTGATCGGCCAGGCTCTTCCGAACCGCCGGGAGCGCCGTAGTGAGATTGTCCCGGAGGTCCGGCTCGACCAGGGCGTTCAGGCGCACCACGATTGCCTGTCGTTGTCGATCCACCGGTTGGTCGGAGGGTTGAGTGACGGCAAACAGATGCGCGATTTGAGCACAGCCGCCGAAAGCAAGACAGAGGCTCATGGTGAGCAGCCGGGTGAGCAATCGGCTCAGGAGGTGGGAGCGGTCGGTGTCTGCCCGGTGCCGGTCTGGACGCCGTGGGCGGCAGGGCGACGATGCGATGTCCTGTGGAGATGAGGCAATGTCGATCACAGTCCCGCTCCGCAGCGGCGGCGCCGGCTATTCAAGCGTGGGGCTACCATCGGGTGGGAGGATTCCTGCATCGCGCAGACACTCGTCCGACCAGGCCCGGATGTCATGGGCTTCGAGGTAGGTCCGCATGCGATGCATACGCTCCCGGCGTTCCTCCAAGGGCATTTCGATGGCCTGGCGAATGGCATCGGCGACACCCTCAAGGTCGTAGGGATTGATGACCAGGGCATCGGTCATTTCCTCGGCTGCGCCGGCCATGTGGCTCACCAGCAGCACGCCCTTCTCGTCGACCTGGCTGGAGACATACTCCTTGGCGACCAGGTTCATGCCGTCGTACACGGAACTCACCAGCGCCAGGTCCGCCATGCGGTAGTAGGCCGCGAGGGTGTCCATGCCGATGCGACCTTCGCGGAACTCGATCGGTCGCCAGCGAGAAGCCTGGGGACTGCCGGCGTTCGAGAGGCTGCCGTACCGCATATTGATGTCGTTCACGGTTTCGCGGATGAGTTCCCGATAGCTGCGATAGGCCTCGACATCGCCTCTGGTCGGCACGGCGATCTGCACAAAAGTGAAGCGCCCGCGATACTGAGGGTACTGCTCGAAGAAGGCATCGATGGCCCAGAATCGTTTGAGGAGACCTTTGGTGTAGTCGAGCCGGTCGACGCCGAGGCCGATGCGGACCTCGGGCTGAAAAACATGCAGGTTACGCAACACGTTCATGGCGCGCGTGACCTGCGAGGTGCGGGCGCGTTCCGACCAGGCCTGAAAACTCACACTGATCGGGCGGGCCACGAGTCGCGTCGTGTGGCCTTTATATTCGATGTGATGGTCATCGCTCCAGACTTCGACGCCCAGAAACTCCTTCGCGCATTCGACAAAGCAATGGAGAAAGTTGTGGGTCTGGAACATCAGCAGGTCGCTCGCCAGCAGGGATTCGAGCAGTTCGCGACGTTCCGGGAGAATGCGAAACGCGTCCGGACCGGGCCAGGGCGTATGCCAGAAGACGGCCACCGGCTGGGTCGGCAACGAGGCCTTGATGAGGCTGGGTACCAGGGCCAGGTGGAAGTCATGCACCCACACAAAGCCGGACTTGTCGCGCAATTCACCGAGGACAGCTTCCGCGAAGCGTGCATTCATGGCCTGGTACGCATGCCAAAAGGCTTTTCGATAGGCCACGCGATCCAGCGTGAGATGGCACAGCGGCCACAGTACCTGATTGGCATACCCCTGGTAGCCGCCCTTGATTTCAGCGGCCTCAAGCCACACACGGCGTAAGCGGTAGGTGGGGGCGTCGGGGGGCACTTCGACGATCATGTCCTGGTCTACGACGTTGCGATCCGCCTTGCCGCTGCCCCAGGCAATCCAGGTGCCGCCGAGCCGGCGCATGACCGGATCGAGCGCCGAGATGAGACCGCCGGACGTGCGTTCCCAGATCAGATGATTCTTGACCAGCCGGTGTTCGTAGGGTTCGCGATTCGAGACGACGATCAGACGCGAGAGGGAGAGATCCTGCTCCGGTTGCAATTCTTCCATGGATGCGTGCGAAGCGTTCATACGCTGAAAATAGGAGCCTTTCGATCTTCTGTCAAGGCCTCACATGGAGAATCTCTGCCTGGTCCACGTCGAAATACGTATCGAGTGCGACGTGCCCAGCGGGAAGAGAAGCGCGTATGGCGAAACAAGAGCGTATAGCGTATGGCGGGACGGGAAGAGCGTATGGCCGGGAACGAGAGCCTATAGCTGATGGCTTAGTGCCTATGGCTGGGAGCAGGAATTAGAGATGTGGCGGCGGACCAGGGACGCTTCGCTACTTGCCCTCTTGCCATGCGCTACTAGCCATAAGCCATTCGCTCCTTCTCCCAAGCCATCCGCCATAAGCCATGTGCTCTGAGAGGCTATTCGCTATCGGCTCTCTTCTTGCGGAGGCTGCCGGCGACCATGCGAAACTCGAACAGGCGGCATTCGATCGCGCCGTTAAAGAGAGGGACCCGGCGGGAAGGGGCCAGCCGCAGCTGACCGGGAAGTTTTAAGTCGGCGGTGAAGATCTGCACGGTCCAGCCGCAAAAGTGTTTCTTCAGGTGATCGCCGAATTGCGGGTAGAACATGCGCAGGCTGTCCGCTTCTCCCATGCGGTGCCCGTAGGGCGGGTTCGTGACAAGGAGCCCGGATTCGGCCGGAGCGGGGAGTTGCAGGACATCGCCCTGTTGAAGGGTGACCGCATCGCCGCTCCCGGCGATGGTGAGGTTGGCCTTGATCGACGTAATCGCGTGCGCACTGTGATCGGCTGCGTGGATCAGGCCAGGCCGGACGGGTACCTCCAGAGCCTTGAGTTCCGTGCGCAGATCGTTCAACAGGCGGGCATCGAATGACAGCAGTTTTTCGAAGGCGAACTGCCGGCCGATTCCCGGCGCGGCGCGACGGGCCATCAAGGCGGCCTCGATGACGAACGTGCCGCTGCCGCACATGGGATCGTAGAGCACCGTGTCCCCGGTCCACTTCGAAAGCCGCAGGATGCCGGCGGCGAGATTTTCCCTGATCGGTGCTTCGCCCGCCGACTTCCTCCAGCCCCGTTTGAACAGTGGCTCGCCCGAGGTATCCAGATAGAAGGTGCAGGTCGACGCATCCAAATACACCGCGATCAAGATGTCCGGCGCATGGGTATCCACCGTCGGGCGTTTGCCCCTCGCAAATTGAAAGCGATCGCAGACGGCATCCTTCACCCGCAGGGTGACAAAATCCAGGCTCTTCAGCGGGCAGTGGTGCGCGCTCACCTTCACCTTGATGCGCTGTTGCGGCGTGAACCAATCCTGCCAGCGGATGGCGTTCGCCGCGTCATACACATCGTGCTCGTCGCGATAGGTACCTTCGGCAATACGTAGGAGAATGCGGCTGGCGATGCGGCTCTGCAGATTCACGCGATAGCAGAGGGCAAGGGAGCCGTGAAAGGCGACTCCGCCGGCCGTGGGCTTTACGTCGGCGGCGCCGAGGGCGGTGAGTTCGTCGGCGAGGACCGCTTCGAGTCCGCGGGGGCAGGGTGCAAAGAAGGCGTGGTTTGTGCTATCCATTTCTGTCTTTCTGTTGTCGTGATCGGGGGCCGTCATGAAGTTCTGCAGCGAGTGCGGGGCCGGGCTGTCGAAAAAAATTCCTCCCGGCGATAACCTGCCACGGTTTGTGTGCGAGACCTGTCAGGTCGTCCATTACATCAATCCAAAAATCGTCGCGGGCTGCATTCCCGAGTGGGAAGATAAGATTCTGCTGTGCCGCCGGGCGATCGAACCGCGCACCGGCCACTGGACGTTCCCCGCCGGCTTCATGGAGATCGGGGAGAGCACCGAGCAGGCGGCCATCCGTGAAACCTTTGAAGAGGCGCATGCCGACGTCGAGATCACGTCGCTGTATGCCGTCCTGAGTCTGCCCCGCATCAGCCAAGTGCATATGGTCTTTCGCGGCTCCATGCGTACCCCGGAGTTCAAACCCGGCACGGAGAGCCTGGACGTGCAATTGTTCTCGCTGGAGGACATTCCCTGGGACGATCTGGCCTTTCCCGTGATCACCGAAGCCCTCGAACGCTACGTCGCCGATGTGGCCCGTGGCACCTTCTCCATGCATTACGGCAGTGTCTTCCCCCGGATGAAGTCGTAGTTGAAGGCACAAGAGCTTATGGCTTGGGAGAAAAGAGCTAATAGCTTATGGCAGGTGGCGAGGAGTCAAGAGGAGTAGAGGCTCGACGAGAGGTACTGCGCCATTTGCTCTTTTGCGATCAGCTATACGCTCTGTTCCTTCCTGCTATAAGCCATACGCTCTTCGCTTTCCGGCCATCGGCTATACGCTATATGCTCCCATCCGAGCCTGTTGCTCAAACCTATGATCGAACCCGCTGGTAAGCAGAAATGGATTCGT
>CAKKRE010000030.1 GCA_919902505.1 Nitrospiraceae bacterium
TGAAGAAGCCGGGTGCCCGCAACTAGACGGAAAGACCCTGTGCACCTTTACTACACCTTGACATTGGGTGTTGGAAGGATCTGTGTAGGATAGGTGGGAGGCTGTGAGACTTGGCCGCTAGGTCAGGTGGAGCCGACGTTGAAATACCACCCTGATTGTTCTGATATTCTAACCTGGCCCTGTGATCCAGGGCAGAGACAGTGTCTGGCGGGTAGTTTGACTGGGGCGGTCGCCTCCCAAAAGGTAACGGAGGCGCCCAAAGGTTCCCTCAGGCTGGTCGGTAATCAGCCGTCGAGTGTAAAGGCAAAAGGGAGCTTGACTGCGAGAGTGACAGCTCGAGCAGGGACGAAAGTCGGGCTTAGTGATCCGGTGGTTCTGTGTGGAAGGGCCATCGCTCAACGGATAAAAGGTACGCCGGGGATAACAGGCTGATCTCCCCCAAGAGTTCACATCGACGGGGAGGTTTGGCACCTCGATGTCGACTCATCGCATCCTGGGGCTGAAGCTGGTCCCAAGGGTTAGGCTGTTCGCCTATTAAAGCGGTACGAGAGTTGGGTTCAGAACGTCGTGAGACAGTTCGGTCCCTATCTGTTGTGGGCGGAGGAGAGTTGAGAGGGGCTTTCACTAGTACGAGAGGACTGTGAAGGACGGACCTCTGGTTTGCCGGTTGTCGCGCCAGCGGCAGTGCCGGGTAGCTATGTCCGGTAGCGATAATCGCTGAAAGCATCTAAGCGAGAAGCGTGCCTCAAGATAAGCTCTCCCGTAGCAGTATGCTACCTAAAGACCACTCGTAGACCACGAGTTTGATAGGCTGGGTGTGGAAGGCGTGTGAGCGCTGTAGCTAACCAGTACTAATCGGTCGTGCGGTTTAACATCCTTTGCTCCTGATAGACATGGTCTTACCGCGGCGCGCAGAACGCGTCACGGAGTGCTGATGAAACGTTCTGAGTGATGCGCTATGCGCGGACTTCGAACCGATCTGAAAACAGCACGCACCAATCAAGACGTATTCAATGTTCCCGGTGGCCTTACCGGAGGGGCCACACCCGTTCCCATACCGAACACGGAAGTTAAGCCCTCCAAGGCCGATGATACTGCTGCCGTGAGGCAGTGGGACAGTAGGACGCTGCCGGGTTACAAAAAGAGCCTGCTCGAGAAATCGGGCAGGCTTTTTTATTGTTTCCTGATTTTCATCTGGCCTGCTTTTTGACGTCCCCATCGACTGTTGTCTAGGTTCTGTTGACATTCAACGCATCCAGATGACAGCAGCAGCGAGACAGATGAGGGACTGGAAGTTTCTGGCGCGTTTGCAGTAACGCGTGGCGATACCCCTGTAATGCTTGAGTTTACTGAAGAAGCATTCAATCCGGTGGCGTTCGGCATAAAGGGCAAAGTCGCCGTCTCTGAGGTTCTTGCGGTTTGATCGAGGTGGGATGACGGCCGCAGCCCCCATCGCTGTGATCCGGCCCACGCTCTCATCGGAGTCATACCCCTTGTCAGCCAGCACGGCCTGAACCTGCAAACCATCGATCAAAGGCAGGGCGTGCGTGTAATCCGATCCCTGTCCGCCGCTTAAGATAAAGCGCACAGGATTTCCCAATGCATCAACCGCGGTATGGATTTTCGTCGTCAGCCCGCCTTTTGAACGGCCAAGGGCTTCCGTCGTTTGCGCCCCCCTTTTGCGCCTGCGCTGTGCTGGTGCGCCCGGACTATTGTGGAATCGATCATGATGTATTCACAGTCCGGATCGTCGGAAAGCCCATGAAACACCCTCTCCCACACCCCTGCCTTCGACCAGCGGTTATACCGCTGAAACACGCTGTTCCATGCGCCAAAGCTCGACGGCAGCTCACGCCAGTGCGCCCCCGTTCGAGCGATCCATAAAATCGCGTCGATAAACTTGCGATTATCCGTCGCTGTGCGCCCCGGGTCTGTCTTCTTCCCCGGCAGCAAATCCCTGATTCTCTTCCATTGATCGTCCCGCAGCTCTCTTCGTGCCATTCAAAGCCTCCTTCGGCTCTGAATAGTGAATCACGATGTACACCCTTTGGGAATCCTGAATGTCAACAGAACCTAGGGAAATATTCCTAATGTTTTCATGAGACGTCGGCCAACTGGGTGCCATCCTTCCCGTCGGTTGGTTTTCAGCTCACGACCTCATCTCTCTGGATTTCTCTGCCACGCGTTCAATATGATCGTCCTGCCCATCGCCTTTCTCGGGCTACTCTAATTCCTTGACCTCTTTCCACGGCGGTTGAGGTTTCCTGGGTGTTGTGGTTTTTCTTTGAAATCGATAGCTGCGAGGTTCCGTTCTATGTTGCCGCCCATTCCATTCGGCTGGAAGCAGTTGCTCGCCAACCAGGTGAACAGCCAGAGCTTTCGATCTCTCGAAATGTTTCTCGATCAGGAAGCGGCGGCAGGTGAAACAATCTTGCCTCCGTCCCAGGATATTTTTGCGGCCTTGGAGGCGACGCCATACGAACAGGTCAATGTTCTGCTACTTGGTCAGGATCCCTACCATACACCAGGAATGGCGCACGGACTCTGTTTTTCGGTACGGCCTGACGTCGCCGTGCTACCCCGCTCGCTCAGAAATATCTATCGTGAACTTCGGGACGATGTCGGCTGCTCTGCTCCAAACAACGGCTGCCTGAAGTCCTGGGCCAGACAGGGAGTGCTGATGTTGAATGCCGTCCTGACGGTTCGCGCGCATGCGGCCAATTCACATCGGGGGCGTGGCTGGGAAACTGTGACTGATCGTATCTTTGCAGTCCTGAATGCGAAACCAAATCGTGTGGTATTCGTGCTCTGGGGCGCGGAGGCGAAGAAAAAGCAATCACTGATCACAAATGCGCAGCATGTGGTGATTTCCTGCGCCCATCCCTCACCCTTGTCTGCGAGAAAGTTCTTCGGTTCACGGTGTTTCTCGCAGGTCAATCGAGCCCTCACTGAGGTGAACCTTAAGCCGATCGATTGGCAGATTCCCGATATCTGAATTGGAGTCGAACGGCGCGGCGGTTGTGATCGGTGCTCAGACCTAAGGAAGGTCTGATTAATTGGAAGAACAAGACAGCGACGAGTTAGAGCCCCTGTGTTTTAGACGCCGACTGATCAAAATTGGGAATTAATCAGACCTTCCCTAAATGATTTGACTTGCGGCAAGTCGTTTTTTATACTACAGCGGTTTTCTAGTTCTTACTCAATCATGTGCATGGGAGAGTGGACGCTGGGAATGAGGACTCGTCTGGGGTTGGGCCTTGGGGTCAGTATTCTGGTTGTAGCGGGTACGTTGTGGGCGGCGGAGGGGGACCTTGCCGGACTTCGGCCGTCAATGTCTATTGGATCGGCGCCCATCGCGTGGCAGTATGATGGCGATCAGGGGCCCTCGCATTGGGGGGAAATCGCTCCGACCACCGCGTCTTGTGAAAAAGGCACCCAGCAGTCGCCCATTAATATTCGCACCGCTCCCCATCACCAGAGCCATGACGGGCTCTTAGTTCATTACACGGCCGTACCTGGTCGCGTCGTCGCTTCTCATCACACCATTGAGGTGGATTTTCAATCAGGCGAGTCCCTTGAAGTCCTTGGACGAACGTATACGCTCAAAGAGTTTCATTTCCACGAGCCCAGCGAACATCAGCTGAACGGCCGCACCTATCCGATGGAAGCGCATCTCGTGCATCGAGATGCGTCGGGTCATCTGGTGGTCCTGGCGGTGCTGATGGATTTGGGTAATGAATCGGCCTCTCTGTCAGCCGTTTGGGATCGGATTCCGAGCGAGAAGCAGGATGAGGTGCGGGACTTGCTGATTAACCCGCAGGATCTTCTGCCGAAAGACTTGCACCATTACGCCTATGATGGCTCACTGACCACGCCCCCTTGTACGGAAGGGGTGCACTGGATTGTGCTGAAGGAACCCATCTCTATTACCTCTGCCCATATTGAACGGTTCGTGTCGCTGATTGGCCACAACGCTCGACCGGTTCAATCGTTGAATAAGCGTGAGATCGACGAAGAATAACCTTTTTCGTTCAGACAACGCTCAGATTTTCCGATCCACCCACCGTTGATTCGGGCGTTTCCCACGACCACCAGTCCCAGCTCTACTTCGAGTGTCTTTCGAGCAATTGTGGACGGTCACGTGAACGTGTGCCGACCAGCCTTAGTTACTTAGTGGATGCCATCCTCCTGTGGAGGCTGAGGTCCTGCGACCATACCTGCCAGGTCGGGGTCATCTTGCCCTTGCAATCTTGGCGCTTCTGCTTTTCGTTTTAGGCGGTGAGCCTCTTTCTGCGTGCGGCGATCACGTTGGGTCTGTTCCCGTTGCCGTTTTTTAGAACTTGTGTGGCTCATGGTCACCTCCGTGGGTCGCATGGGAGCGACGTATATCAGGCGGATGGCACTTGAGGGGGCGTCGCTGCCGGCACGGCGCTCGATCTGCCGGCTTTGATGAATCGATCTTCGGCGAGGACGCCGTGTAGTTGTACCGTGATCGAGCGACGGTACGGTTCCTTCTGCCGGATCATGATCACGAGATTGTCCCCATCCACGAGAATGCTGAGGTCGTCTTCGGTAACCAGTTCTCGGGACGAGCCACCGATGTTCAATCGGTACTGTGTTTTCCCATCGGGATTCCGATTCGGTCCGACCACGATCTCAGTCAATCCGTCAATGTGGCCGTCATACCCCTTCTGCCGGTGCCTGACCTTGGTGCCGTTTGGAATGCGTACCCATCGTGTCACCGGCGATGTCTGACTGTCTGGCCCCTTGCTCATAGCGTGTGTGTCTCCTTGTTGTCGTACCCGTACGTAGGCGCCAGGATTCTCATGATTCCGCGAGCGCACAATTGCATCGCGGTACACTCCTGGGTTGACGACTGCGAATCTCAGAATAAAACGAGCGGAGTATCGCGGACGGAAGGGCGGTTGAATCGATCTTGCTAATCTACGGTCACAGAGTCGCCAGGAAGCAAAAGTGAAGCGGCTGATGATGTAGCGATCCAGGCATAGTGTATCACATTTGTTCATGCCGCATCGGCCACGTCTTACGACGGAGGTGCGCGGTCATTGTCGAGGTTCCTCAATCCCTGTGTGTAGTATGGTTCCACGAGCTGCTGCCGATTTGGCGGAAGCGGCGCACGAATAGGGCGTAAAACGGCTGATCGCTGATAATAATTATTGCCGCATAGAATCATGCTCTTGCATTGAGATCGGCGCTCCGGCACGTTGACACCACTCTCGCCGCCCTATAGGGTGAACCTATGACGTACTGAGCCACGCCGGCTTTCTCCTTTCGCGCGCACTTTCTCTCTCCCCCTCACTCCCTGCGCGTGCGAGTCCCAAGTCTTCGCCGCTTCGACGCCACAGAACAAGAGTCCAGCGATGGTCGGCCCGCAGTGATCGGTCATTGACCGATCAGTCGATCTACTCAGGATGGAGTCTTTTACCTACGGCAGATTCCCGCATCGAGGGAGGTTGCGATGTGTCAAATTTGGACTCTCATCGGAATCATGGTCTTCACGTGGGCTATTGCGATGGGGGCTAGTTACTCGGACGCTACTGCGTAGACAGACGATTCGAGTTACGAGTGCTCTTGAGGTCTCCTGCCAACCGGCAGGGATCTGATGACAGATGGAGGATACCATGATGGCGCAGACGGTACTGTTCTGGGCCTCACACAATCTGTTTACGGTCGCGACGGTTTGCTTCTGTGGGGCCATGCTGAGCGTCATGCTGTACACCTATCTGTATGATTATGTGCTGGTGGCGAACGAGCGTTAGCCTGCTTCTGCAAGTTATCCGGTTGCCGATTAAGGAGATTTTATCCTATGCGTATTCATCGAACAATCACCACCAGAGCATTGAGTCTTTTTGTGGCAACCGCTTGGTTGCTTGCCGTCTCACTGACCGTTCATGCCGCGGAACAGAAACCTGCTGTGGCCGTCGCGCCGGTCAAGTCCGTTGCCGTGGCTTCCGGCGCCGTCGAGGATACGCTGCCGATTTGCCTGACGAGAATTCCTCAGGGGGCGACATCTGGGCAACGGATGATTGCCGAACAGAGTTGCCAGCGAGATGAATCCGATCGAGCATCCATGCGGGCTGTTCCTGGACGGTAGCCAGATCGTCCCGCATAGCTGCCTGCGCATGGATGTGGCCAGGTGCGGTGTGCCGGCTGTGCACGTGGCAGATGTAGCGGCCATTTTTTCGTGGCTCGGGGCTATGTTGAAGGGTGAGCAATGCAGGAAGGATGACCGTATGCGTATGGAACATCGAGTTCGTTCAAGATCGGCCGGCCGGCCTGGTGCCGTCGAGGAGCGAATGGTGGCAGGGGCGAGTGAGACGCCTGCGGGAGTCGCTCGAAATATGCTTCTCGATATCAATAGGGCTGAGATTTCCCGACTCAAGTCGCTGCCCGGAATCGGCGAACATTATGCGAAGAAGATCGTGGAAGGGCGGCCTTACCATCATCGAGAAGAGTTGCTGACCAAAGAGATTTTGCCGGAATACATCTACAGCAGAATCATGGATCGACTGGTGGCAAGCCAGTCTTAGGATTTGGGGGATGGGGTGATGTGCCTGGCATCGGATGCCTCGCGTATGATGGCCATCCGGTATTGAATCACCGAGGTTGTTCTCTCTCATGAATGAGACGGGTGGCTCGAATGACCGGAAGGAACGACTGCATGACGGACAATAGCAGGACAGCAGGGATGGCGAGAAGGTTGTGGCTACGTCAGGCATCTTGGCGGGGCATGGCCCTCGTAGCAGCCATCAGCCTGCTGTTGGGCATCGTGCAGACCACGGCCGCTTGGTCCGAGCAGGGTCCTACCGAGGCTGTGAAGGGGACCGTCTCCGAGCTGCTCTCTATACTCAAGGAACTCAAAGATCCGAGTCGCGCTGAGGCACGGCGATGGCAGATCGAACAGGTCATTCGACATCATGTGCACTACGAGGATATGGCGAAACGGTCACTCGGAGCGTCCTGGGGACAACTGAGTGATGTGGCCCGGCGGGAGTATGTGGGGCTCTTTGTTCAGTTGCTTCGCGACGCGCTTGCGAACCGGATGGTGGAGTATTCCGGTGAACGGATCAGCTATCTCTCGGAGCAACGGGAGCGCACGTTCGCGCAGGTCAAAACACGGCTGGCCGGGAACAAGGTCGACACCTTCATCGACTTTCGTTTGGTCAGTCAGGACGGACGCTGGCTGGTCTACGACGCAGTGATGGACGGGGGGAGCCTGGTCGCGAGCTACCATGCGCAGTTCGCGAGTATCATTCGCGATGCCTCCTGTGCGCAGTTGATGGAGCGAATTAAAGAGAAGACGCTGGTCGTGAAATTGTTTGAGAAGAGCGGGTCGTGAGGCGAGGGGCGCAATGGCACGATCACGAGCGGTCATGTCCCCGGGAGAGAGCGCAATGAGATGTCCGCGTTGTTATGGTCCGATGATGATGATCAAAATGAAGGATATCGTGAGCGGGACGCTGGCCTATGGGTGGGGCTGCCGTCAATGCGGCGCAGTCATCGATTCGCTGATCGATATTCACCGCCAATGGCATCTGGAGCCCCGCGCGACCTGGGCGCATTTGGCCGTCGCTGCCTGCTAGGTCACGCAATCACTTCCCCTGTCGTCGTAGGTTCGCATGACCGGTTATGGCGCCCGATGAGCGGAATTCCCGGTAGATATCAGGAAGAGTAAGGAGTGTGTCATGTTGCATGCCGCGTTGATTGCTCTCGTGCTTGGACTCGTGGTTTGGGGGCTTAATTGGACCGGGCTCGCCGAGATGCCGACCCAGGTCTATTGGGTCTTTACAGTGGGGGGAATGCTGTTGATGCTGATCCACGTTGCGACAAGGCGACCGGCCCGCGTGTGGTAAGGGGACCCATCACTATGCGACTCCGCTATGCATGCATCATAAGCGCCGTGCTGGGAAATAGTGCGCCCTGCTTCAGTGAGGTCGAAGCTGCGAAGGAGTGGGCGCCGCAGGAGGTTACGGCAATTCTCGCGCAGTCGTATGCACAGCTGCTCATGCGACCGATGGGGATGGAGCCAAGTTCGCTTCAGAAGCACGAGGCGGACCAACAACGGTATATGGTGCAGTCCGGCTATGCGTTGCAGTTGGCAAAAGGGAAGAAAAGTGTGAAGCAGATTGTCGAGGCGATCGCCCTATCATCGGAATTTAACGCCAAGTGGATAACGCCCCACATGGGAACTGCGCAGACCGGATCGGCCCCGGGAGTACCGCCCGTGGCGGCCCCGGAAAAGGCCATCGATAGCCTGTACTGTGCGTTGTTAGGCCGGCGTGTGGATAGTGCGTCGTTGGCCAGCGCTCGCAAGGATTTGGTGAGTTCCGGCTTTGAACGGGTGATCCGTGACGTGATCGACGGGAAGGAATACCGAGACCGTTTCGGTGACACCAAAGTGCCTCAGGTGAGCAGTGAGAAGCAGGCGGCAGTCGGTTGTCCGCAAGTGGCTCTGTAGCAGCGGTTCCGCGCAGCAGGCTCAGGATTCACTAGCGCAGGTGGCTTGACGGGACGGCAATAACCTCAGTGAAGGTGGGGGAGAAGCACGAATGAGTATGACGCCGGAAGAACGCATCGCAAATATGACAAAGGCGATCAATCAAGCCATCAAGGTGATGGGGGATCGTTTCGGGTCGACAGAGGAAGATGTGGCGCGAGCTATCCAAGGACTGAAGGCCTCCATGCAGACGGCACCGCAGGAGAAGCCAGTGTCAGTCGGGGCCGCCACTCAGGCCTAAGAGCTGCGGTGAAGCCTCACCGGGCCCACTGTCTGATCGGTGAGGTAGCCATGTGGTTCGGCGATGCTCCGATGTCTCTCGTCGTTGGGAGCATAGGTTTCATCTGTACTCCCGTGCTGTCTCTCGGCACGAGTCAACCTACGGACTAGGCCTCAATATCGCTTGACTCCGATCGCCATAGCGCTTAGCGTGAAGGTATGACGTCTTTAGCTCCGCCGACTGTTCTCTCCCTCGCGCTTCGAGCCTCCATCCCGCGCGACTGATCGTCCGGTCTCCGCCGCTTCTTACGCCAGAGTGCCCTGCACTGACCGTTGGTGCCGTCTTCGTGAACGGAGCGATTGTCGCTTCCGGCGAGGAGCGGTGTTCTGACCAGCAGTTCCATCCGACACCATTATCCGTTTCATATAGCAGTACAAGGGAGCACGAGTATGATTACCATCACGGCAACGGCTGAGGAGAAAATTCGCGAGTTGATGCTGGAAGAAAAAGATACGCTCGGGCTGCGTGTATATGTAAAAGGCGGGGGCTGCCACGGCTATCAATATGGAATGGCGTTCGAGTCAAAGATGAGCGACGACGATACCGTGATTGAAAAGGGCGACGTGAAGGTGATCATGGATTCGCAAAGCGCTCCGCTGTTGAGTGGCTGCGAAGTCGACTATGTCGACAGCGTGCAGGGTTCGGGCTTTGCGATCAAGAATCCACAAGCCAAGACGACCTGCGGATGCGGGAGCTCATTCAGCGCCTAATTACAGCGTTCGTCGCGGTGTGTGCACTTTCGTCACTGTGACTGAAGGAGGCCCGCTATGGATCCCACGTCCGTCATTGGAACCAAGAATAAAAAAGGCCAGGTCTTCACCGACCCCCGCATCATGATGCGGGAGGCCCCTCGTACGCCGTCGTTTTATACCGGCAGCGAAGTCATTAAGGAAGCCATCCGGCGCGCCAGTATCGACGTGATGATCGCCTATCCGATCACGCCACAAAGCGAGGCCGCTGCGTTGATCGGCGAGCTGTTTGCCGAGGGGTACATCGGAGACTATTTCCGCGGGGAAAGTGAATTTGCCGTCATGTCGCAATGTGCAGGGGCCGCATTCGGTGGGGCCCGTGTCTTCACGACGACCGCAGGACCCGGCACGATGCGGGCGATGGAAAACTTCCCCATGTGGGCGGGTGCCCGCTTGCCGATCCAATGCATCGTAACCTGTCGCGGGATCAACTCCCCGCTGTCGATTCAACCGGACACCATCGAGATCTCCTATCTGATGCAGACAGGCATGCTCGTCTGGCATGCGGAGACGGCACAGGACTTCTATGATTGGATTCTTATGGGCTATATGGTGTCGGAGGAGCCCGAGGTGCATTTACCATTGGCGCTCTGTTGCGATGGGTTCTTTGTGACGCATACCAAAGACGTCGTCGATCTGACCCCGACGGATATGTGTCTGCCGCCCTATGATCCGTATCGGTCGCCGGTCCCCTGCATGGATATGGAATGTCCGCCTGTCCGGATGATGCGTGATCCGTTCATTATGAAGAGCAACTACATCAGTTATGCCACGCATGCGAGCTGGCAGCAGGAAGTCTGGGCTGCCGCAGAACGGTCCCGGAAGCACACGATCGCCTGGTTGAACGGGCTGATCGAAACCGAAGACGTGGACGCCGATGTGCTCATTGTCACATCCGGTACCGCGGTATCTCAGGGGCGGGAAGCCATCCGTTTGTTGGCCGATGAAGGCATTCGCGTGGGACTCGTGAAGATCAAAACGCTCCGGCCCTGGCCGGAAGAGGAACTTAAGGAAGCGACCAAGCACGCCACACACATCATTGTGCCGGAATTCAATGTCATCGGGTGGATGGCAAAAGAGATCAAGGCGACCATTCCAAGAAGTGAGCGCGTCATCGCCGGGCCGCGAGTGTGTGGCGGGATGACCATGCCGCCGGAGATTATCGTGGAAGAGATTAAGCGTGCACTTGGGGTGCGTTCTGGCACGCTCGCCGGTCGCGGGTGAATCGGAGAGGGTCAGACAACGAGAACGGTTTCGATACGGTGTGCAGCACATTGACGCTCAGCAGGGCTGAGAGGAGATAGGTATGAGCAAAGAACGCATCAAGATTTCGCCGGATCTGTATGACATCATGCCGTCGGATTACCAGGACCTGGTCAGTAGCGCCACGTACGGCAAGGAAGACCGGGGATGGAAGGACATCGGCACCTCCAAGGAACTGATCGAGCAGCACTCACTGTGTGCCGGATGTCCTGAATCCATGGCATTTCGATATATTTTGGCGTCGCTTCCCAACCCCGAAGACACGGTCATGGTCGGCTCGACCGGCTGTACGAGTCTCGTGTTTCCGATGGTGGCCGTCCACAACATTCACTCCCTGTTCGGGAATCAGAATGCCATTGCCTCGGGGCTCAAACGGGCCTTGAGTGTGCGTTTCCCTGATCGCGTGAAGGATGTGGTCGTGTTGGCGGGAGATGGCGCGACGGTGGACATCGGTTTGGACATGACGCTGCAGGCCTGGTTCCGGCAGGAAAAGTTCACGACCATTTGCTTCGATAACGAACTGTACGCCAACACCGGCGGGCAGGAGAGCGGTCTCATGCAGAAGGGGTTCGTGGCCAAAATGGCGCCGGTTGGAAAGTTGTTCGATAAGGTCCGCTTGCCTGAAATTGCCCGGGAGTCCGGCTGTCACTACGTGGTCAACTGCACGGTGAGCAAGCCGTCGCTGGTTGAGAAAGTGGTGCGCAACGCGGTGTTGATCGCGCGTGAAATCGGGCCGACCTATCTGCAGCTCTATACGCCCTGCATTCTGGAAATCGGCAAGAATAGCATGGAGGGTTTGCAGGAGATGCGGGATTCCGAGAAGCCCACGGAGCGGTTTGCCTTCAAGGAATATATCAGCGAGCCGGCGAAACAGCTCCTGGCGGAGCGTGATGCGAAGGCCAAAGAAAAGAAAGCCGCTGCAAAGCAACTGGTGTCCTAAGCGGTAGGATTATCACCGCCGCTTCCGCGGCCATGAGAGAGCGAGGTTTCAGATGAGTCTTGATTATGTAAAGTTCACGCCCGGTTTCGAGCAGTTCATGCCGAAAGAATATCGGGATATGGTCGAGCATGGACCCTTTGGAAAAAAGACGACGGTGTCACAGATGGGCAGCTTTAAGGAAATCCTGGAGGAGCACCCGATGTGTGCCGGCTGCGCCATGACCCTGTTCATCCGGTTGGCGATCATCGCCTTCCCGAATCCCGAAGATACCATTACCGTCGGGACGGCGGGCTGCGGCAGATTGGCCATTTCGCAAGCGGCGATTCCGTTCGTGTACGGCAACTACGGCGACCAGAATGGTGTCGCGAGCGGTTTATCGCGGGGACTCCGGCTCCGTTTCGGCGACAAGCCGAAGGACGTGGTCGTAATCGCGGGTGATGGAGGAACCGCCGACATCGGGTTTCAGCAGGTGCTGCATTCCTGGTTTCGGAAGGAACGGTTCACGACCATCATGTTGGACAACGAGGTGTATGGCAACACCGGCGGTCAGGAAAGCGGGATGACGACCAGAGGCGCTGTGCTGAAAATGGCTCCGCTCGGAAAGAAGTTCGAGAAGATGGATATGGTCACGATGGCCAAAGTCGCCGGCTGTTCCTATATCGCCACGGTTGTGCCGAACAATCCGCGGCGGGTGGAAAGCGTCATCAAGAAGGCGGTGTTGATCGCCCGGGACATCGGCCCGACCTATATTCAAGCGTATACCTCATGCAACATCGAGTATGCGATCCCGACCGACAAGGTCATGGAAGATGCTAAGACCGTTGAAGACGATCGTTACAAATTTACCGAGTATGTCAGCGACGAAGCGAAGGCGTACCTAGCAGAGCGCTATGGCTACAAGGAATTTATGCCGAAGGCCGTGCCTGCTTCAGTCACGACGGCCTGAGTAGTCTTGAAGAATAAGTAGTATTCTCCAGGCTTGCTGTGGCGGGCAGGAACTGAACCTCCTGCCCGCCCAGTTTGCTAGGCTTTGGGCAGCATTTGACTGTAATTGATCCTGATCCATCACACTGCCCCATACGGGCGCCTCTCTCGAGTCTTGCCGGAAATAATTAAGTCGCTTGGAATCAAAGGCTGCCTCCTCGCCCCTCGCAGCTTCCGTTGACACGGCCGGTTGTGCCCTTGTAGGGTGGGGTATGACGTGTTGAGCCACGCCGACTGTCCCATCTTGCGCGCCCCCTTCCATCCTTTGCGCGTTTGATTCCCCGGTCTTCGCTGCTTCTACGCCAGAGTTTCCATCTCAGACCACCAGGTCTCGGCATGCGTTCGCGCGTGTCAGCCCTCACAACGGTGTGGCGCTGTGCTCGCCACCGATAAAGGAGAATGCAATGACACAGGAACAGTTCCAACAGTTCTGGCTGCAGCTCAAAGCTCCCCTCAAGGCCAACTGGAACAAGATCACTGAAAGCGATCTCGGCGAAATCCAGGGTAGCCTGGTGAAGTTCGGTGATGTGCTTCAGAAGCGTTATGGTGAGGGCCACAAGGATGAAGTCAGCCTCTGGGCTGACCGCCGGCATGCGCATTGGAGCGGAAATTACATCGGCTATAAAGATCCAAAGCCGACCGCCTAATTCGGTGCCTCCGTTCAGGAAGTCGATTGCTATCGGTGGGCCGCGCGCCCTCGCTTGCGATAAGAAACAGAAAGAGAGTACGTGCGATGAGAAAAATCGTCATCAACAAGAGTTACGATCAGTTCTGCTTGAGCCATAAAGCGTTCCTGCGTTTGCGTGAGTTGGGTCAGCCGGATGCGCTCAAGGAGACGGATCTGGGGGCCTACTGGCCCTCAGCGGCCGGTTCTCAGGAGCCGAGCCTCAACCAATGCGGCATGTTGATTCCACGCGACGACAAGCGGCTGGTTCAGGTGGTGGAAGAACTGCAGGGAGAAGCCAATGGCCATTGTGCCGAACTGAAGGTCGTGTCGATCCCAGACGACGTGTCGTGGGTGATCGCGAAAGCAAATGGAAGCGAGCACGTGAGCGAACAACATCGCACGTGGGCTTGAGGTTGTGAAGACGGCAGCGCAGGCACTTACCCCGGCGGGCTGAGCCTGCATCCTGGGTGAGTTCTTACTGCTGATTTACGAGCAGGGTCTGTCATTTATTACGAGGCGGCCCTGCTCGTATCATTCCCTGCGAGCGTTCCCCCCGATACTCACACATCCTCTGCTGCCAGATATATCATTCATCCGATCATGCTCATGCCGGATGCCTTGTTCGATGCATCGCCGCGGTCAGAATGAACGGCAGGCGTGCGATCGAATTCGCATGACGGCCTCCTGCTGAAATCGATTTTTGTAGTTCTGCATAATCCGGTGAACGGCCCGGTCTTTCTCCTGATTCTCGTCGTGCGCCAGTTGGAGCACGTAGGTGCGTTCCTGTTCCAGGAATCCCGTGGAGGTCTTCCACTGACCTGAAGCAACCCAGGATGTCAGCCCCTCAGGCGAAGTCGGTGTGACCGTATCGCTGAGGAAGGTTGCCCATTCCTCGAGGGAGACGACACCGTCCGGTTTAGCCGTGCCGAAATACAGTGTGTCCAGCCCCACTGAATGTTCACCTGGCGAGCAGATCGGTGGTTGTATGGAGGTGCAGCCTGTGAGGGCTGTGAGAAGCAGTGAACCTGAAAAAAGTGACTTCAATCTCATCGCCATCTGCTGCAGGAATCTTACCGCCAGTGTGGAGTGAGTAGGGCGGGCAGTGCCGCTATTTTTTCGACCTGGTGGAGCTCTGAGACGTGGAAGATTTTTGGGAATTGTCCGTTGGCTTTTCGCCGCCCGTCACTTGTTTGAATGTTTTGCCGATCGCGGGCCCGATTTTCGGAATCTCCTCCTCAATGTTTTTCGCTGCACTCTTCAATCCTCGCCCGATGTCGTCGAGCGTCAAGCCCTGGTTGGATCCGGACTTGCCCGTGTCGGAAGACTCCGACGCGGCATTCGCCGTCAGTGCCGGCGCGCCAAGCCCAAGGACCAGAGAGAGAAGGACGACTATCATTCGCATCGTGGACCTCCCTTGCTAGATTCTAGTATAAGCTATCCGGGCTCTGCGGCAAACCTTTGCCGACAGGGCGATCAGTCAGTGGGAGTGAGCCGGAACTCGCGGACCTGTTGACCGATAGGGCCACCATGCGGTAGAGTGCTGATCTACTGCAGCATTGTATCGGTCCACCAATGCTGTACCTCCTCAACGTGGACCGCGCGATCGCATCGCGACCAGGTCCAGTTTGGAGCTGACTCCTTCCGGATTCACCCTCCCCTCGGTTCTCTGATCCCGTCTTAATGCGATCCACAACGAAAGGATAGCTGCGTGCAGACGACTGCGTTTACGAGTTTTGACTCCCTTGGTGTGTCTCCCACCCTGTTGCGAAATCTGACCAAGGCAGGTTTTGCCGAACCGACCGCCATCCAGGCTCAAGCCATTCCCCATGCGTTGGCCGGCCGGGATGTCTTGGGATGCGCGCAGACCGGAACGGGAAAGACCGCGGCCTTTGTGATTCCGATGTTGGAGCGTCTCAGCGGGACCCCGAAAGGGCAGCCTCGCGCGCTCATTTTAGCGCCGACACGCGAGTTGGCGATACAGATTCAAGCGACGATCGATACATTGGGTCGCGATCTGCAATTGTTTGCCACAACGGTGGTGGGCGGAGCCGATATGCAGGCTCAGGTGAGAGGGCTGCGGCAGCGTCCCGACATTATCGTGGCGACTCCGGGGCGGTTGCTCGACCATATGTGGAACGGCACGATCAGCCTGCTGGCCATGTCCATTCTGGTTCTTGACGAGGCCGATCGGATGTTGGATATGGGATTTGCCCAGCAGATCAACCAGATTCTGGACGCCATGCCGGAAGAGCGGCAGACGTTGCTGTTTTCCGCGACGATGCCGAACGATCTCGCCAGATTGGCGCAGGCCAGCGTGAAAGACCCGGTGCGGGTCATGGTCACGAAATCGGCGACGACCGCCGACGGTGTGACTCAAGCCGTGCACCACACCACACACGATCGGAAGAACGGGCTGTTGATGTCGTTGCTCCAATCCGAGTCCGATACCGTGCTGGTGTTTGCCAGGACGAAACATCGTGCGGATCGATTGGGAAATCTGCTCGATTCGGCCGGTCACCGCGTCGCGGTCCTCCATGGCGGAAGGACCCTGCCGCAACGCCGCGCGGCGTTGGAAGGGTTCCGTCGAGGTACCTATCGAGTGTTGGTGGCCACGGATATTGCCGCGCGCGGTATTGATGTGGCAAATATCGCCCACGTGATCAATTACGACGTGCCGAATTGTCCCGAAGACTATGTGCACCGGATCGGGCGGACAGCCCGGATGAGGACGACCGGTCGCGCCACCACATTTGTGACGTCTGAGGACCAGGAACAATTGCGGGCGATCGAGCGTTTACTCGGGCAGGCGGTGCCGCGCGCCGAGGGGAGCCCGGCCTCGCTGAGCGCCTCGCCTCGACCGGACGGCCATGCGCCACGGAGCGAACCGGAGCGTCGACGCCGACGCGGCGGATCTTCTCAGGTGTGGAGTCAGAGCGCCGACGGAGGTCCCCGGGAGGCCAACGGGGGAATCAAGAACGGAAGTGATCTTGGGCCAAAGTCTTAATTTTTCCGCGCATACGTAGCAAGGGAGGAATGAAGGTGAGCGATCAGAATCAAGATGCGCCTCGGGCCGCCACTCAGTGGGTCAGAATTCCTGACGGAACGATGGTACAGCATCGGTTGGATGGGCAAAAGGGGCATATCGACGGATTGACTGAAATTGTGAACGGCCCGAGTCGGAATCCCGATGGTCGGACTCAGTATCGGATTAACGTTGGAAAGGGAGATCGGGTGTTGATTGCCGAGGAAGATCTCTTGATCCTGACGGATGCCGAGGGGTTAGTGCGAATGGCCAAGGAGAAGGGCGAATATCGCTCACTGGTCAGCAAGCAACTCCGCGGTGTGTTCGGTGAAGACCGCTTTGTAATTAAGGTATCCTAAGCCGGCCGAGTTTCCCGGGAGTACCCAGGAGCCCCTGTTCAGTACAGGGGTTCCTGGGGGCCCCACTGCAACCCTTCCAGGTCAGGATCATCTCCCCCCGATGTCACCGCGCGCTCTGGTTTTTCGGCTTTGCGCTGGACCCGACGGGCTTCTTTTTCTCGCTGCTTCACTTGCTTCGCTTTTTCTCGATCACGTTTCGCGATGGTGGTTTTGCCTGCTCGTGCGATGGTTCCCTCCTTCTATTCGTCTTCCCTGATCGGTGATCGAATAGGCCTGTCTGGTTATGATCCGGACGGTCGACGAGTGGCGCGAGTGGCACTCGTACGGGCATGGGCACGCGCAGGGCGTGCCTGGGTCTGTTCTGATCGGGCACGGGTCTCTGCCCCGAACCCTGAACTGGCCAGGTTCGTGACCGCACGACGGATTTCATCCATCGGCGTCTCCGGCGAGTCCACAGAGGGATCGACGAGTCCGAGCTGTGTCCAACGGATTCTGAGCTTCGGGACCGTGCGCTTTTTCTTGTGATTGGGTTTGTTGCCGCGCCAGACGGACGTAATTTTCATCGTACACTCCTTTCGGCGAACAACAGGATGGCGATGTCCAGGCCATCAAACTGGTTGCAGTGGGTCGGGCATGCGGTTCGGACCACTGCTTTGCCCATTTCCTTGCCCGCTGAATGGGGGAAATGGGCCGTAGGAGGAGCGTAAGTTAAGGAAGCGATCGCGCCGTGATAGGGGCGGAAACGCGAAGCGTGGGATTTCGCTCGGGACTCGTACGGTTCAGCAATTTATCATGCTTTCCATAGTCCGGTCAAATGAGCGACGGCGCTGCAAGGGAAACGGCTGGTATGCAGTAAACGCCCCTTGCCCATATTGCCCCTGGGCCTGCCTGTTTCCGGGTTTAGCCTGTGAGTCATGAGTCTGAACAATAGGCCTGGCTGACACAGGGTGGCTCCCAGTGGGGCGACAAGCAATATTGTGAGTGGACTTTTCTCCAGGCTAAGAGTGTGCCGGCTTGCGAAAGGCTGCGGCGATTTTTTATTTCCAAATGAAGAATCCTGGTGTAGCGTGAATGGCAAAGGCATGAAGGCTACACCAGGGAATTCCTTCTCCAACATCGCCGGGGGGGCCGTTTGTGATCGATGGGCCGACCGCTTGACCAGTTCGTATAGAGTTCGCTTCTCTTCACTAGTCGAAGTGCATTGCATTGGGGGCGTTGTGACCTGATAGCGCGCTGAGACGGTTCCCTGGTGAGTAGATTGGGCAGGAGTCGACGTGAATGGATAAGGCGCTGTATCCCTATCTGTTGTTCTGGAGTATCGGCCTCCTGTGTTTTCTCGCCGAGTGGCGGTTTCCTGCGCGTCCGATTGCCTACCGGTCTGTATTCTGGCGGGATCTGATCGCGTTAGGTTTGTACAATGTATCGTTCCTTGCCGTGGTCCAGGCGACGGATCGGATTCCGATCCCGAACTATATGCCTGCGGCCCTGTACAATCTGCCCACGGTCGTGAAGTTGGTCCTCTTCTATATCGTCGAAGATTTCGGGCTCTATTGGGTGCATCGGCTCATGCATACCAAGCCGGTGTGGCGCATCCACCGATGGCACCATTTCCCCACCTCCCTGTACTGGCTTTCTGGAATCCGTGCCACCATTCCGCATATCGCTCTGTTCAACCTGACGTATATCATCGCCCTTCCGTTACTGCATGAGGCTTCGGCATGGGCATTTCAGGTGATCATGGTAGAGCACATTGTGCGGAACAATTGGATGCATCTGAATGTCACCTGGAGGTCGTCCTGGCTGGAATGGGTGTTTGTGACCCCGCGATACCATCAGATCCATCACAGCACCGATCCCGCTCATCAACGGACAAATCTAGGCGCGTTGCTCACGATTTGGGACCGGCTGTTCGGAACCTACTACAATCCGGACGATGTCAGAGGTGAATTGTCGTTTGGCCTTGCCGAACGGGTCCCACCGGTGAGGCTGGTCATCGGGTTGTAAGAGTACCATTGTGTCGCAAGCGTTTCGCTGTCTTTTTCGAGCTGGTTCTTGGCCTGATGGACAAAGCCTGGCGTCGATCACGGTACGGGCCGGCAGGTGGCTCTGATGCTTCGCGAAAGCCATTGAGAGGGTAGTAGTGCAAGGGCCTGTCCTGTCCATCATCGTGCCGACATTTAACGAACGGGACAATATCCCCCGGCTTGTGGAGGCTCTGGACGCCTGCCTGGTTGGGGTAGAGTGGGAACTTATCGTTGTCGACGACGACTCTCCGGACCAGACTGTCGCAGTGGTGCGCGCGCAGGCCTGCGCCAACCATCGGGTGCGTTGTCTCCATCGGATTGGACGTCGGGGGTTGTCCTCGGCTTGTATTGAAGGGATGTTGTCGAGTTCCGCACCGGTTGTGGCCGTGATGGACGGCGACCTTCAGCACGACGAACGATTGCTCCCCGACATGCTCAAGGTCTTATTGCAGGGTGGGTACGACATCGTGATCGGGAGCCGGTACATGGCGGGTGGCAGCATCGGCGAGTGGGACGGCATGCGGGCCTTGACCAGTCGATGGGCTACGCGGTTGAGCCGCCCACTGGTGCCTGCCGGATTGACGGATCCGATGAGCGGCTTTTTTGCTATGCGCAGAGAAGCGTTCGACCGGCTGGTGAGACGGACGTCCGGGCTGGGTTTTAAACTCCTGCTGGATGTGTTGGCCTCGTCACCGCTTCCGTTGCGGTTCACAGAACTGCCCTATGAATTCAGGTCGAGACAAGCCGGGGAAAGCAAGCTCGATAGTCAGGTGGCGTGGGACTACGTCATGCTGCTGCTTGATAAGTCCATCGGCCGGTTTGTGCCTGTGCGCCTGGTGACATTTTGCCTCGTGGGGGGCTCCGGCGTCCTGCTCCACTTCAGTGTATTGTGGGTGTTGTATCGCTGGTTGGCGGTGCCCTTTGCCTGGGGGCAGGGTATTGCCACGTTGCTCGCGATGACGAGTAATTTCATCTTGAACAACGTGATTACCTATCGGGACCAACGGCTACGAGGGTGGCAGTGGTTGCGAGGGTGGTTATCGTTTGTCCTGGTGTGTAGTCTTGGCGCTGTCGGAAATGTGGGGGTCGCGTCGTATCTGTTCACGCAGCAATTTCATTGGGGATTGTCCGCCCTGGCAGGCATTCTTGTGGGGACGGTATGGAATTATGCCGTCACCTCGTCCTACACCTGGAAAGTCAAGGCCCGGTGAGCAATCGGGACTGCCCTGTCGGCTGTGCGCTAGGGCTGTACCCTTCCGGTACGATAAAACTGGAACTCGTCTCCTAAGCCGAATGGAACGAAGTCGGCAGGAGGGGGGGGGCGCAAGCGTTGGGTGCGTCGGACGACCACGTAGTCGTACTGAGCGCGGAGCTGGTCCCAGGGAATCGGCGCCGCGCGAAAGAGGAATTCCTCTACCGTCAGCAGTGCATGGGCTGCCGGCGTGAGTCGCACCGGTTGCTGGCCCGGTGCGGCGAAGAGATTCGAGACGAAGACCGACCGCCGGATGACTCCCCAGCAGGACAGGTTGACCATGGGCATGGGCTCAGGTATCTGGCCTTCCGCCGGAGACCAGTTGTCATAGGAGGCCATTTTGATGGCCGACAGCAGGCGCGCTCCTTCCGGCAGCTGATCAAGGGTGTGTTTGAACTGTCGGTAGTGGTGTGCCGTGTCCTGCCAGTGCTCGGTGATGTAGCCCATCCTCACCGCAAATACCGTACTCAGGGCCAGTGCCACCGGAAGAAACCATCCCCGGCTGATTTCGCGCCAATCCGAACTCGCCACGGTGAGTAAGACGAAGACGATCGGCATTCGTATATCGACCACCGCGGTCGTGCCGATCGTATTAGGCATCGCCATAGCGGCCAGCGTGGTTGCGCCGAGCGGGAGGAACATCGACGGCAGGATGGAGCAACGTCGCCGCACCAACCCTATGCCGACCAGCCCGACCAGCATGAGGACGGTGACGCGATCTAAGAGCCGGTGTTCGGTTCGGATGGTCCCTTTCAGAGCTTCGAGTTTTGTTACGGGAGAAAGAAAGGAGATGAGTGGGGGCGGGGAAGATCCTCTGAGCCACAAGGGATAGTCTTCGGGGGCCACTTTGAAGGTCGGGGTCAGTGTCAGGATGATGAGTGGAATGATGAGTGCCGGAGCGGCCTTCCAGCAGGCGGCGTTGGTAGGGTGAATGGCCTCGTCTCGCAGGCGCCACCATTGAGAGAGCTCATAGGTCGACACGATCAGCGCGAAGCTGCCGAATGCGAAGAGGTGGGCGAATAACAACATGACGGCGGTGAGTGAAAACAACGGCACGACCAGGAGCGCGGAACGAGTGCGGAGCCTGACCCACAGGGCGCAGGCGAACAGAGCCAGTCCGAGCCCGAAGAGATAGTTGAGGAAGCCCCACAGGAAGACACTGTTATAGAGAAAGAAAAATGCCAGGAGTGGCCAGGGAGACCAGCGTCGATGCAGGGCAGCGTGAAGCACCATAGTGCCGCCCGCCAGCAGTGCGAATGTCAGCGCGATGAACATCTTGCCTGCCTGCTCAACCGACATGATCCGGGTAAGCGGCGGCACCACCAGATCCATCGAAAGGTTAGGAAGCAGGTCCCAGTGGATGTCGTAGTATTGGCGAAGCCAGGGGGAATGCCCGCCATCGGCCAGGATGTGCATGCGCGCCAGGTGATTGGGATAGTCTACGAGCGGCGGGATCTCAACCGTCATCAACGGGACCAGCGCGATGCACAGTAGAACGAAGGCGGCGCCGAGGATGCCGAATGCAGTGCTCTTGTAAGGTGATGAGTTCGCGGTGGTCCTCCTTGAAAAACCCGTTGCCTGACTTGTTGTAACCAAGCGGGCGCCGGAAGGCAAGAATCCAACCATCACTGGTTTGGGAGGATTGTCGGAACCGGTGCGTGGTTATTTAGCGGCGGTATCGCCGAGACTCACAAATTGCTTTCGAAACCCGACGACCTTCGCGAGATAGTCGCGGGTCTCCTGGTAGGGGAGTCCGGTACGGAGGCGGTCATAGAGTGCGGCCGGTTGTAATCCATTGATCTGCTGCAACGCGTTCCGCTGGTCTTTGGAAAATGTCTTGAAGACGTTGCCGGCGCCGGTGTTATAGGCTGAGATCACGCAGTATTCACGCGAGACCGGGTCGGTGACATCGTCTAATTGGGCGTACGTCAGCACGTTGAGATAGGCCGTGCCCAATTCGATGTTGTTGTCCGGATCGAAGAGATAGTCGCGCGAGGGCGCCTTGTCCTCACCTTTTGCTTTGCGGTATGCATCCCGTCCTCCGCTGGTGGGGACCAATTGCATCAATCCGTAAGCCGGCGCAGAACTGACGGCAAAGGGATTGAAGTTACTCTCGGTGCGGATGATGGCAAAGACAAGGCTGGGACTGATTTGGTAGCGCTCCGCAAACTGTCCGACGACCGCGCGGTATTTCTCGGCCTGTTTGTGCGAGAAATTCGTGACCATCGAGATGTTGACCATGTGGGCGGTTTTCGCTCCCTCTTCTTGCTCGACCTTCCGGGTGGTCGTGCTCTTGGAGAGGAGTGCGTCGGCGAACTGTTCCGCTTCCACGGGTGTGTGCACCGGCTTGCCGGACTGGTCCAACACGAGGCCCAGGAGATACGGCTCCTTCTCGCTGGTCAGGGTGATTTCTTTATCCGTAAATAGATCGACGCTGCGAGGATCGTTGGGGGTGAGGAGGGTGGTGACGACAGCATTCTTCAGGCTGGCCCGCGGATCCTTCTCGTCAAGCGTCTCGACCAGGATATTGCCCGCATCGAAATCCACGATGGCGCGACTGCGGTAATTCTGCGTGTATTTCACATATTTCTTCTGCTCGGGCAGTTTCACTTCCTTGGTGCCCCACTTCTTCCCGACCTCCCCGGTCAACGCCGCCATGAGCGCCTGGAAGTCTCGCTGGATCGATCGAAGGTCCCGCAACAGGGCTTGGGGGTCTCGCCCATAATTCTCGACGCGCCGCCTGGCGATTTCAGCCGGATCCTTGCCGCCGACGATATCCAGGACGGTTCTTCCCGTGCTGCTGCCGACAGCCCGTTCGGCGGCGCCGAGCATTTTGTCGGTTGTTTCGCAGCCTGAAAAGAGGGCAGGGATGGAGAGACTCAGCAGCAGGAGGGGCATTCGTGGAAGAGACATGGCGCGAGTATACCGAAGGTGCCACAGAGAGGAAAATAAAATCTCTCAATGGCGCGCCGCTACCGTTCGGCGCAATAGTCGGCTCCTTCAGTACCTGATCCTTTGGCGGCTGAAACACAGGTATATCCACGTGCTTGACGCTCGGTTTTGACGGCCGGTACCATGAACGATCATTGGCAGAGGTTATTGGAAGGCAGAACGTATGAACCACAGATTTGTCAGCCTGAGCCATCCTCGTCCCTCGACTTCGAGGTCCGTCCGGGGCTTGATAGCGTGTCTACTCGCTGTGATGTTGGTGGCGGTATCCGGTCATGCCACCTCTTCGTGGGCGGGACAGACGCCTACGGAGGTCGTCGAGCGCACGATGAAGGACATGTTGTATATCCTGACAGAGTTGAAGGATGCGAGCCGCTCCGCGCAGCGTCAGTGGGAAATCGAGCAGGTGGTTCGGCGGGCCTTCAACTATGAAGAAATGGCCGAACGGTCGCTGGGCGAGACCGGGATCAAGTCGAATGCCGTAGAGCGCCGGCAGTTTGTGCGACTGTTTGTGCAGGTGTTACGCGATGATCTGGCGGACCACCTGCGAGACTATTCTGCGGCCCAAGTGGTCTATCTCGATGAAGGAAACGATGCCGACGGGGCACAGGTCATGATTGCTCCTGCCGGGCAGGAAGTCGACACACGGATCGAATTTCAAGTCGTTCGGCGATCCGGGGCTTGGCTTGTCAACGATATCAGCATCGACGGGTCCAGCATCATGGCGAAGTATCAGGCGCAATTCACGCGTATCCTTCGCGAGGGCTCCTTTTCAGATCTCATGGAATACCTCAAACAGAAGGCCGTCATTGCCTAGCAGAATGCGGAAAAAGGCCGCCAGCGGCGTTCTCACGTCGCTCAGAGGCTCACCGTACTGCGCGAGTACGATTCACCTCTACGCTTGCTGCGGCCTTGCTGGACGGCCTTTTTGCGCATTCTGCCTGCCAGTGTCGGATGCCGGAATAAGGCCGCCCTCATCATCCGTCGTTCGTGAAGCATCGTTCGTCTCTCGTCCGCCGAAAAGAGCCTCTGGCAGAGAGCTCCTGGCGTATGGCCAGAAATCGAGAGTGGGCGTCTTTATTCTCAGCTATACGCTCTGATTCCCCGCAAGGTACGTTTGACGTTTCACGATTGACGCACGGAAGTGCTCTCCGACGCTCTCAGGCTGGCTGCTCCGAACCCGCTACAAGGTGTGCGCGAGCAGCTGTCCCATTCGCGTGGAGTTTGACCAGGCCGTATTTGTGCGCTCGAATCAGGAGCTGCTGGCGGCTGTGCACATCGAGTTTGCCGAAAATGCTGGTGAGGTGATGGCGCACCGTCGTGCTGCAAATGCTGAGGCGTCCGGCGATGTCTTTGTTGGACAGGCCCTCTCCAATCAAGGCGATGATGTCATGCTCACGTTTCGTGAGGTCCTCGGACCAATTCGGCAGAACGGGGATCCGGTCCTCGAAGCCGCCTGCTGAGCCGGTTCTCTCCAACGCGCTTGCGTCGTAAGGATGACAGTGCGCCACGTTCGCCGGACGCCGACAGAGATACTCGATGATGGCAAGCAGCACGACTCCCGGCTGGGTGGTCAGCACCATGCTGTCTATTCCAGACGACAAGGCTTCCAGCCCGCCGCGGCTGTCTTCAATTCCATGCAGGGCGATGATTCGTATGGTCGAAAGCGAAGCCTTCACCTTTCGAACCAGCCCGAGGACGTCCATGCCGGGCTCCAGCTCAATAATAAGCAGCTGTGGCTTCTCTTGCGCGACGATGCTCACCGCCTGCAGCGTGTTCGCCGCTTCTCCGATCAGCCGGATGTGCTCGTGCGGTGCGATGACGGCTTGCAGTCCAAGCCGCAGGAGCTGATTCTGGCTGACGACCGCGATGGTAATGAGGGCTGAGCCCGATCCTCGTTCGTGAATCAATCAGTCCTCGAATCCGTAGCCTTAGCGCGGTGAGACGCCGGAATGGGGCACCGCCTGTCGTCGGCAATACTCGTAACAACTGGACAGGACGAGGTCACCTGAAGGGCGAACCGTGCCGCAGACCTGCCCCATAAGGAGTGCCCATTCGGCGACGTGGGTTGCCAGTCGGACCGATTCCAGGCCATGGCTGCTGAACAGATTCAGCGCAACCGTCGACAGCACAACCTTGAGGTACGAGAGGGACGGACCATAGCTGAAGACATATTCATGCTGCCCGGAGAACAACAGCTGCAGCCCTTCTCGTGCCCTCATCCCACGATGCCCGCAGTGTCCACAATGGAGGCATTCAAGACCAGTGCGTGCGTCATAGCCTGCACGATAATCAGATGCCATTAGTTGGCCGCAGTTGCTGGTTGGGCAGAGCATCGTACTGTTCTCCCTGCAGGATCTTCCGTGTGCGGTCTTCTCATCGTCCCACGCGTTACGCCTGGACAGAGGTCGGGAGGCGGTCAGAGCTGTCTTGGCGCGTATGCGCCGACGGTGAGAGGATCAGCCGTTCGGCCTCCAGCCAGTCTTGGCGGTCATACCCGTCCTGCCGTCCTCGTTGCTGATAGAGCTCATAGGCCAGCTTCTCGATGCGTGCCCGGTTGTCATTGGTCGCAGCGTCGTTGCCGTTTTTGTGCGGCAAGGTCTGACGATTTTTGTTGTCTCGGGTCGGCGCATTCGTTGGGGCGAGGGTTCGCCCCTGTCTTCCATCGATTTCCGGGGTCGGTTTTGTCCGTTGTCGTGCCATGAGTGACGTCTCCTTAGAGTTGGCTGCTTGTGTGCTTTAAGATGGGCGCGGCACGTTAGAGCACGCGCGCGCAAGGGATACCGAGCTTCGTTTGAAGCAGCTCCACCACCCGAGTCGGTGGGATAATGGGGGGGTAGTCTTCGGCTATTCGTTGTGGTACAGCAGGCAAGGTGTCATGACCTGGCTTGGTCAGCGTCAGCACCGGCGCCTGCGGGCACAGGGCTCTCACGGCCTGTAAGGTTTCGGCTCCATGGCCGTTGAGTTTTTCGTCGTACGAATCGGTGTGGAGCAGGATCGCACCTGGCTGCAACTCGCCGAGATCGTCGATCATCGACTCAAGACTTCGAACGAGGATTGCCTGGTACCCGCTGGTTGCGAGACAATCGGCAAGTTCGAGCCCAAACTGCCACTCAGGATCGACAATCATCACTCGCGTTCTTCCGGTCTGCTTGACTCTGTTCATAGTGGTGTTCATGTGTCGTCCTCCCTTATCTCTCGTATGAACCACGACCTTCCTGCAGGGCTCCCGCTACCCTCCTGATGGAATCGAAATGCAAAGCATGTTTATGCGTAGGCGCCAGAGACACCAGGTATTGGAAAGGAGCCTGAGGCTGGAGGATGATCACCCCTTCCCGCGAAAGTCTGTCAATCGCCATAAACATCTGGTTCCAGCTACAGTTGGGGAGTCTGTGGGCGAGTGTTTCCAACGTGCAGGGCCCATGTTGTTCCAGCTCTTGCGTTATGCGCGCCCCTATCTCGTACTCATACACCTCGGTCATATGATCCTCCCACCTGCCCGGTCTTGGTTTTGGTTTCAAGATCACACATCATCAGGATTGCCGCTTAGCATCCCAGCTGAACTTGAAGTGCGGAAACGGCATCTCTCAACCCAACGTGTCGACGCAGGTATGTGTACCGGAATCAGGTCTCGGGCAGCATCGCGCTTTGCGCAAATTTCGCGTCGCCGTTTCGTCGGTCCTGTCAGTCGACGTTTGTGCTACGAACAAGTTGGAAGTGCGGGGACGAAAAGAAGGAGGGGCATGGCAGGGTGGAGTCAGGAAACCAGGCGATTCACGAGACGATTCTCAATGGCGTAATGCGTGAGTTCGGTATTGTTCTTCAGCTGCATTTTTTCGAGGATGCGCGCCCGATAGGTATTGATGGTGCTGACACCGACGCACAAATCGTCCGCGATGTCTTTCAAGCTTTTTCCCACCGCGATTAAACACATGACCTGGTACTCGCGATCGGACAACAGCTCATGCGGGGGTTTCTCCGAATGATCGCTCAAATTTGAGGCGAGTAATTCGGCCACTGATGCACTGATGAATTTCCCGCCGCCCAGGATCTTCCGGAGGGCTTGCACGAGCTCGTTCGGCGCGCTGTCTTTCGAGAGGTAGCCGGCCGCGCCCGCTTTCAACATTCGCAACGCCAGTTGATCCTCTGGGTAGGCGCTCAGTACGAGGACCGGGAGTTTGGGACGGCCCTGCTTGAGCTCCTTGAGCGCATCGAGTCCGCTCTTTCCGGGCATGCCTATATCCAGGAGGACGATATCCCAGCTGTTCTTCCGAACCCGCTCGATCATCTCTTCCGCATTTTGTGCTTCACCGATGACGGCGCCGTGGAACTGTTCGCTCAGGATCTGTCTGACGCCCTGTCGTACGACCGCATGATCATCCACGACGAGAATCTTTATCACGACGTGCTCCTCCTTTCGTTCGCATCCTATGATGAACCGAGGCCCGGTGAAACGCGCCGTCTTCCGGCGTCATATCGGCTGCGGCCGGTCAAGGGGAATCCTGACCCTCACCGTCGTTCCTATTCCAGGACTTCCTGTGAAGGTGGTTTCTCCTCCCAGGAGCAGGGCCCGTTCCCGCATTCCCATCAGCCCCAGGGATTGAGAATCGGATAATTCGGAGTCGGTCACGCCTCGCCCATTGTCGCGCACTTCAAGCACAAGACCACCGGCCTGCTCTTGGAGTGTGATATTGACGGTCGAGGCCTGCGCATGGCGGGCCACATTGGTCAGGATCTCCTGGAAAATGCGGAACATGGCGGTCGATCCCGCATGAGATAAGGTGACAGACCGCAAGTAAATGTCGAGCGTGCATTGAATCCCGGTCCGTGATTGGAATTCGTGGGCCTGCCATTCAATGGCGGGGATAAGGCCGAGTTGATCCAGCACCACGGGACGCAGTTCCGTGGCAATCCTCCGGACCGACTGTAGCGTGGCATCGACGAGCGTGGAGATCGATTCCCACCTGCTCAGGAAGCCAGGAGGGGCGTCGGAGATCTGGTCGCGTAGCAGGCAGAGGTCGAGTTTCACACCTGTCAACGCTTGCCCCAATTCGTCGTGGATCTCACGGGCGATTAGAATTCGCTCCTCTTCCCGTACCGATTCGAGCCGTGCGGTCAGTTTTCTGAGTTGATCGTGCGAGAGCATCAGCTGTTGCTCGGCTAGTTTGCGCTCGGTGATGTCAAGAAACACCACCACGGCTCCTGTGATGCGGTCCTGTTCCAGGACGGGGAACGAGGAGTATTCGATCTGAAATGCTGTGCCGTCCTTGCGCCAGTAGACTTCATCATCGACCTTCCGGCCTTTCCCGCGCTCGAGCGTCTCTTGGATGCGGCAGGCCGCACGGGGGTATGCGGTGCCATCCGGGAAGGAATAATGGATGCGCTCATGCATATCCTGGCCGAGGAGCTCCTCCGAGAGATAGCCCAGCATGCGCGCTGCAGCTGAATTGATGAATGTGCAGCGGCCTTGGCGGTCGATGCCATAAATCCCTTCCCCGGTGGACTCCAGCAGCAGCAAACGATCCTTCGCGAGCTTCTGTCTGTCTTCTTCCGCCCGTTTCCGGTCGGTAATATCGGTGGCGATGCCGCACAAGGCATAGCACCGGCCCTGCGCATTGAGCAGGGGAAACTTCACGACCAGGCTGGTATGGGGACCGTCATCATGGACGGCTACCTCTTCGAACTCCATCGGTGCTCCGGCCGCCAGGACCTCGCGGTCGTTGGCGAGAAATGCAGCGGCTTGCTCAGGTGGAAAGACGTCCTCGTCGGGCTTGCCGACGATAGCGCCATGGGGTAGATGGAAGAGGGTCTCAAACTGTCGGTTGGCCTGAAGATAGCGCCCCTCAACGTCTTTGATGAAAATCAGGGCCGGGCTATTGTCCATGATCGCTCGGAACCGTTCCTCGCTTTCGCGTAATGCCGTCTCTGCCTGCCTGCGCTCGGTGATGTCACGCGCCACCGCCTGGAACCCGACTACCTTGCCCTCTTCCAGAAGAATTTGCACGTTCTGGCCGATCCAGACCTCGCTGCCGTCCTTGGTGAGGGCGAGAAATTCATAATAGGTGCTTGGCAGCTGGCGGACGAATTGCCGCCCGTAGAACCGTTCAGCCGCCTTCTGATGATCGGGATGAATCAACTCGATGAACCGACGCTCCAGCAGTTCCTGCTCCGAATACTTCATGATGCGCATGGCGACCGGATTCACGAAGGTAAACCGACCCAGGGCATCGGTTCGATAAATGATGTCGTTGGCCTTCGTGACCAACAACCGATACCGTTCTTGGCTGTCCCGGAGCGCTTCATCGGTTCGCTTTGCAGCGGTGATGTCTCGAAAGACGGCAACCCCTCCGCTGAGATGCCCGGTGTCATCCAGCAACGGCCTGGCCGTCACGCTGAGCCAGGCTCCGCCCGGCCGATGCGGCCGGTGAAAAAAGATCAAGACATCGGTCACGGATTCTCCACGGATCGCTCTTGCCAGCGGTAGGTCATCGGTCGGAAATGGTGTGACCCTGTCCGGTAAGAATAGAGCGTAATGCTGGGACCATTCTCCGATTCCTATGTCGGCAGGACCGCTTCCGATGATACGTTCAGCGGCCTGGTTCCACACTTGGAACGTTCCCCTTTCGTCGGCCATCACCACGCCTTCGGCCATGTTGTCCAGCACGGACTGGAGAAAGCGCGTTTTCTGCCGCAGTTCTTCTTCCAGCCGCTTGCGCTCGACTGCATACTTCAGGGCGCGTGCCAGGAGCGGGGCGGTCGTCTGTCCTTTCACGAGATAGTCCTGGGCTCCCGCCTGGATGAGCTGTAGTCCCAATTCCTCATCTTCCCGTCCGGTCACCAGCACGATCGGAATCCCCTGCGCCGCCGCGTGCATCCTGACTAGGGTCTCGGCCCCTTGGCTATCCGGCAACGAGAGATCCAGGAGAATGATGTCGAACGCGGCCTGAGTCAGGCATCGGATGGCGGCATCGAGCCGCTCGACATGCGTCAGAGCGAACCGGCCGGCGCCGGTTTCCGTCAAGAGTTCCCTCAGAAGACGAGCATCGCCGGCATTGTCTTCAACCAGCAGGATATGTGCGGGACCGGTGCTCACCTGGTTCCGTTTTGTGGTGGGACCGGCAACACGACGATCCCGAGCCAAAAATCTTCGATGGATCGCACCACCCGAATGAACTGATCCAGATCCACCGGCTTCGTGATATAGCAGTTGGCGTGAAGGTTGTAACTCTTCAGGACATCCTGTTCGTCCTCTGAGGTCGTCAGTACGACCACCGGAATGCGTTTCAGTGGCTCCTCGGCCTTGATTTGAGCCAGCACTTCCCGACCGTCTTTTCGAGGCAGATTTAAGTCGAGCAGGATCAGGTGGGGTCGCGTCGCGTGGGCGTAGGGACCCTGTCGGCGCAGATAGGTCAAGGCTTCCTCACCGTCTTTCAGCACGGTCAGATGGTTCACGACTTTGGCTTCCTTCAACGCTTCCATCGTCAGGCGAACATCGCCCGGGTTATCCTCAACCAGCAGAATCTCGATGGGCTTGACCAACTCAGGTACCATACAACTCCTGCTCCTTCCTTCCCTCAGCGATTCGGCATTTGCGTCGATGGGGTAGGTTCCCCATCGCGCAGGGTGAAATAAAACGTCGCTCCTTTAGCGGGTTCGGATTCTACCCACATGCGTCCGCCATGGCGTTCGACGATCTTCTTGCAAATGGCCAGGCCGATGCCGGTCCCCGGGTATTCTTCTCTCGTGTGGAGCCGCTGGAAAATGACAAAAATCCGATCTGCATATTGTGGATCGATCCCGATGCCCTGATCGCCAACGGAAAATACCCAATCCCCATCGGCCCGCGTCGCGGAGATGTGTATGCGCGGCGGTGCTGTCCCGCTGAATTTGATGGCATTGCTCAGTAGATTTTGGAACAATTGCGCCAATTGATGTTGGTCGCCCATCACCGCCGGCAACGGGTCATGGGTGATGATAGCGTGGCTTTCCTTGACGGCGTTCGTGAGATTATCCAACGCGGCCTTTAGAACCGTCTCCATGGCTGTCGGTTCGAATTGTCGGCCTCCTGTATTGACTCGCGAATAGGCCAGGAGGTCCTGAATGAGCCGTTGCATGCGATTGGCGCCGTCCACGGCGAAGGCGATAAATTCATCCGCATCCGCATCGAGTTTCCCCTTGTAGCGTCTCGCGAGGAGTTGCGTGTAGCTGCTCACCATGCGGAGGGGTTCCTGCAAGTCGTGCGACGCCACATAGGCGAACTGTTGGAGGTCGGCATTGGAACGGCCGAGTTCTGTCACGGACCGCTCCAAGTCTTGCCGCGCTTTGATCAGGTCATTCCTCTCACGTCCCAGTTCCCACGAGGCCCAGATGCCATAGGCGGTGAGGGGGAGGATGACCAGCAATCCAATTCCTCCCACCATCCATATCAGTCGATCGACCGGAGCGTAGACCTGATCACGGTCCAAGCGAAACAGGACCAGCCAGTCGAATCCTTGAAAGTTGCGATACCCTCTGGTCCATGCATAGCCGGTGACGACGGCGTTTCCTCGGCGACGGTGGATTTCTTGCACGAAACCGGGGTGATCCCGCTCCGCGGCGGCTAGGGCTTGCGAAGGCGGATCCACCTTCACCGGATCGCCGTTCAGGGGCGAGGGTCGATTTTTTTCGCTGAGGACCGTTCCCTCCCGGTCGAGCAGCAGCCAGTCATAGGCGCTTTCCCCGTATCGCAGCCTGCCTTCCTGCTCGAAAATCGACTGAAGCTGCTCAAACGGCACTCGGGTGGCCACCACCCCACGAAACTCTCCTTTTGGACCATAGATAGGCGCCGTGAACCCGATAGCCATCTTTCTATGCGATGCCGGGGATGGCCGCATGTCTTCGAAGTGAACCGTCCCTGTCCTGTGCACCAACTCGAACGACTCGGGGTTCAAGCCTTGCGTGCCCTGCGCGGGTAGCGCGTCGGTGGCGGCGATGAGTTGCCCGTTCTCATCGGCGACTCCCAGCCAGGAGTAATATTGATAGAGTTGTTTGTAGTCCAGGAGCCGGGTGGTCTTTTCAGGCGCGGTGCCGTCCCGCAGTATGCCGTCATTCGCAAATAGCTGGATATCGCCGTACCGTTCGAACATGACGCGGTCGAGCGTATCCGCGACTGCGGCGGCATTCATGGCCAATTCTCGTCCCCGTTCTGAGATCAGCACCGTTCGCAGGAACGACAACGCATAGAGTCCCAGTGCCGTAGCGATGACAAAACAGAGAAGCAGGACCAGCGGGAGGCTCCCTTGGGTCGATCTGCTTCTGTCTGATCCCAAGCCAGCCTTGGCGGGCGCGTTGTTCAGCGCAGGTTCCATCGCAATCTTGTATCAGGGGGGTAAAGGGTAAGACCTTAATATCATACCCTGTTCATGGATACAGTTCCATCTGGCAGCTGAGGGCGTATGTCCCGGTGAATGTCCGACCGCGAACACGGCGCGGGGTGCTCACGTGATTGACTCCCGCCCTGTCTCCCAAGTACGTTCTCTCACTGTCGGGCGCAGGACCTAACCGCTATGTTGTCTATTTCAACGCATGTGACCATCCCGGACGAGGAGATCGAATTGACCGCTGTGCGGGCGCAAGGCGCCGGCGGGCAGCATGTCAATAAGGTTTCCTCCGCGATCCATCTTCGATTCAATATTCTCGCGTCTTCCCTTCCGCCGTTCTACAAAGAGCGGCTGCTGGCCTTGCGGGACCATAGAATCTCGCGTGACGGCACCATTATTATTAAGGCGCAGGACTCACGGAGCCAGGAGCGCAACCGTGCGTTGGCGTTGGATCGTCTGCAGGAATTGATTCAGTCAGTGGCGGTGCTGCGTCCGCCGCGTCGTCCGACGAAGCCGACGAAGGGATCGACCAAAAGAAGGTTGGACAGCAAGACCAAGCGGGCGCGTCTGAAATCGTTGCGGGGAAAGCCGGACGAGCAGTAGTTCCACCAGCCGCAGGACAAAAAAAGAAGGGGCGCTTCAGGTGAAGCGCCCCTCGGGAGACGAGACGAATCTCGTGACCTCTTAGAAGCGGCTGCGTCCGCCGCGGTTTTCACCGCCGCCGAACCGTCCACCCCCGCCGCCGCCACCGGAGCGAGCTTCTTGCGGCTTCGCTTCATTGACGGTGAGCTGCCGGCCATCCATGTCCGAGCCGTTCAACGCCGTGATGGCTGCCTTCGCTTCCTCTGCCGTGGACATTTCCACGAAGCCGAAGCCGCGCGATTGTCCGGTGAACTTGTCCGTGATCACGCGCGCCGATTCAACGGTGCCGTGAGTGGAAAACAAGTTGCTCAGTTGCGATTCAGTTGCAGCATACGGCAGTCCGCCGACATACAATTTAGTACCCATAGGGGTCTCTCCTTTTGAATAGTGACATTGTCGGCGACACGAGAACAGACATATGAGGGGAATGAGCGGGCCGAAGACGCGATGATTGAGGCGACTTGGGTCTGACTTCCGATCAACTTCTCGGTAACAAACAACATCGGTGATGAGCCATCCAGAACCATGATTCTCATGCGGCCCGTCATGAGATCACGCTGCATCCTAACAGATGAATAGGGGGATTGCTACACGATTAACTGACGGGGGAAAAATAGTTTGTATCGGTCGGATGCGGTCGATCGCTGCAGGGAGAGGTTCCACGCGCCTCCGGCCTGACCTCTGTGGTGGTGATCCGGTCGTTCCTCGGCGTGGCACACAATGGGTTTGGGTCAGTGACCGGAAGAGGCCGTCCGGAGTGAGGACGCGAGTCCCAACTTCCATAAGGTGTAGATCAACCACTTCGACGGGTCAAAGTTGTACCACAGCGGCCCGTTGCGATAGTCGCTCGGATAGGTATGGTGATAGTTGTGGTAGCCCTCGCCGAAGGTCAGCAGTGAGACAAACCAGGAGTTACGACTGGAATCGGCGGTACCATAGGGCTGCTCGCCCCACAGGTGACAGACGGAGTTGATGCAGAAGGTGGAGTTCAGGACGGCAAAGGTGCGTCCGACGCCGGCCAGCATGAAGCCACCGATTCCGCCCTTCCAGCCGTTATACAGGAAGCCTACGACAAAGGGGAGCGCCAGGCCGACGAGGACGATCGCTGCATAGTAGCGGTGTTGCCACATCGCGACCCGGTCCTGCATGACGCGGGAGCCGAATCGTTCATCGTTGCACGGCACCGGATCGAGCAGCCAGCCGCAGTGGCTGTACCAGAACCCTCGTTTAGCGTTGTAGGGATCGGCCGGATCGTCGCAGTGCGCATGGTGTCGCAAGTGATCGGCTGTCCATTTTGCGCCGGAGTTCTGCAGCGCCCAGCCCCCCGCCACCAAGAGGCAGGCCTTCACCCAGTCGGGACATTCGAAACTGCGATGGGTCAGGAGCCGGTGGTAGCCAACGGTGATCCCCAGCCCGGTGATCACGTAGAGGATGGCGAACATCGTCCAATCCAGCCAGGAGTATCCATAGATCAGTCCGTAGCCGGGGACGGCAATCACAGACCCCGCGATCACCGACCAGAACAGGAGGTACGTCCAGAACTTGTGGTGAACACGATGGACAATGTCGGTTGGAACTGAACTCGGGGCGATGTGTTGCATGTCGCTACAATAGTCAAGCGTGCGGCTTTTCGCAAGTGCTTGCCGAGTGCGGCTCCGTCTCCGGCAGGGGAGGCGTCAACCGTTCGGTTGCGGATACGTTGAGTGCTTGTGTCAGGGCATCGACTTCGTACGGAGTCCTCGCGGGTGCAGGGCGGGAAGAGTTTCGGGGAGATCATTCATCTTTGGAAGGAGGATGGTATGCGTGCTGACATTGGGCCTTGGAGAACGGCTCTGGGGATTGTGTTCTGGAGTGGTGTGGTAGTCGTGATTTTGGGAATGTTTGACCCCACCTGGTCCGCGCCTGAGCCGTCCAATCCAGCCGGGCAGGATCAGTCTGCGGCTCCGCCTGAGGCCTCCCACAGTCCTGGAAAAGGGACTGAGGGAAGAGGGCTCGGGAACCATCCGATGCGGAAGGCGTGCGCGGAGGATGTCAAAAAACTCTGCCAGGGCGTCAAAGCGGGAGAAGGTCGGATTATTCAGTGTCTGAAAGAGCATCGGCAGGAAGTCTCCCAATCCTGTTCCGAGATGATGCAGCAACGCGGCAAGCAGCGGCAGTAACCCCCGACGTGGGGTGGGTGGTGCGGACGTTCAAGCGTGGACGTGGGCGTCGGATCGCTCACGTCACGGTTCGTTCCGATTCGTTGCGGTCGGTTCGTTTTCTCAATTTGTTTTTCGGACCGACACAGTTGCGATACAGTGGCCATATTACATACGGGAGGGTACGTATGGATGGCACTATGGGACAGGAGAAATTCTCCGTCGATTTGCGGCAGCATCCGCGCTTGCGCGTTCCGGCACCGTTCGTCTGCTCCTTCTCCCGACTAGGCCTAGCCAAATGGCTGGGCCGCGGGGGCGACGGCATCGGAGTCGTGTTCGACGTGTCGATGCGAGGAGCGAAAGTGATGAGTGAGTCGGGTATTCAGCGCGGCGACAGGGTCTCGGTGACGCTGTCCCTCCCGAATCAGGTGTCGCCGATGACGGTGGAGGAAGCGACGGTGCGTTGGGAGAGAGAGCAGGTGTACGGATTGGAGTTCGTCGACCTGTCACCGGTGGCTGAGATGCGCCTGCGAAAGTTCATGACGATCGCGACGAAACCGGCCTCCTAACCCGGACTATTCAGTGCGCCTGCTCCGTCGTCCGATTCTCTTGCCCGGCGGGACTGTTCTCGTTCGGCCTCCTCGACGGACTGTCAGTACGCCTGCGTCGGCCTCGCGTGCGAGAAGCCCCGGCGGGCTTCGGTCTCGAACGCCTCGCGACGACATTCATGAATAATCCGGGCTAACGGCTCATGGCCGGTACCCGCCGGTTTCAACAGCGTTGCGGCGCCTGCACGTAACTGCGTTCATCTTCATCCGTCCGGCACCACTGGTCGGCACATTGGCCGCAACCTCCTCCTGCCGCTCGTGCCGGGGTTCCCCTGCACAGCTTCGAGATTGCGCTCGCCGCTCCGTTTCCCTACAATGGCTTCCCCATTCGGCCATGTCCAGTACGCATACACGAAAGAAGCGGCCCCGGCCGCATAGTTCCTACCACCCGCTGTATTGGCCCACCTGGGTCGGTCTTGGATTGTTCCGCCTGCTGTCCATGCTTCCCTATCGATGGCAGCTCGCTTTTGGGCGGCAGTGTGGCCGGCTGTTGCACGGACTCCTGACCAAGCGGCGCGACATTGTGCGGGTAAACTTGGCGGTGTGTTTTCCCCAGCAAGCACCAGCCGAACGGAACCAGGTTGCCCTGCATTGCTTCGAGTCCATGGGGATGGGTGTGTTGGAGATCGCAATGGCCTGGTGGGCGAGGGATCCCCGCACCTATTGTGAGTGTACGATCAAGGGGTTGGAACATATCCACGAGGCCCTCCGTCTGGGCCGTGGAGTGTTGCTCTGCGGCGCCCATTTGCACGCGGCCGAACTGGCCGGTCGTTTCATGGCGTTGGAGCAGCCGGTGGCGATCGTATACCGACCCCAAAACGACGTGGTGGCGGAAACCGTCGCGAATCGATGCCGAAGCCGGTACTATTCGGAGTTGATCCAGCATCGGGATATGCGGGGGATCCTGCGAGCCTTAGGCAGAAACCAGGTGGTGTGGTATGCGCCTGATATCGATGCGGGTTCGAAGCGGAGCGTCTTTGCCCCATTCTTCGGCGTGCAGGCCGCGTCATTGACCGCCACATCGCGGTTGGCGAAGGTGAGCGGGGCGGCGGTGGTGCCCTGCTTTTACTACCGCAGAGCCGATCGATCGGGATATGACATCGAGGTGGGGAAAGCCCTCGACCACTTTCCATCCGGCGACATGATTCCGGACGCCGCACGAATCAATCAGCTGATCGAAGGCGCTGTCCTTCGAGTGCCGGAACAATACTTTTGGCAGCACCGCCGGTTCAAGAGCCGTCCCCCCGGTGAACCACCGATCTATCAGCGGTGACCCGTCTTGCCCCACCCGCCCTGCGTATGGACTGGACGCCGCGGCGAAATCATGGGAAATATTCGGCGTTTCCGGCCCCGTGCGATATACTGATCCTGGCTGAATGTCGTGTACGATCGCAGTATCCGCTCCGCCATGGATCAATCCAACAACCTCTCTTCTGCGCGCATTGAACTCCGGCAACACCGGCGGTGCGTTGTGCCCCCGGCATGCCTGCTCTCGTTCGCACCCTTTGCTCCGACCATCAGTTTTAACGGTGATGCGGAAGGTGAAGGCGTCGTCATCAATCTGTCCGCCGGTGGGTGCAAAATCAGCAGCGACGCGGGTGTGACTGTGGGCGATGCGATGTCGTTGATCATTCTCCTTCCGGGGGAAATGTGTCCGACCGCCATAGATCTGGCCCTGGTGCGATGGGGGCGGGATCTACATTTTGGTGTGGAATTCGTCTCCATGGGGACAACCGAACTCAATCGGATCCGCCAGTTTCTCGCATCCACCGGTCCCGAATAGGGCCGGTAGCTGGGCCGATGAGGCTGGGGGGTGGTGTGCTGAGAAAGGAGCTTGGGTGGAACAGACAAAAACGCCGCGAAAATCTCGTCGGGTCGCAACCGATTGCCGATTGGAATTTACCGGGGAGGATGAGGTGGATGGGGAGGCGGAGGTGTTGGATGTCTCCTCGACCGGCTGTATGGCCAAGTCGGAGAACAGGATGTCACCGGGACTTCATATGAAGGTGGCTTTATTTCTGTCGGATGGGCATGAATGGCCGGTCCGAGTGGATGACGCCGTGGTTCGATGGGCGCGAGGCGGGGAGTTCGGTGTGGAGTTTCTGGCGATGCGCCCTGCCCAACTCCAGCGCATCCAGCAGTTCGTCATCAAGTCCAGGCCGTTGTCGTAGGCCTCGTACAGCGTTCCTCCTTCCTATTGCTGCTCCGCTGTTATTTGTATCGCGCCGACGACCCCACAGGGCATCTCCTCCCCCCTGCGCCGTTTCGAGACCTCGCCGGAAGGGCGACTCATTGCTTTGCTTCCGATGCTTCCCCTACAATTTCGACGGAGAGCAAGGCGTTCGTCTGCCACATCAGGCCGACACTTCGCCTGCAAGAAGGGGGCGGCGCACAACACATGATCGAGTGGGTGGGGCGCAAGACCATCGCGGGCTATACGTATCTGGCGTCGCTGGCCACGCTGTTCACGCAAGCGGTTCTGGACCTAGTGTTGCCGACGCAGCAAGGACGTCGGGACACGCTGTGGGTGCTCATTCGGCAGATTTTATTCACCGGGGTCGATGCCTTGCCGGTGACGACCGTGATTGCGCTCCTGCTCGGCATCATCATTGTGACCCAGGCGGGGACGCAGCTTCCTAGGCTTGGGGCCGGCGGGCTGGTCGGGGGCATTATCGTCGTCACCGTGGTTCGTGAACTGGGTCCGTTGATCACCGCGTTTATCGTGGTCGGCCGGTCCGGGACGGCGATCGCGACGGAGTTGGGCAATATGTCGGTGACACGCGAGGTGGTCGCGCTCCGGCTCATGGGCATTTCGATCAGTCGCTTTGTCATCATGCCCAGGATGGTCGGCATGGTGCTCTCAATGCTTTGTCTTACCCTGTATTTCGATGTAGTGGCGGTGTTGGGCGGCTACCTGGTCGCCGATGTACAACTGACCATTCCGTTTTATGCCTTCGTGGAGAGCATCACGAAGGCGTTGTCGACGACGGATGTCCTGATGACCGCCATCAAAGGATTGTCATTCGGGTCGGCCGTGGCGGCCATCTGTTGTTACCATGGCCTGGCTGTCCGGTCCTCCTTTACCGAAGTGCCGCAGCAAACGACCCGGGCGATGATCAATTCATTTGTCCTGTGCCTGTTGATCGATGTCGTCGTCACGGTGCCGTTGTACCTATGAATGAGGCAGTCCTCGTTCTGGAGCAGGTCCGGACGCCGATGGCGGGCAGTCCTCATGTTCTCGATGTCGATCTGAGGATTGCCGCGGGCGAGTTCGTCGCGCTGGTGGGTCCGAGCCGCTCGGGGAAAAGCCTGGTGATCGAGCTGGCAGCTGGGTTGGTGCGACCGGAAGCCGGTCGGGTCGTTCTGTTGGGGCATGAGTGGAACGACACCCCGGAGAGTGAGCAGACTCCCGTGCGGCTTCGAGTGGGGACTGTGCTGCAACAACCGGGCTTGTTGAGCAATATGACGGTCTTCAACAACGTCCTTCTGCCGCTCCGGTACCACCGTGGAGCCATGTCGGATCGTGATCGGGCTCAGGCTGTGATGGCGGAGTTGGAGCGATTGGGGTTGAGCGCGCTGCGGGACCGGTTTCCTGCCGAACTCAATCACGGTGAAGTGCGTAGGGCGGCTATTGCGCGTGCCTTGATGTTGGATCCCGAAGTGTTGCTCCTGGATGATCCCGTGGCCGGTTTGGATGCGGAGCTGGTGCTGGTACTCAAGCGTCATCTCGAAGAGCGCAGGGCCCACCATGCTATGACGGTCGTGGCGGCGTTGCGTGCCCCGTCGCCGTTCATTGAGGCTGTGGATCGGCTGCTCGTGCTTCGCGACGGCCGGGTCGTGGCCGACGGGACACGCGAAGCGGTGGTCGGCGTCGTTCCTGAATCGCTCAGAATGTATGTGGCATAGACCGCGTGCCGCCAAGGCGGTCCAGCGGGACTGAGAGGGGGTAGGAGATGCATTATTCCCATCGACTCTCCAGTGGGCGATTGGCCCAAATTGTCGGCACGTTCGTGCTGATTCCCGTCCTGATTTTGGCGGTGGCCGGATTTTGGATGTCGAAGACGGAGCATCTGTTCGAGCCGAAGTATCAGTTGATGGCCAGCCTCAGCAAGTCGTATGGCCTGGAGCCCGGTGCGCCGGTTGTTGTATCCGGGATTCGGATCGGGCGGGTGAAACAGGTGGATCTCAACGATCGTGGGACAGTCGATCTGATGCTGCAATTGTCGGCCCGCTATCAGGAGATGGTGAGGAGCAATTCGGAACTCCGTATTACCAAGAGCGGTGTCGTGGTGGGGCAGACGCAAGTTGATATCGGGGCGGGTACCGCCAGCAGCCCGACCTTGACCGACGGTGCGACGATTCGGGCTGTTGAACCGCGGGACATCGGAGATCTTCTCAACGAGGTTGAGCCGGTGCTGATGGCCGTGAAGCAGACGCTCCTGCGCGTGGAAACCATCACTCAGGATCTGCAGGGTGGACTCAAAGCCGGCGGCAAGGCGTTGGAGCAGGTCGCGTTGGCCACGCAGGACTTACCGGCGGTCGTGGCGTCAGTGCAGCGAACGATCGCCTCGGTGGAGCAAACAGCGACCGCGCTTCCTGCCATGACCGGCTCGATCCAGCGCACGCTCGGCGTGGTGGATCGTGTGACGGCAGATATGCAACGGACCACCAGTCGATTGCCGGTCCTCTTGGATAGCGCCCAATCCACACTCACCAGCGTGAAGCGCCTGTCCGATTCGGTGGGAGAGATCAGCCAAGAGCTCCGGCCCGTCGTTCAGACCGCGGAGACCACCTTGGGAGACGTGTCGACGTTGGTGCGTGGCGCAAAGCAGACCTTTCCATTTAACCGGTTTGCCCAGAACGCCGGGCCGGCGCCGAAGCCGCAGGTGGTCCCGCCTCCGACCGGGTTGTCGAGCTTACGTGGGGATCAAGTGCGCCGATGAGAGACAGGCGAGATGGTTTCTGGGCAGGTGTGTGGGGCGTGGCGCTGTGCCTCTCGCTCGGGTGTGCGAATCCACCGCCGCCCGCTCCCGTTTCTGTCCCTCGTCCTCCGGCCACACAGGTCGATTCCTTGCGCGGACAGGGGGATCGCTGGATGGCCCGAGGAGATTTCGTACGGGCCGGTGAAGCATATGAAGAGGCCCGTCAGGTGGCCGAGAGTCTTGACGATGTGAAGGGGCGTATCGGTGCCCTGAACAATCTCGGGTGGGTTGCGCTCCATCGTGGGGCTACGCGCGAGGCGATGGTGCTTCACGGGCAGGCCGTCATCTTGGCACAGCAATTGGGGGAGACAGACCTCCTGATCGGCGGCCTTACTGCATTGGGGGCTGCGGAGTATCAAGAGGGGCGGAGGGAGGACGCAGGTCGGCACTATCAACAGGCGTTGGAACTCCTGCAGCAACGGCCTGATGTATCAGCGGAAGCGGTGCTACGGAATAATCTCGGATTGGTCCGGCAAGCGGCAGGCGATGTGGGGCAGGCTGAGCAATTGTTCCGGCAGGCGATGGCCTTGAATCAAGCAGCGGGGAATCTTGATGCCGAGGCCAGCAACCATGTGAACCTTGGGATTTTGGCGGAGGAGCGCCACGAATACGAAGTTGCGGAACGGGAATTTGAGCGAGCGCTGGAGTTGGACAAGACGGCAGAACGCCGGACGGATATTGCCGCCGATCTCCTGCGGCTGGGCCGGATCGCGGATCGCCGGGGCTTCCCCGATCGTGCGCTGGCCTATTCCGAGCGCGCCTACCGTAGTTATCTGGCGCAAGGCAATCAGGCTCAGGCGATCGCGGCGCTGGCCTATGCGGTGGACTACGCGAGAAAATTGGGGCAGGTTGGGGAGGTTGCGCGCTTGGAGAAGGAGTTGAGCGGCCTGACCCCACCCCGTTCCGGGCGATAGAGTGTTCGTCGATGGTGGGTCGGAGCGTTACTTGATGGCGACGGCTTTGACTTCTTTGTAGGTCGTGTGGCCTTGCAGCACCTTCTGGATCCCGTCCTGGACCAGGGTGGTCATACCTTCCGCCATCCCGGCTTTGAGCATTTCATCGGTTTTGGCTTTGTTTTGAATCAGCTTCTTCATTTGGTCTGTGCCGAGGAGCAGCTCGTGTAGCGCCACGCGGCCTTTCAGTCCCGTCCGATTACAGGTGTCGCAGCCCTTGCCCCGATAGAGCCGGAAGTTGGCGTCGAATGTAACGCCCAACGTGTCCCAGTAGTCAGGCCCATATGCCAGTCGCAGTTCTTCGTACTCTTCCTTCGACGGCGGATACGTTTCCTTGCAGTCTTTGCAAATCCGTCGTGCCAAACGCTGGGCGAGTACTCCCAGCATGGCGTCGGCGAAACTGAACGAGTCGCACCCCATGTCCAGGAGACGGGTGATGGTTTCCACCGCGCTGTTGGTGTGTAAGGTGCTGAGGACCAAGTGACCGGTCAGCGAGGCCTCGATGCCCGTGTCCGCAGTTTCTTTGTCCCGCATTTCTCCGACCATGATGACATCCGGATCGGCCCGGAGAAACGCGCGCATCGCGGCAGCGAACGTGAAGCCGATCTTGGAATGCACTTGCACCTGACGAAGTCCGTACTGTGTGATTTCGACGGGGTCTTCTGCCGTCCAGATCTTGATGTCCGGTGTATTGATGTAGCCGAGCACGGAGTGCAGCGTGGTGGTTTTTCCTGAGCCGGTCGGTCCGACGCAGAGAATAATGCCGTACGGCTTCTCCGCGATACTCTTGATCTCGCGCAGGTTCCGCTCCGAGAATCCCATCTTGTCGACCGGCAACGGTTCGCTCGCAGCCAGAATACGCATGACCACGTCTTCGTTGTAGCCGGCGGTCGGAATGGTCGCGACACGCAACTCGATTTCCTTGTTCTCGCCGATCTTAAATTTAATCTTTCCGTCCTGCGGTTTTCGCCGTTCGGCAATGTCGAGACTCGCCATGATTTTGAGCCGGGAGACGATGGCGCGGCGATAGCTCGGTGGAATTTTCATGTACTCGAAGCAGTCGCCGTCGACCCGGAACCGCACGAGGGTATCGCGCTTTTCACCATAGGGTTCGATGTGAATATCGGAGGTGCCTTGCCGGAAGGCGTCGGCGATGATCTGGTTGGCCAGACGCACGATGGCGTTGTCGTTTTCGTCGAGTCCCGCGCTGGATGCGTCTTCCTGAGCCTCAAGTTGGGATTCGTTCACCAGTTCGCCGAGAATGTCGGACACATTCTCGTTCATCTTGTTGGTGATGTCCGGAGTCCCGGTCGTGCTGGCAAGGAACAGGGAGATATCGCGACGGAGACTGGCGGCAAAACGGATATTCAGGCCGGGGAAGGTGCGTTTGATGTCCTGGACGCGATCCAGATCCCCTGGATCGTCGGTTAGGATTTCAATCGCGGCGCGGTCCCGCTTGAGCGGCATCCAATGATTTTTCTTCAAGTAGTCGACATTGAGGTTCTTGAGCAGTTCGATATCGACGATCGTCCGCTCGTTGTATTCGATGTAGGGGCATTTGTGAAAATTGGCGAGCGACTTGCCGAGTTCCGCTTTGGGCACTTTATACTTTTCGATGAGCAGGGACTCGATGTCGGTGGTCCCTTTTTTTGCCTCTGCGAGCGCATTGTCCAAATCGTTCTGCGAGATCTTTCCGTTGGTCAGCAGATAGTCGAATTTTGAGGGAGGCTTTTTCGATGTTTTCCGGAGCGCATAGAAGGCCGTGCCTAATGCTTTGGCGATCTCGGCGACACATTCTTCGTCTTTGCGCGTAAAGCGCCCGCCGCTCTTCTTATTGAGGAGCTGGATGACGCCCATGAGATATTTGTTTTCGGCGACGACGGGATAGGTGAGGACCTGTTTGGTCTTAAAACCGGTATTTTTATCGTAGGAGGCATCGTGGGTGAGCGAGGGGTGGATCGCACTCAGTTCAACCGGACTGTAGGCGTCGCCGACGTTCACCGGGCGAAGGTACTTGGCGCAGAACCCGGCGAGGCTCTGTTCGGTGATCGGGGTGCGGACTTCCTGGACGGTATCGAGATGGGGAATTTTGGAGAAGATCTCTTTCTTTTCCGAATCCACCACAAAGAGCGTGAGATCTTCCGCGTCGAAACAGCTCAAGATTTCATGACGCAGATCCAGCAAGATCTGGTCCACATCGGACGCTGCGAGAATTTGCCCGCTGATCCGCTTGACGTTTTCCGCGTTGCCGGATTTGAGAGTTGCGTCGCCTAGACCGGGCAGCGGGGGTTTGGACTGCATCAAGTTGTCTCCAAAACGCTCGCGCAGAGGGCGGTTGCGGTGTCGACCGGGATCCGAAAGCCTGGCTTCTTCCGTGTGAGTCAGTGTATCGCAACGCGCAGTCAAGGCAAGCAAAAGACACTTTCCCAAACCGGTTCTTCCGGTCGTGCGAGGACGTATCCGCAGGAGTGAAGTTCTGTCGGGGGAACGAACGATTGAACCGGCTGATGGAGCTAGGAAGCGGCTTTCAGGAATGAAGACAGCAGGGAGACCACTTGGTCGGGAGCGATTTTTTGAGTCTCGCCGGTATGACGAAGTTTGAGCTCGACCTGACCTTGCGCCAACCCTTTCTCCCCGATGACCAAATGATAGGGTGCGCCGATCAGATCGGCGTCGTTGAACTTGACCCCGGCCCGCTCGTCACGGTCGTCCCACAAGACCTCAATACCGGCCTCCTGCATGGCGCGGTAGAGGGTCTCGGCTAACTGCGTGACTGGTTGAGACTGGCTGAGCGGCAACAGGGTGACATGGAAGGGCGCGATGGGAACCGGCCACTTGATGCCTTTCGCATCGTGATTCTGCTCAACCGAAGCCGCAGCGGTTCGGCTCACGCCGATTCCGTAACAGCCCATGACCGCCAGCTGTTCCTGTCCCTGCGCATCCAGGAAGGTGGCCTTCATCGCCTGGCTGTACTTCGTGCCCAACATAAAGACATGGCCGACTTCGATGCCCTTGGCCGTCTTCAGGGTGCCGTCTTTGCGGGGTGAACAATCACCGGCGCGTGCATTGCGGAGATCGGCAAACTGATCCACCTTGAAGTCGCGCTCCCAGTTGGCGTTTACGAAATGGGTGTCGGCCTGGTTGGCTCCGACGACGAAGTTGGCCATGGCTTTCACGGCCCAGTCACCCATGATGCGGACCTGCTTCAATCCCACCGGCCCAACGAATCCGACCGGCGCGCCCGTGAGGCCGGGAACCAGCTCGGGTTTCAGCAGCTCAATCTCCGGTACACCCAAGAGGCGTTTGACCTTGATCTCATTCACATCATGATCGCCGCGGACCAGGACGGCGACCGTCTCTTTGCCTGTGCTGTAGAGCAGCGTCTTGACCAGTTGTCGCGGCTCAATTTTCAGGAAGGCCGTGACTTCCTCCACGGTTCGTCGGTTCGGGGTTGAGATCGGCGTAAGCGGGCGGTGAGCCGAATTGTCAGCGGTATCCGGAGGGAGGACTTCGGCACGTTCGACGTTGGCGGCGTAGGTGCCGTCTTCGCTATAGACGATCGTCTCCTCGCCGGTCTCCGCCAACACCATGAACTCATGCGAAGAGGTGCCTCCGATCAACCCGGTGTCGGCTTCCACAGGACGGAAGGTAAGGCCGCAGCGCGTGAAGATGCGGTTGTACGCGTCGTACATTTTTTGATAATTCAGTCTGGCTCCGGCTTCATCCCGGTCGAAGCTGTACGCATCTTTCATGATGAATTCGCGGCCGCGCATCAATCCGAAGCGTGGACGGATCTCGTCACGGAATTTGGTCTGGATCTGATAGAAATTCAACGGCATCTGCCGGTAGGAGCGAACTTCCCGGCGGAAGAGATCGGTGATTACTTCCTCGTGTGTCGGCCCGAGGCAGAAATCGCGCTCGTGCCGGTCCTTGAACCGGAGCAACTCCTTGCCATAGAAGTCCCAACGACCGGTTTCCCGCCACAGCTCCGCCGGAGAGGCGACGGGCATGAGTAGTTCCTGCGCTCCCGCCCGATTCATCTCTTCGCGAACGATGCGCTCGATTTTACGGAGCACTCGCAGGCCCAGCGGGAGATAGGTGTAGATTCCGGCCGCGACCTTCCGGATCAGGCCGGCGCGCAGCATGAGGCGATGGCTGACCGTTTCAGCCTCGCCTGGATCTTCTCGCAATGTGGGGATAAAGGTTTCGGAAACGCGCATGTGGGTTTATGGAGAAATCAGCCGCTCAATATCGTTCCAGAACGCAAAAATCATGATGCCGACCAGGAGAACCAGTCCCACCTGTTGTGCCAGTTCTCGCTGCCGATCTTCAAGTGGTTTTCTACGAATGGCCTCAATAAAAAAGAACAGGAGGTGCCCGCCGTCGAGAATGGGAATGGGTAGAAGATTCAGCACGCCCAGGTTGATGCTGAGCATAGCCATCAAGAACACCAGGCTGGAGGTGCCCTGTTCAGCAGCGTCCCCTGCGGTCTTGGCGATCGTGAGCGGTCCGCCGATGTTCTTGCGGGAAATGTCCCCTGTGATGATTTTGTAGATGCCCACCACCGTCAGTTCGGTCCAACCCCAGGTGGCCTGTGCGCCCAGCCACGGAGCCTTGAGCGGTTCGTTCGTCTGGAGAATGGTTTGGTTCTGGGCCGAAATGCCGATTTTCCCGACTTCGGCCGGCTTTCCTTCTACGGTGGCCTTTTCGCCCATCGGGGTCACGGAGAGCGTCTGCGTGGCGCCGCCCCGTTGAATATCAAATTGAAGCGCGCGATTCGGGCTTTCCCGCACGAGGGCGGTCATCTGCGACCAGGTGAAGATGTCGTGTCCGTCGATGCGGACGACCCGGTCGCCAGCCGATAGGCCTGCAGCCTGTGCGCGAGACCCCGGGATCACGGCCGTGATGACCGGCGCCCGCTCTTCAATGCCAAGCTGGAAGATGGTCGTGGCTTTGCCGTTGTCCTGCACGGTCGTTTTGCTTGGGGTGACCAGCACCGTCTTGATCTGCTCTCCGCGCGTCAGGTCCAACGTGAGTTGTTTCCCGTTGCTTTGGGAGATGTATTTCAGGAGTTCAGCGTTGGTCGAGATCTCTTTCTCATTCACCCGGATGACCCGGTCGCCAGGCTTCAGGCCGGCTTGGTCGGCGGGTGATCCAGGGAGTACGGCTTCGACTTCAGGAATGATGTCCTTGAAGCTTGGGACCGGCAGCGTATAGCCCAGCCCGATATAGGCGGTATAGATCAGATAGGCGAGGATAAAGTTGAAAATCGGCCCGGCCGCCACGATGAGCGTCTTGCCCCACAGCGATTGATGGACAAACGCCCGTTTCTTGTCTTCCGGCGTCAGGGTTTCGTGCTCGTCTTCGCCGAAGAGCTTGACGTATCCGCCCAGGGGCACGACCGATAACAGATACTCCGTTTCCCCGATCTGGCGCCCGAAAATCTTTGGTCCAAACCCGAGTGAAAACTTCAGGACTTTCACCCCGACCCAACGCGCAGCGAGAAAATGTCCCATTTCGTGAAAGGCGACGAGGACGCCCAGCACCACCAGGAACGGAAGCGCCCAGTGGGTCAGAAGCGACACCACATCAGGAGACCAGGCAAAGGCTGTTCCCACAACAACACTCCTTGGGTTCAGGGTATTACCGCGTCAAGGCATGCACAAGGGACTCGGCTTTGTCGCGAGCCCAGCGATCGGCTTCCAGCGCATCATCGAGGGCGTCGATCGGCCGCGGCGCATGAGCCTCCATTGTACTCCGAATAATGTCCGGAATATCGAGAAAACGAATTCCGTTCTGAAGGAACGCTTCGACGGCCACTTCGTTGGCGGCATTCATCGTGGCCGGCATGGTTCCACCGATCCGCAACGCCTCATACCCGAGCTGCAAACAGGGGAATCGCTCATGGTCGGGCTTGAAAAACGTCAAGGTACTGATCTCCGTCAGATCGAGCGACGGAAGGTCTAACGGCATCCGTTCAGGATACCGCATGGCATAAGAAATCGGTGTTCGCATATCCGGAAGGCCCAATTGCGCAATCACCGACCGGTCTCTGTATTCTACCAGAGAGTGGATGATGCTCTCGCGATGCACCAGGACCTCGATCTGCGTCTCCGGAATATCGAAGAGCCAGCGCGCCTCAATGACTTCCAGCCCTTTGTTCATCAGTGTGGCCGAGTCGATTGTGATCTTGGAGCCCATTTTCCAGTTCGGGTGCTGCAGGGCGCGCTCAGGATTGACGTCGTGAAGTTGCTCGCGGGAGAAGCCCCAGAGCGGGCCTCCCGAGGCGGTCAGAATGATGCGCTTGACGTCCTCGCGCCGGTGGCCTTCGAGCGATTGGAAGATGGCGCTATGTTCGCTGTCGATGGGAAAAATGCGGACATGATGCTTCTTGGCCTCCGCCTGCATCAAAGCGCCGGCCATGACCATCGGCTCTTTATTGGCGAGCGCAATCTGTTTGCCGGCGCGGATAGCCGCCAGCGTCGGCAGCAGCCCTGCGCCGCCGACGATGGCGGAAATGACCAGTTCAGCTTCCTGCGACCGCGCCACTTCGGCCACGCCTTCGTTGCCCGCAAGGATTTTGACGGGGAGGTCGGCGCATCGATCACGCAATCGTGCCGCCGCCGCCTCGTTGGCGAGCGCTGCGAAGGCAGGACGGAACTTGCGGATCTGCGCCTCGAGTTTCTCGTCGTTCGAGCCGGCGGTCAGGCCGACCACACGAAACTCTTGCGGAAACCGGTCCACGATATCGAGCGTGTTCGTTCCGATCGAGCCGGTCGAACCAAGAATGACGATGTGTTTCATAACGTGCTCCAGAATGGGCAGACAATCATCTGTCACCCGTTGTTGACGATCGTGACATAGTAGTAAAAGGCCGGGCCGGTGAACAAGAGGCTATCCAGGCGATCCAGCATGCCTCCATGGCCCGGGATCAGGGTCCCTGAGTCTTTGAATCCTGCGTTGCGTTTCATGGCCGATTCCGCCAGGTCGCCGATGAGGCCGGTGATGGTGAGAATCACCCCGAGCGCCAGGCAATCCACCAGCGAGAAAGCGGGCAGGAACCAGGCGCGCGCGACGACGGCCATCAGGCAGGCGAGGACGAGGCCACCCGCCAATCCCTCGTAGGTTTTCTTCGGGCTGATGACCGGCGCCAGCGCGTGCCGTCCCATGGACTTTCCCGCCACATAGGCGCCGGTATCACCGGCCCAGGTGACCAGAAAGACGAAGAAAATAAGCAGGGCGCCGTCGGGCAACCCTCTCGTGAGCACGAGATAGCTGAGCGTGAGACCGAGATAGAGCACGCCCATCATCAGCACCATGCCGTCCGTGAGTGAGTCGCGCAGCGATTTTCCTGAGAACAGGGGCAGGCACAACGCAATCGCCAGCGTCCCGAGCAGCACCGCCCGGTCGGTGACGAGCGCCGGCCACTGCGCGCTGCCGATCAAGAGCCCGGTTGCTCCGACGCCCAGCCAGCACCACCATGGCCAAGGGGCCTGTCCCAAATGGAGCCGATAAAACTCCCCAGCTGCGAGCATGCCGGCAATCGCGGCCAGGCCGAAGAACGCGATCGCGCCAAGGTCGTGGACGAGGTAATAAAAGATCGGCAGAAACACCGCTGCCGCCAGCACACGGCGCACCGTTTCGGATGAAGATCGCGGCCGAGCGCTGTCCAGTGTGGGTGGCATAGTCTTCTCGCACTGAAAAGCTCCCGGTTTCACCACGGAGAGGCTAGGAGGAGACGCTGCTGAGCACCCGGCCGAAGCGGCGTTCGCGCCGCTGGTATTCGATCAGCGCGACCAACGTTTCGCGCCGCCGGAAATCAGGCCAGAGTGTCGGGGTGAAGTACAGTTCCGTATAGGCCAGTTGCCACAACAGGAAATTGCTGATGCGCGTTTCGCCGCTGGTGCGGATTAGAAGATCCGGATCGGGCAGGTGATGGGTGTACAGGGCCTGTTGCATGGCCTGTTCATCGATCTGATCCGGTGAAAGCCGGCCGCTCTGCACAGCCCGGGCGAGTGCTTTCGCGGCATCGACCAGTTCCGCACGGCCACCGTAGCTCAAGGCCACATTGAGGATCAGTTTGTCCAAGTGGGCGGTTTCCTGCTCCGTCGTGCGGACCCATTGCAAAGCGGAGGGGGGAAGGGCCGTGACCCGGCCGATGGTCTGGAAGCGCACACCTTTTTCAATCAGGCTGGATCGTTCTGTGGACAAATAATGTTCCAGTAGGCCCATCAATGCGGTGATTTCCTGGGCGGGCCGGTTCCAGTTTTCCTGCGAAAACGCGTAGATCGTGAGCACCTTGATCCCCAGTTCCAGAGAAAGAGAGATCAGTTCCCGCACGGACTTGATGCCCTCCTGGTGTCCGGCAATACGCGGGAGGCCCCGTAGCTCGGCCCAGCGGCCGTTGCCGTCCATAATCACGGCCAGATGTTTCGGCAGCAGGTCCGGTTCGAGTTGCGAGAGCAGATCAGAGTCGGGGGCAGGCTCGATATCGCGTGATCGAGAATCGTTCATGGAACGGCGTGAGCACCTTTTTTTAGACTATGTGGATCTTCGGGGAAGTAAGGCGAGTCTAGCGGTGGGGTCCAGGAAAGTCAAACAGTATTTCCCAATTTCGCTGTATTTGCAGATGGTTCGAGCGTCTTTGCATTGCGCCTCCGGAAAAGAGTGGGTTATACTCACCCACCGTACGAGAGGAGCACATGCATGTCCAATGACGAGTCCGGCGCGCTGGCGCGTTTCGGGGTCACCGATCGAGAAATCGAGCAGGCGCTGGGACGGGTCAAGGTTTCGACCGTCGACTATGCGGACCTGTATTTTGAATATTGTCAGTCCGAGTCGGTCTCCATGGAAGAGGGGATCGTCAAGCGGGCCACGAAAAGTATCGGGCAGGGCGTCGGCGTCCGGGCGACTGCCGGTGAGAAAACGGGTTTTGCCTATTCCGATGAACTGACCTCCAAAGATTTGAACATCGCCGCCGATACGGCGCGGTATATTGCCAATAGCGCTCAGGGAACCGCACCGGTTCCGGTCACCCACCGCCCCGCCCTCGCCCGCAATCTGTATCCCCATGACCGTGCCGATATTGAAGTCGCCACCCGTGATCGGGTCACGCTGCTCAACGCTATCGATGCCGAAGCCAGGCGGTACGATCCTCGGATCAAGAATGTCATGGCGGCGTACAACACCGAATACAAGGTCATGCTGGTGGCGACGTCCGATGGTCTGATGGTCGGCGATATCCAACCCTTGTCGCGTCTTCAGGTCACTTGCATTGCCGAAGAGAATGGCAATCGGCAGGTGGGGACGTTCGGTGGCGGAGGACGAATCGGACTGGAATATTTCCAGAACGACCAGCGCTATCTGCAGTTCGCCAGAGAAGCGGCGCGGGAAGCCATCCTGAACTTGAGCGCAGTCGATGCGCCGGCCGGTGTCATGCCGGTGGTGTTGGGTGGGGGATGGCCGGGGATCCTGCTGCACGAAGCGATCGGACATGGGCTGGAGGCCGATTTTAACCGCAAGAAAACCTCCGCGTTCTCGAATTTGCTGGGAAAGAAGGTGGCATCGGAGGTCTGCACAATCGTGGACGACGGGACCCTTCCCTTCCGGCGCGGCTCGCTGAATGTGGACGACGAGGGTACGCCCACCAGCCGCACCGTCCTGATCGAGCGGGGCATTTTGCGCGGGTACATCACCGACAAGCTGAACGCCAGGCTGATGGGCATTCCGCTGACGGGCAATGGCCGGCGTGAGAGTTATCAAAGTGTCGTGTTGCCGCGGATGACGAATACCTTCATGCTGGCCGGGGAGTCAGATCCGAAGGACATCATCAAGTCGGTTAAAAAGGGGCTGTATGCCGTCTCGTTCGGCGGCGGACAGGTCGATATCACCAACGGGAAGTTCGTGTTCTCCGCCAGCGAGGCCTACCTTATTGAGGACGGGCAGATTACCAAGCCGGTGAAAGGTGCAACCCTGATCGGCAGCGGACCGGACATTCTCAAGCAGGTCTCGATGGTGGGGCACGATTTGAAGCTCGACGAAGGCATTGGAACCTGCGGAAAAGAAGGGCAGTCGGTGCCGGTCGGCGTCGGCCTGCCGACCATTCGAATCGACGAAATCACCGTCGGCGGGACGAAAGCATAACCATGACACGTGTGATCGCGGAACAGGACTATACGAATATTGCGCAGGATCTGCTGGCGCGTGCATCGAAACATGGTGCCACGGCGGCGGATGTGATGGTGGCCGACGGAGAAACCCTGTCGGTGCAGGTCCGGATGGGCGCCGTCGATCGACTCACGAAGGCGCGTGAAAAGCGGCTCGGCCTGCGGGTCTTTTTCGGTCAGCGGTCCGCCAGCGCGTCGACCTCCGACTTTTCCCGCGATTCCCTGGAGCGGTTCGTCGGCGAAACCTGTGCCTTGGCGCAAGCGATCGTCGAAGATCCGGTGTCCGGTCTTCCGGAGCCGGGCCAGTTCGCCACCGATTTCCCTGAGTTGAATATTCACGATGCCACGACACTTCAGACCGACCAACAAATCGACTTGGCGCTACGTGCCGAGCGGGCTGCGTTTGCCGCCGATTCGCGGATTACGAATTCGGAAGGGGGCGAGTGCGACTCGTCGTCCGGCCGAATCGTCCTGGCCAACAGCCACGGGTTTGTGGGGCAGTATGCCAATAGTAGTTTTTCCCTGTCCGTCTCGCCGATCGCCTCGGATGCGGCCGGGATGCAGCGGGATTACTGGTATGGGGTAAATCGCGCGTTTGCCAAACTGGAGAGTCCGGAAGCCATCGGCCAGGAAGCGACGAGGCGGACGGTTCGGAAGCTCGGCGCGCGCAAAGTCTCCACCTGCCGCGTGCCGGTGATCTTCGATCCGGAAGTGGCGGGGAGTTTGCTCAGCCACCTTTGCAGCGCCCTCTCAGGCTACGCCTTGTATAAAGGCGCTTCCTTCCTGATCGGACAACTCGGCCAGCAGATCGCTCCGGACTTTGTCACCATTTATGACGACGGACGGATGCCCGGCGGCTTGGGGACGCGTCCATTCGATGGTGAGGGGCTGCCGACCAGGAAGCAGGCGATGGTTGAGCGTGGTCGCCTGGCCAGTTATATCCTGGACACCTATTCAGGCAAGAAACTGGGACTGCCTTCCACCGGAAATGCCGCGCGAAGCATCGGAGAAAGTCCCTCCGCGGGGCCGACCAATTTCTATATGGTCCCGGGCACCACAAGACCGGAAGATATTCTGGCCTCCGTGAAGCAAGGTCTGTATGTGACGGATCTGATCGGGTTCGGCATCAACATGGTGACCGGTGACTACTCCCGCGGGGCCGGCGGGTTCTGGATCGAAAACGGGGAGTTGGCCTACCCGGTGGAGGAAATTACCATCGCCGGTAATCTGAAGCAGATGTATGCCAATATCGAGACGATCGGCACGGATCTCGTGTTTCGTGGACGGATCGCCAGCCCCACCGTGAAGCTCGCGGAGATGACGCTGGCAGGGAACTAGGCGATGAAGGGGGGAAGGGCGATGCGACGACTGATGGCCTCAATGATCTGTGCCCTGCTGGTGGTTCCTGCGGTCGGGAGAGCAGCGGAGTTCCGGGTGACGAGCCCGACGATCAAGGATCAGAGTGCGATCGGCAATGAGCATGTGTTTAAGGGTTTCGGCTGCACGGGCGGCAACCTGTCGCCTGAGTTGCGATGGGAGCATGCGCCGAAGGACACCAAAAGTTTTGCCGTGACGGTCTATGATCCGGATGCCCCCACGGGAAGCGGTTGGTGGCACTGGCTCATCTTCAATATTGCTCCGAGCGTGACCCACTTGCCGGCCGGAGCGGGTCAGCCGGAGAGTACCGGCGCGCCTCAAGGCAGTATTCAGAGCATGACGGATTTTGGCCAGCCCGGATTCGGCGGGCCCTGTCCACCGCCGGGAGATAAACCCCACCGGTATATCTTCACGGTGTTCGCGCTGAAGGTGGATCAGTTGCCGCTCAAGAAAGAGGCGTCCGGCGCGATGGTCGGGTACTATCTCAATCAGAACGCCATCGGAAAAGCATCCTTCACCGGCACCTACGGCCGGTAAGCGAACAATCATCAGAACAGAGTAAGGGAACAGACCATGTCTCTTGATGCCGAATTGGGAAAAACGATGCTTCAGTTGATCACCTCGCGGTATGAGGATCGGCACTGGAGAAAAAGAATCGAAAAGACACTCAGCCTGCCCCAGAGCGGGGTCGGCGACGAGCATCAGCAGCAGGTCTTTATGTACCTGAAGCTCAACCTCAAAGCCTACAAGTCCAGGCGGGCGGATCCGGATTCCTGGATCTTAGGCGGGTACGCCACGAAGGAAGTGATCGATCGCGCGAAGTTTCAGCCGCACCTGGTCGGGGACGGCATTTCGGCCGATGATGTGGCGTTTCTCGGGGTCGATCCGGGATCTGAAATCGATGAGGCCTGGTGGGAAGAGATGTTGGTCGCCTGGTTCGGCGCTCCGGAGGAAGAGGAGCCGTCGGAAGAACCAGCGGCTGAAGAAGCTTCGGCTGCCGATGCCGCCAAGGATCCCGCCCGCACCTGAACGGTGCTTGTGATGGATCAGGAGGGGCTGTGGTTCCTGATCGGGTCTCTTCGGAGCCTTGTTGCTATGACCCGAACAAATCCATTTGTTGCGCGGTCGTAGCCGGGGCCTCCATCTGCAACGCCCCGGTGGTGCTCGATGCTGCTTCCTCCTGCGTCGCAGGAGGCTGACTGTGCCGGTCGAGAAACTCCTTCAGCTTCTGGAAGTCCTCCCGTAAAGGCTGCAGCATGGTTCCCTGATGCAGGGCCGCGGCGGGATGGAGCAAAGGAAACAGCACGAACTCCTTCAGATAAAACGCCTGCCCGCGCACTCTCGTAATCCCGACCTTACGTTCCAACAGTGTCTGCGTCGCCCAATTGCCAAGAGAACAGACCAGCGTCGGCCGAATCGTCGCGATCTGCTGCAAGAGAAACGGTTTGCAGGTCTCGACCTCCTGAGGTTCGGGGTCGCGGTTATTCGGCGGGCGGCATTTGATCACATTGGCGATGTAGATATCCGCGCGCGACAGCCCTGCTGACTCCAACAAGTCGTTGAGCAATTGCCCGGCTGCCCCGACAAACGGCTCTCCCTTCTGATCCTCGTGAAATCCCGGTGCTTCCCCTACGAACATGACGGATGCATGAGGATTGCCGACGCCGAAGACGACCTGGCGTCGACCGAGTTTGGCGAGCGGGCAGCGTTGGCAATTGTGAAGCGATTCGGCGAGTTCCTGCAGGGTGCTCAGGGGTGAAGACATAGGCGTTCCCTTCGAGTGGAGGGCCAAATCTTAGTCGCGGTATTGGGGGATGTCAACGTTGGGCAGATCGGGATGCGTGCATCGGTAGCGTCAGGAAGTCGCAGGGGGAACGAGCGCGGCGGAGCGTTGGCCGCTGAGAATTGCGGACTCCAGATTGGCCGGCCAGCCGGTGTCCGTCCAGGCGCCGGCGACGAGAAAATTGGCAAACGGACTGTGTGAGAGCGGTCGGCACTGTTGCGTGCCCGGTTTGGTGGTGAGGATGGCCGACGGGAGACGAACGACGTCCGCCTCGATGAGCCGGGGAAGCGGGCCGCCGGGGAACGCTCTCTCCATGTCTTTTAGCGTCAGTTGAACGAGGTCGTCTTTCGATTGTGGCAACAGGTCCGGTTCATCGACCGCGACGGCCCACAACACAGCGGCCTGCTCGTGCCGTTCCTCGTCTGGGTGCCGGATCATCCAATGGAACCGGTTGCGCTCCAGCATGATGAGTTGTGTTTGTTCGACCGGTTGCGCCAGGTGCAGGCGAACGATCACCAGAGGAGACTCGCTCAGGCGACTGATTTGCTGGAAATAGGCATAGTGCGTCACGACCCGTTCCGGCAAGAGCGGCGTGAGTCGATGGTGCGGCAGCGCGGCGAGATACCAATCGGCGGTGAGCCGGGTGCGATCTGCCAGTTCGACATGGGCGACACGATCCTGGGTGAAGTGCAATTGCGTCGCCGTCGTGTTCAGCCGAGACCGGACTCCCATCCGGTCCAGTTGCGTTCGAAGCGGCGCGAGTAAGAATGAATCGAGCCCGTGAGGCGGAATGATCAATTTCGTGGCGCGGGCACCTGTCAAAAAGCAGCGTCGCAGTGTGCGCATGAAGAGCCCTGCGGATACCTGTGGAAGCGCCGCTCCCAGCAACAAGCGGGCAAGGCTGTTCCAGACACCGTGCCGGGCCTGTTCCGACTGGCCGATGCTCGCGAGCCACTCGTCGGCTGCTCGTGTGTCGAGGTCGTTCGGCAACGGAGGATCCTGTTCCCATGTTCGTTCAAGGAAGGAGAGGAGATGCCAACGGTCCCGCATCGAGAGACCCTGGAACAGGGTGGTTCCGAGCAGGGTGTTGAGCGGGGACGGCAGGGGAAGGTGTAGAAATTGGATGCGAGATCCGGTCGCTTGAAGAAATTCAAGCGGGGTATGTCGAAGCCGCCTGGTGCCGGTGTCTTTGCCGAGGGTTTTGAGCAGCGACCAGGTAGCGGTGTGGGCTTCGAGGAGCAGCGGAGGAGGCGCCTGACAGAGTCGTCCTCCCAGGTGGTCGGCCTGCTCGATCACGGTGACGGCATGGCCGTCGGCGGCGAGGTGCAAGGCTGCCGTCAGACCGGCGATCCCGCCGCCGAGGATGAGCACTGTCCGGTTCATGGAGTCGAAGAGGGAAGACGGGAGCGCAACCACACGCCCGCCGCCACGGCCAGCCGATGGCTGGGAGCCAGCGTGACCCGATCTCCCAAGACGCGGTAACCGGACTGCTCGATCCGTTGCAAGATCCGGCTATACACGCCGCGCATGATTTCCGCCACCGTCAGGGCCCGGCGTTCGGCGCGCGGCAGCGAATCGAGCGCCCGCGCCGCCTTGGCGTAAAATTCCTTTGCACGGCCGACTTCAAACCGCATGAACTCGGTAAATTCCGGTTTGTACCGCCGGTGCAGGAGATCCTCCTCCCGATAGGCGAAACGCGCGAGGTCTTCTTGCGGCACATAGACGCGACCGCATTCTGCATCGTTGCCCAGGTCGCGAAGGATATTGGTCAATTGAAAGGCCATGCCGAGATTGACGGCATAATCCTGGGCGCGCGGGGAGGTGGTGCCGAACACGTGCAGGCAGATCAATCCCACTACCGACGCAACTCGATAACAGTAGAGGGACAGTTGGTCGAAGGTGGCGTACCGCGTGGTCGTGAGGTCCATCTCGACGCCCTTGATGAGTTCTTCGAAATAGGCCTGCGGAATGGACAGCTCCCGTACGTGCCGGGCGAGGCTGACGGTGACGGGGAACGTCGGCGTGCCGTCGTAGGCGGCGGCTAACTCGCGCCGCCAGCGGGCCAGTTCCTCCTGCGGATGACTGCCGGGGGGCGGCTCGTCCACGGCGTTGTCCACTTCCTTACAGAAGGCGTAGACCGTGTACATCGCTTCGCGGCGGGTTTTCGGCAGAAACAAAAAGGAGTAGTAGAAATTGCTCCCGCTTTTTTTTGTGAGATTCGTGCAGTAGGTTTGGGCTTCAGCTGGTGTCATCATCGTGTCATCAGTGTGAGTGCGTCGTCTGTCCCTCAAGTCGTTCGACGGACGCGGGAAGGTGGCGGTCATAACAGGCTGGGTGCAAGATGGCGGCGAGTTGTTCTACGCCGTCGATCAGTCGTGGGCCCGGGCGGCTGAAGTACGAGAGCGCATCGACCAGGTAGACTTCTCCCCTCTGAACGGCGGGAAGACGTTGCCACTGCGGATGCGTCGTCATGCTTGCGAGTTCGGCTTTCGTGCGCGGGACGGTAAACCCGCAGGGCATGAGGACGATCACGTCCGGTTCAGAGGCCGCGAGTGTGTCCCAATCCATTGTTCGGGAGGCCGTGCCGGCTTGCGCCAGAACGTCGATGCCCCCTGCAGCGGCCACCATGTCGGGAACCCAGTGGCCTGCGGTGTAGAGCGGCGAGAGCCATTCGAGACAGGCGACTCTGGGGCGCGTGGCCTGAGCGCCCACGGTGGCCCGTACGGTGTCGAGCCTGCTGCGGAGTGCCGCGGACAACTGTGTTCCGGCTTCTTCCCGCCCGATAGCTGTTCCAATCGTTTCAATATCCCGCAGGATGTCGTCAAGTCGCCCGGGACTGAGGGTGAGCATGCGAGGCGGCGGCGAGAGTGCATGAACGACCCGTTCCAACTGTGACGGGGTGACGGCGCAGACATCACACAGCGCCTGGGCAATGATCAGGTCGGGTTGCGCAGCCAGGAGCCGGACTTCATCTAATTCATAGAGTCCCGCGTCGGCGGCGAGCATCGCGCCTACCTGCCGGTCGATTTCTGCGCTTGAGAGGTGACGGCTCTCGATGCGCGGACGCACCATCACCGGGATCTGTGCGAGGCTCGATGGAAAGTCACATTCATGGCTGATCCCGATCAGATTGTCTTGGCGCCCCAAGGCCGCGACGACTTCCGTGGCACCGGGTACCAGTGAGCAAATGTTCATGGACGGCCTTGAGCCGCTCCCCACAGGCGCGCCTGCAGGTCCTGCAGTCTGGTGTCTGCAAGCGAATGAGTAATGGCATCGGCTGCTCCGAGATCCTGCACCGTGTGGGTATTGGCGACAGCCAGCACTTTCATGCCGGCGGCGCGCGCGGCTCTGATGCCGGGCAGGGAATCTTCGATGACCAGGCAGTCGTTCGGGGACAGTGCGGGGTGGTTCGGTTGTGAGTTCAAGCCGGCCATCGCGTGGAGGAAGGGATCGGGCGCCGGCTTGCCACGGGTCACGTCTTCGGCGCTGGTAATGTGCAGAAATGCCTTACGAAGACCCGCCTCGTCCAGAATCAATTCGATTTCATTCCGCAGGGCGCCGGAGGCGATGGCGAGCGGATATCGAGCGGCGGCCTCATGAACCAGTTCGCGCACGCCGGGGAAGATTGCCAGATGTTGTTTGACGGCGGCCAGGTAGGCGTGAGCCTTGTGCTCCATCAATTCGCCAAGGAGTGTGGGAGACGCCTGGCGCCGGTGGGACTGCAAGGCCGCCAAGAAGCAGCCGCGATCGTCGAACCCGAGGTAGTCGGTATAGTATTCCGCTTCGGTGAGGGAGATCTCAATGCCGGCCAGGACCTGTCGCAGGGCGGCAAAGTGCAGGGGCTCGGTGTCGGCAATGACTCCGTCAAAATCGAAAATGATGGCGCGTAGTTCGCTCATGATCGTTGTTCGGGTATCCCTATGCGTAGTTCGTTGGATGTCGAGCTGTTAGTCGTGTGGGCGCGGCATTATAGCAAGCGCGTGCCGACAAAAAAAGACGACGGCCCGTCCCAGGGAGGAACGGGCCGTCATGCGTACCAGGGTCTGCCTCGTTGTGTTTACCGCTTCAACCTGAGATTGCGCTCCGAGATCCAGCCTTTTCGTCCATCTTGAGCCCGCACTGCATAGACCCAGCCGCGTGTCTGGTAATCGCCATCCAGGATCGTGAGCGTGGCGCCGGCCAGCACCGTTGTGCTGGTCTTCGTCCCCACTGAATCGACGAAGAGCGGTATGGGGGACTTGGGCCTGGTCGGGTCGGCGATGACCGTCACCCGCTGACCTTCCGCATAGAGCGGACCGGCGACGCGTACGGTTGGAGCCGTAGGCTTCAGGGCCGGAGCGACAGGCTTGGGGGCTAAAGTTGCGGGCTGGAGAGCCGGCATGGCAGGTGCGGGTATTGCGGGGGCCGGCATGGCGGACGATGGCGCAGGCACATCCGCCTGAGCCGGGGCGCTGTTGTCGGCCACCACGGGTGGAGCGGGTGGCGTGACGGTCGGTGCTTGTTTCGGGGCTTGAGCCTTGACCGGCGGATTCTGGATTGCGGGTTGCGCGGGCTCTGCTCCGCCATCCAGATAGGGTTCAACCAGCTGCATGGCTCCATCCGGGTCCATGGCGACGTAGCCGACTCCTCCCACCAGCAGGAGCAGCAGAATCCAGAGCAACGGCTTTTTACCGGATCGCTTCGGCGAGTTCATCGGCGGCGCCGGGGGTGGCACCGATTCATCCAGGTCCTCCTCGGTGAATTCCAGATCCGGCTCCGGTTGAGTTGCGAACAGGAGATGCCAGTTCGTCCACTCGCTGCGTATGGCAGGAATGCCCGTAGATGAAACCATCGGAGGACCTCCTCGTTCGAAACAATGGCGCGGGTCTGTCTATTCGTAGGTACTTATCACCCGTCCCACAGCCTGTCAATTTTGTTCGACAAAGCGACCGGCGGCACGCCTGTTCTTCGAGAAGGACCGGCCGGCCTGGTTGGCCGACGGATGAGACAGCAGGGGGCATCGTTCGACCCAATTGCAGATCGGGACGATGGAACGAGCGCAGCGCTGACAGGATGCGCAAGGGCTTGCAAGTTCGAACATCCTCGTTGCAGAATCGCACACCACCCTGAATGTGAAGACCGATGAAGTCCTATCGAGAAGAACTCTGGTTTGAAACGACAACCAGGCGCGCGTATGTGAACATTACGCCGCAGGTCGATGCCGTAGTGCGACAAAGCGGGGTGCGGGAGGGGATGGTGCTGGTGAACGCCATGCACATTACCGCCAGCGTGTATATCAACGATGACGAGGCGGGGCTGCTGCGCGACTATGACGATTTTCTTGAGCGTCTCGCGCCGCACGAGGCGACGTACCGCCACAACGACACCGGTGAAGACAACGGCGATGCGCACATCAAGCGGCAGCTCATGGGGCGGGAGGTGGTGGTCGCCATTACGGATGGGAAGCTGGACTTCGGGCCGTGGGAACAAATATTTTACGGAGAGTTTGATGGGCGGCGGCGCAAGCGTGTGCTGGTGAAGGTCATCGGGGAGTGATTCGTCGAAGCTCTGCCGGCAAGGTGGTTCCGACAGACCCTCGGGTAAGATCGACGAAGAACCGCATTCGCGCTTGCCACGTTCTGGAAAGTTTGGCAACATGGACGACAGGATGAACACAGACCATTCAGCAAGACATCGTATCGACATGGGAGGCCGGCCATGTTGAGTTGGTCACGACCGGATCCACTGACGAGGGATTTGATTCACTTGATCAACGCCCGCCGCCATGACCACGGGGACACGGATGCCGCGCTCGATACCCTGCAAGCGTTTATCGAGCAGGGACGCGAGCAGGATTTATTGACTGTCCTGGCGGCGCTTGACGAGGAGATGGCGGAGTGGATGTTCGATTTGGTGGCGGAGGCCTCGTGCGCCGTCATCATGGACGGGCCGGATGACGACAAGGGCGCCTATGCCTTGATGGCCGCGTTGGAGTTGCCGCTTCAAGCCAACTTGGGGCAGCCCCTCGGATTGAAGATCGACGCCGTCGCGACGGCGGATCTGCTGCATCGACATTTGCAGATTCCGGCCGGCGTGGTCGTGCGGGTGGAACCCCGTCTCCTGACCGACGCGACCCTCGAAGGGTTGACCCTCCAGACGTTGAACGAACATCTCGTGAGCATCGCGGATTCTCAGCGCACTCAGGCGATTGCGTCGCGTCTCTATCTCCCGGTCGAAAACACCGCGTTTCTGTTCTTTCAATTGATCGGCATGCCCGATCCGGGCTTGCCCGATTCCCTGGAGGAACCGGAGCGTCGGGCGCTGCTGGAAGGTCTCGTCGCGCAATGCGCCGAACTGGCGCTGGCCCCGGACACCCTGGAGGTGCCGGTGTACGCGTCGTATGCGTTGTTCGACGCGCAGAATGCGGTGCGATTGCACCGGTTGGCCGACGAAACCGCCGCAGTCTGGCGGGATCTGGATCCCATGGTGCGGGCGCGCACGATCGTCCATCTGCACACGCAATGCGGCAACGGCGTGTATATGCCGGTCTGGACCGATCTCTTCGATCCGGAGTTGCCGGAGGACCACGGTCCCGTGTGGACGTCACCCGACGTGTGGGTGTTCACGGCCGACCTCCCGATCGAATGGCCGGGGGAAATGCTGACCAATCGATTGCTGGCTGAAGGGTGCACCCGCTTCGAGAACCACATCGTCGAGGCGCCTGAGAACTGAGCGGCGGTTGCCGGACAATTCCATATATGCCGCATCGTCGCCCGCGTCGAACGGGCAAGGGGAAGCCTCTTCCCAGATCCTGCTGATCAGTCAGGGTCGATCTCACACCCCGTAGGAGCTCCTTGGCTGGCCCATCCCGACTCGGTTCCATCGTGATCGTGACAGTACTCAGCTGTGTGGTGTTGGGCGCGGTCTGGGGCCTGGTGCTCTATACGCTGCCGCAGAGCGACCTGGCTCCCGCACCGCCACCGGTTTCCTTCCCGCCACAACCTGCGGCACCTGCTTCTCCGGCACATACCGGTGTTCCCGCCCCGCCGACTCCGGAGCCGGTTTCGCAACCGGTGGTGGTGCGGGAGCCGGCTCCGGTCGTACAAACCGAAGCCCAGGAGCATCCTCCGGTTGAGCCCGTGCGTGCGCCGTTCGGGCGGGAGCTGAAATGCGATCTGGAAATTGAGGCGCTGTGCCCCGAGGAGGAAGGGGAGCGGCGGGCCTGTTTACAACGCAAGGCGGCACAACTCTCCGCCCCATGCCGGCCGATGCTGCGGGAACGGCTCGTGCGAATGAAAGCGGCGATGCAACAGCTGCGGACAGCCTGTGAGGCGGACCGAAGGCAGTTCTGTCGGGAGGTGCCGCTAGGCGGCGGGGCGTTGGTGCAGTGTCTGGAATCGCATGCCCAGGAAGTCTCGGACCAGTGTTTTCAACTCCTGCCGAAACGGGGTCGCTTGCTCAACTAGCCTGGACGAGATTCCCCTTCGGGTCGCGCAGCAAAAATCGCATGGTGAGACCGGCCACTTCCACCACATCTCCGTTACGAAGCGCGTGTTCCCCCTGAATGTGACGGCCGTTCACGAGGATACGTTTCCCGCTCTCGGTCTGGCTCACCACGTATCCCTCGCCGCGCCGGCTGATCATCGCGGCTGTTTTCGGCGCAAACCACCCGGTCAATGTGATGACGGCGTCGTCCTGCGCGCCGATCAGCGACACGTGTTTCGTGAGTCGATACTGTGATTGCCCGCTCTTTCCCGAGAGAATTTCCACCACGCCGATCTTCTGCTCCGCCGGCAGGCGCTCGCCGCTCATCGGCCGCGAGACGACCATGGTTTTGTCGGCGACCAGGAGGTCGTCGGGGTTGGCCGATGCGCTCGTGACCGTCTGCGTATCGCGAAAAATCAGCCGGTGCCTGCCGAGACGAATGCTGTCTGCGTCGCGTAGTTGCCGCCGGTCGATTTTCTGCTCGTTCACGAATGTGCCGTTGGTGCTGGTCAGATCTTCGAGAAACAGGACTTGCTGCACCTGGACGATCCGCGCATGGTGGGCGGAGACGGCGAGGTCTTCCAGGCAGAGGTCGTTATCCGGCTTCCGCCCGATCGTGAAGGGCGTGCGCGAGAGATCGAGTTCTCGTGTGCCGCCCTGCGGCGCCTTCACGAGGAGCGTGGGTGATGCGGGGTGGTGTTGGGACATAGTCGCTCCTTAGGATGATGCGGTGGTCGGTGCGGCGAACAACTGTGCGCACATGCGATGCCACATGCCCGGCTTGCGGTGCCTGAGCATCGCCACGATGACGGTCGTATTGTCGGTGCCCCCGGCGGCATTCGAGAGGGCGATGAGACGGTCGGAGACGGTCTGCGGATCGGAAGACTCCTGTACGACGCGGAGGATCGTGTCGGCCGACAGGCCGGCCGTCAAGCCATCGGAGCACAGCAGGACGATATCGCCGCTCAACACGGGGAGTTCTCCCAACTCGACCTCCACCAGAGGATGGACGCCGACGGCGCGGGTCAGCACATGTTTGTGCGGCGCGCGTGTCGCGTCATAGGCGGTCAGCAGTCCGGACTGCACCTGCTCCTGGACCAGAGAATGGTCTGCCGTCAGGGGTTGCAGCGTATTGCCGCGGATCAAATAAAGGCGGCTGTCGCCCACATGGGCGATGGAGAGAATCGGCCCGACCAGCCAGGCCGCCACGACCGTGGTGCCCATGCCGGCGTACGCGGCGTGACGCGCCGCCTCCTGGTGAACCGTATGATTCGCCAGCCGGACGGCGCTCGCCAGCCGGTTGGTGGCGGAGGAGAACTCCGGTCGTGCGGCGCCGATGAGCGGGAGTGACGGGTCGGCCCCGGCCTCCGCCAGGTGGCGGGGAATGATGTCGATGACGCGGCTGCTGGCGACTTCTCCTGCCCGGTGGCCTCCCATTCCGTCACAGACCACGAACAGACCGGCGGAGGGATCGGCATGAAAGCGGTCTTCGTTGTGCGCGCGGGTCAAACCGACGTCCGAGGTCGCTCCATGTGTCACGTGCAAGGAGTGCATGATCGGCCCTATCTCGGCATCACCTGGAACACGTCACGGAGGTCCTGCGCCATATCGCTGGCGTGTCGGTACCGGTTCGGGATGTCTTTCTGGAGCGCGCGATCGAGGATGGCCTGAACCCTGGTGGGAAGATCGCGACGGTATTTGAGCAGCGGGGCATGTGGAGCCTTGGCGATGCGCGTGACGAGCGCCGGCATGTTCTCCGCGTCGAACGGACGGTCGCCGGTCAACAGCTCGAAGAGCACGATGCCCAGGGAAAAGACATCGGACCGGCCGTCCACATCTTTTCCCGTCGCCTGCTCCGGCGACATGTACCGCGGGGTGCCCAGAATCATGCTGGTCTGGGTCTTCGAGGCGCTGGCCATCTTGGCGATGCCGAAATCCATCACCTTCACGAGGCGTTGTTTCAGAATCATGATGTTCGGCGGTTTCACGTCGCGATGGACCACGCCCTGGCTGTGTGCATAGTCCAGGGCATCGGCGACCGTCGCCACGATCTGCAAGGCCTGCTTGGCCGGGAGGATCGTGGATTTCTGGCAGTAGCAGCTGAGCAAGGTGCCTTCGAGGTACTCCATCGCGATATAGGCCAGACCGTCCTGTTCCCCGGCGTCATAGACCGTGACGATATTGGGGTGTGAGAGGCGTCCGGTCGATTCAGCTTCGCGAAAGAAGCGGTCCCGGAATGCTTTGAGCTCGTCCTCGTTGTCGATGTCGTCCAGCCGCATGGTTTTGATGGCGACGTGGCGTTGGATCGTCGGGTCTTTGCCCATGTAGACGATGCCCATGGCGCCACGACCGAGTTCCCTGACGACCTGATAGCGGCCCAGCGTGTCCGGAACGGTGGCACCATTGCGGACGATCACGGTGCCGGCTGCACGGGCCGGGTTGGGGGTGACCGCGTCGGCGGTCGCGCGGGCCTCGCCGGCCGCGTCTGCCGGCGCGTCTTCCTCCTCAACCGCACGGCGGCGTGGCCGGCCGGCGAAGGCCTTGGTTAGGGCCTCGGCATGACGAACCCAGGCGAACGTCAGCCAGATGGCTGCGCCGATCAAGCCGCCGGTGATCAGCCAATTGTAGAGCGGTTGCCTGGGAGGCCCGATGACCGGAACGCCGTGCGCCTCATAGGCACGCGAGGCGACGAGAACGATGAGAAGACAGGCGGAGGGAAACAGAATCGCACGGAAAAAGGTTTGGCCCTTGCCGTTGTCGCGCAGGTTCTGCTTGGCCCGGGCCGCGGTGAGCCAGATCATGAGCAGGCAGATTCCGTCGGCAATCAACCGCACAACCTGCGCGACGTTCATGCGTAACGGTTGGAGGAACGTGTGTGTGAATAGGGGAAGCGTGGCCAGTAACGGCCCCACCATAATCGCAAGGATGATGACGATCAAATACGGGCCGATCCAGCCCCAGGATGTGGTCATGTGTTGGAGTCGTGCGTAGTTGTTCCTCAGTGTAACCGAAGGTCTTGGAGTGTCAACGAAACGAGGGAATAGTGCAGCGGGAGCAGGGCAAAGCCTACCCCTGGAAAGCGGCGGTCGTTGAGGCGGTGAGCGAGTGCCGGGAGATCAGGCGGTAGTGGCGGCTTTTCTGAGCGGATCGAGCAGCTTGTCGGACACCTTCAACTGGCCCCGGCCGATGCCGACCTCGATATCCGGCTTGGTGACGCCGTGGAAATCGCTTCCGCCGGTCACGAGCAGATCGCATTGTTTGGCCAGCTCAAGGTACTCGGTGGTTTGGCTGGGTGTGTGGGTGCTGTAATGTACTTCGATGCCTCCCAGTCCGGCGGCTTTCAGCTCGCGGACCAGGGTGCGCAAGCCGTCTGCCGACGTTCTGACCCAGGTGGGATGCGCCAACACCGGCACCCCGCCGGCCTCACGAATCCATCGCACGGCCTCGGCCGGTTCGGGCAGCTCCCGATCGACAAAGGCAGGGCGGCCGTTCGCCAGATAGCGGTCGAAGGCTTCCTTGGCCGAAGTGACGAATTTCTTCTCCATCAAGAGTCGGGCGATGTGGGGGCGGCCCACCGATTCGGTGCCGGCCAGTGCCCGCACTTCCTCATAGGTTATCGGGATGCCCAGTTCGTTGAGACGTTGGACGATTTTCGGGTTGCGTGTGTGGCGGCTGTCCCGCAAAGTGCTGAGGCGTTGGGCCAGCAGCGGATCGGTCCAGTTCAAGAAATAGCCGAGGATATGGAGTTCGCTCTCGCCGAGGCGCGAACTGATCTCGACGCCGGGGACGACTTCGATGCCGAGTTCCGCCCCGATGGACGTGGCTTCCGCGATCCCCTCGACAATGTCATGGTCGGTGATGGCGAGCGCAGAGACGCCGGCCTGCTTGGCAAAGGCCATCACGTCACGGGTGGAAAAGCTGCCGTCCGAATGGGTGGTATGGAGGTGAAGGTCGATGCGACTCATCGTGGTAGCTCAGGCCCCGCTTTCTGCGCGACTACGCGCGCGGTGTAGCATGGCCCGCTGCCATGGCCCCCGTCATGTTCGCCCTCGTCGTAGTGGAGCACGCGAAGCGGGGCGGTCAATCGGAGGAGTTCGTTTTGCGCCAGACAGAATTCCCATCGGCGTGGATGTTGGTGACGGAAGTAGTTCTCGATGCTGAAGGTTTCGTAGAGCAAAATGCCGTTCGGTTTCAGCGCGTCCATCAGCACGGGGAAGAGGGGACGATGCAGGTAAAAAAAGACGACGATGGCATCATAACATTCCCGGCCCAGGCTCGGGGGATGGTCGGGCTTCTCTTCCAAATCCAGCACCCGTGTCGTGAGGCCGGAGAGGTGCCGCTCCGCGGCGGCCTCTTGCAGCGCCGTGAGTGCGAGACTGTCTCGATCGATGGCTTCGACTTCCATGCCGTGAGACAGAAGATGCAGGGCATGGCGTCCACGGCCCGCTGCGACATCCAGGACCCGGCCTTTGGGGAGGCGTCCAAGCTGCTGCGTCAGGAACGGCGCGGGGCTTGGTCCTGCCTGCTGCGTCTGGTGCGCGGTGCGTGTCCGTTCAAAGCGAACACCGACTGAGCCGGCGACCATCGCCAACGGCGCGTGGAGTTTGCGGATCCAGAGCCGCACCCGGTCGACCGGGAATTCAGCGAAGAGCATTCCGACGAGCTGCTCCGCGAGGGCTTCCAGGAGCCGGCAGGTCAATGAGCCACTGAGCGCCACGAGACGTTCCGCGACCCGGGCATAGTCGATCGTTTCATCGAGGCGATCCGAGAGGCCGGCGGCGTCGACCGCCGCTTCCAGCTCAAGATCGATCGCAATCAGCTGCGGTGTGCGGCGTTCTTCTTCCGTGACGCCGCAGTGGCCATAACACTCCAGGCGTTCGATGATGATGCGCGGTGCCATGGCGGCATTGTCGTGGATGGGCTTTCGGGCTGTCAAGCAAGACGCGTGAAGCGTAAGACGTCAAACGTCAAACGCGAAACGTGCTTCGCGGGGAGGGGGAGGAAGAGCGTATGGCCTACCAGCGCGCGGCGAGACGTTTGGCGAGTCCATTCGCCGGCGAAAGCGCACGGCGAACCGGGGACAGGACCGTTGAGGGGATCCGGATGTTCGTGATGTGCTGCAGGAGGCGCGCGCCGGCCAGGTGTAGCAGTTCCACGAGTTGTTTCACGGTCGGTTCGTCGGCCCGGCCAAGGCGCAGCTGTTTCAACTCCGCTGTATACACAGCGCGGCGCCGCCAGGTGGCATGAATGGCGACCGCGGCCACGATGGTGAGGAGCAAGGGATTCGAGGGGAGAGAGAACAACCATCGCCACCATTCATAGAGGGCCAGCGCGCCGAGACACATCGGCAGCGAGAGGACATCGCCCCATGCCGACTGCAGGCGCCGGATCTGTTCCTCCACGGATTGGCCGGTGAGTCGGCGCGGAGTCAGTTGCAGGGGCGTGCGACGGTTTTTCGAACCGAACAATCGCGCGGGCAGAAACATTCCAGATCCCTCCTGTCGTGAACCAGCTCACGTCCAGCAGGCATTGTATGGCAGGTTGGCTGACCGGAATAGCAAAGACAGAATTTCTGCAGCCGTCCCGGTCGTGTATACAGGTACGGGCTCGCAATGTGTCGACAAACGGTATGACGACCCCCGAAATGAAGGTGCCCCTATAAACGAAGACAGAACCGAATTGCCCCGCAGGCTGTTGAGAAAGGCCGTTCAGCAAGGCCGCAGCAATGCAAAGAGGTGAATCGGACATTCTTACCCACCCCGAGCCTGCCGAGACAGGCTCTTGTCCCGTGGCCGTACGGTGAGCCTCTGAGGTTCACGACGCGCGGAATACACGCGTCACGCTTGTGAACGCCGCCGCCGGCCTTTCTCAACTGCCTGCTAGCCCGGATTGTTCATGAATGCCGTCGCGAGGTGTTCGAGACGGAAGCCCGCCGAGGCTGCTCGCACGTAAGGCCGACGTAGGCGTACTGGCAGTCCGTCGAGGAGGCCGAACGAGAACAGCCTCGCCGGGCGAGAGGATCGGACGCCGGAGCAGGTATTTATGAATAGTCCGGGCTAGCGGTCCGCCCGGCCGCCGAGTGTAAGCACCAGATAGGGCGTGAGGTAATAACACAAGACCGAAACGATCACGCCCGCCGCCGCGCCGATCAACCCGCGCACGAAGACCCCGAAGAACGGGAGGAGGAAAACGAGGAGGATCATCACCACCGCGATGGGTTTATGCCGCTCGTAGAAGGCGGTGCGTCGCGCCAAGGTGAGCGAGTCGGAGAAAGACACGTGAGATGGGTCTGCCATGGGATCGCACCTATTCCATTTTGTCCGGATTGCGTGTATGAACGTGGATCATCGACCTCGACAGGGTACTAGCAGGCTGCGGAAAAACTCGATTGTTGCGCAATACGAGACGATCCACTCCTGCGCCGTGTCGGTATGGCAGTAACCCGCAGGATGCGCAAAAAGGCCGTCCAGCAAGGCCGCAGCAAGCGAAGAGGCGAATCGTACTCGCGCCGTACGGTGAGCCTCTGAGTGCCGCGAGAACGCCGCTGGCGGACTTTTTCCGCATCCTGCTACTCATTCATTTACCATGGGAGGTTGGGTATGGCGAAGGGCATGCAGCAGAAAAAAACGACCAAGAAGAAGCCGGCTAAGACGCTGATGGAGAAACGCGCTGAAAAAAGTGCAAAGAAGGGCCGCTGATTCCATTTCGTTCGTGCGTCACCGCCGCCCGATGAGGGCGACGCTCACCTGTGTGACCGGAAGGGCATGGTATCCGGCGCCCTTCCGGTAAAGCAGTCAGGTTGACTCTGCTCCGGTGCACCCCTCTTGCTCTCCACGTCACCGCAACTTCTGCAGGACACCCTCGGCGACGACGGCGTCCGGATCGCCTCCCACCATCAGATCCTTGTCGCCGAAATGGGCGGTCGAACTGGTGGTCACCCGCATCTTCAGGCCGCCTGGGACGAGGGCATACTCGAACAGCGCCGCTTCCTGCCGTTGATCCAGATAGCCCTGACTCGCCCGCTCGAAGGAACCGACGATCCCGACCGACAATCGCCCTGGCCCCTTCTCGACACGCTCCACGACCATCCGTTGCACGCCGCCTCCCGGCGGGACGTATTCCACCGTTTGACCGACGTGCGACAACTCCACCTGCCGCGTCAGCCCCTTGTTGTTGGTGTATGAATAGAGGGGAAATCCCTGCGGACTGAAATCGATGTGCACTTCAGCCTGACTGCCGTCGGCGCTGCTGAGCAACCCGTTCCATGCGCCCGTCAGGTCCGCCGCTTCACCGGCGTTTGACAGGATCAGTCCTATGACTATCACTGCCATGCCGACAAGGAACTGTATCTTCATGACTCTCCCCTCCCGGGTGATGGGGCGCGGCGGTCGTGGTCGTCAAACCGTGAAGGGCTGCTGGCGCACAAAACGCGCGGCCGCTCCGAGGGTAAAAAGATTCGGGGTCTGGCTGGCCGGCAATCCCGCCTTGATGGCGGCGTGGAATTTGGCATAGTTCCCGCTGTAGGTCCCATGGTTCCAGACCTTCAGCACCTGTTCGGTGAACGCCCCGTTCTGCTCGCCATCCATGGAGGTTTGATTGTCCTGGCAACCCGAGATGAGGAGCACCGACGCCTTGAAGTCTTTGGCGATGGCCGTCACGCGCGGGCTCACGGCCAGTTGGGCGAGCACACTATCCGGGTCTGCCGCAGAGGATTTGCCGGCCGCTTTGGCGACGTTCTTCTGCAAGCTGTCGTAGAACGTCTGGTGTTCGCGATAGGTGCGGAGGCCGACGGAGATCGGCATCATTTTCGAGCGCCCGACCGATCTGCCGGGATCGAACTGCGGAGGCATGTTGCGGGTCACGGTGCCGCTGTGGCAGCTGTCGGAGAACACCAGAATGCGCACGCCCGCCGCGAAGCGGCTCAATTCGAAGTACAACTCGTCGTCGATCAACTGCCCGTCGTACAGGCACCAGGTTTCGTCCTGCTTGTCCGCTTCTTCGCCTGTAACGTCGGGGACCTGCCCGCCGTGGCCCGAATAGGTCAGAAAAAAGAAGTCGCCTTTTCGCAGCTGCTTGGCGGCCTTGCGCATGGCGGCCAATGTCTTGGCGCGTGTGCCTTTCTTCGTCAGCAGCACGGTGGATTTCATGCCGCGGGAGGCGGCGATCGCCGCCATATCCTTGGCATCGAACTCACAGGCCGCCAGGTCGCCGCTCCAGCCACCGTAGGCGGCGGGGCTCACAGCGTTCAGGCCGATATGCAGGGAGAGTCCCTTCGGGTTGCTGCTGGATGATGATGTGGTCGTTGCCATACGTACCTCCTTGGTCGGCGGGAAGCGGTCAGGATGAATAGGACGAAGTCAAAAATATGGCGGTACGGTAGTCCTTAAGGAGAAATCTGTCAACGGAACCTTGCGGGAAATGCTGGTATTCTACTCGCTCGGAGCAAGGGAGCCGGCGCTCGGGCCTCCCCGGAATGTTCAATGTTCAGTGCTCAATGTTCAATCGAACATTCATCATGGAAAATCGAACATTTTTTCGCAAACCGAGCTACGTTGCACAAGAGAGTTCTCCTGGAGCTATCGTGCCCGCGGCCTGCGCCGCAAGCCAGCATGGTGTCTAGGAGAATGCCTAACAGTTGTGTCGGGAGGGTCTTCAAACCATAATACATCTGTTGTCTGTGGTTCCGGTGGCCTGAAAAGGAGGGGTCGATGTCGATGGCGGAGAAAATTTTTAAGGAAGCACAAAAACTCCCGGATCCTCTCGCACAAGAGGTGCTGGATTTCATCGAATACATTGAGCTGAAGCACGGCCTTAGGGATCGTCAGACCGAGGAGTTGAAACAGGCACAGGAGCCGGCCATGCGCCATGTGTGGGACAACCAAGACGATGAGGTATGGAATGGCATGTAAGCCAGGTGATCTCGTCTTGATCCCGTTTCCATTTTCGGACCTGCAGTCAACGAAAAAACGTCCCGTGATGGTATTGACCCCGCCCGATCGCCACGCCGATTTTATCGGGCTCGCGATCACCACTGTCGAGCAACAACAGCAGGCTCTGCCGGTGGGTGAGGCACAATTGATCCAAGGGACTCTCCCCAGACCTTCCTGGATCAGGCTGGACAAGATCTTTACCCTTTCCGAGAGCAGTATCATCAAGACATTCGGCACCCTCTCTCCACAAACGGTGCAAAGTGTGTTGAAGGGACTGTGTGCGGTCGTCGGCTACGCTCGCGAATAAGCGGAGCCCAATGCCGTCCTAGTCAACGCCGCGTTCTATCAGCGGCTACGTTCGCTGCCCCCCCCGGTCTCATCGTGTCTCTTTCAGCCCACCCGGTCAACGTCACCAGCGTCCGAGTGGCAGGAGTTGTACAAGGCCCTCCGGACTGGCCGCGTTTCTTCCCCCCACGAGATACGCTTCACGTTCAACGAGAGACGATTATTTTTTCTGCTGTGACCCCGGATGTCACACCGCAGTGGTAGGGTCGGGCGAATGCGCAGAGCCAATGGCGTATGGCATATGGTCGATAGTAAGAGCGGATAAGCCAGGCCACGTTTCTTGTGACGCGTCGTTCGGGTATCCCGGGAATGTTCAATTGAGCATGTGTCTTCAAGACGAGAGACGCGTCACGAGATGAGGGGCCCTAGGCATTTACCTGGTTCGAAACGGCGTATTTCTCGCGGGACGGCGTTGTCGATTCTTGGTACAGTGCGGCGGCGTTGGGAGCACAGGATGAGTTGGAAGGAAGAGGCCCGGATCAGTTGCCGGTTTTCGTTCAAGTGCCCTCGACGGTGGGAGCGCCTCCAGCCGACCGCAGAAGAAGGAGTTCGGCATTGTCATGAATGTGATCGAGATGTCCACTTGGCGTTGACGGAAGATGAATTTCGACGACACAGCGACGAAGGCCGCTGCATCGCCGTACCGGTGAGAGGGGAGCGGGGAGAATCACAGCCCGAGGAGCCTGGTTACGTTGTCGGCAGGGTCGAGACGCCGTACAGATCGGAGTGACACGGAGGCGTGACGGTCATACGAGACAGACCAGACAATGGAAGTAGGGCCAGGGAAGAGCAGACATGCACGAACAGGCGATGAATCGTCGAACGCTGTGCAAGGTCGTGGTGGCCATGGGATTGCTCACAGCAGTTCATCCGCTCAAGCAGCTCGCGGCGGCGGAGGCACCTGACACTGAGAAGCCCAGTGAACCACCGGAAGTATTGCATCAAGCCAAACCACGACTCAGCGTCTGTGCCTGCCGGCCTCGACTTCCGAACGGCGGCGTGACGTTTCTCAAGAAGAGGCAGCCCCATGGATAACGCCTTGCCCCAGCAGGCGAAAGTTCCTTCGGCCGTCCCACCGAAGCGTTATCTAGCGCATGTACGCCAGGATGATCATGGATCGTTCGTCATCCCTGATTTAGAAGAACATCGCCTCGGAAAATATTCCGCAACCTTCCAGCATTATTCCACTAGTCCACGCTCTCAACCAAACAGGGGATGGAAGACGGAAGTATGAACAAAGAGATGCCTCCCTACATTGCTCACATTCGAAAGCTCGGAGGTGCCTCACAGAGCCTTGAAAATCACTTGTTGGGAGTTGCAGAGAAAACCAAGAACCTGGCGGTAAAGATAAACTTAGCACCGCAAGGAGAATTGATAGGGTTACTACATGATCTGGGGAAATACAGTGACGCATTTCAGGCCTATCTCAAGTCGGCGGTAGGTCTGATCAATCAAGATGAGGATGAATTTGTCGATGCGCGAGAACTCAAGGGCAAGGTAGATCATTCAACGGCCGGAGCACAGCTTGTATGGAGAGAATTGTCCGGGCAGGGGAACATGGGTCGGATTGTTGGACAGATTCTTGGTTTGTGTATCGCGTCACACCATTCAGGTCTGAGCGATTGCTTGTCTTCGGATACAAACCGTCCTGCCGAAGACATGTTCACAAGGCGAATCAGTAAGCGAGATGATAGAGCACATTCCCAGGAAGCAAAAATGAAAATGGACGCGCTGATAGACAAGCGCTTCCGCGAGTTGGTGGGCAACCCTGCACTGATTGATGGTGTCAAAGAATCTATTCGCCAAGTGATGCTTCGCGACGATATCAAGGGAATAGACCCGAGTAAGAATACGATTACACAGTTCAAATTGGGCCTTCTCGTGCGTTTTCTGTTCAGCTGCCTGATAGACGCAGACCGTATCGATACGGCTGATTTCGAGAGGCCAAAGGCCGCAAAGCATCGGCTCAACGGGGAATACACTGAATGGCCTCTGCTGATCGAGCGACTTGAGAGGCACCTACAAGGATTCACCCTCCGGAATCCCATTGATGAAATCAGACGGAGCATTTCCGATCACTGCCGTAATGGTGCCATTCGTGATAAAGGCGCTTATACCCTCACTGTACCCACGGGTGGCGGTAAGACTCTTGCCAGTCTGCGCTTTGCCCTGCATCATGCGGAACGTCATAAGATGGATCGGGTGTTTTATGTTATTCCCTTCACGTCCATCATTGACCAGAACGCCAAGGTGGTACGCAACATCCTAGAGCCGACGAAAGACGACCATGGCCGTGTGGTGCTCGAACATCACTCCAACCTCACGCCCGAACAACAGGGGTGGAAGGAAAAGATGCTGACGGAGAACTGGGACGCCCCGGTCGTCTTCACCACCAGCGTGCAGCTTCTGGAATCCCTCTTTGGCGGAGGCACACGCGGTGCGCGGCGGATGCACCAGTTGGCCAATGCAGTACTGATCTTTGACGAAATCCAGACCTTGCCTGTCAACTGCGTACATCTCTTCTGCAATGCCATGAATTTCCTCGTGGAGCACTGCGGTAGCACAGTGCTGCTATGCACGGCCACACAACCATTACTGAACCGTGTAGACCAAAGCAAAGGTGCGCTGAAGTTCACGAAGAACGATGACCTCATGCCCGACGTAAAGGGGCTGTTCGATGACCTGAAGCGTGTGGAGGTGCTCAATAGGCGAAAAGCGGGTGGATGGACCGACGAGGAAATTGCTCGACTCGCCCTGGATGAGGTCGTGCAAAGCGGAAGCTGTCTCGTGATCGTCAACACCAAGAAGTCTGCGCAGGCACTTTACCGGCTATGCCGGGAAGCTGCGGGGATACAGACCTTTCACCTGAGCACCAGCATGTGCCCTGCGCACCGTAAGGAAATACTCGAAAAAATAAGGAAGCTGCTAGAGGACAAACTCCCAGTGCTTTGCGTCAGTACCCAGTTGATTGAAGCTGGTGTGGATGTGGATTTCGGCGCGGTCATTCGCTACACGGCGGGGCTGGATTCCATTGCCCAGGCTGCCGGTCGCTGCAATCGCAATGGAAAGCAAAAAGATGCTGATGGAAATTCCAAGGCAGGGCGGGTTCACGTGGTCAATCCGGCGGTGGAAAACGTAGACAGGCTCAAGGATATTCAGTGCGGCAAAGGCATCACCGAACGATTGCTTGACGATGTCGAGGCAGGCAGCGAGGACTTTGGTGGCAACCTGATCGGACCGAACGCTATTGAGCGGTATTTCGAATACTTCTTCTTTGCCCGCCACCAGGAAATGGATTACCCCGTATCCGCCCAGACTGTCGGTCGTGACGACACACTATTGAACCTTCTCTCCAGCAACTCGTTGGCTATGGACGAATATGGACGCAATTACGGCACCGCGCCCAACATCTACCTTCGGCAATCCTTCATGTCCGCTGCCCGTGCCTTCAAAGTCATTGACGCACCGACGCGAGGCATCATCGTGCCCTACGGAGAAGCTGGGCGTGATTTGGTTAACGATCTTTGTTCGGCCTTCGAGGTTGAAAAGCAGTTCGAGCTATTGCGACGGGCACAGCAATACACAGTCAATGTTTTCCCCCAAGACTTGGAGAAATTTCAGAAGGCTGGGGCGGTGCATGAAATCCAGAAGGGTGTGGACATCCTCTATCTGTCCGATGCCCGTTATTACGATCAGTCGTTCGGCCTGAGTCAGACGCCAGAAGGAACAATGGAGGTACTATATGCCTGATTCGCGCAACAGCAGCATCGAATTCAAGGTGTGGGGCCGATACGCCCTGTTCACGGACCCCTTGACCCGCATCGGCGGCGAAAAGTGTTCCTATCACCTACCGACCTACGAGGCGTTGAAGGGTATCGCCAAGTCTATCTACTGGAAGCCCACCTTCATTTGGGTCATCGACGAGGTGCGTGTGATGAAGCGCATACGCACCCAGACCAAGGGCACTAAACCCCTGGAGTTTGGCGGCGGCAACACCTTGGCCATCTATACCTTCCTGGCGGATGTGGAATATCAGGTCAGGGCGCACTTCGTATGGAACCAACATCGGCCGGAATTAGTGGATGACCGGAGCGAGCCAAAACATCACCTGATTGCCAAGCGCATGCTTGAACGAGGCGGCCGTCAAGATATCTTCTTGGGCACACGGGATTGCCAAGGCTACGTCGAACCCTGTGAATTCGGCACCGAGCCTGGGCATTACGACGGCGCTGGAGAGCTGGGATTCGGCTTGACCTTCCATGGGTTCGACTACCCAGACGAAACCGGCGAAGGCAAACTTCAAGCTCGATTTTGGCGGCCGACAATGATCGATGGGGTTATTCGGTTTGACTCGCCTGAGCAGTGTCCTGCCAGGAAATTTATCCGAGAGATGCAGCCCAAGCAGTTTACGCCCGTGCGGAATTTCATCGGCGTGGAAGCGGAAGTCACCGGGCTGGAGTGCTGACATGAGCTGGATTCAAAAACTCCACGAAACCTACGAGCGATGCTACGACGCACCTCAGTTTTCCAATCATCCACTGCTGCCGATCAGTCATGCAATCCAGCAGGCTCACATTGAAGTCACCCTGGATCCCAAAGGTAATTTTCGGCGCGCCCAAATTGTCCAGAAAGTGGAAACGATACTGCCCGCCACGGAGAAATCGGCAGCACGGACAAGCGGTGAGGCACCGCATCCTTTGTGTGACAAGGTTCAATATTGTGCCTCTGATTATCCAAAACATGGGGGTAAGAAAAAGTCCTACTACCCCGGATATGCCAAGCAACTCACGACCTGGTGCGAATCCAGTTTCTCTCACCCCAAAGCCAGGGCCGTTCTTGAATATGTCCGAAAGGGAACCGTTGTCGCCGACCTCGTTCGCGAGAAAGTTCTGCATGTAGGCGATGACAAATTTCTCCTGACCGCATGGAAATCCGATTTGCCGACGCCGGATATATTCAAGTACCTGACGGCAAAAGAAGGGGAACGCGATCAAGGGGACGCACTGATTCGCTGGCGCGTGGAAATGCCAGAAGACCCTATTCCTGAAACTTGGGAAGACAAAAGCCTGAGGGAAGCTTGGGTTGCATTCGACGCGTACCAGAGCCAGCACCAGGACGATGACACAGCTTTAAGGAACACAGTATCTCGGCTTAAGAGAGGTAAAGACCATAAACCGCAGCAAGGTCTTTGCATGGTCACCGGGAAAACTATGCTGCTGGCGACCAATCACCCGAAGAGATTGCGGCACGGTGGCGACGGTGCCAAGTTGATCTCTTCAAATGACACCGATGGATATACGTTCCGTGGTCGTTTCCTTGGTGCCGACGAAGCATGCAGCGTTGGTTTCGAGGTGACGCAAAAAGCCCACAGCGCCTTGCGCTGGCTGATCGCTAGGCAAGCCTTTCGCTCTGGCGATCAGGTTGTCGTGGCCTGGGCCGTATCCGGCAAGTCTCTGCCCGATCTGTTTAACAACTCCGCCCAGATGTTTGGCCTGGAATCGAGCGAGGAGGATGCCGCACCCGCGTATCAAGGGGATGCAGGTCAGGCCTTTGCCGTCAGACTGAAAAGATATATCGCCGGCTATCGCACACGCCTCGGCTCGACGGATGCAATTGTAGTTATGGCTCTGGACTCGGCTACGCCAGGACGCATGGCTATTACGTACTACCGTGAGCTTACCGGCTCAGAATTTCTTGAACGTGTTCAGCTATGGCACGAGTCCTGCGCCTGGCATCAGAACTTTGGTAAGAGCTTGAAGTTCGTAGGCGTTCCCTCGCCGAGAGACATCACCGAGGCCGCCTACGGTCGTCAAGTGGAAGGCAAGTCAGGCGAGAAGCTCCGCAAGG
>CAKKRE010000031.1 GCA_919902505.1 Nitrospiraceae bacterium
CCGGCTGATAGCCAGATGCTCGCAACGCCTTAATCTCCGAAGCGAATTGCATCACATCGGAGCTACGACTGTAGTACAGCGGCTTGACACCAAATCGATCGCGCGAGCCAAAAATCAGCCGATGTCGACGATCATAGATCACAAACGCCCACATGCCATTGAGTTTGGACAAGCACTCACGACCCCATTCACGATATGCCGCAAGCAGGACCTCGCTGTCCCCGCTGGACCGAAACTGGTACCCCAATTGACGAAGTTCCGATCGCAATTCGACATAATTGAAGATTTCGCCGTTGAAGACCAGCACATACTGCCCATCCTCACTGACCATGGGCTGATGGCCCGCTTCGGACAAATCAAGAATCGAAAGACGACGAAATCCCATTCCCACAGCACCATCCAGATAGATGCCACCGTCATCGGGGCCCCGATGAAGCAAACTTTTGGCCATCCGCTCAACGGCCACTCGCTCGATGGGCCGTCCATTCAGCCCTATAGCAATCGCAATCCCACACATAATAACTATCTGCAGCCCTTCCCTTTCTAGCCTACCGTCATCGAACACCCATTACTTCGCGATAACCTGGCGAAAGTACTCCGTGGCCTTCCTAATACCATCCTCGAGTTCTACTTTTGGTTCCCAGGCTAAGAGACTCTTAGCTCTCGTAATATCCGGCCGACGAACCTTCGGATCATCTGCCGGAAGCGGACGCTCTTCAATGACACTTTTGGAACCGGTAATTTTCAGAATGATCTCGGCAATACCACGAACCGTAAGTTCTCGTGGATTCCCGATATTGACCGGATCATGAATGCTATCCAGGATAGCGTCGGGCTTCTGAGTGAGGAACTTCGTACGATCAGTGCGTTCCGCCACAGACTTGTCTGATTTCACCATCAATAACGCCACGATACCACGAACTAAATCATCGACATAGCAAAAGCTGCGTGTCTGGGAGCCGTCGCCAAAGACCGTCAGCGGTTTTCCCTGAAGGGCCTGCACAATGAAATTCGAGACGACCCGACCATCCTTCGGCCTCATCCTTGGGCCGTAGGTATTGAATATCCGAACGATTCTTGTGTCGACTCCATGATACCGGTGATAGGCCATCGTCATAGCCTCAGCAAATCTCTTCGCCTCATCATAGACCCCACGCGCGCCGATGGGATTCACATTACCCCAGTAGGTTTCCGGCTGAGGATTGAGCAATGGGTCGCCATAGACTTCAGAGGTGCTCGCCAATAGAAACCGCGCCCCTTTGGCTTTCGCCAATCCTAACGCCTTGTGTGTTCCCAAGGCCCCCACCTTCAAAGTCGCAATAGGCATCTCAAGATAATCCTGAGGGCTCGCCGGAGACGCAAAATGCATTACCGCGTCCAATTGCCCATCGACATGCAAATAGTCGCACACGTTGTATTTTACAAAGCTGAATTTCGGATTTCCGATCAGGTGAGAAATATTCTCCGCTCGTCCGGTGATCAAATTATCCAGCGCAATCACATCATGTCCCTGCCCAATCAGCAGATCGGACAAATGACTGCCGAGAAACCCTGCTCCACCCGTAATCAGAATTCGCATGAATCAATTCCTCCTTCGCCTTCACTATCTTACTGGTTAGTCGAGCTCAAACTCTTTCTTCCAATCCGAATCGCCTTCAAGCGGCTTCTGATCGGCCTTCAGCAACACGCAATTCTCCAGCACGAGCACGTCCATTTCCGTTCGCATAAAACATCGATAGGCATCTTCCGGCGTGCTGACAATTGGTTCCCCCCTCACATTGAAGGAAGTATTTACCAACACGGCATGCCCCGTCTTTGCTTCAAAAGCCTTCAGCAACGCATAGTATCGTGGATTTGTGTCCTGATGGACAGTTTGAACCCGCGCTGAGTAGTCAAGGTGAGTCACAGCGGGAATATCAGACCTCGGGATATTCAACAGTTCGATCCCCCACAATCCATCTTGCGCGGAACTCACAGGAAGACGTCGTTTTTCTACGACAGGAGCTACGAGTAGCATATAGGGGCTGTCGGCATCGAGGACGAAATAGTCGGAGACTCGTTCGCGCAAGACCGACGGTGCGAAAGGCCGAAACGATTCCCGATACTTAATTTTAAGGTTCATCACCGACTGCATGTCTCGATTGCGTGCATCCCCTAGGATGCTACGGCCTCCCAATGCCCGAGGTCCAAATTCCATACGCCCCTGTAGCCAACCCACGACCTTCCCTGCAGCAAGTTCTTCGGCTACACGGGCATAGAGTTGATTCTCATCGAGCCTGACATACGGCGCATCACCCTTCTTCAGGTATGCTTCAATTTCCTCGTTGCTATGGGATGGCCCTAAATAGGATCCCTTAATCCCATCTTTTCCTGGAAACACCTTGCGCGGTTGTTGTTCATACTGATGCCAGGCAGTTAATGCAGCACCTAACGCACCTCCGGCATCGCCGGCAGCAGGCTGTATCCAGAGCCCCTTGAAGGGTCCCTCCCGAAGAATACGCCCATTTCCGACACAATTCAGCGCCACACCACCGGCCATGCACATATAGTCGACTCCGGTCTCCCGATGCAGCGTCCGCGACAGACGTAGCATGACCTCTTCTGTCACTTCTTGAACTGAACGAGCTAAATCCATCTCCCGCTGAGTCAGCTTGGACTCAGGCTTGCGAGGTGGTCCCCCAAAAACATCATCAAACTTGCGTCCGGTCATCGTCAGTCCGGTGCAATAATTGAAATAATCCATATTGAGCCGGAACGTTCCATCCGGCTTGATGTCCAGCAAATGTTCGTAAATCGCTTTCACATACTTAGGCTCGCCATAGGGCGCCAAACCCATCACCTTGTACTCACCGGAATTCACCTTGAAACCCGTATAGTACGTGAAGGCGGAGTACAGCAGTCCGATGGAATGAGGGAAAGGAATTTCCCAGAGGGGAGTCAACGTATTCCCCTGCCCAAGCCACGCCGACGTAGTGGCCCACTCCCCGACCCCGTCCATGCACAAAACCACTGCCTTCTCATAAGGCGAGGGGAAAAAAGCCGATGCCGCATGCGATTCATGGTGCTCTGAAAACAAAATCTGTGGCAGGGAAGATGTCGTCAGGTCCGGGGCATGCTGGAGAAATTCCTTCTGCAGTAAACTCTTCAACAGAAGCTTCTCTTTCAGCCACACCGGCATGGCGGCCACGAAAGATTGAACACCCCTAGGCGCAAAAGCAAGATAGGTTTCTAGCAATCGCTCAAACTTCACCAGCGGCTTGTCATAGAAGACGAGGTGCCGCACATCTTTGATCTCTATCTGTCCTTCACGAAGACAGTAGTCGATGGCTCTATGAGGAAACCCGGGATCATGCTTCTTCCTCGTGAAGCGCTCTTCCTGAGCCGCGGCAATGATTTCCCCATCACGCACCAAACATGCGGCACTGTCATGATAGAACGCAGAAATACCAAGAATATTCATCGCTGTTCTCCGCCTCTAGAAGGAATGAGTCTCGGCACTAATCTAGCACCATTTAAGCAATCCCACCGTACTCTGTCTGAGGGGGGCGGCCTCTGCTTCCCCTGAGAGCGTTATCATCAATGAACTCTACTGGTGAGCCTGGCACTCCTCAATGAAGCCAAGGTATCGATGAGCAATCGATTCCCAGTTATATTCTCGACAAGCCCACTCTTTTCCCTGCTTAGCTAGAGTCTCTCGAAAAGTGCTGTCTGAGTATAGCCTGATGAGACCTTCGGCGAGTGCGCCAGAATTCTCAGCTGGCACCAGAATCCCGGTTGTGCCGTCATGAACAATCTCCGGAACACCGTCAACATCGCTTGCAATCACAGCTTTTCCGCAAGCCATCGCCTCGGCAATGACCAGGGGCATACCCTCTGCTCTCGAAGCCAACACGAAGGCAAGACAGGACTTCATGAGACTGAGAACCTGTCTATGGGATTGATTCCCCAAAAACCGAACCTGATCTGACACACTCTGCTCGCGGGACTGGCGTATCAAATTATCTCGTTCTGGTCCGTCACCTGCAACGACGAGCTGCAACACCACACCACGCGCTTTCGCTTCCCGCAATGCGGCGATCACAAGGTCTATTCCCTTCCGCTGAATCAGATGACCCGCGGTCAACAGATAGTTTGGTGGCAGATCAGAAGCCGCCTCACCGGCATCAACCGTTCCGATGAGGTCTAGCGGTGCGCCATTGGGAAGCTGTCGACTACGCTTGAGGTGGACGCCCTGCAAGGCAGATTCAACTTTGGCCAAGAGCGTTCGTGAAACACCCAACACCAGGTCGGCACTCTCCACTAAGAATCGGACCAATCGTTGTTCTCGCCGATCCCATAAGCATAGGTCATGCGCATCGTTTCCCTGATATGTGACGAAAAGAATGCCTCCGAACAGATGCTTCAATATCCCGAAATAGAACATCGCAGGCAGCGGATACTGAATCAACACTGCGTCCAGCCGCTTCCGTCTGGCCAGCCAGATGAGCTGCACCATCGTAAGCGGAAACCACATACAACACATGAGCATGGCACGAAGAGGATACTCGGACGACACAGGTGAACGGAGATACATGCCATAGACCGGGGTTGTACCCAATGCCTCAATTTGACGAAGCCGATTCTCGCGATCAGCGACAAAAATGGTGATATTGTGACCTTTCTTCTGAAATTCCCCCGTCAACCGCGCGACAACGGTACTGATCCCCCCGGTGAGGGAAGGTCTCCAAGGAGTGACAAGCATAATGTTCATAATTTAATTGAACCTGCCACTACACACCGCCTGCCTGTTTCGCTATTGGACCAGAACGGATTCACTGCCGTCATGACACTGACCGACCGACATACGTCTTGGCAAAGTCCACATAGAGCACTAGACTCAGCGGCCACTGTCGAATCAGGTTAGCAAGCCGTTGCCGCGCTGCTGCACCTGAACATTCCCGTCGCTCGAGATACGCCAGTTGCCGCTGAGTTGTGTACAGCTGCGCCTGCACCAGTTGCATGATCTCAGGCCCCTGCGACCGCTCAAGACCATACTCCGTGGAAAGGATTTCGTATATCTTCACAAAATCTCCCAGCAGTCGACGTTGGCTGGACATGAGACTCCCTGCTCTCCAGCGATATTGGCCTAGCGGCTCAGACAGATATCCAACTCCATACCCCTGCAGGCCCACACCAATCCAATGCAAGTAATCCTGAGCAACCGGCAGGCGCGGATCAAATTTTCCCGCATCGTCAAATGCTGTGCGACGCTCTACCACCGTCAACGTCTGGATATGAGACCGCAGCAACAGATCCCTGACACACTGCCCCTGAGGAATAGGTCTTTGGGTGTCCTGATTAAAGCAGGTGTGCAGGACTGTGTCCTGTTCATCGATTACCGACACCTCTGTATGGACAAATCCGCAGGTGGAATGCGCATCAAGAAATTCGACCTGCCGAGACAACTTGTCGGGGTGCCAAAGATCATCGGCATCCAGGTAAGCGATAAATTCTCCGCTCGCTCTCGACAGGGCTGCATTCCGTGCCGCCGAAGCACCCTGATTGGTTTGATAGACGTACCGTACCGACTCCTCGTAGGTCGCTACCAACGCTTGGGTGCCATCCGTCGATCCATCGTCGACGACAATGATTTCGAAATCTCGGTAGGTCTGTCTCAACGCCGAGTCGATAGTCCGCCCAAGAAATTTGGCACAGTTATAAGTCGGAATCACGACGGATACACGAGGCATGTGGGAATCTACCCAGGAAAAGCGACCTAAACAACCTTGTCCGACAGCCGCGGTCGCAAAGCAGTCAGTGTTTTCTCTGTCGCCGTCTCCCAGGAAAACCACTCGGCGGCGAGCTTGACAGCACCAGATCGAAGGCGCTCTCGAAGATCCGCACGTTCCATCACTTCAAGCAGGAGTTTCGTCACGGACGGATGATCTTTTGGGTCGCAGGTAAGAACATTTTCCCCATGGACAAATGCCTTGTCCATCAGAGGGCCCCGTGTGACGATGATGGGAAGCCCATGCGCAACCATCGACGCGAAGGAGCTATTGTTTAGTTGCACCCCCTCCAGAAAAGGCAACACACACACATCTGACGCATGAAGCAATAGCGAGGCGTCCTCCTCTTCTGACTTGAACGCGCCTGTCCATGTTGTGACCCCGTCTATGCGTAACTCCTTCGCAAGCGCCTGCATCTCATCGAAATAGGACGCACCACCTTCGACGTCCAAGCCAACCTTCCCTCCAATGAACAGGAGACGGGCTTCAGGTCGTTGCGCAGATACGGTCGCAAAAGCTCGCAACAGTGTTTCAATGCCTTTAATCGGATAGAGATATCCGAAAAACGTGACAACAAACTCGGATGACGTCATGCCTAACCGTTTCCGGCCACGATCACGTGCCCCGCCCCCTGCATTCGACGCGATGAACAAGTTCGGAGGTGGAGGGATTAGCGCCACCTTCTGGCTGACGGGAGGCCATTCTTCGAGCAACATGGCACGGTGACGTTCGCACAATGCGATGACAGCATCACTATCCCGCAACAATGTCCCCGAGCTATACGCCACATCCTTCCCACCAGCCCATTGAACCATCAGCTTCCTGAACACACGCGAAACAATGCCTATCTTCGACGGATCAGCCCCCACAAACGCACTCTCATACCGGGTTACAAACGGAACGTTTGGAAATAACCCCTTGGAAAGCGTCGGCAGGAAAGTCACCATCGGATGAAATTTGTACATGAGTCCGATGTACATGAGAAACACAGCATCCGGCGAACAGTTTTTGAGAAAAGACCGAACCCTGAGCAACTCAAGCCAGCCCCATGTCTGCATGATAGGATACACGCGAATCCGAGGATCGTCGGTACCAACATTGCCAACCGTCGTGAGCACCTGTACGTCAATGCCTCGCTCAGTCAATTGCCGGCACAAGTGGTAGGTATTGGTAGCCTCCCCTGCATGCATCGGAGGATAGGCTGCTGAAATTACCAGGACCTTCATGGCGTATGTATTTCTTCCAAGGCTGAGTTAGCACGGTTTTTTTAGATCGGCACATTCACCGCAGCGGCCCGCTTCAGCCAGGACTGGTGAATTTCTTCGAAGATGTGCTTCAACGTTTTCGTAATGCCCCAGCCGGGATACTGCATCGTCATCTTTTTCAGGTTACTGATGTAACAAATATGATCACCTTCGCGATTCTTGTCGACATATTCATACAGCATCTTCTTGCCAGAAATAGCTTCGATCATGTCGAACGCCTCATAAATAGAGCAGCTGTTTCCACGTCCGCCTCCGAGGTTGTACACCTCACCGCTTCGTGGGTTCTCGATGAACGCATGGATAAATCGTGCGACATCCAGGGAATGAATATTGTCTCGAACCTGTTTTCCTTTATAGCCGAAGATGCTGTACTTTTTGCCTTCTAAATTGCATTTGACGAGATAACTCAAAAATCCATGCAACTCTACGCCCGAATGATTGGGTCCGGTGAGGCAACCTCCCCGCAAACAACAGGTCTTCATGCCGAAGTAGCGCCCATACTCCTGCACCATGACATCCGCGGCCACTTTCGAGGCACCGAAAAGCGAATGTTTCGACTGATCGATGCGCATGTGCTCCGTGATCCCGTCAAAATCGTTGGGAGACGCATAATCCCAACGTTTATCCTGCTCCACGAGAGGCAATTCATTCGGGGCATCGCCGTACACTTTATTCGTGGACATGTGCACAAACACTGCTCCTGGCGTGTGCAACCTGGTCGCTTCGAGGAGATTCAGCGTACCCACCGCATTCGTATCGAAATCATCGAACGGAATCTTGGCCGCGAGATCATGCGAGGGCTGTGCGGCCGTATGCACAATCACATCAGGCTTGAGCTCTTGAATGAGCGCCAATGCGCCCTTGCGGTCTCGGATGTCGAGTTCATGGTGCCGGAACTGTTTCAGATCAGCCTGCAACCGGCGTTGATTCCAACGCGTGTCGCCTTGCGGTCCAAAAAACGTGGCCCGAGTGTTGTTGTCCACTCCATGGATCGACCATCCTTGACCATGAAAGTACGCGCACACCTCAGACCCGATGAGACCAGAAGACCCGGTAACAAGCATTCGCTTCATGATGTGCTTACTCCCTCCCTATTCTCAACTCACCGTACTCGACATTCATCAAGGGCGGGCCCCAGTTCTCATTTCAGCACGAAAATGACTGGCGATCGCCTCTGCTGCCAATTGATGTCCCCGCTCATTCCAATGACCACCATCCGCAGCGTAGACATCTTCCCCACGATGATGGGCTTCAAGAACCACCGACGCAACATCGTCCCAATAGGCGATACCATGACGGGCCGAGATATCGCGAAACGCTTGATCGTAGGGCTCCGCTCGCACGCAATTGAATGCCACGATCGATCGATTTCCGACTTTCTTCCTGACCCTCCCCATCAACTCATCGGTCACTCCTACCGCACGAAGAAATCCGGGATGCCGCATCCCCTCCGATTCAATAGCGACTTCAACCGTGTCACGAGTCCTCACCGCTCGCAGCCGGTCTATACGGCTCACAATAAAATAGAGGAACCGGCTCCTCCGGTTGATCCACTCCCGAACCTGAAGTAAGGACTCCTTCGGCGACAACAGTTGCACCTGCCCCTTTTGCAAATAGGGCCTGACCCACCCATTGTTATTCACAAGGCTCAATCGCTCAAGCTCATTGTCATTATTGATAAAGTCATTCGCGCAATACTGCCAGAGAATGACGTCTGGTCGAATAATATCGATATACCGATCGAGTATCATGAGTTCCTGCAGTGTCCCGTAACCACCAGCACCGTACGCAAATACTTCAACATCCAGCAGCTGAGCCAATAAGGCATGGTACGTACGATCATCCGAAACTGCCGTGGCATGAGTAAACGAATCGCCAATCACCAGGAGCCGAATTTTCTTAGAGTCCAGATCGCCGAACTGGCGAAATCCGTACTGTTTCTGAGAGCGCCGAACGGAATAGGGCCGACCTGCATTGGTTCTCTCTACCAAGGTCTCCTGGTAATGTTCGGTCGCTTTCCAGCCGAGTTCCTGATCCAGGCTAATCGGTCCAATCCTTCCACCGTCGACACTTTCGAAAAATGGAATTCCGTCTCGCAGCAAATGGATAGACCGAATCGTCAGTTCGCCAAGACCAAGCATGATCGCAGCAGAAACCACCGTGGCGACACCGAACGCCCCGACCATCGCAAAACGTCTTGCCGCTGCCGAGCCCATTCTGTGGCCACATTGACCCTGTCGATCAAGCCGCGTGCGGCGTAATCAGATAGGGTTCCCAAAAAGAGCGATCGTAGCGTGGCCAGGCATGACAACCAAATGGCAACTGACGGTGATTCATGTCGTAGCACAACCGAGGCGCTACCTCGAACGCAAATCGTAGGCCCACCTCAACCGAGGCGACTCTGAACTCAGGCACGTAGTGCTTGGCGCGATCAGACCAAAAATGGTCTTCATTCTTGGTCCCGTCAGGACGGAGGTGCCACCGTGACATCTCAAGACGTGCATTGTTCAGCCAGGATAGCCGCTTCGCAAATCGCCTCGGCAGATTAAGCAGTCGAACATTGGCCGGCATCCCCGCATACCTTTCCCGCCAATATTCTTCCGGCTCCATCCAATAGACATCCGATTGGAATACCTTGAGGAAACTCTCGATCTTCCGCAGCGACAACCCGCCATTTCCCACACGTGCTTCCTTCACCCAGGGGCTGTCCGCACAGTGAATCCATGGCGGGCCGATGTAGTCCAACCCCGTATCGCACCAGGCTTCTAACTGATCCGAAAACACCAACGCGTCAAGATGATAGATCAGAATGTATTGGTACTCACTGAAGGAACGGTAAAAGTTTTCGGACAATAAGAGGCGTGTATTCGCGGCAACACTCCCGAAATATTCATCGCCAAAACGCTTGAGCGAACAACCCGGCAAATCGATGTTGAGTGAGTTCGGCACCACTAGATACTTGTCATACGCATGCAGATAATACGTGAGATGCTGAAAAGAGATCTGCTCATCAGGAGTAAGCTCGCTCCGATTATGCATTGGCACTACGACGGCTACTGTTTTTTGATGTGTATTCACCGTTTCAACTCGTCCATTTCAAAAGCATTCTGTGCTGATCACCCGCGAGAACGCAAAAATCGAAGCCACCGCAAGCCACGAACAGTTATGTAGCAGAACACACTTACCGGCACGGCATTTCGACACACATGATCGGCAGACATCACAGTTTCCCTAGCTGTCTGAGCACCTCTTCGCCGACCACCTTATGCCCGGCTTCATTGTAGTGGGCGTACCGTCGAAACGGAAAGAGCGACAAGGGATCCGGATGGGTGAAAAATACCTCATGCATGTCCATTACATGAAGATTCAACCGCCTGGCGATCCCCAGCACGTTGTCACGGTCCTTGCTGGCCAATTCAGGGAGGCGATATCGTTCCCACGTGGGCAGATAGACGAACACGACACGCCCATCCCACGTCTTTGCCGTTGCCTGGGCCTCGGCCAGAATACGCTCGAACAATTGAAGGTCTTCCGGAGCAGCGAATGCGCCGGAATGACGAAGGAACTCCAGCAACTCAGCCGGAAACCCCTGTTCGGCTGGGCGGCGCTCATGAAATGACTGCACGGCATGACGGAGATGGTGAAGCTTCAGGATGTTCTCAAGAGAGATCGGAGCGGTCGCCTTTGCCATTGCGGCATCAAGATAGTCCTTCAACGAACGATCGATTTCAGGTTGCCGCTCAAATAAGTGCTGAGAAAATGAGGATGACAAATACTTCATCAAGAGCGGAGAATTCTTCTCCCACCCGTCAAGATCTCTGAGATCATTGCCTTCATAATAAAACCACAGGACCAGTTTCGGCTTAAGAACCGGACCGTACTCTTTAAGCGTCGCTAAGCTCGTGAGCGGACCATGGCTATTTACGCCCAAATTCATCGTATTCGGATGATGTCCCCGGACCACGGCCACGAATCCTCTATCTGACGGCACACACACTCCATGGGTATAGGAATCACCCAGCGCAAGAAGTTCGACCGGTCTGTGCTCCCACATGCCACGCGGATTGTGAAAGCCGTGCTCATCGCTTTCGTATACGACATATTCCCCGCTCTCGTTGCAAAATACCGTCGTCGTAGTGGCCATTCCAGCCACGGGCAAGAATTCCTCATGCTGGCTAGTCAGTACGGATTGGATACTGTCACTGGATGACGGTGCAAACAGGACCATTGGAAAGACATCCGGATACGCATTGACGCCACGTGCCCGCATATCCAGGATCACCTCCAAACGCGAACGAGCATCGAACTTCTGGTGAGTCTCCTGCACAGTCTTCATTCGTTCAGCCGCAACCCGTACGTTTGCGTCCTGAGGGAAGCTTAACCACGCTTGAGCCCCCAAGGCGGTAATTGCTGTGCCGGAATAGGCGAGGAGCAATTCAGCCAGATATACCGCGACACATGTGGATACGCCGACAAGCACACTATTGATCCTGAGGGATTCCGGCATTCGTACGCCGAGCGCCAGTATCACTGCAAGCCCCACGAACATCAGATAGCGGAGCGACATGCCATGGCGCCATACCAAGAAAGCGAACAAGCCCGCACAGAGCGCAGCCCCTAACAAAAGCACAAAACTTGCCAATTTGCCTAGCTGGCGCCCAAGCTTAGCCATTCGTCAATGCGCTCCCTACGCCCCACAGAGGCTTGACGGCGAAGACATGATCCTCCGCCTTCCCCGAAGGGAACATCTTTCGGCAGATGCTGCTATCGTCTTCCATGCTTTGCCAAAATCATTTCTATGGTTGCACGATAGGAACGCTCAAATTTCTCCGGCGTGTTATTGTTGTGGGCCGCCTCCCACGCTTTCTTAGCCCTGCGACGCAATTCATCCACAGACATCGCAGCAATCTCGCGCACCTGACGCATGATGGTTTCTATCGAAGCATCCTCCAAGAGAAAACCAAAATTCTCTACATCAATTGACGCTTCATAGGTCACCACCGGGATCACCCCTGCAGCCATGGTCTCTATCACAGCCGCCGCCCCAGCCTCAGAACAAGAGGGAAAAACATGTGCGATGGATTGCTCCAAGACAATTCGAAACTCCTCACTGGACTTATCCAGCCAACCGACATATGCGATATTCGGCGTGTGGAATAATTCTTTCCGATACACATTCACAAACTCTGGCTCATGGCCCACCGGCCCCACAATTGTAAGCTGGCATTCCGGCATTCTCGCGAAAGCCTCCAACACCAAGTCGAGTCCCTTGTGAACCATCCCTCGACTTCCAAACCAAAGAAACCGGTGGCGGGACACATCGAAGTCTTTGTTCTCCGGCCAAGGCCACATCTGCTGGACAACCATGGGTAACCGAAAAATCGGCTTATCCGCATAGGTATATGTGTTCACCGTAAACTCATTGCCGCAGGTCGTGAGGTAATCCGCGTGTTCAACCCCTAAATGCGGTGTTTCCAATCGATTCGGCGGAACCGTGAGCCCCTTCCGCCGTTGAAACGTCAAGATCCTGCCCATTTCAGCCGCGTTTTGGTAGACAATCTGAGCCGTATCACAGTGCAGAATCTTGATGCAGGTAGAAGGCAAGTAAGGTTGCAGTCGCTGCAAATTCAGACGTGTATCAACCATAATATCGTACGGCTTCCAGGGAATGAATCTCTGATTCTCACAGTGAATCACATCTACGTCATAGCCCAAATCGACAAAGGTCTGAGCCATGATGATAGTCTTCAGAAACTGAGGGTGGCTGGTGGGCATGGGTTGCCCTCGCATTTTACAGAGCAACCCATGATTGTCGTAAGAAATCAAAACGTGGCCGTGTGGACTCCCTGCGGCGTGCAAGGAAACAACGCCCCCACGAAACTGAGGCCAGATGCGGCGGACCGCAGCAATCACCTCTCGTCCCCATAGATACAGTTGGTACCGTTGCAAATATCGCCACAACCGTTTCAACACGTCGCCCTCTGCCACCCTTCAGGAATAGGCCACCCAACTTGTCGCCACCCATCCACTGCGGCAATCCATTGATGGGAATCTAGAGGATGGGAATCGATATGATGCATCCCACCTTGGGTCCAAAGCCTCCAGCTCGGGCCGAATAATGGACCACGCGAAGCGGGCTGCTCGCGATAGGTTGAAGGGGTCAGCTCTGCAATCTCGAACGCCCGTACCTGGGTACCATAGATCGGATAACAGTCCTGCGCAAACCTGAAGATGCGATCGCCGACAACCACGACTCGTCCTGCCGGCCTTGCGATATGGGGGTTCTTTTGAATGATCGGAGATCGAGGATGCTCCTGCCAGGGACCTCGAAGATCAGGCGCATGATAGAGGCGAAGCGTATCGTGTGCCAACGTTGGATTGGTTTCACTGAATAACCACCATCGATCGTGATAATAAAAGATTGAACTGTCATTGAAACGATGGCCCCGGAGCAACGTGTCGGTACACTCCCACTTTGTTGGAAACGACCGAGCTTCGTAGAGACGCACACTCTCCGCCTGGTGGGTTTCCGGAATCATATAATATCGGCCGTGCCACTCGAAAACGTAGGGATAGGACAGGTGAAATGATTCCCGTAATACAATTTTCTGATAGGTCCAGGCAAACCCATCCTTGCTGGTAGCCCACGCAATCTCACCACAATCAGCATCAAAATTGTATACCTCGAAAAACATGTGCCACAGATCTCCTACCCGAAGCAGGAACGGATCCGCGACGAACAACGCCCTCACGTCCGAAACATCTTCCCGAGTCAGTACCGGATTGAGTCCCCCTGGCGCGTGGCGAAGGCGTAAAGGCGATGTCCCGGTGACAATCCCTATCGACCAGAGTTGATGAATAGCCCCCTGTTCCCCCAACAATTGGTCCGCAATGCTCGAAGGACAAAGCTCGCGAATTTTTCGCTTGGCATACCACTTCAGGACCTGCTGCATCGCTGCGACGGTCATGCACGACCCATAGCAGCGTGAGTAGTGTACCAAGCAATCGTCCGCCTCAAGCCCTCATCCAGGGAAATCTGCGCACGCCACCTCAACAGTTGGTAGGTTTGCATCGTATCGGCGCTTCGCACCGGTTCCGACGGGCGATCCGGCAACATACCGAATAGCGGTTGCGTCTGCTCGCCCATCAGTAAGAAAATCCTCTCGACCACCGACCGGACTGTCCGGTTCGTTCCCGTTCCCACATCAAAACAGCCCCCCTCAATGTCTGGAACTGCGGCAGCCGCCAGGAACGCCTCCACGAGATCATCAATAAAAATCCAATCCACCTCCCAGAGGCAGGAAGAAAGCCGGGGGGATTCTCGCCTGAGAAGTGAAAGAATGACGGACGGAACAATTTTGCTTCGGTCTTGGCCGGGCCCGAATGTCATGAACGGAGTCAGAACTACGGTCGGCGCCTGATAGAGCAGGTGAAACATTCGCGCATAGGCGCTCGACGTCCATTTTGCCGCCGCATAGGGAGAACTTGGAATCGGTGCGTGCTCGCCCCAAGCCGGTTCGGTAAGTGATCCGGTCATCACAATACGGCCACAACCAGCCTCTGTCCCTGCTACAAGAATGTTAACAGCGCTCACCACAAGTCCTTCGAGGGTAGGCACTACGAGAGCAAGGTCCGGCTTCGCGCCAGCAGACCCAGCCAAATGGTATACCACCATAGGATTCAGGTCCGTCAGCAGTTTCCGCACACTACCGATGTCCGCAAGATCGATTTGCCACCAAATCGGCCCACCCGGCTCCGATGTCCGCTCAACGCGTGAAGTCGCGTGTACCTCCGCCCCCAGCTCGAGCAACCGTCGACATAGATGTGATCCGAGAAACCCGCTGCCGCCCGTTACGAGTATTCGTTGGCCACGCCACCGATTAAGATTTGGCATAGAAGCAATACGTTTACAAAGACGGAGCGGAGACATCCTTCGGCTTGTACTGCAACTCGCCGTCTTCCTGCGCCCCATCATCGTAGAGCGCGACGATCTCGGTAGGGATCTGGGACAAGTCTGTTCCGCGCAGGTAGTCTCGCATGGTCGTTCCTGTGCACTCTTCATCAACATGAGGTGCCCCCCGGCGGGCGGCAGCATCATCCACATTCACCACACGGAAATCGATACTGAATCGGGTCTTGCCAGAGGTATTCGGCACACTCGAATGCAGCTGAGCCGCTGAAAACAGAATAATTCCGCCCGCAGGAACAATGATGCGAATTTGGGGATCGATCTCAATCGTTTCGATAGGCTTGGAAAGCGGTCGTGGATCGGCTTTCAGAAATTGGGAGACATGTCCGCCTCGATGTTGCTTGTTCCACTCGTAGTAATTGTGACTGCGGGAATCATTCTTGACAGCTCGATTCCAGTACTTGGGATGAAACGCCATCGCATTATCCGAACGGATATCGTAAATAGGAATCCACCAATTGATTTGACAAGGCGGGGCTGAATACCAAGTATCACGATGCGGATGCCACGCATACGCTATCCCGGTCGTCAGATAGTTATCGCTGGTCGAACTTCGCATTTTGGGGACATCGAAGTAAGTTTTCTCCGGATCAGCTCCCATCTCCGCCAACAACCCTCTCAGGTGCTTCTTGGAATCCGGGTGATGAATAAAGTGTGGCTTCAGCTTACCGAGTACTTCAGCATATTGCTCAACCGGCAAGTGATATTGTGCGGTCTCAGGATCGAGCGGGGCAAAAGCCTCTTCGATTAACCTGCGCGCATGGGCCACCAACGCTAGGGAATGCTCTCGAGGTGAATACGCTATCAACTGCCCTTCAAAAATCAGTTTTCTTCTCTCGTCATCAGTCAATTGGGCATCATAGTAAATTGTGTTATTCATTCGGTACCTCCTTTGGCGTTACGCGCTTGATGATGCGCGTTCGCAACTGAACCGCGACACTGCGCTCACTCACAAACACCTGCAGATCCGCCAAGAACCATCGCACTGCGGCCAGCATCACTGAGAGTTCTGATTGCTATCTGCGCACGCTCTCGGCACCCAAACCAGCAGGACGCAGTAATCCCTGACCTTCCAACGCATCAGCGGCTAGCTTGATGGTTGAAAAGGGCAACCCCGCTCGCTCAGCTATTTGTAACAAGGTGTGCGCCCCGTCAGACAGGTTCAAGGCCCAGAGAAGAGCCATTTCCGCGCTCCGCCCCGTGACGTTTCCTCCGATTGTGCGATAGAGACCACGTTTGCCTAGCTGCGGTTCGCAATAGGGGGACGTGTTGACGTATCCCCTATTTGACTCCAACACCTCTACGACTGACTGGACCACTTGGAGGGATCGCGACAGCGATGTCGGTTTGACAAAATCAAGATTGTCGGCAGACGTGTGATACTCCGGATACCCTCCATTCGCCCGACGCATGAAACATCCGACGGGAAGGTTAAACCCCGGTGAACCATACTGGCGCTCATCGTATCCATATGGGATAAATTCAGTGACCTCAAACGACTCTCCCGAGTGTCGTAAGACATGGGCAAACGCCGCATCAATGTCGGCATTGCCATCTCGACTTTTCTTGTAAGTGAAGCCCCCCTCATCACCCACGCCGGTCAGGACAAAGCCATGCTTGATGTTGGACACTTTCTGCTGGTTGAGGGCCAGCCAGGTGATCGCCCCGATAGTAACCGGAAGGAAAAGGAAACGATATGAGTATCGACGCGAACAAGTCTGCAATGATTTCGCCAAGAACGTCGCAACCGCAATCCCTGATAGGTTATCATTACACAGGGATGGATGGCAGGCATGACATGAAATGAGCACCTCTTCTGCAGTGTCCCCAGGCAAATAGTATTCGCCATAGGTGAGGTCGCCATCTTTCAAAGACGAGTCAATCACTACGTCATAGTCTTCATCACGGAGGTCAAGATATTGACGATGGCTCAGACAGAATCCCCAGGACTCTTTGTAGTAAGACGTTCTGTAGGGAATCCAATCCGGATGATCGGGCAGCGTGAAGAGGTGTGCCTTGAGCTCGCTCAGCGGCATACGCGCTGCGATCGGGGTGCTGTAACTTACCACATGCAAGTTGGATTGCTTAAAATCAATAACTCGCACTCCCCGCCGATCAGCCACGTATGCATCCCGAATATTCCACTCGCGTGGGACGGTCCAATCAAACACCTGAGTTCCGCTTGGCACGGCAGTTGTCGTCAAGGGAATATGCTGTTGAATTCGCGTGAAGGTTTCACGAATGCCTTGCCCTGTAATACTTCGACAGATCGGATAGAGTTCGGAGATAAATCGATGCATCTCCTCGCCGCAACCGTCCGGAAGGATTGTTTCTGGATCAGAACTCTTCACGTTACCAAGCCCTTCAAAATCCCCGCCCGCTGAGATTCGCTCGGCACACAGCTTCGCTCTATACATCGATCAGGGGCAAATTTGAACTTCTGGAATCGGCACAACAAACTGCCCCCCCCAACTTCGGACGTAGCTCATTTGCTTCATGATTTCTTCTTTGAGATTCCAGGCAAGAATTAACACATAGTCGGGCTTCGTTTCTTTGATGCGTTCAGGGTCATGGATGGGAATATGTACCCCGGGAAGCCAATGTCCTTGCTTGTATGTGCTTCTATCCACCAGATAATCGACAAAGTCCTGGCGTACTCCGCAATAATTGAGGAGCGTACTGGCCTTCGCTGCAGCACCATATGCGACTACTGATTTCCCCTCTCGTTTGGCCCGAATCAGGAACTCCAAGAGCGCGCGTTTCGTCTCTCGGGCTTTCTCCGAAAAGGAAAGATAGTGAGCGAGTGTCGCGAATCCCTGTGCTTCTTCCTTCTTCTTCAGGGCCATCAACCGCTCGGTCACCGGCTTGGAATGATGATCCTCATGACGAGCGTAGATTCGCAACGAGCCACCGTGTGTGGATATTTCATCGACGTCGAAAATGGTCAGCCCATGCTTCGCGAAGACCTGAGTCACGGTGGTCAGTGAAAAATAGGAAAAATGCTCATGATAAATCGTATCGAACTGATTCAGGGCCATGAGATGCATCAAATGAGGAAACTCAATCGTGATAATCCCCTCAGGCGCCAAGAGCGTTTTGAGCCCTCCGACGAAATCATTCAAGTCCGGCACGTGCGCCAAGACATTGTTGCCAATGATCAAGTCAGGGCGCCTTTGCTCTGCCACTAACTCTCGTGCTGTCTGAGTCCCGAAAAACTTCACACAGGACGGAACACCCTTCTTGACGGCCACTTCAGCCACATTCTTGGCCGGTTCGATCCCCAACACGCGAATGCCTCGTGCCACAAAGTTTTGCAGCAGATAGCCGTCATTGCTCGCGATTTCTACGACATAACTTTGGGCACCTAACGAAAATCGTTCCACAGCCATATCGACATAATCTTTGGCATGCTGGAGAAACACGTCGGAGAAGGATGAGAAGTAGGCGTAATCTGAGAAGATGTGAGCAGGGCTCTCAAATTCTTCTAATTGGACTAACAGGCACCGCTCACACACAAATGCCCGTAACGGATAAAATGGCTCCATCTGGTTTAGTTGATTCGACTTTAGATACGAATTGGCCAACGGAGACATGCCCAGATCAAGAAAGACGTGCTGCAGCAGCGTTCCACAAAATCGACATCCGTCACGAGGCATGACCTGTTCTCCTTTGGCTAGAACGACAACGATACGAGCGTGCAGTCAATCGAGAAAGTCTTTCTCTACATAGATTCTGGTGTGTAGCCAACGCCGCGCCATACGACCCCTGCTGCGGCCATCGCCGCAGGCTCGAATACTCCGCGCCCATCAATCACCAGAGAACGGCGCATCAATTTCGAAAAATCAGTCGGCTGAATACTTCGATATTCCGGCCACGCCGTCACGAGACAGCAGGCATCGCTCTTCCTCAACGCGTCGGCCCACTCTTCAGCAAACACGACATCTCGGAATTCCGGTCGTTTCTTCGCTTGAGGCATGGCAATGGGGTCATGGGCGAGCACCTTCGCGCCTTTCCTCCGAAGCTCAGCCACCAAGGGTAACGCCGGTGATTCCCGCAAATCATCCGTTCCAGGCTTGAATGCGAGGCCAAGCACGGCCACCGTCTTGCCTGCTAGGTTCAACTCTTTTTCCAGCAGGGCAACCATTCGGAGAGGCTGGTCGGCATTAATGTCCAACACGGCGTCCAACATCCGAGTCTGCTCGCCCACGGTACGCCCAAAGCTTCGAAGCGCCGCCACATCTTTCGGGAAACAACTGCCCCCAAACCCCAAACCATGCCAAAGATACTCCGTTACTCCTGCCGCCCCACCTACCTGTCCATTGATTGGCGTGAGCCGCCTATCAAGATGAACCCCCTTCCACACCAAACGTGCGTCGACGCCGGGGACTGCGGAACACATATTGCCAATTTCATTCGAGAATGAAATCATCGTGGCAAGCAGGGAATTTGATACATACTTAATCATCTCAGCCGTCCGCGGGGTTGTCACCAATTTAGGGCAGGTGAAATCGGCATAGACCTTTAGAAACACCTCCGCGGTCATGGAGTCTGTGGAACCGACCACAATGCGGTCCGGAACACGAAAGTCCTCGACGGCACGACCTTCCCTCAGAAACTCCGGATTCATGCACAAGCCCCAGCCGTCCCCTACTTTCTTGCCCGAGTGAGACTCAATGGCGGCCTTCACCGGTCCCTCCGTGGTTCCAGGCAAGACCGTACTCTTCACTGCCACAACATGGTATCCACGTTTGCTCGCTAGAGCTGACCCGATTTCCTTTGCGGCAGCCACAATTTGCGACATGTCCATCCGACCATCCACCGTGGGCGTCCCCACACAGATCAGCGTTACATCGGAATCGAGAATGGCAGTCTTTGCATCCGTGGTGGCAGACAACATTCCCTTGTCGTGCGCCGAACGAAGTAAATTATCTAATCCTATTTCATGAATCGGTGGACGTCCGGCATTAATTTCCTGTACCACCTCAGACCTGATATCGATACAGGTCACCTGGTGACCACGCTCTGCCAAGCAGGTCCCTGATACAAGCCCCACGTATCCTGTCCCCATCACTGATATCTTCATGGTCACCCTAATGGTTAGCCGACACGTTCATCTTTCGCCAGCTCTTCCAAGCCAACGAACTGCTTGTACCACTGCAGCATTCTGCTCAGTCCTAACCGGAGATCGACCAGCGGGGTATAGCCGAGAAGCGATCGAGACTTCGCAAGATTCGGGCAGCGGCGGTTGGGATTATCCGTCAGATAGTCGACTTCCTCACTCGGCGTATGGATAACTTTCCGCTTACTACCGGCCACCTCCAGCAACATACGTCCAAGCTCACGCATTGAAATTTCAGGCGAATCACTACCTATGTTGAACGGTTCAGCATGATGCGATGATAACAGGGTCAAGAGATACCCGGTCAGTGCGTCCGAGACATAGCAAAACGTGCGTGTCGGACTCCCATCCGAGCGAAGGACGATATCGCGATCGGCCAGGATATCGCGACAAAAATCAGGTAACACGCGGCCGTCGGCCAGACGCAATCCAGGGCCAAAGTTATTGAACGGTCGGACGATCTTCGCGCGCACACCGTGTTGCTGATAGTACAAGTAGCAGAGCGTCTCGCCCAAACGCTTCGATTCGTCATAACACGCCCGAGGACCGATACAAGACACATTGCCACGATAGGCCTCGTTCGTTGGAATTTCATGAGCCGGCGGATCACCATAAATCTCACTTGAGCTGAAATAGAGGATACTTTCAGCCCGATGACTCTTGGCAAGCTCAAGCATATGCCGCAAGCCGGAGATATTCGTATCCAAAGTTTCCAACGGGTATTGTCGATACACTTTTGGGCTGGCTATGGATGCGCCGTGAATAATGAAATCAAAACGATCGCCCGCCGGTCCTGTCCAGGGCTTGGTAATATCTTGCCGGACCAGCTGTATGTCGGGGCTTGCAGCAACTAACTCAGTCAGCCAACGTGGGCAACCCCGGATGTAATTGTCGGCGGCGACAATGGACAGACGCCCAGTCTTTAAGAGGTTCCGATTGAGATACGAAAAAAAATGGAGGAATCCAAACCCGAGAAACCCCGCTGCCCCCGTAACAAGAATATGCTTCCCGCGAAACGCCTCCAATCGAGGGCCCAGCGTCTTCTCCATTCTCGCCCAATCTTCATCCAACCATGCCTGCGCCTGTGCGAACAAAGATGTATCAGCGGTCATTGACATATGCTCCTCTCTGCCAGTGCACGATGTCGCCAAAAGTCCGCGACATTATGCATTCCAGAATTCGTATATTCAGTACCCATCACCATAACTTCCAGGGAGCCTTGCCAGAATTCCACAACTCCTCCAGGTAACTTTTTTCTTTTAGGGTATCCATGCACGACCAGAATCCGTAGTGTTTATACCCTACCATCTCGCCGGCGTGAGCGAGGCGTTCGACAGGCTCACGCTCCCAAGCCGTATGATCACCATCAATATAGTCCAAGGCTTTTGTGTTGAGGACAAAAAATCCACCGTTGATCCACCCCTCCCCAGACTCAGGCTTCTCAAAAAACTCAGTCACTCTGTCGCCGTCAAACCCAATCCGACCAAATCTCGCTGGGGACCGGACTGAGGTCATGGTTGCAATTTTTCCATGGGAACGATGAAACTCCAACAACTTGCTGATGTTCAGATCTGCCACGCCGTCTCCGTACGTCAACATGAATGTTTCATCGTTTTCTAGCCATTTCTTCAAACGCCTTACCCGTCCACCCGTCTGCGTTGTCTGTCCTGTATCGGTCAGATGAACGGTCCACTTCGGCTGGTTTCCATCATGGATTGTCGTTTTTCCCGTTGAAAGATCCACCGACAAGTCATTGTTAATGGCAAAGAAATTCAGGAAGTACTCTTTGATCATTTCCCCTTTGTAGCCAAGGGCGATGACAAACTCGGTCACCCCATACACCGCATGAATTTGCATGATATGCCAGAGGATTGGCTTGCCACCGATTTCAACCATCGGCTTTGGACGAAGCACGGTTTCCTCGGACAATCGAGTTCCCAATCCCCCAGCTAAAATCACCGCTTTCATGTCCCTACCTCCAGCAATCAATCATTGTCGCCATCCGTACTGACATGGATACCTACGTCAGAGCATCGAGTACACTTCCTTCGCTTTCCCAGCATAAGCCTATCTGTAGCGAGGACAAGGCTTAAATTCCCAGAACATCATCGAAAGCTCATCAATCACCAAACTCATAGTCGTACCCACAGAATTTGCCGCCTCAATCCAATTCTGTTCCCATAAGCACGACAAACTCACCATAGCAGGTAGGGCATTGCCATCAGTCTGTACCATAACATCTTTAAGCTGAAAGACCTCCTCGAATAGCATTCTGCTCGCCAAGAAGGTGCAACTGAGCTTTCCCGTTAAGTCCTCCCATCGTCTCTGCATCATTCACTCATACGGGGATCATCCCCACAGCCCCACGAGTTGTGAAACATAAGCCTTATCTCGATCTCCGGCTTTACACAGACGACTACCCCCTATTCACGCCGAAATCCTGTTCGTGCGCCAACAGGGTTACTCCCACGAACATATTTCCTAGCTTATTAGCCAGTCACAGAAAAACCAACAGTACAACCCTATCGATTGTCATGATGCCATTCTCTCGACCCAGCGAGGAGCAACCATACCAGTACTACCTACTGCTTCCCTCGTTATAGCGAGCTATGCTCTGTTGTCCATCGAAGCAAGGGCCTTACAACCCCCTCCCACCGTCCTGTCACGTCACCCCGTGCCGTATCCCCGGTCCCTGGATCCACAACTCGAAAACCCACAGCGCGCGGCACATCACAATGTTCATGCCAAGGATCTTCCGAAAAAATCCCTCCCCCTACTACCATTGTTCCCTCTGACAGAAAGTTCCCAGGAATCCAGGCGGTACTGACATATCGACCCACTGGACGAGGACGCCTGTACCATACTGGGTCCCGGTCGTTGACGATGAACGCGATCACGTCTTCTTCGGTATTGAAACCAAATTGCGCAACAACCATCTGCCCTGGCTTGAGGATGTCATACTCGATTTCTACTCGCATAGGCTTTCGAATATCGATGACATCCGTAACTTGTCCTGCTTCGGATCTGACCCGCAAGGCACGGAGGCGAGCGACGTCATTGCCCGGGGCCTGGGTTGGATCGGGCCATTCCACTGCGGGCTGGATGTGCCCGGCATGGAGGTAGTGATTCACCACCTCATGCGCCGGCCCTGCCTGCACGATCTCCCCCTTGTTCAGCAGAATCGCGCGGGAACACATCCGCGTGATGGCCGGCATGTCGTGGGAGACAAGGATCACCGTCCGCCCA
>CAKKRE010000032.1 GCA_919902505.1 Nitrospiraceae bacterium
CCCGCATTATTCATGAGCGCTTCTGCTGCAATCGCGGATTCGCAGCTGCGACCAGCCTGTCGGCGGGCGGGCTCGCCGCTCGGTCGGTCGACATCCTGTTCACGGATGCCTTCCTCCCTCCCGGCTCCGCGCGCCCGTCTCGCTTCGCGACTCCGCACTTTCGCGACGAACCGTCATGAATAATGCGGGTTAAAGACCTTTGATGTTGGCGCTCAGTGAGGCTGTCGCCAACGTGATCCAATCTCTTGATCTGACTAGGGCCCTAGAACGATACAGGCCTTCGCCATAAGGTTCTTCTCGGTCCCAGGCAACCCCTCTGCCCTGATTCCTGGTGATTGGAAGTTCGTACGTTGAAAGTCGACCTGCGGCAAGAGCTTCCAATAGCTTCGCACAGTGCGCACTGTGCGAAAGCGCTCGCGTGAATTCCAGTCTGCAGCTCCAATTCAGACCAGATAACATTTGATGACTGCTTCACCATGTGCCCCGCTCTTGCCCGATAATGCCCTGTCATCTGTGCTAGACTGCCTCCCACCTATGGCCCTCGCACAACATCGTTCGGTAGGAGAAAGGTTTCACAGTCGCTCACTTCTCATGTCCATGCTCTGTCTCATCGGTACCGCCTGTAGCACGACACCGCCGACCGGTAAAGCTCTCTTTGAAGATGCGCGCGGGACTGTGTTTCTTCGGCAAATCTCCGATCGGTCCTTCCGGGCCAGTCACCCGATCAGTCTGGAGCCATCCCTCCTCGCGCGCGTATTGAGTGGCGTTCTGGTCCAGGAACCCCAACGAGCCCTACAAGCAGTTCTGGCAGGATCGTCTTCCACCGTTCCTGTCTTTTCAGCAGAGCAGATCCAGTTCTTGGTTCCACTGCTTGCGAGAGCCCTGGCAACCGCTGCGACAGATCAGGCAGTTGGATTTCTGGTCACCACTCAGCGCCCTGGCAACTCACTCTTGGAATACTCCACCACCGAGACCACCGCCGGCTCCCTCTACGCCTATGGCCAGTCGCTTTACTTTTCGCTCTCTCAGTATCGATCCGCGCCGGCCAAGACCAACACGGAAAATATTGCTCACCGGCGCCTCCCTGATACTTCGGGTCTGTCCGACCATGTACTTCTTTTCACTCCTAGCTTCGCCCAAGGATCCGATAACTTTCATCGACCGGCAGGGGGTGCTACTACCGACAAGTTTCTTGCCATCGATTATCAGCTTCTACAGGAAGTGTCGGCATCAGCGGCAGCACCTGCGCAGGCTATGCCTCGGCCGGAACATTCGATGGAACCGCCTCGACAGTCTGTACCAGTCCTTCCGCCCTCCAAAAGCCCATTGAACGTCCAGAGAACCCTAGAGCAGCGAGATGACGAGGTTCACACGCTCAAAGACCTCATCATCAAGAAGGATTTAGAGTTGGACGCACTCAGACAGGAACTGCAATCGATCCGACGACAACTCGACGACCAGACCACGCGGCAGGACAGCCAGAAGCGGAAAAACAAACTACCTTCCAAGTTGCAGCAAACAAATCCGTAAATCTCGCACCTCAGCCGGCCGGAACGTGGTGGAGCAGGACTCTAGCGGGACGCTAATAGTTGCGGTACCCGTTGGTGATCGGCATCCGCCGATCCTTCCCGAACGCTCGATGCGTAATCTTGATCCCCAGCGGCGCCTGCCGCCGCTTGTACTCGCTCCGGTCCACCAACGTGATCACCCGCGCGACCGTCTCCCGATCGAACCCCATCGCTGCAATGTCTTCCAACGCGCGGTCCTCCTCGACGTAGGCCTTGAGAATCGGATCGAGGATGGCGTAGGGCGGCAAACTGTCTTCGTCCTTTTGATCGGGCCGTAACTCCGCGGTCGGAGCCCGCTCAAGCACTCGCTTCGGAATCACCGGGGCCGGCCCGACCTGATTGCGCATGTACGACAGCTCGTAGACCATGGTCTTCGGCACATCCTTAATCACCGCAAACCCTCCGGCCATATCACCGTATAGCGTTGCGTAGCCGACACTCATTTCGCTCTTGTTCCCCGTGGTGAGCACCAGATGACCGAACTTATTCGAGTAGGCCATCAGCAGATTGCCCCTGATCCGGGCCTGCAGATTCTCTTCGGTCGTGTCCGGGCGCCGTCCTTTGAAGGATCGGCTGAGGGCGCGCAGATAACTCTTGAACGTCGCGGTAATGGACAGGGTATCGACCTGAATGTGCAGCCGGCTGGCCAGATCGGCGACATCTTCGCGGCTGGCGCTGGACGTATAGGGCGAGGGCATGAACACCCCGAGCACATTCTCAGCGCCCAAGGCGTCTACCGCGATGACCGCGGTGATGGCCGAGTCCACCCCGCCGCTCAATCCGATGACGACGCGCTTGAACCCGTTCTTGCGGACATAGTCCTGCACCCCGAGGACCAAGGCGCGATAGGCCTCGTCGAGACGACCCAGTGGAGGCTCCAGACCCGGCACCACGACCGACTGCGGCTTTCTCGCAGGCAGGCGCACATCGACCCGATCAATGAGGGCCGCCACACGCGGCGGCAGGGGTTTCTTGCGTCCCTGGGCCAGTCGCGCCCGCCCCACGGCCACAACGTCGAGATCCGCAACGATGAGATCCTGCTCAAACGCCTTCCCCCGCCCCACGATCTCGCCGGCCTGGTCCACAATCATGCTGCAGCCGTCGAAAACCAGTTCGTCCTGCCCGCCGACCGTGTTGGTATACGTCACGATCACGCGATTTTCACGGGCCCTGGTCGCCAGCACCTGTTCGCGCATCCGCCCCTTCCCGACATGAAACGGGGATGCGTTGATATTGACGATAACCTCGGCCCCCGCTGCAGCCTGCGCACGAGTGGGACCGTCAGAAAACCAGATGTCTTCGCAAATATTGACGCCGATTGTCGCACCGTTCAGGACCAGCAGTGGCAGACGGGAGCCAGGGTGGAAATACCGGCTCTCGTCGAACACGCCGTAGTTCGGCAGATGCCGTTTCCGGTAGGTGGCCAGAATCCGCCGGTCGGACAGCACCGCCGCCTCGTTGTACAACTCATGCCGACCGGACAACGGGAACGAAGGAGTATCCGACGCCGAAACAGCCGTCGCCCCCTGCCCGACATACCCGACCACCACGACCAACCCACGCGCTTCCGCCGCAACCGCCTTCAAGGCACGATGCGTGTCTTCAATGAAACGAGGCTTGAACAACAGATCCTCCGGCGGATAGCCGGTGATGGCCAGTTCCGGGAAGGCCACGAGGTCGGCCTTGGCCCGGCGCGCTTCCTTGATCCATGTCTGGATCAAGCGCGTGTTGCCGACAATATCCCCGACGGTCGGATTGATCTGGGCCATGGCAATTCGGAGCGACCGCATATCTAAAGCCTGTAGCCCTCAGCGTTCAGCAATCAGCTTTCAGCCTGAACATGAGTCATCGGAACTTCAAGATCCTGAGCTGACGGCTGATCGTTGTCTGCTGATGGGAGGTATCAGCCTGCTGATAAAAAAAACGTCCTCAGACCCACTTCGGTGGATCGGAGGACGTCGTTGTCCTGGTTCCAATGTATCGTTCGGAACGAATTGCTCGTCGGAGACGCCATTGTCCCCGGAAATGATTCCGTGTGTATACCACCGGCTTAAACAAGCTGTCAACCACTTGAATCGCACTTTTCCAGGGGAAACCAGGCGGTTCCGCGGTCAGCCTGTGGTACAATCGGCCGCCATGCGGCTCATGATTCGCCGTCCCCCCCAACACAACCACGACTCAGCGGTTTCCGGCTCACCTGGCAGCTGGCGCTCCCCTGCCTCCTCCTCTGCGCCTGCAGCCTCGGGACAAACCTGACTCCTGTCGGACAGGGCCCCCTGGGAACCGTCGCTCTTGAACGTCAGGCCAGCCGTGGTACCACCGCCAAATACGGCACCCCGCAGACTTTTCAGGCATCGCATCCTGCCCATCTGACGGCCTCGCTGACGGGACGCCTGCTCACCGGCCTGTCCGTTTCAGGACTCGATCGGCCGGGAAGCAGCATGGCGCAGGAGAGTTATCCGCTGTTCTCTCACGAGGAAGTGGAGTTTCTGGCCCCGCTCATCGTCACCGCACTCGCACAGGCCCAGCCTGATCAGCGGGTTCGCTTCACCATGCAGGATGACGGTCTCACGACCCAAGGCACACTCTACGTGTACAAGGCGATGCTGCGAGTGAGTCTCTCCCACTATCGTTCCTCACCAGGAGAAGGTGAGGCCAGACCACCGGCACTCGCACTGTCCTTCCACCCGTCACAGGCCCTCGTGAGATCAGCCCCCCCCGCAGTCCTGGATGAACATCGAACCGGAACAGCCGCGTGTCGCCGTCTCAATTGATGCGCTAAATCAGCTCCCTGCAATGCCCCCTGTCCCTGCCGCGAACAACACCTTCGCTGAACCAGCACCGGCACAGACTTCTCCCGCTTCCGAGCCAAGTCGCCTGCAGCAGGAACTGCAATCCACGAAGGATGTGGTGGTTAAGCAGGCGGAGGAACTCCAGAAGCTCAAGGCAGAGTTGGAATCGGTACGGCGTCAGTTAGCCGACAAGGACGCCGCTGCCTCCAAGGCCAAGCCGAAAGTGGCGCCCCGCAAGCCGACGGCAACACCCTAACGGCGAACGGCAGCGGTCATTGGCTGCCGGAAAGAAGTTCCGGCTGCGCCAGGACCTCCTTCGCGTCATAGACATCATCAGCGCCCACGGGCTTCGTGCCCTTGTACATCGTCACCGTCATCGACGTTCGTCGTGAGAGTGCCAGCACGTCGGCCCGCTGGGCCAGGTGAAAGAAATCGTAGCCCTCGCGCAAGGTCAGCTCCGCGCAACGCCGTCGCAGGTAGGCATCCAGTTGTTCTTGCGACGTAAACGAACTGACGCGGTATTCCACACGATAGACATGCTCCTTGAGCTGCTCCACCTCATCGCGATCGGCCCCGACCAACGGCGTGTACTGCCCGGTGGCGCAGGCGCTTGTCACAAGAGTTAGCAGAAAAACTGTGGCAACACGTTGTCTCTTCGCCATCCAAACCTCACCCATTCCCAGGCAGTCTCGAACATGTGCTGTTGCGTTCATTGATGGTGGACATTCAGCGAAGTCGGTTCACTGTGGCACTTGGCCGTCAGGCGGGTTACAAGTCGGCCTCACTCCCTGAGAAGTGGCCCCATTCGTTTGAACAGCAGCCCGAGGGTTTTCAGTGGACTCTCT
>CAKKRE010000033.1 GCA_919902505.1 Nitrospiraceae bacterium
GTTTTTGAGACATGATTTTTCTGGCTTCAATTAGCGGTTAATAGAGGTGCCCTTATATCGGAGCGTTTCTCTACCAGATCGAAGCCTTAGTCTCCGCTGAATATTGGCTCTATGATGCGCAAGTTGTGAAGCACGAGCTGCTCGCACGAAACCAGGACAAGAACAAAATCATCTTCGCAGCCGGATCCAGCGCCTTCTTTGGAATAGATTCTCAGCAGGTTGAACAGGCCCTAGGAACGCCCACAATTAATCTGGGCCTTCACATCGGTCGACCGGTTCATTTCCTACTGAACGAAATGACACCGTACCTCAAACGCGGTGACATCGTGGTCTTGCCGCTGGAATATGAGCATTACCGCGCAACGACTCCCTATAGCGATTGGTTCACCAATCAGGTGATGGCCTGGTACCCGGAGTATTTTTGGCAACTGGAGAACACGGAGAAACTGAGGTTCTTGCGCTCTGTCCTTCCACAGCGAGTCTTGTTGGGCGTCATCGCGAAACTGATGGAGAAACATCTGGATCGCGTTCGATCAAGAGAACGAAAAAGCCCTTCGGACATCCTGAGCCTCGTCCATGCGGCGTGGAATAACCCCGACCATCAACCTGACAAGATGTTCTCATTTCTAAATCTGAATCCTCATGGTGATGCCATCGTAAGCGCGCCGGAACATCCGCTCGAATATAACGGCAACCCCTATAAGTTGGATCTCGATTTCGTAGAGCCGGCGTATTTCTGGGGTGCCCTGCAAGATTTTTTTGTGGATTGTCAGTCCCGAGGCGTTCAGGTGTATATCGCATGGCCGCCGACCCTGAAGGACAGGCTCGACCTCACTTCACCGCGCATCCAGCCCTCAGTACGCGCAATCGTGAACAAAGTTCGCAAACTCGGCATACCGATTCTCGGAAACCCCTCCGACTTTCAATATGATCCTGACCTATTTACGGGCAGCATCTACCATCTCACCCCTCGGGGAAGAGCCGAGCACACGAGTCGGTTACTCAGCTATTTGATGGCGGAACCTCCCACACGCTCTCATCAGCCGCAATAACGCAGTTACAGCAAGATCTCGATGCACCCGCGAACGCATTCGAGCGGCATTCCCATGAGCTGGCAGAGGCTCAACGAAAAATACCGCTTTGCTTCAACTTCTCTCGGCACCTTGGCCGCTCACTTGCATCGCCTCTTAGAACAACGTGACCCGTGTCGGCCTCGGCAGTGGTGGTATTGACCTTCCCCTTGAAAACTAAACCATTGGCTTGGAAGGTCCACGCGGGCATTGGGGTCAAGAGCTCTGCCGCAAGCACGACATACAGCAAGACCTAAGAAAGAGTATAGCCAAGACAGCCCCTTTCGTGCAGCCAGCGCCACAAGCAAGGGCTTCAGGAAATGCGAATCACCAGGATTGGAGCGGGGATGAGTTAGGAAGTGGTGTCCCCAACGGGATTTGAACCCGTGTTACTGCCTTGAAAGGGCAATGTCCTAGGCCAGGCTAGACGATGGGGACGAAGAGAATTCCGTACGAGCGGGTTGATTCATACCATACTTGATCGAGAGGTGTCACTAGTCTGGAGCAAGATCACGAAGAGTCTCGCGACCAGAAGAATCGCCGACGAATCGAGTCGCCTGCCGATTGACGGCCTGCCCTCAACCACAGTACTCTGCACCTGTGGACCCCCTATTGAATCATCGCCCCGGCGAACATCTTGATTCGGCTTCGCAGGCACAAGGACTCACCGCCCAGAGCAGCACTCTGCTCACGGCGGACGACCTGTACCTATTTAACGAAGGCTCTCACTTCCACCTCTATGACAAGCTCGGAGCGCACCCCACGACGCGGCAGGGTGTCGAAGGCACCTACTTTGCCGTCTGGGCGCCGGAAGCTGAGCAGGTCTCGGTCTTTGGGACTTTCAACCATTGGGATCCCACCCGCGATCCGCTCCACCCTTGTCACTCGTCCGGCATTTGGGAGGGATTCGTCCCGGGGGTTGGAGTCGGCACGCTGTATAAGTTTCATATTCGATCCCGGAATCACGGCGCCGTCCTCATCAAGACCGACCCGTTCGCCCGTCTGAATGAAATTCCTCCAAAATCCGCCTCAGTTGTCTGGAACCTCGACTACACCTGGCAGGACCAGAACTGGATGCAAACCCGCGCCCGGCACAACGCGCTTAATGCGCCGATCAGTATTTACGAGGTCCATCTCGGCTCGTGGATGCGAGTTCCCGGCGAGGGCAACCGCTCCCTCAGTTATCGCGAGACTGCGCCAAAATTAATCGAGTATGTGCAGCGATTGGGCTTCACCCATGTGGAATTCCTGCCTCTCATGGACCATCCCTTCTTTGGCTCCTGGGGCTATCAAACGACTGGGTACTTTGCCCCCTCCGGCAACTATGGGACGCCGCAGGACCTCATGTACCTGATCGACCAGCTCCACCAGCACAATATCGGAGTCATTCTCGATTGGGTGCCGTCCCATTTTCCGACGGATGAACACGGGCTGAGTCGATTCGACGGCAGCCACCTCTTCGAACATGCGGACCCTCGCCAGGGCCTCCATCCCGATTGGGGGACGGCGGTGTTCAACTACAGTCGTAACGAAGTCCGCAGCTTTCTGATCAGCAGCGCCCTCTTCTGGCTGGAGCAATACCATGCCGACGGGCTGCGAGTGGATGCCGTCGCGTCGATGCTGTATCTGGATTATTCCCGAAAAGAAGGCGAGTGGATTCCCAACCGGCATGGCGGCCGGGAAAACCTGGAGGCCATCACCTTCTTACGGCAACTCAACGAAGAAATCTATCGCCGCCATCCGGACGTGCAGACCTTTGCGGAAGAATCCACCTCCTGGCCGTCCGTGTCACGCCCGACGTATGCAGGCGGATTGGGCTTCGGCATGAAATGGGACATGGGATGGATGCACGACACGCTGGAGTACATGGCGCTGGACCCCGTGTACCGAAAACATCACCACCGGAACCTCACCTTCCGCATGCTATACGCGTTCCAAGAGAACTTCTTACTTCCCCTGTCTCACGACGAAGTCGTCCATGGCAAAGGCTCGCTTCTGGGCAAAATGCCCGGCGACGATTGGCAGAAGTTCGCCAACCTCCGTGCGCTGTTCGGCTATATGTATGCCCAGGCTGCAAAAAAACTGATTTTCATGGGTGGTGAAATCGGCCAGTGGCGCGAATGGGCCCACGACGACAGCATCGATTGGAACCTGCTCCAGTACCAGCCTCATCAAGGGCTGCAACGGTGGGTCGCCGATCTGAATCATCTCTACCGGACAGAGCCGGCGCTGCATGAATTCGATTTCGACCCGCGAGGGTTCGAGTGGATCGACTGCCAGGACGTGGATGCCGGTGTCATCAGTCTCTTGCGACACGGCCAGACACCACAGCAACACATCGCCGTCGTCTGTAATTTTACGCCGGTCCCACGGCTGCAGTATCGCGTCGGCGTCCCACAAGGCGGCTATTGGAAGGAACTGTTGAACAGCGACGCGTCCATGTACGGCGGCACCGGCCTTGGAAATCTCGGTGGCCTCTCGGCTGAGCCCATTCCGGCCCACGATCGAACGCACTCGTTGGCCATGACGCTGCCCCCGCTCTCCGTGCTGTTCTTCAAGGCCCCCTCCTAGAGCCGTCCCTAGGCTCGCCTTTCCACGCCCAGCTACGGTAGGATCGCGACACCGGACCCCCGATGCCGGCACACAACGATTCGGATGATAGAGGAGGCGACGATGGCAATTCGCTCACGCGCAACTTCAATGCAGCACGGGCTGGTATTGCTCGTGACCTGCCTCACCCTCGCGCACTGCTCCCACGACATCCACGAGAAACGGGCCGACACCGTCAAGGATCATGTCGAAGCCTTCTACGATCATTTGACACATGATCGCGGCGCGGCGGCTGTGAGGGAGAATGAAGCGATCGAACACCTCTCATCCCAGTTGGGCGACATCATCTCTCGGCGCGTCAATCGACCAGGAACCAACCAAGTCGATCGCGAATGGACCGACCTTCGCACCGCCAACGAGACGGCCGCCCAAAACTGGCTGGCTTTGGGACAATATCTGTCGATCAAGAAGCAATATGCGCAATCCCGGGCAACCTACCAGCGTGTCATTGATACCTACACCGGCGAGACAGAGCGGACCTATCGGGAGCAGGCGGCGCGAGCCATTCGTGACTTAGACATCCTCAACCCGCCCCCTTCCTCCCGCTAGCGATGGAGTTCGGAATGCGGCGCCCCATGCGGGATCTCAACTACCGACTCACAATCATGGTGCTTGGCACCTATCTCGTCGGAGCCGGATGTGTGCATCATATTCACGTCACCTCACCATCCAGCGATAGGGCTGCGGCCCCGATCCCCGCGACTGTCCAGCTTGAGGTACCGCTCCTCGCCATAGAAGGGGCGGATCACATGCCGGGCATTCCCCTCCTCGAATGGCCGCCGAAAGACTTACAACAAACGATTGTCGAGTATTTCACTCAGCGCCAGACCTTCACGTCTATCGGAACAGAAGCTGGTGACATGCGCCTGGTTGTGAAAGCCTGGCTCATGCTTCGCGCGCCTGACCGCTACCTCTACCGGGTCCATTTGGAATCCGACCTTGCCATTTCCGGACAAGCCCCCCTCAAGACATACGCGGCCGAAGGTGAAGCCCTTGGCTCCTCAGTGCGATGGGTTACCGCATCGGATCAAGAGCCGATCGCCGAGGCCACCGCTCAAGCCCTGCACCAATTGGCCACTCAGATTGAACAAGATCGTGAGTTTGTCATCAAGTCTACTCACCGGTAGACTCTCCTGACAGATCCGCTTCGAGCCACAGCCTCGACTCGCGACTCACGCGCACATGTCGCATATGCACGTATGCTTTCGGATACGAATCCGTATCCCATTCGATACAGGCCTATCGTGAGATAAACCCTTATTTCCTCTATTTCCTCAGGATTCAGCCTGAAAAGACAGTGATTGAGTGGTTCGCACGGCTATCGACCACATGCACCGGCACAATTCCAACTCACCCCGGCACCAAACAATACTGGCATTAAGCTTGCTCTCCCATGGGCGAGCAATGCAGCTACGGCGCTGCTTGGACCTGCTCTCTTCCTATCGAAGCAAGCGAATCACAAGAGCAGCTCTATCCGTTTCTCGTGCGCCTAGGAGAAAGAAGTCGCGTGTCCAAACGGTTGATTCTGTGCTTCGATGGCATGTGGGACTTACCTCCAGACCCTGGCAGGCCGTTGCCCTCATCGAGCATTCCCAACACACAAGCCCTACATAACTCCCACAGTCATCTATCTCCGGCCACGAATGTACTGCGGCTCTACCATTCAATCCTCCCGCGGACGCAGGACGGACGTGCGCAACAGAAATGGTATGACTCCGGTGCCGACACTCCCTGGTTTTATCGGTTCCGGACTGGCTCATTTGGGTATGGAGTGGACCAGACCATCCTCCACGCTTACGCCTACCTCGCATCCACCTACGAACCCGGTGATGAGCTGTTCGTCTATGGCTTCAGTCGAGGTGCGTATACCGCACGTTCTCTCGTGGGCTTGCTCACCATAGCCGGCCTCATCCCCGCCTCACTCTTACATACCGACCTTGTCAAGCGCGTGCGTGAGGCCGCCTCCCATCCCTCACCCTCGACGACAACAACCACTGCTCTTCGACAATGCCTACACGAAATGATTCTCGATCCCTCCAATCAGGCCATCGACGATGCCTACCGCCTCTATCGTAAGGGACACGGCGCTATCCTCGCAGGAATGCCTACCTCCGCGAGACGACGAGGAACACTAGACGTCCCGATCACGCTTCTCGGGTTGTGGGAAACCGTCGGCCCACTTGGAATTCCGACCAACGCGCTCAAGTGGCTCAACGACCACCGCTATAATTTTCACGATACCGAACTGAGTTCGATCGTAAAGCAGGCCTATCATGCACTCGCCATCGACGAACACCGCGCAAACCACAACGCGACACTGTGGACCTCGCCGGCCTGCCCGGGGCAGACCATTGAACAACGCTGGTTCGCAGGGGCACACGGTGATCTCGGCGGGACCTACCCGGAACGGGACTTGGCAGATGTCGCATTGGCCTGGCTGCAGCGGCACTCAATGGAAAAGGGATTGGCTATTGAAACCCGTTCGGTTCCGCTGCAACCAAATGCGCTAAGTCCGATTCACGATTCGTTTAGCGAGTGTTTTGGAAGGATCCGGAAGTGGTTTCATTCACGATTCTATCGACCAGTCATGCAGACGGGAACGAATACCGAAGTACTGGACAGATCAGTCCATACACGCCTCATCCACACACCCCATTATCGACCGAAAAACGAGGGCTTGAAAAGCGTCTTGCATTTTGAATGAGCCCTGCTGTATTCACCAAATTTACCAACCTCCCGCAACACGACGCCTTGAACAGCAGGACGGCACAGCCTTAGACCGTTACCTGACCGAACAACAATCCCCACCAAGTACTTCGACCCTCACCTCCACAGACACACCTACTGCCCGTTAATTCGTACTCTTCAATGGCCTATTTCGCTCAACCCTAGCCCGGACTATTCATGAACAGTCCGGGCTAGGACGCTCGCCGCAGGTCCTTCAGGCTCCGCGTCCCCTGGCGTGCCCCTCGTTAGAAGTACCCTCTTCGCAGACTATCTGATCCGTCATAGCCGAGATAGGTTCATCACCGGGGTTTCGTCGTGCTCGTTCGCCACACGCGGGAGGTTCGCATGACACGTTCATCGCATCGAAGATTCGTCGTTCACTGCATCCTTTCTGCTGCAGCCATGGGGTGCGCAGAAAAAGGGCGCATCATCGATTCCGGTCTCGTCGATGCGCCGCACCCGACCCCCCACAGCCTCATCGACGGAGACTACCTTGCCCTCAAACTGCAGGTTCCTGAAGATCGCCGACCGGTCTCGATAGGTTTGGCGAGAGTCACCTGGGCACAAGGAAACCGATTCGGAGTGGAACTGCTCATGATGGATGCTGATGAACGGGCTCGATTGAATGGTTTCCTCGAAGCACACCTTCCCCTCGAACTGGAATTTCAAGACTCACATCAGGAACTCACGATTACAGCGGCGGAATAGCCCCACGTACAGACGGCAAGAATAGTTCTCTTGAGAAAGGTGACCATGATGCCGAATGGCCTCCATCTCCGCGCCTCCCGACGAGCGAAGACTCGATGCACCTATCAATATTTCGCCACCAGTTCAAAACATCCAACCTGGGGGGTACACCAAGGAGGTACTTCGTTCAGGTCTGTCGGAGATGACCGTCCGGTTCTACGCTTACACATAGGCACTGAACAATGGAGGAGGCCACTATGAGGTGTTTTCGCTGTGACGGATGCATGGTTGAAGATTTCCTGTTGGATATGGAGGACTCGTCGGGGCCCATGTGGCTTCACGCCAAACGATGCATGAACTGCGGAAATGTGGCCGAGAAGGTGTTGGAGCACAACCGACAGACTCAGGGCGCCGCACTGCACTCCTCCACCTCCGCGGCCAAGATTCCAAACCGTGAGCATGCCCACTTCGGATCAGGAGGCATGGCACACCTGGCTGCCTAGTCGCAATGCAAAGACCAGGATGCCAGGGAAATCCCGTCCGGAGGCATCCTGGTCACGACTGTCTTGCAGTGAACTGTATGCGGATAACGAGCATCCCTCTTCACAACTCATCCATGCCTAGACCGGTGGAATAAACGATGTCCATTGATGTAGAGCTCGCTCTCATTTTGGGGCTGTTCTTAATCGGCGCGGTCGTACTCGCAATTGATAACCTGGTGTATGCGATGTCTCGGCGTGTGAGCCGTTGGCTACGCAACCGCAAATCACTCTCTACGCCCCCGCCTGTCAGTTCGACCCAGAAAAAAAGGCTATGACAGCATGTCGGATCGCCCTGTCATTCAACCTCGCACCCGCGAGGAACAGGAGACCGTTTACTGTTGGCCTTTCTCTCCTCTGCGTTCGTTTCCGATTGCACGTTCCGTTGAGATTCAAAAGGAGGCACAAGTGAAACGTCGCCCAGCCGAGAGCATGAAATGTGCGTCACTACCGAGCACTCGCTCTACCGGCATCTCTCACACTCTTCTTTTTTTGATCATGAAGCAATTGGAAGTCAGTCGGGCAGGAGACGATCATCAACAGGGGAGGCTGCAGTGACCTCCACCGCCAAAACTGTGGTACGCGATGCCGCGATCGTTTACGGGCTGACCTTTGCCGCGGGGCTGTGCATGGCTGCAGCCGGGATAACCCTTGAGAACAATTCTTCAACCGCATATCTCTGTAATTTGTTGTCAGGAGTGCTCGGCTTCACCCTGGTGGGCACTCGCCTCTCCGCCAACCGAGCGGAACACTTGGCATGGGTGGCGGCAACCCTCTGGACCTTCAACCTTACGAATATCGCACTGGGACTCCAAACCAGCTCAGCATGGATACACAGCGGCCTCACCATCCTGCTCATGGCCTCCTTAGGCGGAAGCCTCGCCATGATCCTCACCCTGACATCGGCAGCCGATCGTCGAACGTGAATGTCTTTCAGGCAACAGACGCACAACCCTGAAAATCCAGGAGCGTTCAGGTTGAAGCGAGGTGGAGGGGCTGCGGCTTAGCTCATGGGAGATCGACGAGAAAGCAGGCGAGCGAACACGTATCAGAGCATAGCAACAGACTAGACCTACGCCTCAAGAGGCAACGTCACTATCGCTTTTCCTGTGTAGAGACCACCGGCAGAGCCTGAACCGGCGGCTGCCCTTCCGGGGTCCAGCCACCGCCAAGCGCCTTATATAATTGCACAATGGAGACGAGATGTAGCCGATGGGTTCCCATCAGCGCCAACTCAGCCTCAAAAAGATTGCGCTGCGCAATCAACACATCCAGGTAATTTGCCAGGCCACCCTTGTAGCGAAGATTGGCAAGACTCAGCGCAGACCGCAACGCGTCGACCTGCTGCAACTGTGCCGCGCGCTGTTCACGAACCGTGCTGACTGCGACCAGCGAATCCTCCACCTCCTTGAACGCGACCAACACCGACTGCTCATATTGAGCCACGGCTTGTCGCGCTTGCGCCTCGGCAGCTTTCTGTTGGAAACCGAGGATCTGAGCGTTCAACAATGGTCCGGCGAAGCCTGGCCCCGCGACACCGAACGCGGTTTCATTGGCCACTAAACGGGACAAATGCGGACTCGCCACACCCAGGATGCCGGTGATACTGAGCTTCGGAAAGCGATCGGCCTTCGCCATCCCGATGCGAGCCGTGGCGGCGGCAAGATCCTGCTCCGCCTGCAAAATGTCAGGACGCCGCTGCAACAATTCAGAAGGAAGGCCGGGTGGCACGTCCGGGGGCATCACCTGCTCCGTCAAAGAATGCCCGCGGGCAATCCGGCCTGGATTCCGGCCCAACAGCACACTGAGTTGATTTTCCTTCTGTACCTTCTGACGTTCGAACTCCGCCGCCTTAGCCGCAGCATTAGCCCGTTCGGCTTCGAATTGATCGGCATCGAGCTTGGAAATCATTCCCTGCCGCAATCGCGCCTGAGCGATCCTGACGGACTCCTCCCAGGACTTGAGCGTACGCCGCGCAATGTCGAGTTGCATATCGAACTGCAGCAGCTCAAAGTAAGCCTCCGCGACACCACTCACCAACTGCAACACAATCGCGCGCCGATTCTCCTCCCGTGACAACAGATCGCCACGCGCGGCCTCATTGGATCGGCGAATACGTCCCCAGATGTCGATCTCCCAGGACAAATTTCCCTGCAGGTAGTAGTTGAAGGGATTGGGGAAGCCGGGAAACAAGAAATTGGTCTTCCGACCGAACAGCGGCGCATTCGACGTGACATTCATCTGCGGGGCAAAATCCGTTTTAGCGATAAACAGGCGGGCTTGGAACTCCTCCACCGCCGCCGCCGCGCGCTGGAGGTCCTTATTTTCTTCCAATGCCGTACGAATCAGCTTTTGGAGCTCTTGATCCTTGAGCAGCTCCCACCAGGGTGTATTCGCGATTGACGCAGCATTCCCACCCGCCTCCGCCATGCGGAAGGCATCCGGAGTCGTCGCGTCAGGTTTGCTGAAGTCCGGGCCAACAGCACAAGCCGTCAGAAGGGTCGAGGAAAGAACCAGGGCCAGTCTACGCATGTTGGTAGTCGCGCTCCTTTGGGGGATCATCCGGTGCATCCGCTGTTGGAGGAGTCTGCTTTTTCAAGCGGCGACTCAACGAGCGGATCAGCACAAAGAATAACGGCACGAAAAAGATGGCCAGAAAGGTAGCCGCCAGCATCCCGCCGAACACCCCGGTGCCGATGGAGTTTCGGCTGGCAGCGCCGGCGCCCGTGGCAATGACCAGAGGTACCACGCCGAGAATGAAGGCCATCGACGTCATGACAATCGGACGAAACCGGAGCTTCGCCGCCTCGATCGTCGCCTCCAGCAACGGATGGCCTTCCTCATAGCGTTTGTTCGCAAATTCCACGATTAGAATCGCGTTTTTCGCCGAGAGTCCGATCAGTGTCACCAGCCCGATCTGGAAGTAGATATCGTTGGTCATCCCCTTGAGCCAGACTGCGCTGAGCGCGCCGAAGAGACCGATCGGCACCGCCAGAATCACCGCAAACGGCACCACCCAGCTTTCATACTGGGCAGCCAGCACCAGGAACACCATCAGCAACCCGAACGCGAACGCATACAACGACTGGCTGCCGACCATACGCTCTTGATAGGAAATGCCGCTCCAATCGATCCCGTATCCCTGCGGAACCAGCACCTCTTTCGCCACTTGTTCGAGCGCGTCCAGCACCTGGCCTGAGCTGAATCCAGGGGCTGCCGCCCCCAACACCAGCGCGGTATTGTAGCCATTGAAGTGCGTCACAGGATCGGGACCACTCGTGAACTCCGTGTTCACCACGGTGTCCAACGGAATCATGGTGGCGCCTTGAGGACTACTCGCCCGCACGTAAATCTTCGAAATATCCTCCGGTGTGGAACGATACTGCGCATCGGCCTCGGTCTGCACACGGAAGACGCGGCCGAACTTGATGAAATCATTGATGTACAAATTGCCGAAATACGCCTGCATCGTATCGAACACCTCCGAGATCGGCACACCCAGCGCCTTCGCCCGCTCGCGATTCACCGTCGCAAGAATGCGCGGCGCGCTGACGCGAAAACTCGTGCCGATCGCGCCGATCGCCGGATTCTGCCTTGCCTTGCCGACGAACTCCTGGGCGGCGGCGGAGAACTTGTTGAAATCCCCGCTGCTCGGATCCTGAAGCTGCAGGGTAAACCCGCCCGTAGCCCCAAGTCCCCGAATGGAAGGCGCATTGAAAGCCAGAATGAGCGCTTCCGAGATCTTGGCAAATTCTCCGTAGGCCGCGCCGATGAGAGCTTTCACATGATGCTGCGGAGCCGAGCGCTCGTCCCAATGTTTCAACGGCACGAACATCGTGGCGGCATTCGGCCCCCGCGTATTGAAGACAAAGTTCTGACCGGACAGGGCATCGGTTGAATGGATGACCGGGCTTGCCAGGAAATAGCTCTCGATCTTGCTCAGTACTGCATCCGTCCGCTGCTTGGAGGCGCCATCGGGCAGCTGCACGATGGTGATGAAGTAGCCCTGGTCTTCCTCCGGCAGGAAACTGCTCGGAATGACCCTGAACAGCATGAACACACCGATCAACAGGACTGCGAACACCGCCACCGACAAGACGCGTCGAGTCAGCGCCTGACCGACTGTCGAGATATACCGCAACTGCATCCACGAAAAGAATCGATTGAAGAGGCCAAACAATCCATGGTGCCGCTCCTCCCCTGGCTTCAGAACGAGAGCACAGAGCGCGGGACTGAGGGTCAACGCGACAAACCCGGAGATGATGACCGCGATCGAAATCGTAATCGCGAACTGCTTATACAACTCACCGGTAATGCCACCCAAAAACCCGACCGGCACAAACACCGCGCACAGCACCAACACAATCGCAATAACCGGCCCCGTCACCTCTTCCATCGCCCGCTTGGCGGCATTCTTGGCAGAAAGCCTCCCCTGGGTCATATGCCGTTCACAATTTTCCACGACGACAATCGCATCATCCACCACAATGCCGATCGCCAGCACCATGCCGAACAGGGTCAAGGTATTGATCGAGAAACCCAAGGCCTGCATCCCGGCAAAGGTGCCGACGAGGGAGACCGGCACCGCCACGCCGGGAATCAAGGTCGCGCGCCAACTCTGGAGGAAAAGATAGACCACCAGAATGACGAGCACCATCGCTTCAGCCAGCGTCTTTACCACTTCTTTGATGGAGACATCGATGAAGCGTGTCGTGTCGTACGGAATATCGTAGGACACGCCGGTGGGAAAACTCTTGGACACCTCGGCCAGTTCAGCACGAACCCGCTTCACCGTTTCGAGCGCATTGGCACCGGGCGACAGGAACGTCAGCAAAAACACGTTCGGTTTACCGTTCCAACGCCCTTCCAGCGTATAGGATTGTGCACCCAGTTCAACGCGAGCTACGTCCTTGAGGTGGATCATCGATCCATTCGGCATGGCACGGACGATCAACTCCTCGAACTCCTTCACCTCCGTCAACCGGCCCTGCGTGATGACGGGAATGGTGAGCTCGGTGCCCTTCAACGCCGGCTCACGGCCGATCGTTCCGGCCGGAAAATCCCGGTTCTGCTCACGCACAACGTTGGCAATATCCGTCGGCGTCAAGCTGAGCTGGGCCATCCGGATGGGATCCAGGATGAGCCGCATCGAATAGTTCTGGGAACCGAACACCACCGCATTGCCCACTCCGCGCAACCGCTTCACATTGTCGAGCACGCGGAGAATCGCATAGTTCGACAAATACACCGTGTCATGCGTCGGATCGCTGGAGCTCAGCGCGACCACCGACAGCAGATCGGGAGAGACCTTATTGATGCTGATCCCCTGGCGCACGACCTCAGGCGGCAGCTGCGGTTCCGCGAGTTTCACCCGATTCTGTGTTTGCACTTGAGCGATGTCCACGTCAGTGCCGATCTCGAACGTCAGCTTGATCGACATGTGCCCGTCGTTCGTGCTGGTGGAATCGTAGTACAGCAGATTGTCGATGCCCGGAAGCTGGACCTCAATCGGACGCGCCACGGAGTCGGCCACGATCTCCGCGTTGGCACCCGGGTAGTCAGCCTCGATCTGGACGACGGGAGGAGTAATTTCTGGAAATTGAGCGACCGGCAGCGCCTTCAGGGCAACCAGGCCAACCACCATGATGACGATGGACAGGACCGACGCAAAAATCGGGCGGTCGATAAAAAAATGGGAGATCACGAGGCGTGCTCCGGCTGCGGCTTGGCGGCAGTCGGAACGGTCGTCGCGGCAGGAGCAGGCAGCGGCACGGGCTTCACCGGCGCGCCGGGCGCGATCTTATGCAGACCTTCCACGATGATGCGGTCTCCGACATGCAACCCTTGCTCGACAATCCATTGGTTGCCTTGCCAGCTGGTCGCCTGAACCTCCCGCATCTCGACCTTGTCCTCATTCCCGACGACAAACACGATGGAACCCCTGGCGCCTTGCTGCACCGCACGTTGCGGGACTAGAATCGCGCCCGTCTTGACTGTCCCCTTGAATCGCACCCGGACGAACTGTCCCGGCAGCAGCACGCGATCATGATTGGGAAAGACTACCCGGGCCTGCCGAGATCCCGTATCGGTTTTGAGTCCGACATCGAGTAGATCCAACACGCCCTCCTGCCCATACGTCGTCCCGTCCGCAAAGGTCAGGACGCCGCGCAATTGGTAGACGCCGGGATGCTGAATCCGCTTGGCCGTACTGTCGCGCTGCCGCTTCAACAGAAAACTTTCCGGCGCGCTGACGATCACATACATGGGATCGACCTGTTGAATGACCGTCAACAAATCGGTTTGGGCCGATAGGAGCCGACCTTCATACACGCGAGTCCGCTCAATCATGCCGCTGATGGGCGCCACGATCAGCGTGTTGTCGAGATCAAACTTGGCTTTGACCAGTTCCGCCTTGGCGCCTTCGAGGTTCGCCTTCGCGGCCATCTCTTCGGCCACCGCATCATCGACATCTTTTGTACTCACGGCCTGCTCAGCCAACAAGGGCTTCACCCGGGCTAGATTCTGCTTGGCCTGCACCAATCGCGCCTCCGCCTGAGCGACTTTCGCCCTTGCGCTCAACATTGCGGCATGAAAGGGCACCGGGTCGATCTGATAGAGGCGGTCGCCTTTCTTGACGTCGCGGCCTTCCTTGAAGAACCATTCCTTGAGAATCCCAGTCACCTGCGATCTGATTTCCACCGGCCGCGAGGATTCCGACTGTCCGATGAACTCCGGCTCATCGGGCACGTCCTGCGCCGTCGCCACGACAATGCCGACCTCAGGTACCGGAGGAGCCTGGGAGGAACCGACCTCCGGCTTACAGCTTGAGAGCAGCGCCAGCGCAAGACACCCGTACATCATCGGGCCGACAGTTGAAACTCGTGATCGCCTGGCCATGCTCACTCCCTGATAAAATCTGATTACGCAGTTCACAGGATATTACCGGAAACCTATCTTACTGGTTGGCTCCCGTCTAAGCAACGGAGCCTCGGCGCTCATCTGCGTGGCAACCACTCATACGCAATCAGGGCACAGTGCTCTGCCCTTCGTTCAAGAATGGAACGCACGAGACTTGACGGTTGCGCCGCACGGGGAAGCGACAGGTGGTTCGCTGGGGATGCACATCATGGGAAGGGGCGCGAGATCCCAGACTCCCACGCCTGGATCCGGCACCCTCCTCCCACTCACGTTGCCTGACTGAAGATGTTCAACTCTGGCGTCCTGGTCTAGGTGAACTCCAACATCTTCCTCCCTTGACCATGCCAGAGCGCGCAGCACATCTCACAGCTCCGGGCATTCGCATTCGGAATCTTCCAGCCTGCACGATGACTCAGTTGGCCTCCGCCCGGCAGACCATGCTGTCATCATCTTCGACGACTGGCCCTACTTGATCGTCTGCAACGTCTCGCGGAGTTCTTTCAACTCAGCGGCCAGCAACTCAAGGTGTTGGTCTCGCTGAGGCTGATCATTCTTGAACTTCCATAACCGCTTAAAAATCGCACCGAGTTCCTTCTTGTGCGTCACGGCCAAGGCGTAGGCCGGTGTTTTGCTTTGGGCATCCGTGACTCCGCAGAACGAATCACTCAAGGCATGGAACTGATTGTGGAGATCGTCGAAGGCCGTATCGACACCTTTCCCACCCTTGGCCTTGGCAGCGGTAGCCTCCATCATGTTGGTGAGATTGACCATCGTCCCGACACCGCTCGCGCCCTTCGCCTGCGTCGCATAATCGCCGGCGCGCGGGTAAAAGAGATAACTGCAGCCGCTCAGGCTTGTCAGAATGAGCGCCATCGCGAGGAATCCGATCGTCCGTTGCATAAGGGCCTCCCTTCGAAGAATTCATGATTCACGCGACCTTGCCCAGATCGCTGCACCCAAGCTTTGACGTTGCTCCCGCACTCATCCTCACATCTTGGGCAAGAGGATCGGGACGGCAAGAGCCTTACGGCTTCCGGGTATAGGTGATCTCCATCATCTTCGCTTCCTTGCCGTGCCCGTGGTTTCCATACATCTCGAACGTCTGCGTATTGCTGTCCACTAACTTCCAGACTGCGCGATGGTGCATCTGCCCGCCGCCCGGTTCGGGATGCGACCCCTTCAGCGTGATCGTCTTCCCGTCTGCACTCGCCGTTCCTTCCATGATGAAGATGCCGGTCCCCATGGTGTCCATCCAGGCGGTCACATATTTTTTGCGCACGTTGTCATAGGCATCGATCCCGATTCCGGAAAACGGCTGCCCCATCATCTGGCTGTTGAACTCCTGATAGAGAAAGCGTCCGTCCAACAGCATCTTCATGTCAGCGGTCCCGCTCGCTTCGGTAGGCGGCTTGCCGGGTTCCATCCATTCCTTGGTGGTCGTCGTCCAGCTGCCGGCTAAGCCGGCAAACGCCTTGTGCGGCTCACCGGGTTGGGCCAGCTTCTGCCAGAGTTCCATCATCGCCTGCGGGTCCATTTGTTTGTCATGCTTCTTTTCTTTGGCCTCACCAAACGAGGCTGTCATGACCAACGCAAGCGCAACCAGTGTCACCGTGATGTATCGCATAATGGCCTCCTGAGTCTGACTGAGATGTGCTGAGTATCTTCTTCTAGAACTATGCTCGCGTCATAAGATCAGATCAAGTCTGACAAGACCCCTGGCACTGTTATTTCTCGGCCAACGCCTTGAGGGAGGCCAGGCCATCCTCGAAATCCTTGTCGACCATCTTATCCATGCTGCAAAAGACCCCCATGACTGTCCTACTTCTTGCCGGCTGCTTGCGCCCGTAGCCGCTCTTCCCGCTCTCTGAGCTCAGGAGTCAATTCAGTGCCGAAGTCCTCGGCCTCGAACAGGGGACGAATCTCGATTTCAGATTCTTCGCCCGGCATCGGACTGGGGCAACGCTTGACCCACTCGATGGCCTCTTCTTTGGACTTGCATTGCCACAACCAGTAGCCGGCAACGATCTCATTCGTCTCGGCAAACGGACCGACGGTGACAATCCTCTGGCTACCGGAAAATTTCACCCGCACGCCTTTCGAGCTCGGGTGAAGCCCCTCCCCTCCCAGCATCACTCCAGCCTTTACCAGATCCTCGTTATATTTCATCATGGCGGTCAACAACTCCTGGCTCGGCATCACACCCGCCTCTGAATTCTTGGTAGCTTTGACGAATACGATGAATCGCATGGGGCGCACTCCTTCATTGGTGAAATGGTTCTGCGACGGCCTCTTGCCCGCACCGGCCGCCTTCTACCTATTAGTCGAACGCGCAATCCGAAATCGACAGGGCGCTAGCCCGGATTATTCATGAATGCCATCGCGAAGCATTTGAGACGGAAGCCCGCCGGGGTTTCTTGCAAGTAAGGTCGACGCAGGCGTACTGACAGTCCGTCGAGGAGGCCGAACGAGAACAACCTCGCCGGGCGAGAGGATCGGACGCCGGAGCAGGTATTCATGAATAGTCCGGGCTAGGTTCTCAATGGGAGCAACGATTTCAGTCGAGACTCGCGCAAGTACAGTCCCAACCAGACCAAGAGGCCCAGCGCAATCTGGAACACCACCGGCTCATCGATTCGCAGATGGGTCACGATCGCTCCGCCGACATAGCCGGTCAGCAAAATCGCGCCGATGACCGATGTGGAAGGAACGACATAAATCAGGACACAGGCCAATTCGAGCACCCCAAGGGGGACGCGCAAAGACTCGGGAAGTCCCATTCTGGCGAAGCCTTCGATCACTTCCCTGCCGCCGACCAACTTCATTGCCGCACTCATCGTCAGCAGACAGGCAAGCAGACCGGACATGACCCGTCCGGCCCAGATCAGCTTCGTACCCATGGGTAATCCTCCTCACCCGGTTTGCCGTCATCGGCCCTCATAGGCCCGTTGAACGCACTGCAGATCCGGCTTGGTCATGCTGAGAATGGCCGCCATGACCCGCTCCGACCTCGCGGCATCCTTATCCCGCAACATCTCATCCCACTCCGGCACCACGATCTGCCACGAGAGGCCGTACTTGTCTTTGAGCCAGCCGCATTGACCCTTTTCTCCGCCTTGGGACAGGGCCTCCCACATGCGATCGATTTCTTCCTGCGTCTCGCATTTCACCATCAGCGACACCGCTTCGGTGAATGTGAAGATGGGGCCGCCGTTCAGTGCGAGAAACTCCTGCCCGTTGACTTCAAACGCGACGGTCATGACAGAGCCCTTCGGTCTTCCTGAAACTTTCGCGCCGGCCTCTCCATAGCGGGTGATGGGACCGAGCTTCGCCTTCTTGAATGTCGCCACATAAAACTTCGCCGCCTCTTCGGCCTGATCGTCGAACCACAAACATGGGGCTATCTTTTGCATGACATTTCACTCCTTCGATAAGAGCCAATGGCTTATAGCGTATAGTTCATGACAGAAGAGCAAGATTCAGCCGGGCCTTCGGCCTTCGCCGTTTTCCATAGGCTATGAGCCATATCCTCTCTCATCCTGTTACCCGCCCGCCATCGCCCCGACGATCAATAACGGCTCGGTCCCTGATGCCACTGTGTCCGGCAGGGGAACATCAACCGACTCGTGCGACAGATCCTGCTCGCAGGCAAAGAACCGAATGAACGGTCGCCGCTTAAGCGTGACATGATCGCGGATGGTCCCGCGCAACATGGGGTACCGCGCCTCAAGCGCATCGAGCACCGCCCGCTGGGTCACCGGAGCGGATACATCCAGCGCCACTTCCCCCGTCACACGCGCCAACGTCCGCAAGTGAGCAGGCAATACGACACGAATCATGTATCCTCCATCGTTCGTTTCTCGTGGGCGAAGCAGGTTGCCAATCCTCACTCAACGCTCAACCATCATGGCAGTCACAGGGATGGAGAAAAGCCGTACCTGGTTTTCCTCTCCATAACGCTGCTCAAAATGGTCGTCCAGCAAGGCCGCAGGGAGCGAAGCGAATGAGGCGTACCCTCGGGGTACGTCGCAGTGAGAGTCGCGACTGAGAACGCCGCTGGCGGCCATTTTCAGCAGACGTTAGAGCGCCTGTACCTCTACAGACAACACCCCCGGCAAATCCCGCACAATCGCCGTCCAACTGTCGCCGCCATCGCGGGACGCGTAGACCTGCCCGCCGGTCGTCCCGAAATAGAGGCCGCAGGGTTCAAGTGAATCCACCGCCATCGCGTCGCGCAGAATATTCACATAACAATCCTGCTGCGGGAGCCCCTTCGTGAGCGGCTCCCATTCATGGCCGCCGGTCTTGCTGCGATACACCCGGAGCTTCCCCTCCGGAGGATAATGTTCAGAATCACTCTTGATCGGCACCACATACACCGTGTTCGGTTCATGGGCATGCACCGCAATTGGAAAGCCGAAATCGCTCGGCAGGTTGCCGCTGATCTCATGCCACGAGTCGCCGGCATCGTCGCTGCGCAGCACATCCCAGTGTTTCTGCATGAACAACACGTTCGGACGCGAGGGATGCATGGTCATGCGATGCACGCAGTGGCCGACTTCGGCATCCGGGTCAGGCAATTCATACTGTGCCTTGAGGCCGCGGTTGATGGGCTTCCAAGTCTTGCCGCCATCGTCGGTGCGGAATGCGCCCGCCGCAGAGATGGCGATGTACATGCGATCGGGCCGGCTCTGATCCAACAGAATGGTGTGCAGGCACATCCCTCCGGCGCCAGGCTGCCAGAGATGGCCCTTCGCGCTACGCAGCCCCGGCAGCTCATTCCAGGTTTTTCCCCCGTCCGACGATTTGAAGATCGCGGCATCCTCCGCCCCGGCATAGACCGTGTCCGGATCGGTCAGCGAGGGTTCCAGGTGCCAGATCCGCTTGAATTCCCACGGCCGCTGCGTGCCGTCGTAATGCTGGTGGGTGGTGAGCGGCTTGCCGGTTTCCGCCGACGCATCATAGACGAACATGTTACTGGCGCCGTTGGGCATTCCGTCCGTCCCCATCAAATCTTCCGGTTTGGTTCCAGGCGGGTTCCAGGTTTTGCCGCCATCGTCCGAACGCTGAATCACCTGCCCAAACCAGCTGCTGGTTTGCGAGGCATACAGCCGATCCGGATCGGCAGGTGATGCTTTCAGATGGTACATCTCCCAACCACCGAAGTAAGGACCTTGCACGTCCCACTGTTTCCGTGTGCCATCCGAGGTGAGGATGAACGCGCCCTTTTTCGTTCCAACAAGTACCCGTACCCGGCTCATACCCGACTCCTTTCATAGGCGCTCATCTCTCGCGCCGCGCAAGAGCTTATGGCGTATAGCCAATAGTGCCGCGATTCTGCTTGTTCGAGCTATATGCTATGCGCCATAGGCCATTAGCTCTCAGCACCTTGTTCACGGCAATCCAGTGATCTCCCTCACTTGTCGCACCTCAACCGTCCCGATTCGCGCACCAGGCACGTTCGCGGCGATCGCAACGGCTTCATCACGATCCTTCGCCTCGATCAGAAAATAGCCCGCCATCTGCTCCCGCGTTTCGATGAACGGCCCGTCGGTGACAATGGGCTTGCCTTCTCGAACCCGAACGATCGCCGCCGTCGCAGCCGGATGGACCGGAGAGGCATGCACGTACTCCCCCTCGCATCCAATTGGTGACAGAGCCCAATCGATTCCGCCAGTAGGCCTCTCTTCGTCTCCTCGCTCATCTTCTCGAACGTCGTTTCATCGTGATGCACCAACAAGATGAATTTCATGCCGCGCCTCCATCGAGACTCCTCAGTTCGGCTCCCCATTCGATCGAACCATCAGGCACAGCCGCCTTCTTTGAGCGGCCTCACCTCGACACTGCCGTACCGGGCAGCGGGAAACTTGGAGGCGATCCGGACGGCGTCATTGAGGTCTCTCACATCGATCAACAGGTACCCGCCCAACTGTTCCTTCGTTTCAGCGAAGGGCCCATCGGTCGTTGAGACTTTCCCCTCGCGTACCCGCACCGTCGTCGCGGTCTCTACCGGATGCAGGGGGGAGGCCCCGAGAAGTTGACCGTTTTTTTGCAGTCCGTCACAGTAGGCCATGGATTCATCCGACAACGCGACCCGCTCATCCCGGGTCAGGGCATTCAACGTCTTTTCTTCGACATACACCAGGCAGAGATATTTCATGACCGTTCCCTTCCTTATTCCTTCTGCAGCAGACTCATTTGGCGCGCTGGTTCATCTCCCATAGCGCAAAGGTATTGCCCTCCGTGTCCTGACAGATCGCGAAATAGCCCATGCCGGGCACCGCCGTCTTAGGCGCGCAAATCGTTCCTCCGAGTTTCTCGACTTTTTTCATCGCCATCGTCACCGACGGCACGCCGACGTAGTTGGTGATGGATTGTTGCGGATGCATGCGCGGCATCAGTCCGCCGTCGGGCGTCGCATTTTTGCCGCCGGTATCGATGTGCCAATAATTAGAAACGGCCGCGGGAATTTTCGCAAAATTCTAGCCGAACAACGAACCATAAAATTTCTTCGCTCGGTCGAGATCGTCGGCAGGCACCTCAAACCAGACGATGCTAGCCGCCGCCTGTGGTTTCTTCACCGCCCGCTTCTTCGTCTTTGTCGCCATCATGTCCTCCTTATGGTCGCCATCCCGTGACACAAGATAGTCGTCGGGAAGGCTCGAAATCGACAAGGGGTTCGGACGGGAAGTCAGCCGCTGTGTGCCAAATCCCTACAGACCGCTAACGCCTCACAATTTCAATGAATTGTGCCGCTTGAAAAGTCTTTGGAAGGGAGTAAGATCCGGCGCGGATAGTGGCCTGAGTAGATGAGTAAGCATAATCAATAGGGCGTTTGAATGATGACCGCTGAGCCAATTCACCACTTTGTCACTGGATGTTGTGAGGGTTCATGAAAACAGCTAAGGGGCCAGAGTTCGTTCGTTTCCTCCTCCCTATCCTTTCAATTCTGCGGGAATCCGGAGCCGCCGGCACACCTGGCGAAATTGTAGACCGTTCAATTGAACTTGCAGGTATTTCAGAGCAAGAACAGCAAGCGGTTAATAAAAATGGCCAATCACGAATCCGCAACCAGGTACACTGGGCACGACAGTACTTAGTGTGGGCTGGATATCTCGACGCATCGAGAAGAGGCATTTGGAGCCTTACCGAACTGGGGAGAACGATCGCCTTACCCTCATTTGATCCCCTGTATGTCTTCAAAACCGTTCAAAAGAACAGAGCCAGAACTGACGGGAAAACAACAAGCACCAAAGAGCTTCCTGACCAGCCCGCACCGGAAGAAGAGGAACTTGTGCCACATCGTGTTCGCATCCTTGAGATTATCCGCTCTCTCCCGCCCGATGGATTTGAAAGACTCAGTCAGAGACTTCTTAGGGAATCCGGCTTTCAACATGTCTCAGTCACCGGTCGATCCGGTGATGGCGGAATCGATGGAATCGGCACGCTCCAAGTGAACCCCTTTGTGAGCTTCAATGTTCTATTTCAGTGTAAACGCTACAAAGGAGCAGTCACCCTTCACAGGTCCGCGACTTCAGAGGAGCTATGATGGGCCGGGCGGACAAGGGCATCATCCTCACGACCGGCACCACATTTGAAGCAAAAAAAGAAGCCAGACGAGACGGTGTCCCTCCGATCGAACTTGTGGACGGTGATACGCTTCTTGAGATGTTTGAGAAACTTGAACTGGGGGTTGTGCCAAAACAAACTTTCGACGTGGACGAGAGATTTTTCGATGAATTCCAGAAGTAGCGTGCCCGAGCATACCGAACAATTACCTCAGAGGAAAAGAAACCGAGAGGATCAAGTCTCTGCAGGCTGCCCCTGTCTCCGCCAGAGGCCTTCGTTCGCGGCAACAATCCTTCTCGGCAAGCACTGCCTCTTGCAACCAACCTTACTGAAGTGCAGCATCAGCACACACGGATCGATCGAAGAAAGGAGCGGCATGAAAGTCACCGACATCGCATTTACCTGCTATCCGGTCACAGACCTGCAGCGGGCTCGCCGGTTTTATGAGGGCGTGCTGGGGCTCAAAGAGTCGCGGTTTTTCGGCCAGGGAGACAAGGGGTTTGTCGAATACGATATCGGGGCGAACACACTCGGCATCGGGAACAGTGCGCCTGATTGGAAGCCCTCTCCAGGCGGCGGATCGGTGGGTCTCGAAGTAGATGATTTCGCTGCCGCTATCGCACGGCTCAAAGAAAACGGATGCACGTTCCGGCTTGAACCGTTGGAAACTCCCGTATGCCACATGGCTATCGTTTCCGACCCGGATGGTAATTCCGTGATCATTCATCGGCGAAAATCCTAAGGGGAGAGTCCGCGGCCCGGACATGCACGTCAAGCCGCCGTGATTTCTGTCGCTGCACTAGCAGGATGCGGAAACAGTCCGCCAGCGGCGTTCTCGCGGCGCTCAGGGGCTCACCGTACGGCCCGAGTACGATTTCGCCTCTTCGCTTGCTGCGGCCTTGCTGGACGGCCTGTTTGCGCATCCTGCGGGTTCTTGTCATATCGACAGGGCGCATGAGGAGATCGTCATGTATTGCGCACCCATCGAGTGTTTCCGCAGCCTGCTAGACGGCCGCACTCATTCCGAACGGCTTAGCTTAATTAGGCCAATCTTCCCTGCAAAAACCTCCGCTCCGGTTCCTGCTGCGTGAGGCTCAATGCGCGCTCATAAGAAACGCAGGCTTCTGCAGTTCGCCCCAGTCGCCGGCAGAGGTCGGCGCGGGCGGCATGCGCCAGATGATAGTTCACCAGTTCGCCGCGGGAGAGAATCGCATCGACGAGGACCAGCTCCACCGACAAACCGTCACACATCGCCACTGCGCCAATATCCATTCAGCTCAAGAGGTTTGAATCCATGCACGCCTGAGGTATACTGAGCCATGCCATTCAACCTCCCCCTCAAAGAGATGACGCTCCACGAGAAGCTCGCCGCCATGGAGTCACTGTGGGAGGATCTCACCCGCACACCCGAGGCCATCGAGTCTCCTGCCTGGCACAAAGACATCCTTGATGAGCGTCACAAGCGACTCGCCACGGGACAGTCTCAGTTCAACGATTGGGAAAAAGCGAAAGCCGACATCCGTAGCATGCTGCCGTGAGAATCGAGATCCTCGATGAAGCCCGTGAGGACTTGATAGACGGCTTCCGTTTTTACGAAATGCGAGAACCTGGTCTCGGATCCTATTTCATCGACTGCCTCTTTTCCGATATTGACTCACTCCTCCTCTTCGCCGGCATTCATCCAGTTGTGTGCGGCTACCATCGGTCCCTTTCCAAACGCTTTCCCTTCACCGTCTAGTACAGCGCAGCATTAAAGGAGACTTGGTTCGCGTGTTCGCCGTATTGGACTGCAGAAAGAATCCACTGTGGATCAGGAAACGATTAATCGAGAGCAACTAACCACTTCGTGGAGGCATTGCACCTTAACCCACATTATTCATGAGCGCTTCTACTGCAACCGCCGATCCGCTGCTGCGACGAGCCTTTGGCCGCCGGTCTCGCGACGCGCCTCAGCGATTTCGTGACGAACCGTCATGAATAATGTGGGTTAAGACCTCACTCCTCCGCCTCCCTCAACCTCTTCGCCAAAAACCTCCGCTCCGGTTCCTGCTGCGTGAGACTCAAGGCCTTCTCATAAGAGGCGCAGGCTTCGGCAGTTCGTCCCAGTCGCCGCCTAGATGGTGGGTGTAGGGGCCGACCTGGCCTTTAGACAGTGCTCGCTGGACCAGCGAAACTCCCTCCGTGATCTGATCCTGATTCCACCGTGAGCAATCCTGGTCGTCCAGGAGAATTTGTTTACAGTGTATTGACTGGACGGTCGCGCGTCATGTTCAGACGGAACGCGGTAGGCGTTCCACCAGTCATACGCACGAAGAACTTCACAAAGTTCGTCGGCTCGGAAAATCCCAGTTGGTAGCTGATTTGAGCCACCGTAGCCCGACTGTAGGCCAGGAGGCGTTGCGCCTCCAATGCGACTCTGCGATCAATCACCACCTTCGCCGTCCTTCCCTCACACGCAACACAGGCACGGCTGAGTGTGCTTTCAGAGTACCCGAGCCGTCGCGCATAGTGTTGGACACCCTGTCGCCTTCGAAAACTGATTTCAAGTTCATGCAAAAACATGCGATACGTAGTTCGGCTCACCTGTTCCTCGTATCCGGTTTGAGTCTTCCCGCTGTGCCAACCCGCCACGCGAAGCAGCAGCACCAACAGCAGGTGACGGATCAGCATGACCGCTACGTTGCTGTCGTCGAACCGGTCGAACTCGCGACGCAATCGCGATAAATCCTCGGCAACCTCCTCGACAATCCCCCTCGAAAGCTTGATGCACACGGGCCATTCATCGAGCCTGAGGAATCCCATCTCACGAGACGAAGCCAACCCCTCCGCAAGCGGCAACGCAGACGGCGCGATCAGGACTATCTGACCAGCAGCCGTGCTGTTCGCGTGCCACTGTTGCACCTGACCCGGCCGCACGAACACAAGACATCCAGCCGAGACCGGCCAATCGACGAAGTCGACCGTGTGTTTGCCCCTGCCGCTCGTCACCAGAAGCAGCATGTAAAAGTCCACGCGCTCAGGCAGGACCATGCGACGATCAGATCTCCGACGAAGCACATCGGCCAGGCTCATGGGCTCGATGCCAAGACGCACAAGGCGCGGGTTGTCGAAGGGGATGTCGTCTAAAGCACTCGGTAGGCTCTTGGCTCGCATGAGGTCATGGGCGAACAATCACAGCGGCTGTGTGCCGGATTTTGACCATCGATTGGGCGCATCCGACCTTGAGCGATCACGCACCTGCCGATACACTTCCTCCCACTGCCAGACCCCGATGGCCAACATCTCATCAGCCCTCATCATTCGAAGGAGGAACATACAATGACCATTGACCAATCACGAAGTATGCAGGTCGGCACTGTTGCCCTCATCGCCTGCCTGCTCGTGGCTTGCTCGACAGGGACCACCCACACACACAAGGAGACGATCGTGTCCACAAACCAGAAAGCGCAGGTTGCTGCCCTGCTGAAAAGCATTGAGACCGGCGACACCGCGCCGGTAGCGTACATCAATCCAGAGAAGTACATCCAGCATAACCTGGCGGTCGGGGATGGTCTGGCTGGATTCGGCACCGTGCTGCAAGCGCTACCCAAGGGGTCTGCCAAAGTCCGCACCGTGCGTGTGTTCCAAGACGGAAACTTCGTGTTCGCACACACCGACTATAACTTCTTCGGTCCGAAGATCGGTTTCGATATCTTCCGCTTCGAGGACGGCACAATCGTCGAGCACTGGGACAACCTGCAGGACGCACCCACGACACCGAATCCCAGCGGTCACAGCATGATCGACGGCCAGACCTCAGCCATAGACCTGGACAAGACCGTGGCAAACAAAACCTTGGTGCGCGCATTTGTCGATGACATCCTCGTCAATGGCCGGATGGACAAACTCGCCGGATACTTCGATGGAGACAAGTACATCCAGCACAACCCACAGATCCCCGACGGGTTCTCAGGCTTGGGTAGCGCATTACAGGCTATGGCCAAGCAAGGCATCACCATGAAGTACGACCGTGTTCACAGAGTGCTGGGCGAAGGCAATTTCGTGTTGGTGAGCAGCGAAGGCAGCTTCGCCTCACGCCATACCTCGTTCTACGATCTGTTCCGCGTGGAGAACGGAAAAATTGCCGAACATTGGGACACGATCGAAACGATTTTGCCGCGCACAGAGTGGAAGAACACCAACGGGAAGTTTTAACCGGCGCACTGTTTCCGGTCGATGGCCGCGGCTTGAGAGACCGCCGTCTCAGCCCAGGAGCTCACTCACCCGCCTCTCCAGAAATCGGCGTTCCGGCTCTTGCTTCGTGAGGCCGAGGGCCCGTTCATAGGAAATGCGAGCTTCCGCGTTCTTGCCCAGTCGCCGACAGAGGTCGGCGCGGGCGGCATGCGCCAGATGATAGTTCACCAGTTCGCCGCGGGAGAGAATCGCATCGATGAGAGCCAGCCCCGCCGCCGGACCGTCCCGCATCGCCACCGCCACCGCCCGGTTCAACTCGACCACAGCTGACGACTCTGCCGCCACCAATAGATCGTAGAGGCTGACGATCTGCGCCCAGTCGGTTGACGCGGCATCGGGGGCGTCGGCATGCACAGCAGCAATCGCCGCTTGGATGACGTAGGGACCGACCTGCCTTGATGCAAGCGCCCGTTCCACCAAGGCAGTTCCTTCGACAATCTGCGCCCGGTTCCACAACGAGCGATCCTGCTGCTCCAGGAGTATCAGATCGCCGGTCGGCGAGGTGCGCGCGGCGCGCCGCGAGTCGTGTAGCAGCATCACCGCCAGCAGTCCAAGGGCTTCAGGCTCCGGCAGCAACCCGATCAGCAGTCGCCCCAAACGAATCGCTTCCCCGGACAGATCGTGCCGCGTGAGTGAGTCCCCGGACGAAGCGCTGTACCCTTCATTAAAGACGAGGTACACGACCCGCAACACCGCATCCAACCGGTCGGACAAGTCGGCCGCCGATGGCACCTCATAGGGAATGCGGGCGTCACGGATCTTCCCTTTGGCCCGCACGATGCGTTGCGCAATGGTGGCAGGCTTGGTGAGGAATGCGCGCGCAATCTCATCGGTCGTGAGGCCGCAGACTTCCCGCAGAGTCATCGCAACTTGAGCCTCCGACGACAAGGCCGGATGGCAGCAGGTGAAGATCAGCCGCAGCCGGTCATCCTCAACCGCCTCGTCGCTCCAGTCCTCGGGATCGCCGGTGTTACGTTCCAGGTGCTTGGCGAGATCCGTCAGCGAGGCATCGAAACGGGCGCGGCGACGCATCCCGTCGATGGCATTGAAGCGGCCGGTCGAGACGAGCCAGGCCCGCGGATTGGCCGGCACTCCATCTCGCGCCCATTGCTCCACCGCGACGGCAAAGGCATCGTGCAAGGCCTCCTCAGCCGCATCGAAGTCGCCGAGCAAACGGATCAAGGTGGCGAGCACCTGGCGGGAGTCCGAACGATACACCGACTCCACCAATGCGCGCACCTGTCTGGATTGGTCTTCGCTCACGGTCGGAATACCTCTCAGCCGTACAGCCTTCTGCGGCCTTCTGCATTCACCCGCTCATCCTTACGTTCGGCCCAACTGCGCCTTGGCCGCCGGACTCATCATCTCCGGCTTCCAAGCAGGCTCCCACACGAGATCCACTTCTACCGAACGCGCCTCGGGCAACTCGCGCAGGATCGCCGAATGCACCATTTCCATCAACAGCTCTTCCATGGGGCAGGCGGGCGTGGTCATCGTCATGGCCACATGGACCTGACCGTCCCGCACCTCGCTGCCGTACACCAATCCGAGATCCACGATGTTGATCCCTAACTCGGGATCAACCACCTGCCGCAGGGCGTCGAGCACTCGTGGATCGGACGCCGCACCGTGATGCTCCGTCGTCATTTAACTGGTCCTTTCACCGGCGACGCCGCCGTCTGCAGTTTGCACACATCACGCCCCCCGGCCTTGCGCTGTCCCTGCTCGCTCCGGCGGGCTCTGCAACGCCGACACCGTGTTGACGAGAAAGAGGAACAGCGTCACCGCATTGAGCAAACCGCCGACCTGACGTCCTGCGCCCCACCCGCTCACATCGCCGACGACACGCACAGCGAGAGTCACCTGCAACAGAACGACATGTGCATAGAACAGCGGCCGATAGGTCATTCGTGCGCCGAGCACCGCCGGAAAGATGATCGGCGCATGGGCGAAGATCATCGCAAAGACGAACCCGAGAAAAAAGGCATGCAGGGTCGCATCATACTGCGGGCCCACGGGCACACCGCCGAACCACATGGCCGATACCCCGCTGATGCCGAGCCAGACATACCCGGTGAGGAGACAGATCGCAATGAACCGTGTCAGCCCTGTTTGCGTTACGGTTCGCCTGGCAATGTCATATCTCCCCAGCCAGAGGGCTAGGCCGGCTAGCCCCAACCCGAACAGACGAACCCCTCCGTCATACGACCAGACCAGAAGCAGTAGCCCCGTGAGCAAGACCCCGAGCAACAGCAGCAACGTCGCCTGCGCGGCTCCGGTCACTTGCTGCAGCCGGGCCAGTTCCAGGCGCTCACCGGCAATGGTCACCACGAGAAACGCCGCCCACCAGAACACGACCAGAAAGACGGGCCACCCGAGACACCAGAGCAGATTGCCCAACGCCCAGACTAGCGATCCGCCCCCCATGGTGAACGTGTACAGCGCCGGGTGTCGGCGAATGATCGCCGCAAAAATCGCAACCAGCCCGAGGCTGCCGGCAAGCATCAACCATTGCGCCGCAAGAAGCGGGGCCCCGACGATCGCGCTCACACCGCCGAGTCCGGTCAGCAGCGGCGCGGCATAGGCCCAGGGCCGGCCCAGAGCCACCGCACGCTCCAAGCCGATCAGCGTACCCAGAAAGCCAGACACCATGAGCGGCCCATGCAAGGAGGAAAATCCAGGTCGCGGAAGCGGCACATCCCACCCGAGCCGCGCAAGCCCCGCCCAGAGTCCGGTGAGCAACGCGAGCATCCCCAAGGCCAGGAGCGGAAGACGTTGAGGATGTCGGACAACCATAGATGCGTGGACTTTCTGTCAGGATTCCCGAGCCGGAGTCACCGGCACATCTCTATCTATGTCCGCATCCATGCGATAACCGGCCCGTTCCAATGTGCGGCGTAGCGTGGTCATCACCGCAGGGCTGTCGGAATGGGGCATCACGGCGACCGACGGAGCAGCGCGCAGGTCCTTCAGCAGTGACTCGGCATCGAAACTGGCCAGCTGATCGCAGAGATCGTAGACACCACCCGGTCCTTCTTCCAGCATATTGTGGTCCATCAGTAGGCGCCGGATGGTTGTCAGAATCGCAGTGGTGGGAGTGGGCATGAGCAACGTGGCCAGCGCGCCGTGATCGAGTCGAAGCTTGGCGGCGATCGGAAGCGGTGTGCCGCCACGCCATCGCAGGACGGCAGGGAACAGAATCTTCTCCTCCATGCCGATGTGCCGGAGCAGTCCGGCACGAAATTGATCGTAGACTTCGCGATTGACCTGGGCCGGTTGGGTCGCCGCCGACTGCAACAATGCGTCGAGCCGTCGATGGTCTTCGGCGAGGAATTGCGCGAGAGGGCCTGCCTCACTGTCCTCCTGGCTCATACCCCGGCTCCCGTCATGTCGCCCTCTTTCCCCCAGGGTCCGTGGGTCAGCCGCGCCCCGCCTTCCCGGGTTCTGCCGGAGCTTGGCCCGGCTGTTGCTGGGCCGTATCGAGCGGCGACCATCCGCCCCCCAGCGCTTTATACAATTGCACCACCGACACCAGCTGTAACCGGTGGGTGCTGGTTAACGCCAGTTCCGCCTCGAACAGATTGCGTTGCGCCACGAGGACGTCGAGATAGTTCGCGAGTCCTCCTTTATACCGCAGATTGGCCAGCCGCAGAGCCGAGCGCAACGCGTCCACCTGCTCAACCTGCGCGGTCCGCTGCTCCCGCACCGTCCGCACGGCGACCAGCGCATCCTCCACCTCACGAAACGCCACCAGCAGCGCCTGCTCATACCGTGCCAGCGCGTCACGGCTCTGCGCTTCAGCCGCGTCCTGCTGAAACCCGAGGATCTGAGCATTCAGCAAGGGACCGGCAAGCCCGGGACCTGCGACACCGAACGCCGTCTCATTCGCAACCAGGCGCGACAACTGCGGACTGGCGACCCCCAGAATTCCCGTGATGCTGAGTTTTGGAAACCGGTCCGCCTTCGCCACACCGATTCTCGCCGTGGCCGCCGCCAATTCCTGCTCCGCCTGCACGAGATCCGGGCGGCGCTGCAACAATTCCGAAGGAAGACCGGCCGGCACCTCCGGCGGCATCACCTGGTCGGTGAGAGAACGTCCTCTCGGAATCTGACCCGGCACGCGCCCCAGCAACACACTGAGCTGGTTTTCTTTCTGCACCATCTGTCGGCTCAACTCTGCCGCCCGTGCCGCGGCGTTGGCACGTTCCGCCGCAAACTGGTCCGCGTCGATTTTGGAGATCATGCCCTCCCGCAGCCGGGCCTCGGCAATCCTGACCGATTCGTCCCAGGATTTCAGCGTTCGCTGCGCGACGGCCAACTGCATGTCGAACTGCAGCATGTCGAAGTAGGCCTCCGCCACGCCGCTCACCAGTTGCAGGACGACCGCACGGCGAGCCTCTTCCCGCGACAGGAGATCTCCTCGCGCCGCTTCGTTCGATCGACGAATCCGTCCCCAGATATCGATCTCCCAGGAGAGATTTCCCTGGAGATAGTAGTTGAATGGATTGGGAAAGCCCGGAAACAGAAAATTCGCCTTGCGGCCGAACAAGGGCGCGTTGGACGTGAGATCGGCCTTCGGCGCGAAATCCATTTTTGCGATCAACATGCGGGCCTGAAAATCTTCGACCGACGCAACCGCCCGTTTCAGATCTTTATTCTCAGCCAGCGCCACTCGAATGAGACGCCGCAGTTCTTCATCCTGCAACAGATCCCACCAGGGTAGGTTGGCGAACGACTCGGTTTCCTGCTGGGTCGCCGCCATGCGGAACCGGTCCGGCACAGAAAGGTCGGGACGGGAGTAGTCGGGTCCGATGGCGCAGGAGGCCAGAAGAACCGCGGTGATGAAGAGAGCTACGATGCGCATGCGATGACCGTCCTATGTCGTCTCACAGCGGACGGATGGGGCAACCTGGCCGCCTCCCGCCCCGGTGATTTCTTCCACGATGTGTCTGGTACAACACCCGTTCGCGATCAAAACCGCACCCTCGCGCCACATGCTGGCCAGCAGGGCCCTGCCGTCCTCGGCAATGAAGGTGATCGCGGTCAGCTCCACCACAGGCGCAAACGTGCCGGCTTGTTTGACCTGCTGCCAGACCCGTTCGAGTTCAGTCACCCAGGGCCCGCTCAGACTTCCTTCCAAGGTCAGACGCGCGGAGTCGGAAGTCCGCTCGGACGTAATCTTCAGCATCGTGCATGTCCTCCTGTTGCGCTCAACGAGCCGGGATCAGTTCATCCCTTTGCCGCCGCCAACTGCAACTCACCCTCTTCGGCCTCTTCTAATTCCACCGCCGGCTGGTGCCGCGCGGCGATCAACGAGTAAAACACCGGCACGACGAACAACGTGAAGATCGTTCCGACCGTCATCCCCGTGACCAACACCATGCCGATGCTGTTGCGGGCCGCAGCGCCTGGTCCCGAAACGAGCACCAGGGGAAGATGCCCGAACACCGTGGCCGCCGAGGTCATCAAGACCGGGCGCAATCGCGTCAGGGATGCTTCGCGCAGGGCAGCCGTCTTCGACAGCCCCCGTTCTTGCAGGGTATTCGCGAACTCCACGATCAGGATGCCGTTCTTCGCGATCAGGCCCACCAGCGTAATCAACCCGACCTGCGAATAGATGTTGATCGTCGTCAGGTCGAGGAAGCTGAACACCAGCGCGCCGGAGATCGCCAGCGGCACCGAGCCCAGCAGGACGATCAGCGGGTCCCGAAAGCTTTTGAACTGAGCCGCGAGCACGAGGTAAATCAGCACCACCGCAAAACCCAGTGTCACGGTCAACGCCGAACCTTCATGGCGAATCTGCCGCGATTCTCCCGCAAAATCGAGCGCCACCCGCGGACCGACGGCCGTGGCCGCCGCAGTTTCCAGAACGCGCAGCCCTTCCTCCTTGGTGACACCGGGCTTCACCCCGCCGAAGATCCGCACCGCATTGCGTTGTTGAAAACGGTTCAACGTCCGCGGCGCCGTACTCGTCTCGATATGCGTAAACGTCGAGACCGGCACGAGCTGGCCGCTTGGTGTCTTGATCTTGAGATCGAGCAGCGGATCCAACGTCGCGCGATCCTTGTCTCCGATTTGAGGAATGACCTTGTAACTGCGATCGTAAAAATTGAACCGATTCACATAGGCCCCGCCGAGCAGCGTCCCGAGTTCCTGTCCGACCCCGGCCAGATCGAAGCCCAGGTCGGCGAGTCGCTCGCGATCGAGCACGACCCGCGCTTCAGGCAAATCGATCTTCAGGTCGGTATCGACATACAGGAACTTGCCGCTCTGCCAACCGGCTCCCAGGACCGCGGCGGTCATCTCCAACATTCGCTCGGCAGGGACCTCACTGGCCAGGATCAGCTCAACATCGTACTGACCGGGAGTCGGCAATGGCGGATCGAGGCGGGGGAACACCCGCAGACCGGGGATCTGCGACACGGCGCCGAAGACTTCGCCGTACATCAACTCGGTCGAGCGCGTCCGTTCCCGCCAGTCCTTGGCCACCAGGCCGCCGAATCCGCCCCACGACGAGGTCAACGACCACATGAAGCGGGCTTCCGGAAACGCCCGGATCGCTTCGACCACTTTCAGCGAATCACTGTTGGTGGCAGCCACCGTCGAGTCCGGCGAGGCCTCCAGAAAGAGACTGATATGACTCTGGTCCTCCACAGGCGCCAATTCCTGCCGCGAAAAGAGATACAGCGGAACGGCCGCCACCATGATCAGCAGCGACGCCACGACGATCGCCCAGCGCATCTCCAACGCGCCGTCGAGCAACCGCCCGTAGACCGCCCGCGTCACGTCGAACCCACGATTGACCAGACGGGTCAACGTGCCCTCTTTGCCTTCCGGATGGACGAACCGCGAACTCATGACCGGCGAGAGGGTAATCGCCACGACGCCGGACAGCACGACAGCGGCGGCCAGGGTGATGGCAAACTCCAGAAACAGCGAGCCGGTCAGGCCTCCCTGAAAACCGATCGGAGCATAGACTGCGGCCAGGGTAATGGTCATAGCAATGATGGGCCCGACCAATTCGCGCGAGCCGATCAACGCCGCCTGAATCCGCGACTTTCCTTCACGCACATGCCGTTCGACGTTTTCCACGACGACGATCGCATCGTCCACCACTAATCCCACCGACAACACGATCGCCAGAATGGTCAGCAGATTCAGGCTGAAGCCGAACGCATACATGAAGATGGCGGCCCCGATCAGCGATACCGGCATGGCCACCAGCGGAACCAGCGCGGTCCTGATCGACCCCATGAACAGGAAGACCACCGTCGCCACGATCAGAATCGTTTCGCCCAGCGTCTTGGTGATCTCCTTCAACGCGCTTTCCATGAACATCGTGCCGTCCCAGGCCAGCTGCATGTCGATGTCCTTCGGCAGGGTCGGCCGGATACGATCCATTTCTTTCCGCAACCGGTGGGCCACTTCAATCTCGTTGGAGCCGACCAGCGGCCAGACCCCGAGGTACACCCCCTCCAGGCGGTTGTACTTCGCCACCATCTCCGCTTCTTCAGCGCCTGTTTCCACTCGCGCCACATCCCCGAGCCGCACGATGGCGCCGCCACGGTCCGCCACGATGAGTTCCTGAAACTCGTTCACGGAACGCAGGTCCGTATTCGCGAGCAGATTCACCTGCACGAGGTTGCCCTTGGTCCGGCCGACGGCGGCCAGATAATTGTTACGCCGCAACGCGGCCTGCACATCGCCGGGCGAGAGGTTGTAGGCCGCAAGGCGATCGGGATCGATCCACACGCGCATGGCAATCTGCCGCCCGCCTTCAATCGTGACGCGTTGCACCCCGATCAGGGTGGCCAGTTGCGGCTGCAGGGTTCGCAACAGCCAATCCGTCAGCGCCGGCACGGTCCGCTCCGGAGACGTGAAACTGAGATAGAACGACGCATAGGGGCGATCGGCGCGCTGCACCTCCACCGCCGGGGGTTCCGCTTCAGCCGGCAGCTCCGACCGGACCTGTTGCAGCCGCGCCGTCACTTCGGCCAGCGCCGCCGTGCTGTTGTGGTTCAGCTTCAAATGCACCGTCACGGTGCTGACGCCGGCGCGACTCGTGGATTCGAGATAATCCACCCCGCTGATCGCCGACACGACACGCTCGATCGGCGTGGTGAGGAACCCCTGCACCGTCTCTGCTGCTGCTCCGTAATACACCGTCGTGATGATGACCGAGGAGCTCTCGATCTTCGGATACTGTTGCACCGGCAGCGTCGTCAGCGCCCGCCAACCCACGAGGACGATCACAAGGTTCACGACCACGGCCAGCACGGGGTGCTTGATGAAGATGTCGGTAAATGAACGCATGGCCTGCTCCCCTGACTTACTGTTGGCTGAGAAGGTGATCCGGTTCCGGTGTACGCTCCGGCTCGCCGGCGGCGATGACGAGCACGCCGTCGCGCAACTTGAACGCCCCCGACGCAGCAACCCGTTCGCCGGCGTTCAGACCGCGATAGACGATGATGTCGTCACCGAGCATCGTCCCGCTTTCGACCTGGCGCACATGCGCGCGCTGTTTATTCTCGCGGTCCGGCTCGATGACAAACACCTGATCGCCACCCGGACCCTTTTTCAACGCATTCACCGGAACCGCCACAGCCTTGCGCGCCAGCCCCACCGGCACCCTGATCCGCACGGCCGCTCCGGGAGCCGGCATGGTGACGGAATGCTCGACCCTGGCACGAACCATGGTGTTGCGCGTGGCGGGGTCGATGCGCGCATCGATCGCCACAATCCTGGCGGCCACCGGGGAGGAGTCACCGGGGAAGACCTCGACGGTCGCCCCTTGCCGCAATCCGAATGCGACGTGCTGCGGAACCGCAAAGTCCACATGCACCGCCTCATCGATGCCCTGCAGCGTCGTCAGCTGCGTGCCTTCGTTGAGGTATTGCCCCGGATGCACGTCGGCCAATCCCACACGGGCGCGGAACGGGGCACGGATCGTCTTGCGGGCGATCAAGGCCTTCGTGCGCGCCATCTGAGCCTGCGCGACATCGAGGTCTGCGCGGGCCCGATCGACTTCCTCCTGAGCCGCGGCTTGGTCGTGAGTCAACGCCCGCCGACGATCCAGCACTGTCTTCGCCAGGACCGCCTGGGCCTGTTGGGCCCGCAAGTCCGCTTCTTCTACCGACACATCGAGCGCCACGAGCACGGCCCCGGCCTCGACCGTCTGGCCGGGCACAAACTTGACCTGGCTGACCGTTCCGGCCAGCTCGTTTCGCAATGTGATCGAGCGCAACGCCAGCACGGTGCCGATAGAAGTGGCCGTCTGATGATGCTCGACATCCCTGGCGACGGAGACCGACACCGATTCCATCGGTTCGGGCGGGTTCACCGAGGCCGCCGCATTCGCCTGGATGCTGCCGTACTTCCACGCAGCCAGGCCCACACCGGCCGCCGCCACGGTCAGGAGCAGCAACGAAGACCCGATCCAACTTCGACGATTCATGACAGTTGCCCTCCCGGCAGGTTGCAGATGGACCTGAGACTCTCCCGTTCCATCACAAGAATTCGTTCCTCTGCAAATAGCAACGACTGTTCCTGATTCGCCATCGGACGCCTTTCAATCTAAGTGCGCATTCGCATGGAGAAAATATTCTCTCGTCCGTCCGTGTTTCGTTCGTGGCGAGGTTGATGACGAAGTCCGCCCGCCTGCCATTCGGCATCTGCCGAAATAACGGCAGCGTCCAACCGACTCACAACTTGCAGACTGAGGAGTCGCCTGATGTCAGCGTATCTGTTCCGATTCACTCAGTCCGCGTGCCGAACACCCGCTGGACCGCTGCCATGACCTGCCGTTCGGAATCGTCGAGCGTGCCATCGGCCAGGGCCACGGTTTTCATCGCGCGCAGTCCCCAATAGGCCTGTTCCGGAGTCGGTATTTTTAATTCCATACCGTCCTCCATGAACGAACCGTCGGTTCGTCGCTCACCAGTCTCTCAAACGCTCCTGCTTGTCATCGCACTCACCATGGTGCGCGTTGGAACCGACAGCGCGGTAGGCCGCCCACCTCGCACCTTCGGCACATAGGTAGAGCCAGAAAGATGGAACGGAACGACTCGCTGCCGTGGCAGGATACGGATCTCTTCGATCAGATCACCGCAGACGGCGCAGGTCCAGGCAGTGATCGCAAGTGATCCGCTGTCGTCTACGACGGTGCGGACCGGTTCCGTCAATCGCTCGGCCTGTCTGTGCCGGCAGCATGACCGACTCATCGTTGCGGACATTGCCATGGACACCAACAGACGACTCTTTATCGATGACATGGGGCGCTCCTTTCATTGCGTCGACATGAACGCTGGTTTCATGTCCGGATGTGATATGGAACAGGCATACGCCGTTCCAGCAGAGTGGAAACCGTGGCTTGTAGGTAAGTACTTGTCAGACGAGGGGTTATGTAGTGAGGAGCGATGGCGTCGAAGACGATGAGAATGCGGTGCCGACGGAATGACTGCCGAGATGTCGGCAGCTGTCGAACGATCGGCGCTAACGCGGGCGCGCGATGCCGAGCTTCTGCATTTTAGACTGGAGCGTGGTTCGCTTCATTCCCAGACGGGCCGCAGCCCCGGCGTCGCCGCCGATGACCCAGTTCGTCTCCCTCAGCGCCTTGAGAATGTGCTCGCGCTCGGCGTCCTCCAGCGTCGTGGCCGATCCGTTGCCCACCGGAACCGGGCGCTTCAGTTCCGCGGTGGAGACGAACAGGTCCGAGCCGGACGACAGGATCACCGCCCGTTCGATGTAATTTTCCAGCTCCCGCACATTGCCGGGCCAAGGATAGGCCTGGAGCGCTTTCATGGCCTCAGCCGGGACGGTTTCGATACGCCGCTTCATGCGCGCGGCGAACTTCTGGACGAAGTGACGAACCAGCAAGGGCACATCCTCCGCCCGCTCTCGCAGGGGCGGCATGGTAATCGGGAACACCTTCAGTCGATAGTAGAGATCGCTGCGAAATTTCTGTTCCTCCACCATGTGGCCGAGATCGCGATTGGTCGCGGCGATCACCCGGACGTTGACACGAATGGTTCTGGTACTACCCAACCGCTCGAACTCCTGCTCCTGCAACACCCGCAGCAGCTTGACCTGAAGCTCCAACGGAATCTCTCCCACTTCGTCCAGGAAGATGGTTCCGCCGTCGGCCAATTCAAACCGCCCGATCTTCGTTGCGATGGCCCCGGTAAAAGCTCCCTTTTCATGCCCGAACAGTTCGCTCTCCAGCAGGCCGGTGGGAATCGCGGCACAATTGAGTTTGACGAAGGTCCGTTCCCGTCGATCGCTGAGACTGTGCAAGGCCCTCGCGATCAATTCCTTCCCGCTGCCCGTTTCACCGAGTATCAGCACAGTGGAATCGGTAGTCGCGACGGTCTGCACCTGTTTGAGCACCTGCTTCAGGGCGCGACTGTCGCCGACGATCTCCTCGAAGTTGTATGCCGTCTGAATTTCTTCCTCGAGATAGACCTTTTCTTTGGCGAGCTTATCCTTGAGCGCGGCAATCTCCCGGAACGCGAGCGCGTTCTCCACCGCAATCGCGACTTGCTGCGCGACTTGGGCCAGGAGTTGCACGTCCTCCGGGCTGAAGCCTCCCTCACCGCGCCGGCAGACGTTCAAGGCCCCGAGGGTGCGATTGTGCGACAGGAGCGGTAACGAACAGAACGACTTGGCGCCAAAGTCCACGAGCTCCTGCGCCATGGGCGAAGAGTCTGCCATTTCTCTGAGCTCGCCTTCACCGAACACGGCCGCCTTCCCGGTCGTGATCGCCTGACAAGAAGGAGAGCGTGGGCTCTCTTCGATCCGTCCTTCCTCGATGAAGCTTTCGTTCCGGTCGAAATCCAGGACGTGGATGCGCCATTGCCCCGTCTCCTCATTGCAGAGAAGAAGGCTGGAACCATCGTGCTGAATCACCCGGCGCAGACAGGCGCTGACCGCTGGAAAAAGCTGATCCAGGTCCAGGTGGGACACCACCGCATTGTTGACCTCGAGCAACAGACGCTGGCGATCGCGTTCCCGCGTCAGCTGCCCCTGATAGGTCAAGGCCGTCTCGCCGTTCAGCGCATTGTCCAGGGCCACCGCCACCTGCTTGGCGACCTGCTGCATGAGGGCGATCTCACGTTTCTCATAGATCCGCGGTTGAAGACTGCCGAACCCCATGGCACCCAGCCGGCGATGCGCCGTCGTGAGCGGCACCACACAAAACGACCGCACCCCGTTCTCGCGGAACAGCGCCATCAACCCGGGAAAGCGATCTTCCTGATCGACGTCATGGACTGTCAGAGGTTGCTGGGTTTTCCACACCAACCCTCCGGGCGATTCATCCACGGGAGTTTCCAGTCCTGGGTGGATCGTGGAGGGCTCCGACGTCACCAACAGCCACAAGCGCATCTTGTCGCAAGCAGGGTCATGGAGCACGGCGTTGATGAAATCGAACGGCACGACATGGGGGAGGCGCTGGGCCAGATCTTCCAGCAACAGGGTCAGATCGCGATGCGACGCGATCGATTCCGTTACGTCCAGCAGAAGTTGCAGCCGATCCCGTTCATAACTCAAGGCTTGGTGATGCAACACATTGTCCACGGCCACCGCGACCAGTTTGGCGACCTGGTTGAGAAACTCCACGTCGGCCTCACCGAACGCGAAGGTCCTCAGGCTGCCGAATCCGATCGCGCCGAGACGCCGCATCGCCGTGGTGAGGGGACAGAAACAGAGCGATTGCACGCCGATGCTGCGGAGCGCGCCCAGCCCAGGCTTGTACCTCGTTTCATCGACGAGCGACGGGATCATCAACGGCTGCTGATGCGACCAGACCCAGCCGCTGGCGGACTCCTCGATCGGGATTTCCATGCCGTCGAGCCGCTTCGTGACCCCCTGGGCCTCGGCCGTTTCGAGCACATGCACTTTCATGACGTGTTTCGCCGGATCGTGCAGGACCAGGCCGATGAAATCGAAGGGGGCAACGGCGGGCAGCCGTTGCGCGAGGTCTCGAAACAGAGCCGGCAGGTCCCTGTGTAGAGAAATCGCCTCGGCAACCTGCAGCAGGGCCTTGCGCGGATCGCCGGCACTCGTTTCGAGCTCGGTCGGAAGGGTGTCTCGCATGGGCAATAGTATGGAGATTCCGGAGGTCCGGACGCAACCGCAGAATGGCGGATCCAAGTCTCGATACGCAGAATGCGCAACAATCGAGTGTTTCCGCGGCCTGTTGGTCCTCGCGAGGTACGTTTCACGTGTCGCGCTTCACGGGTGTCGAGAACGCCACTGGCCAACTGATTCCACATCCTGCCAGACGAGAAAGAAGTGTCAACTTTACAGATCCTGAGGGGAAGGCTATCATCCCTGGAGGTTCGTACGTACCTTCACCCAACTCAGCAAGGAGACACCGATGGGCTGGATCGTCGTCGTCGCGCTGGTGCTGTTCGCGATGATCGTCATCGGGCTGTACAACTCGCTCGTCCGTCTCCGGGCCGCCTGCGACAGCGCCTGGGCCGATATCGACGTCCAGCTCAAGCGCCGGTACGATTTGATTCCCAACCTCGTGGAGACCGTCAAGGCCTATGCCGCTCACGAGAAGGGAGCGCTGGAAGCCGTGATCAATGCCCGGGCGAAAGCCATCTCGGCTCAGGGGCCGGAGGCGAAGGGTGTCGCAGAAACTCACCTCACCCAATCGCTGAAATCGCTCTTCGCGCTTGCGGAAGCCTATCCCCAATTGCGGGCGGTGGAAGCCTTCAATCAGCTCCAAGGCAGTCTCAACCAGATCGAAGATGCCGTGCAGAACGCCAGGCGCTACTACAACGCCGTGGTCCGCGACTACAATGCGAAGACCCAGGAGATCCCCACCAATCTCATTGCCGGCTGGTTCAATTTCGTCGGCCGCCAGTTCTTCGAACTCACGGACACTCTCCAGCGCGAGCCACCGAAGGTGCAGTTCTAGCGTGGGCCGACCCGCCGGTCCAGACAGGAGCGCCGGGCGAAGTCCAAGGCTGACGCCGCGCCTGCTCATCGTCCCCCTGCTCTGCTTCCTCACCTTCAGCCAACTCCTCCCTGCGGCAGCCCGTTCGTTCGTGCTCAGCCGGTTCGACGTCGAGCTCCAAGTCCTGTCCGGCGGCGACCTCCTGGTCACGGAGACCGTCAGCCCCCGCTTCGAAGGCGCCTGGAACGGAATCGAGCGCCTGATTCCCGTCGAATATCGAACCCCGCAAGGCTTCAATTACAGCCTTCTGCTGGATCGGGTCACTGTCACAGATGAAGCGGGAACGCCGCTCAAATTCGAAAGCAGCCGGGAGCGGCATTACCGGAATTTTAAGATCTGGATTCCCGGCGCGACCGATGCCACCCGCACGTTCGTCTTGAAGTACCGCGTGCGCAACGGACTGACATTCTTCGAAGATCACGACGAACTCTACTGGAACGTCACCGGCGACGAATGGAACGTGCCCATTGAGCAGGCCTCCGCGCGCATCATCCTCCCACCACAGACGACGGGCATCCGCACCCAAGCCTTCACGGGAGCCTACGGTGCGCGCGAGTCGGCCGCGACGGTAGAGATCGTTGGAGCCGGCGTCGGGATGACCATGACACGCGCCCTCGGCTTTCGCGAAGGTCTCACCGCCGTCGTCGGATGGGATAAGGGCATCGTGGCGGCTCCCACCGCGGTGGATCAGATGCACACATTCCTCGTGAGTAACTGGGCGCTGGGGATTCCTTTGTTCGTCTTCATCGTGATGTATCGGCTGTGGGCCACGCGAGGCAGGGATCCGCGGCTCCGGCCCATCACAGTACGCTACGAACCACCGGATCGACTGACCCCGGCCGAAGCCGGCACGCTCGTGGACGATAGTCCCGATACCCGCGATCTCACCGCCACCGTCGTCGATCTCGCCGTGCGAGGATACCTTCGGATCGCCGAACAGAAGGCCGAGCACGTGTTCGGCCTCTGGTCGAATACCGACTACGTCTTTCATCGCACCAAATCCTCTCAGGAGTGGACGACCTTGCCCACCTATGAACGGCTCCTGCTGGAAGCCCTGTTCAAAGACCACACCAGCGATGACGTCTCGCTGAGCGCGCTCGAAAATCGCTTCTACAGATCCCTCCCCCCCATTCAGGACGCGATCTTCGAGTCGCTCCTACAACGGAAATACTATGCGCAGCGTCCCGACCGGGTGAAGCAGGGATATCTGGTCGGCGGAATCGTGCTGGGAATGCTGCTGACTGTCCTCCTTTCCGCGCTGGCCGCTCGATGGGGTATGGCGCCCATGGCATTCGTCTGGGCCGGTTTGCTGTCAGGCCTGATCGTGGTCGGGTTCGGCCGCATCATGCCGGCCCGCACGCTGCAAGGCAGCAGGGCACTGGAGGGAGTGTTGGGATTCGAGGAGTTTCTCACTCGCGTGGAAGCCGACCGTTTCGATCGAGTCATCAAAACTCCGGAACTGTTCGAAACATTTCTCCCCTACGCGATGGCGCTCGGGGTGGAAAACAATTGGGCACGGGCCTTCGAATCCATCGTGCTGACCTCGCCGGCCTGGTATCAGGGAACCGACATGGCGCAATTCAACACCCGCGCCTTCACCAGCCGCATGGGCGATATGGCGACGCGCACCGGCAGCACCATGACCTCGGCGCCGCGCAGCTCCGGCGGGTCTGGGTTCGGAAGGGGCGGATCGTCAGGCGGCGGGTTCGGCGGCGGCGGTGGACGGGGATTCTGAACGCAACAGACTGACGTGAATGGCCGCCGGCCGACTCAAGGGCGCAGCGGCTTTTGCACGACGGCGAGCTCGGTGCCGGGCGGAAACACCGAACCCAACTGAATTTTTCGCGCAGGCCCGCGTAGCGTCACCCGCATCTTCTGCCCGTCCCATTGCCACGTGATCGAGCCGCCGGGAAGGGCGAGGTTGGACACCGCCATCGGTTGTGAAAGCCAGGCCGGAGTAACACCGGCGCCGAGCACCACCGTGGGCTCCGCCGCCGCGTCATCGAGATAGGCCAGCATGTCCTGTTGCAATAACAGCAACAACGCCGCCGTTTCATAGTCCGGCGAGACGGCGGTTTCATTGTGCCAGCCCCGCGCATATTGCCAGCCATCCGCCACTTCATTCTGCGTCGGCCGCGGCGCATCCCAGGTGTACAGGCCCGGCGAGGCCTGGTGACTCCAGAGCTGATGAAGCGTCGCCCAGACTGCTTCCGGTCGGCCAAGCCGCAATGCCCGATGAGCCTGCGTCAGTCGGCTTGCCGCCGTCGGGGACAGCGCAGGGGGACGATACGTCGTCATCGGTTGCCCCAACTGAGTGCGGCGGGTGGCAGAGCCGGCCAATGCACGAACACTGACGAGGGACGTCACATTATCCGGCGACCCGTTTGGAAACTGGCGCTGCCAACTCTCCTCCAACCCGCGAGCATGCTGTCGCCAACGAGCCGCCTGTTGACGTTTCCCCAGTCGTTCGGCGAAGTCAGCGGCAGCGAGCAACCCGCGATAACTGACGGCATTCACATAGAATAACGGCCAGTCCTCTCCGACGCGGCCGACGATCAGGCCATCACGCGCCGGTTGGGCCAACAGCGCGGTCCTGGTCTGCCGACTGTGATTGAAGTCGTGGGGCGAGGGTATCCAGAATGATTCCACAAGCGGCGCGCGGGCCGTCAACATGCCTTCGATCCGTTGGGCTTTCCGGAGTATGTGCGGCCAGAGCCACTGATCGTGCACCGGGTCGGCGATATACGCAGCCGACTCGGTCAACGCCCAGATGGCCAGCCCGGGGGCATCGGCTTCGGGGCCGGAGCCGCCGGCAAAATCATGCGAGGCCAGAAATTGTGAAAGGACCCGGCTGACATGAGGATCGCCGGCCCGCGCCAGCGCCGCCGTGATGTATGAACCCTGCCGATGCCAGGCGCGGTAGTAAAACGTGGGATCGCCCGGCCTGGTTTCATCGTCGACGAGACTCATCATGAGATGCGTGATTTGCGCATCCATGGAGGCCTGCAGGCGCGGCTCGGGAAGCGCGAGACGAGCCCGCTTCGAGGGGTGTGTGTAGTGCGTCTGGATTTCGAAGGGCGGCTGCAAATCGGCAAGCACCACACGCACTTCGTCGTCCTTCCTCGTTGAGGCCGACGCAAACTTCATTCGCGCGTACCCCCATCCGGACTCGCCGCTCCAGGACTTGGCCGATGACTGCGCCGTCATCCAATCGGACCTATTCTCATCCCCCAAGGCAATCGAGGCGGGAGCAGGCGTCGCGTTTACCGCCCAACGATGGTTGATCCCGATCTGCGCCCCGTCCCAGTCCAGAGCGGTCACCGGCCCGCCGGCCGGGCCCACGCTGCGAATGAGAATGGCAGGCACATGGTTCGTGTAATTTTTGAACCGCAGTTCCCAATGCGTGGCATCCAGACGCGACCAGGTCGCCTGATAGTAGGGTGTCTTCGTGACGATGGCCGGAATGTTCGAATGCGTAGAGGGCGCGAACCGCTGCTGGATATCGCTGAACGGCACCGTCTGGCTGGTGACGACCGGACGCCCGTCGGCATCGCAAAGCCAGATTGAGACGCCGAAGCTCGGAACATGCGGACTGAAATCCCCGCCCGGCTCGTGATAGGCCGTGCCGCCCTCGGGAGTTCCAGGCAGCGCCAGCGGCACATGCCCCACCGAGCGGGGCCAGGGTCGATCCGGATCTTTCTGCATCATCATCGTCATGATCTCACGCTGCGGCGTGAACTGCGTCGCTGTGCGCGTAGCCTCCTGAAACTGATGCCAGTTGTTCAGCCCGGCACAGAGCGCGAGCAACGCGGCCAAGGCCACGACGACCCGACGGCCGGGACTGATGGCCCCCAACGCAGCAACCGCGAGGAGGAGCGGAAGAAAGTTCAGACTATAGACGAAGGTTTCCTCTCCGTAGAGCATGTGGAGCAGACTCTCAAACCCCAGCAGGCCGGCCAGGACGAGGCGGAACCGAAGATGGTGATCGAGGGTGACCAGCCGCCACAATCCATTCAACAGCAACGCCGACCAGAGCCAGACGGCCAGCAGCCCCAATGGCCCGGCCGATCCCGGGCGGGAAAATTGAAACGTCAGACGTTCGGACAGGCGAAACGAATCGGTCTTGGCCTGGGTGTACGCATCGTCTTTCATGAACCGGACATCCGGGGCAATCACCGTGTGGAAGACGAGGGATGACAGGACGTTGGCGGCACCCCCGGATTGGGGATGATTGATGAACTCCGCCTCTTCGCGATGGCCGATAAAAAATTCAGCTGTGGGAAAGATGAACTTCTGCACGCCCCAGAGCAGAACCACCACACACAACGCATTGACGGAAAGTTGCACCGCCTGCTTCCAGGGCCAACGAACCAGCGTCACCAGCAGACCCGCCATCCAGTTCGTCACGGTAAAGCTAAGCGTCAGCGCACTTGCGATCACATAGGCCGTAGCTCCGAACGGCCGCTGCTCGGCGAACAAGAGCAGCACCAGGACCACCATGATCGACAGTGAGCCCCAGGAATAGGAATTGGGCACCGGAAGCCAGAACAGGGCCGAGGCGCTGCAGAGCCCAAGCAGCGTGAAGACCGAGGCATCCAGTCTGCGACAACCAAGCAAGCGGAACAGCAGGTACAACGTCCCGGCCCACAGGCCGCCTACCACGCCGCTGATCAGCAACACCGCGCGAAGCGGGCTGGTGGTCAACGCGTGCTTCGCAAGATAGACCGGGATGAAGGTGATCAACGAAAACAGCGGATGCACGGACGTCCGATAGTGATCGTCGTGCACTCGACTCATGTTCGAGATTTCGCGCAGCGTATCGGCCTCGAACCAGAAATCCATCGACTGGAACAGGAACGAGGGCATGGATCGCGCGATCAGCAGGCACAGGATCGCCACGGACAGTGCGAGCAACCCGGCAAAGACCCAATCCATCCGGTCCATCCTGGCCGGGTAAGGCGGTGGCTTGAAGGACAGCGTCGGAAACCTCAGGCTCTCCGCTTGAGGGGCAGCCTCGCGGCGAGAAAGCAACTGAAGAGCATGACTGGTTCTGACTAAACCCATACTGCGGAGCACCCTGCTAAAAAATAATTTGCGACGCGGCTCGATGACGCGCCTGGTTCGGACGATTGCAAGGGAACGGATCGAACCCGATCGTGGGTCCGAAGCGAGAGGAGAAAGCACAGTTGGGGAAGAACGACGAGCTTCCCGTCAGGTGCGCACAAGAATATTCGTAGCAGAGCGAGCGATTGGGATCAACCAGGATCAACCCTCAACGCGCGACTATCTGAGATCCTGCATGAATTCGGATCCTCTCCGGCTGCAAACTGTTCCTCCCATGCGACAGTGCTTCACGATCGGACAGTCGCATAGACAGATCGGTTTACGAGTGACAGGAATGCGTGGTGGACATTTTCGGGAGAGCGGACAAGCCACTGCACGCCCGAAGGTCAGACAAGAAGAGGGAGCGTGATGTGCAGAATGCAGATGCCAAAGGGGCCGGTGCAGGAGAGCGTCCTCCAGCCGTCATCGAACAGGCCAGGCATTTTGCACGATGAGCAAGACCAGGCAGAACAGCAAGACCGCCAATGCACCGAGAACCGACACCGCAATAGAGAACGCCCCCTAGCGCCTGAACTGGTCACGGCGCATGTGGGGAAATCGCATCGGGCAATACGCCGTCACGGCCGCTCCGAGCCCGACAATCGCGATCGACACCTGCGCCACGTCCATTGTGTTCACTTACGTAGACGGCCGACAAAACCCTACTCGTGAATCGGAACAGCGTCAAGAAACGGAGGACACGTGTGCGGGGCTGCGTTCCGGGCGGATGCTGATGATGCGGATCGAGAAGGGATCAGTGTCCTTCTTTGGCGACAATGTGAGTGGGAATACCGTCCAGACTCAGCTGATTCTTTTCTTCCCGGTACCGCCTTAACCCTTCGTCGCCCTTCTTCTCGGCCCAGACGCTGAGCAACTCCCGGTCACCGAGGTACGACAAATAGGGAACTGCCATGCCGCAGGAGGTTTGCACGAGGTCGATGGTCACATCGAAAATCTGACGGGCACCGGGCAACGGCGGGAACAGGCCAAGAAGCTCCTGCCACTCGGAGTCGCCCTTGTGCACCACCTTCGCCCTGCCGTAGAGCCGCAGGATCAGCGGCTGGCCCTCAAAGGCGCAGAACATGATCGTCATACGCGGGTCGTGTTGTACATGGGCCGAGGATTCATTACCGCTCCCGGTGACGTTGAGCCATGCCACGTGAGCGGGGCCGAGCACCCGAAACGAGTCCATGCCTTTCGGCGACACATTCACCCGGCTCTCCGCCGTGGCCGTCCCGACAAAGAACACCTTCTGTGTGGTGATGAATTCGATATGGGTCTTTGACAATTCCTTGTATCGTTGAGCCACCGTTGTCCACCTCCCTCATCCGCGCAGAGCAGAAATCATCGCCCCGAGGGGCGTACCACTCAGAAGCTTCTTTCCTCAACATCTGCGGAGCCATCCGGTGAGGGAACCGCAAGCCGGCCTTCGCCCATATCGATAAGATCGAGCAGGCTCACGAGGGCACAATCGATTTTGGCTGCCAGTTCAGGCACGGTCGCTTGCAAGTAAAGAAGGACACGGCCAGCCGGCCGATAGCCCTCAACTTCGGCGGCCCACCGCTGTTTCTCGTCGGCGGAATGTCGTGTCGCATGTTGCGCAACCCATTGCGCCACCGGTTCATCCGTCTCGCAGGAGAGAATGACCGCCCGTAAGGCCTCCCCTTCCAACCCGGTAAAGGCAAGGAAGCGCCCATCGAGCGTGACTCCGCGATGCAGAAGATTCCTCCGGTACGCCGCCGGAAGCTCGCCTCGTGCCTGCGCGCGCACCTTGTCGATTAAGCGCGGGAGGATGATGTACCCCTCCAACGTGTCCCGCGGAGAGCGTAGCGCAGTCAGTGGGTTGAACGCCGTCATGATCACCTGCCTCCCTCCGTTTCAACCTGTCGATAGTCCGCACGCAAGGCCGAAGCAGTTCTCCTGCCTGTTTCGACGATCGTGATTCTGGCGGGGTGGAGAAGCACTGTCAATCGACAGGCTTTCATGACGTTCATCAAGGTCGACTCCGGACGCGGCAGTTGTTTTAGGCTGGATACTATGCTGTGATCAGCGTGATGGATGCCTTTCCGACCCTTCGTACTGCACGGCTGATTCTCCGACCATTCGAGGCCCCGGATGTCGATACCGTGCAACGCCTGGCAGGGGTGAAGGAAGTCGCCGCAGGCACCCTGCTCCCCCACCCCTACGACCGCGAAGCAGCCACACAATGGATCGCGCAGCAACAGGAGAGTTTCGCCGCGGGCAACGCCATCACGTTTGCCATCGTCCTCGCTGAAGAGGAACGACTCATCGGGTCAATCGGGATGGACATCGCCCGCGAGCACGAGCTTGCGCGCCTGAGTTACTGGCTCGGCACCGACTACTGGAACCGGGGCTACTGCACCGAAGCTGTACGAGCCATGCTCGACTACGGCTTCACCCGCCTGTTACTCCATCGCATCTATGCCCCGCACTTTCACAACAACCCGGCCTCGGGACGTGTCTTACGAAAAGTCGGGATGACCCACGAAGGCCGCATGCGCGAGCACTACATCCGCTTCGGCCAATTTGTGGATGTGGAGATCTATGGAATATTGAGAGAAGAGTTCCTGAATGACAGCGTTCATTGACGGGAAGCAGTCGCAAATACTCGCGAATCGATTTCGCGCACAGCATAAACAGACACGCTACCGACCGGGCATCGATCCTCACTCTATTCTGTGTCATGGCCACGATGTTCAGCGCGCTGTCCTCCGTCGCAGAAGCGGCGCCTCCTGAGTATCCCTTCTCCCTGGAATTCGAAACCGGGGCAGTGTGGCAATCGCGAAACCAGATTCAGATTCCCGACAGCAGCGCCGGGACGAGGTTCGCGCTGACCGAGATCCAAGGCAATGGTCCGGAAGCACAGCGCCGCGTCGAGTTGACCTGTAACATGGCGTATCGGCATTCACTCCGCTTCGTGTACGCCCCGCTCGAGTTTTCCGGCACCGGGGCGTTCGGACAGCCGGTGCGCTTCGCAGGCAGCACGTTTGCCCCCGGCCCCCCATAGATTCCGAGTACAAATTCGATTCCTACCGCCTCACCTATCGATACCTGGTCCACGAAACAGACCCGCAGTCCCTCCTATGCAGCGCGAAGCAGGAACTCCACTTTCACGGCGTCGAACGGGAAGAGAATCCGGCCATCCTTAGTACGGTCAAGGACCCCGGCGTTCAGCAGAGCAGTCACGTCACTGTGCACCGCCTTGACATCGCGTCCGACGCGACGCGCCACCTCGCGAATCGAGACAGGCCCGGCGCCGCACATTGCCCGCAGCAATTCCCAGCGCTTCGCGGTAAGGACTTTCCAGAGTAGTTCTGGCGTGGCGAAGCTGATCCGCGCCGATTTCTCGGCTTTCCCACGCTTCCAGGCACGGACAAAACCAGCCATTGTCTCGCTCGGGACACGAACATCAAGCGTCACGGTTTTCATAGTTCCACCTCACAATGTCGCGTTGAAAGTCAGCGATGAGTTCCTCTGGCGTCTGGAACGTGTAGGGGCTCTCTTTTCCGTTGAAGTGTCGGTGATCGCCTTTACCGGCTTCATTGTCGTAGCGCACTACGCATACTTCCCGCACGACATACGCAAGGCGATACTTGAACCCGTGGGCCGAACCTGCTACCGGCCTCAGAACTTTCCACAGCACCAATTCCGCAAAAGCACGCTCTGAAAATGCGATACGCGTCCGGAGAAGCTCAATCGCTCTCATGTTGGAGACATTACCAACAAGGTTTCCTTGTTGTCAACGGCACCAACAGCGCAACTCGTCCATTGCACACCCTGGTATGCCAGGACGGCTCATCGAGGGGTCTGCAGATGCTCACACAGCAGTCCCAAGGCGTCGCAGCCACAAGGCCTCCAGTCGATCGAGCCCCTATGTGTCAGCGATGCGAAGGGTATCCAGATACTGTCTCCGGGCATGCGGATCTGAGGGAGCGGTTTCGACGTGAGGCAGGGCGAGCGTGTAGAGTAGTGCGGCGAGCAGCACGCGGCCGATGCGGCCATTGAAATCCTTGAAGGGGTGAATCCACTGGAAGCGCCAGTCGGCCCAGGCCAGGAGCCCGGCGCATCCACTAAGCGTTGCCCCCGGCTCATGGCGCAACCGTTCGGCCAGATCATCACAGAATTGCCGCATATGGATCGGGACTTCAGAGAACGGCGGCGGCGTGTGGGCGCCGACTTGCACAGTCACATCCCGGAAGCGCCCGGCCCAATCCGGAAACAAATGACCAGCCAGCCGTTGGTGACGCACACACAGCCATTCCGGCGAGATGACGATCTGATCGGGCTTGGTTTGCAGAATTTCGTCGTAGATCGCAACGAGCGGCACGGCGAGCCGTTCGGATAGCTCCGAATAGGAGAGACGGCCTTCGGCCGTATCGAACTGACGAGTCGAGCCTAACTCGCTTTGGCGTTCGGAATCCCCATCAGAGTCTTGAGGCGCTCTGTACTGACCGGTTGGCTCTCGAACGCCATGGACTGGCTCACCCGCTCCAGCAGCACTTTCCGGTGCGCTGCCGCCACCTTCGTCGGGGTATTGTGCTGCGCCCTCCACTGTTGCAGACGCACCTCGGCTTGCGCCAGGTCGATCGGCTGGTTTGACTTCTGATTCATGACCGTCATTCTCCTGCACTGTGGATGAAGATGCAACCGAGGCCGATTCCACAATCTTGATCTCTTCTTCCGTCAAGCCATAGAGATCATAGACCAACCGGTCGATCTCCTGATCCGTCGCGTCGATCTGACGTTGCAGCCGGTCCTTGTCTGCAGGCGTCTTGACGCCAGTGAGACGCTGGTGCAACTCCAACATGCCTTCGACGAGAGTGACCATCCGGCCATGCCGCTCTTTGTCTGCTTTCGCGGTGAAGTCGATGACTCGAATCGGCACCTTCTCCATATATTGGTAAATGAGTCGGTAGCGATACTGGCCGGCACGCACGCCGAACGGGATGCTGAGATTGCTGATGGCAAACCAAAATAGTCGGCTATTCAGAATGCCGAGGAGACAGGGATCGTCCACACCCAAACAGTATGCGGTATTAGCGAGATACCGCCCGCTCCGATCCAGAAAGAACCGTGGCGCCTTGCAGATGTCGGGGAAAATGATCTTGGGACCTTCAAAGTATTCGTAGTAGTCGCATGAACGCAGTTCCCACCAATACTGTCCCTTGTCTTGACGTTTACGGCAGGCTTCGGCAAATGGTTCAAAATGCCTGGCGATATTGCGATGCGTCGCGGAAAACCAGTTCCAGGCCTCGCGCTCAGACACCTGTCCGCCTGCCTTCTTTTCCTTCGCCATAGCCGTCTGCGTCCAGCCGGAGGGAAGCACGATTAAGAAGCGCCCGTCATCTTCAATTTCATAACGGCGAATATTCTGACCGCCAAGGAATGGCTTAATGAGGGGTTCGTTTTGGTGAGCGCCCAACACCAGCTTATCGCGCTGTTCCTGACTCAGCTCAAACGCCTCATTCAAACCCGTCAGCAATCCGCGAAAGAACTTTCGATCAACGTATTCGCCGAGCGGCTTGCCGGCCTTCATCACCTTCTCAAACACTGTCGCCTCTTCGTCTGACTTCAGAGACCAGGCGTTCGCTGTTAGTCGCTCCTGCGGGATCGTGAAGCGATGGTCAATTGCGCTATCGTCCAAGCTGGGAAAAACCAGCGAAGGAATACGCGAGACCTCGATACGTGCGGGTTGCTTCGTTTTCGCCAGAAGCGGAATGCAGACATAGGTGTCCTTGGCGTTCTCGAATACGGCCAGTCCGCCGAAATCCAGGATGCGGAGCACGGCGGCCTGTCTCTTGAGCGTTCGGCGCAAGGCTTCCCCATAGGTCGTGCGGAGAAAGCTACTGGATACGATGAAGCTGAAACGTCCCCCTTCGCGTAGCAGCGCCACGCTCTTCTCCATGAAGTAAGCATAGAGATCAGCCACCCCGTCGAAAGCTTCGTAGTGTCGAGCCAGATAGTCTTTGAATCCCGACAAGGACTCCTGCCGCACATACGGCGGATTGCCGATGACGGCATCGAAGCCGCCGGCCTTCATGATCTCCGGGAACTCGGCCTTCCAATCGAAAGGATTCACGCGGCGCATTTCTTCATCGTCCGGCATGAGTTGACCCGCGAAATAGTCCGGCCCGATGAGACTGTTGCCGCATTTGATGTTCTGGCCCAGGTCCGGCAACGCACGCTCGTGAACAAAGGAGAGCTGCCGTTTCAGTGTCTCGTCGCTTTCCCCCTCCAGCACTTTCAGGGACAGACTGAGTTTCGTCACTTCCACCGCTTGGCTGTCGATGTCCACGCCGTAGATGTTGTTCAGGAGGATCCGCTTCTTCTCCTGCGTGGTCAGCCGCCACTCGCCGCTGGACGCCAGAAAGAGTTCCTTGCGGTGTTTTCCGGGCCGTCCTCCACATACCAGTCGCGGTGGTAATTGAGCAGAAACCGATAGGCGCCGAGCAGGAACGATCCCGACCCGCAGGCCGGATCGAGAATTGTAAGCTTCGCAATCTGCTTGGGCGTCTTACCGTCGCACAAAACTCCAACCGTCTGCTTCACGATGTATTCGACGATGTACGCCGGTGTGTAATAGACGCCGCCGGCCTTCTTGACCTCGGGCTTCTCTTCGACCTTGGCCTGATGGCCTGACGTGAGACGAATGACCTTGCCAAGGAACTGCTCATAGACCTGGCCCAGGATTTCCGTGGGGAACACGGAGAATTCATAGGGACTGTTGGGATAGTAGAGCCGTCCGATGATGTCTTTGAGGGTTTTGTCGTCGATCTTCAGGCTGGGAGTCAGCTTGTCGGGCGCTTCGGCCCGGCCTTTCTCGGACTGGAAGTGAAAGAGGCCGGAGTTGTACCGGTCGTCGGCCTGCTCGTAGAGGTAGCGTAGCCGTCCATAGATGTCCTGGCCGTTGAGCAAGGCCTGGAGTTGCGCATAGGGTTCGATGCCCCGGTCTTCGGCGATACGGAGGAAGATGAGCCGATCGATGGTGCGCTGCACCGAAAAATTCAGCTCGTACACGGAGAGCTTCGGATTGCGGAGCGCGAGATTTTTGGCGAGCGCCTCCCGCCAAGTCTCGATCTCCTTCAGGAACTCGGCATCGACCGTGGCAGTGCCCCGTTTGCGATCGGTGACGGCATATTTATCGAAGGAGCCTTTAAGGACGGCCTCCTTACTGAAGATTGAAGCGATCGCATCCCACTTGGTCAGGTAGTCCCGATAGGTAAGGTACAGAATGCGTCCCGCGCTGGGCTTGTCGGACGGATTGGGGCGTGTACGGCAATCGTAGACGGCGAATTCTTCGAAATCGGTCAGGATCGAGAGCGGCAGTTTGGCCGACCAGGCGTAGCGTCTGATCTGATAGGCCGGAGGAATCTCCTCTTTGACATTGACGGCCGGTTTTTTGGCTTCCAGGAAAAACTTACGCGCGCCGCCGATGCGGAAGCAGTAGTCGGGCGCTTTGGTGTTGCCGCCGATCTTGATGGCATCTTCATGGATGACATCTTTGTGCGCCTCGGCATGCCCCTGTGTGTTGGGCACATCCCAACCCAGCGCTTCGAACAATGGGTCGAGAAACTCCCGACGCACTTGGGTTTCGTTGTAGCTCTGGCTCTTATAGGACTCGCGATTCTGCTCGAACCGGTCGATGAGGGTGGCAACGATAGGAGGCGCCTGGCTCATAGAGAGGGATTCACGCTGTGTGATGGATAAAAAGTTGTCGAAGAATACCCGTTTCCTCGTGGGAAATCATCCAACCTCTGTACCTTGCCTTTCTGGACCAGTAACCAGAGAGCACACGCTGCCATCACTGGGAACTTGAGAGTGTGCGAGACGACAAAACTCTCCAAACCATGTGCCTGAGGTTTCTCCCAAGGACTCGTATCGTTTCGGATACCCGCTAATACGATGCAGATTCAGGGGCATCTCCATTTGTCCGCAGAGCGCTGCTCAGAAAATTCATGACCTACGCATTTTCACACTGTTGGCGCAATCTGCATCGGCTCATCACTCAGCCGTCAGAGGCACTTCCCTGGCATGGTTACTGCTTCATTCGTAAGTGCTGGTGCGTGGTCACTTGCATATCAATGCAACCAATCTTTCGAGAGGAGGGCCAGACAATGCATGAAACAGGAACGCACAACGGGATGGGAACGGGCTGGGTACCGGATCGTCCGGACTTTCGTGACTACACCGAGAAGGATGAAACGATCGCCACACTTCTGAAGAAAACGAAGATCGCCAAAGCACCTAAAGCACTTCCCGGATCGGTCGACCTCCGGGCCTGGTGTTCACCGATCGAGGACCAGGGGTCCATTGGATCATGTACTGCCAATGCAGGCGTCGGACTGATGGAGTATTTCGAACGAAGAGCCACGAACAAGCACATTGATGCCTCACGACTCTTCTTGTACAAAGCGACGCGGAACCTGCTGCACTGGACAGGCGACACCGGCGCCTATCTCAGGACCACCATGGGCGCCATGGTACTCTTCGGCACGCCCCCCGAAGAATACTGGCCCTACCGCATCGCAGACTTTGACCTTGAACCCAGTTCCTTCTGCTATGCCTTCGCCCAGAACTATCAGGCCATCCGCTACTACCGACTGGATCCACCGGGAACGACGGCGGCTACACTGTTGGAGAGGATCAAGAAATATCTCGCCGCAGGACTCCCTTCCATGTTCGGGTTTACCGTTTACAGTTCAATTTCGCAGGCCGGAACGAACGGGAAAATTCCGATGCCGACTCAAGGCGAGTCGGTTGTCGGCGGACATGCAATCGTTGCGGTCGGGTATGACGATCAGATGAAGATTAAAAATACCAATTCAGGCAGTACACAGACGACGGGAGCCTTTCTGATCAGAAATTCGTGGGGAACCGGCTGGGGCGACGCCGGCTACGGATGGCTACCCTACGAGTATGTCAACGCAGAGCAAGCCATGGATTGGTGGTCGCTCCTGAAGAAGGAATGGGTCGACACGGGAGCCTTCTAGCGCGCATGAACTTCCCGGTCCACACCGGACCGGGAAGTCATGTCATGTCGTCTCACATACCCTGAACCCTTTGAATGGAGTCCGGAAAGACTCCGTCCGACGCGACGCGCGCCTGCCCCCGAGCCGCGTCAAGGACGACGCCTGCTTTCTCGATATGCTGGTCGGTGATGTGGTTCGACTCATTCGACTCCGCCCGCACCAGCGCCATCGTAGATGGCGGCCGACGCGACATACCGACTCGCAGTGAGTACACGCTGCCTCGCCGCTGTATCTTTTTGGATCAAAGCTGTATCGGAACAGATACCTTCCGCTTATGGGCATAAAAGCCCTGGCTGTCTGGCTCTACTTCAGGGGCACACATAGTAGGTGCTAAGCCGCTGGCAGCATTGAAGACTCTGGCAGCGGCGCAGAGGATACACCGGTCGGCGGTGAGAACGGTACGTCCTTTGCCTTCCGATCAATCGAGGCTCAAAGAGGAGGGCGCGAAAGGGGAGAATTGCGGAAGCGTATCTCGCCATGCGTCCGTCGGCAATGAGAGCCATCCTTATCAGAGTGCCTTAGTTTCCGGAAACCTCCACGACCCCGACAGGACAGATCCGTACCAGGGACGAAGACTGAGCAGAAGGCCCCACGCAAATATTGATGACCTCTTCGTAGACACTCTGCTTTATCCGGCAAGAGGCACCCATGAAGAGCACAGACCGCGTATTGAATGTTCTGGCATGGTGCTACCGCCTGGTGAACCATGTTCTCCCCTGGCACCGCCTCCCGAAGATTCTCGGTATCGGCAATCTGGTCGCGCTTCGGCATGACCTGCGACGCTGGAATCTCTTCGACACGGCCCCCCTCGTGGCTGGAACCGGAAAGCGCCCCTGCCCCTTTCACAGCAAGGACCTCGAGGAACGACGGGCTGATGGATCGCACAACGATCTCCAGGCTCCCTCGATGGGCAGCGCCGGCTGTCCCTTCGGACGAAATGCCCCGTTCGACGTCATTTCAGCTCCGCCGGAACCGGGACTCGAAACACCGAGCCCCCGTGCGATCAGCCGGTTATTGATGACTCGAACGCAATTTATTCCGGCGACCTCCTTGAATCTCCTGGCCGCGGCCTGGATCCAGTTCCAGGTTCACGACTGGTTCGGACATCAGCAGGAGGATGAGGCCACGGCCCCGATCGAGTTGGCCGAAGGCGATACGTGGCGCGAACATCCGATGATGGTCCGCCGGACCAAGCAGGCCTCAGGCGCCGCGCGCGGGTGCCCGGCGAAAGTTCCCATCTTTCTCAACACCGAGACTCACTGGTGGGACGGGTCTCAGCTCTACGGCAGTGGCGCCACACGTCAGCAGCAGGTCCGGTCCGGCCGGAGAGGCACACTCACGATCGACCAGGGCCGTCTGCCCTCCATGGAGAGTGTCGATCGGGAACTTCCGGGGATCGACCTCACCGGCTTCAACGATAACTATTGAATCGGGCTCAGCCTGCTTCACACCCTCTTCGCGCTGGAACACAATGCGATCTGCGAGGCCCTGTGTCACCGCTATCCTCCCTGGACCGACGAGCAACTCTTTCAGAAGGCACGCCTCATCAATGCCGCCCTGATCGCCAAGATCCACACCGTGGAGTGGACACCTGCGCTGCTTCAACACCCGACGCTCGATCGCGGCATGAAGGCGAACTGGTGGGGGCTCCTCGGCGAACCGATCCGAAAACGCTTCGGACGGCTGAGTGACAGTGAAGTGTGGAGCGGCATCCCGGGCTCACCCACAGACCATCATACGGCGCCCTATGCGATGACCGAGGAGTTTGCCGCGGTGTACCGTCTCCACCCCCTGATCCCCGATGAATACCGGTTCTTTTCATTGAGTGATTCGACCGTCAGTCACTACAAATCGTTTCCTGACATCCAGGGTAATCAGACCCGATCGACCATCGACGAAGTCGGAATCGACAACGTCTGGTTTTCCTTCGGGATGGCTCATCCCGGGCAATTGACGCTGGGCAACTTCCCGCGCTTTCTCCAGGAGTTTCGCCGGGTCAAGCGATTGCCCGACGGGGATCGTGAGATTCTCGACGTGGCCGCCCTCGATATCTTCCGCGATCGCGAACGCGGGGTGCCTCGCTACAACGCGTTCCGGCGCATGCTGCGCATGAAACCGGTGAAGAGCTTCGAGGCATTGAATCCCGAGTGGGCCAAGAAACTGCACGACCTGTATCGGGGCGATATCGAGGGACTGGACCTGATGGTGGGCCTCTATGCCGAGGAACCGCCGCCGGGTTTCGCCATCAGCGACACGGCCTTCCGGATCTTTACCCTGATGGCCCCGCGCCGGCTCAAGAGCGACCGGTTTTTCACCGCCGATTTCCGGCCGGAGGTGTACACGGCCCTTGGCCTCGACTGGGTGCAGGACAATGACTTCACCAGCGTGCTGCTGCGTCACTATCCGTCGCTCGCGCCGGCCATACGGGGCCTCGAGAACGCGTTCCTTCCCTGGCACAACGTCCATGAACCCATGCGGTAGAGGTGAATTCCGAACAGGACGGCATGACGCCTTGATCCCCCGTCTTTCCCTCCCCGCCAGAGAGGATGCCCCATGTCACTGATCAATTCGCTCCAATGGATGATCCGTAAAGGCTTCTGGAATTTCATTGCCAGGCGAAAATATCGCTCTACCGTTCCCAGGGAAGTGACGGCCGTTGCCGCCGCCCGGTCCCCCGTGAACTTGATTCCTCTCAACGAAGCCTTCCCCGCCATTCCCATCGCGGGCATCCGTATCGCGGAGCGCGTCCCGTCCGATGAAGCGCGGGTGAAGGAGGAACATTTCATGGGCAGCCTGGCCCGGCTCTCTACCATCTTTTCACCCATGCAGGCCGGAAGGCCGGCCGTCGCGGCCGATCCCTACCAGGTCCTGGACGAGGCCTATACCAAGCGCCATCGTCAGGCGGTCCTTCGACAGGCGGCGACGCTCACGGTCGCCCCAAGACGGACTCTTCAGTCTCCGACATTGCCGGCCGAACTCCACTGCATCCCGGATCTGGGAATGCTGGCTCTTCGCGGACCCTACGCGGGTTATCTCCGAAAAGTGTCCAACCGCGCCGACGAGTTCGAATGGAATCTCGAATCGCTTGGCTCGTACAGTCACCATGCGGATCTCTACGCCCCCTGGGCGGAAGTCCTGTTCAAGGCGGGTCCCGGGCATGGGTCACTCAAGGCCGTTCACATCCGGTGCGAACTCGGTTCCATCCGTCCCGACGATGCGAATTGGGCCTTCGCCGCGCGGATCGCCATCTGTGCCGCCACGACCCACACGGCGCTGGTTCGACATTGGACTTGGACCCACCTGATCGGAGGAGAGTCTTTCTCAGCGGCCACGCGCAACCATCTGCCGCCCGACCATCCCTTATGCCGCCTGCTGTGGCCCCACATGGTAGGCACACATGCGAGCAACCGACTGGCCATCCTGGGACAGCTGGTCCCCGAAGGCGACTTTGAAACCATTTATAGCCTGACCTATTCCGGGATATGCCAGCTCGTCGGCAAGGCCGGCCAGGATTTCAACCTGCGGGTCTGCGATCCCGAAGAAGACGCGCGGCATCGCGGCCTGCTCGACAGCGGCCTGCCGATGCAGACCTACTCCAACTGCCGGCGAATCTTTCGGGTCATCCTGGCTCATGCCGAACGATACCTGCGTCTGTACTATACGGACGACGCGCTCGAGACGGATCAACCGATCAGGCATTGGCTGGCTGAATTGGAGCGCCTCATACCGAACGGACTTGGGCTTGCCCCCAGTCCGCTCACCTGTGCCTGGTTGGCGCGAGTGGTCGCCCGGTTCATCTATCTGGTGTCCGTCCAGCACGAACAGTTCGGCACGCAGTTATGGAATTATCAACTCTGGACGCACACCCATCCCGTGCGGGTCTACCGTGACGGCCGCCGCGTGCCGGAAGATGTGTACCAGCGATTGGTCAACTCCAACTACATCCTCAGTGTCGTCCGCTCGCCCTTGGTGCAGGATTATGCACCCCTCGCTCTGCATGAACCTGCCTGTCCCGATCGACAACGACAGGCGGAAGCAACGTTCGCGCGTTTCCGGCTCGACCTGACCCGGCTGCAACGGAAGATGGAGCGAACACCCTGGGCGCCCTGGACCTTGTATCCGGCTGACCTCGAGGCGAATATCAATGCCTGACGGATCGCCGGCTGACCCGCCTGTCCGCTCCGAAGGGGCGGATGAGGGACTCTGCTCGCTTCTGGCGAAGGATCACACCATTCTCGAACGCCCGCTGATGGTCTTTCGTCCCTTCGGAACCGATGAGCATGGACACAAGATTGCCGACGTCAGCGGAACCCTCGTCCTGTCCAGCATCCAACATCTGGAAAAGTGCGTCCCAAAAACCGGCGGACCGGAAGGGGCGGCTTCCGCCGTCGAGCACCTGTGCCGGCTGCTCAACGATCGCATTCCGGACTCGGCCTACCACGTGACGCCCGACTTTCTGAGAAAGGAATGGAACAGCTATTCGTATGAGTTTCTCAGTTACCTGCGGGAGATTTGCGCACAGCTCTCCGGAGATCCGGATTTTCATTTCAATACCGGGTTGACCAAAGTCATCTCCCCGGTATTCCGTGTCCTCGCCCGCCCCTTCTCACTGTCCCAGTTTTCCAGGCTCGCGCTCTACTGGGCTCAACGATATACTCAGGGCACGATCGAGTGCGAAGTGGCGAACGTAACCGATCACTCGATGATCTACCGCCTGCGCTTTACCGACCATACGCTCCGGCAATTCGGCCCCTACCTCAAAGCCTGTGCGCATCAGGTCTGCGCCTCCACGAAGGGACGGATGGTCGCCGCGCCGACGCTCGTTCACGGCGGTCCGCCGGCGACCGTCACCGATCGAGCCTGTATCGTCAACGGAGATCCCTGGTGCGAATGGGAAGTCCGGTGGCATCCCGAGCCCGCACAGTCTTATTGGTTTCTCTGGACTCTCCTTCCAGCCACACTGGCCTGGCTATACCTTCACTGGTTTTATCCGGCGATGTCGGGAGTGGAGGCGCTGCTCGTGGTCCTGATCCCCACCTTCATCACCGCACTCGTCACGGAGTTGCGGCAACGCAGTCTCGCACGCCGGCGCGAGTCGTTGATCCAGGAGCAGATGCAATTTGTCGATGCCCGTTATGAAGATCTGCGCGACACTGTTATTCAGCAGGAACAGACGCGTGTCGAACTCCGGCGCAAAGTCAATCAGCTCACGGCGCTCAACCGCGCGGGGCTTGGCTTTAACTCGACGCTGGACCGCGAAGCCCTGGTGCAGACTGTGCTGGAGACCCTCATCCAGGATTTACATTACGACCGCGCGATGATGAGTTTTTACGACCCCGATCGCAACATTCTTTACGACGGCCGCATCCTCGGAGTCTCTGAGGATATTGCGGAACTCGTCCGGCGGAGGGAACTGTCGGTTTCTGACCCGCAGGGATTTCCCGCTTCTGCCTTGCGCGACGGCAAACCGCTTCTCGTCCATGATATTGCCAGTATTTGGGATCGCTTACATCCGGCCAACCAGGAGTTGGCGCGGCTCACGAGAACCAAGTCCCTCATCTGGGTTCCCCTAATCATAAAAAGCCGCATCCTCGGGACGCTCACGGTTGATCGCACGGCACCTAACACGTTGACGGGTGAGGACCTGGATCTGATGGTGACCATCGGAACCCAGATTGCGATCGCGCTGGACAATGCCGCAGCCTACGCCCAGATCGAAGAACTGAATATCGGACTGGGGTCGAAAGTGCGCGAGCGGACCGCCGAGCTGGAACGAGCCGATCGGTCCCGTTCCCTTTTTCTCTCTCATGTCTCCCATGAGCTTCGCACTCCGCTGACCTCCGTCAAAGGATTCGTCGAAAACCTCCTGGACGGCCTCACCGGCACGCTCAACGAGAAACAACAACGCTATTTGGCCCGGATTGCCGACAACGTCGGCCGCCTCATTCGCATGATCAATGACCTTCTGGATCGCACGAGGATCGAAACCGGACAGTTGGCCTTGTCGCCTGCCGAAGTGGATCTCGAACGTTGTGTGGCCGAAGTTATCGAGCAGTTACGCTCCATGGCCGTCGAAAAACATCACACACTCAGCGCCGAGTATCCGGCCTCACCGTTGATCGTATGGGCGGATCGAGACCGGTTGATTCAGATCGTCACCAATCTTCTGCAAAACGCCATCAAGTTCACTCCGGAGGGCGGGTCGATTTCAGTTTATGTCATGGCGGAACAACCGACGCACGCCACCCTGCGCGTCTGCGATACAGGCCCGGGAATCCCACCCGAGTTCCTCGAAAAGATCTTCGATCCCTTTTTCCGGATGGCTCAGGAACAACGCGGCAGTTCCAAGGGCCTTGGCCTGGGATTATCGATCGTGAAAACGCTCGTCGAGCTTCACAACGGGCAGATCGCAGTACGCAGCCAACCGGGGGTGGGAACGGAATTCTCCGTCATGCTGCCTCTTATCCCGGCATCCTCCCCGGCTGTATTCACTACACAGGCCAGGGAAAAACGCCTTCTGATCGTGGATGACGATCCCGACATTCGGCAACTCTTGGTGGATCGCCTGAGTGCCGACGGTTACCAAGTCGAGACCGCCGTCGATGGAACCCAGGCCTTGCAGGCGATTCGACAGGGTAGATTTTCCGGGGTGCTCCTGGATATCGGAATTCCAGGGGTCGATGGCCTGGACGTGCTGCATCAGGTACGACAGTCCAACCAGCAACTTCCCATTGTCATCATCACCGCGGCCGAATCGAAGGATCTGGCCGTTCGCGCCATCAGCTTCGGCGCGCAGGCCTATGTCCTCAAGCCATTCGACCCGAAAGAACTCGAACAGGTCGTAGACCACTGGTTTGCGCAGGTCATCGTCCAACGGTGCCCCGCGGACGTCCGGAAACGCCATGTCCTGGACCTGCTCAGGACGACAAAACCCTCCCCTCCTCCCGCCAACTTATCCAAGCCCCTCCTTGCAGAATCCCGATCTGATGCTGTGTTATCCTGAATGAGTGGACAGACGAGGGATCACCATGTCTCTCTCCCGCAGGGCCTTTCCCATCTCAGCTCTGTTGCTGGCTTGCTTCTCCATTCCGGCCCTCGCGCCATCCGCCGGTTTCGCCTCCATCTATACCTACACCGACGCCGCCGGTGTTCAAACCTTTACGAACCAACTCGAGTCCGTCCCCGAACAATATCGAAACAGACTGACATCACAGGAGCTCGACACGCCTCCAGCCGTTTCCTCTGCTCCGCCTCGCGCCGTTGCCGAATCACCGACGCGCTCCGCCGATTCCCGCACCGTCACAGCCAGCGGCGAATATCGTTTGGGCGATCACGACACCCGCACGGATGGCGCGCGTCTGGCGGTCGAAGCCGCCAAGAGAGATGCGCTCGAACAGGTGGCCACGTATCTGGAACGGGTCACGGAAGTGCGCGACATGAACCTCACACGTGATGACATCCGGAGTTACACGGCTGGCATCGTCACGGTGTTGGAGGAAACCATCACGACCAGGGTCGAGCACGAGAGTATCGTGATCCGCGCTGAGTTGACGGCAGAGATCGACCCGCATGAAGTCGCACAGGCCATTGCGGCCTTGCGGGAAAACGACAGCGCCAGGCGGGAGCTCACGGTCCTCCGTGCCGAAACCGACCGACTACAGGAACAGCTCGATGCCACCAACCGCGCCCTCGCCGCCGCCCCATCGGCGGAGGAAGTCCAGCAACTCAGCCGCCAACGTGACGACATGCTGAACGACCTGCAGGCCAATGCCCTTGTCTCACAGGCCTGGACCAGCTGGGCATACCCAACGCTCGGCTTCTATTCCTATCCCTGGATCGCAGGACCTGGGATCAACGGCTTACTACTCCAGGCACAGCGCCTCTCTCCCCGGCATCGCCACCTCGCGCAGGCACAACAGACCATTGCGGCGCAAAACGGCGCGCTCGTACCGGCCCCGGCTCACGCCTCCAGCCCCGCGCTGCGCCGCTCATTGCTCGTACCCTCCCCATCGATGCAGAGTCCTCACGCGCCACCGTTGCTCAACCAGCAGGGTCTACCGGCCAAAGTGGGAGACATCGTGATCATTCCCACACCGCGCTCCATTCCACCGGTGATGCATCAGTCTGCACCGCAGCCGCAGCCCTACCAGTTGCACCCGTCCCATTTCTGGCGCCCCAGCCCTCCGAACATTCATACCGCGCCTTCGATCCCGCAACAGAGTCCATCGGTGAGCTCACGCCCTTCCGGCAAATACCCTGGACCTGGCGGCGGATACTCCCCTAGTAGCAGGGGGCGCCGCGGTCGATAGACGGAGTCTACCTGTCAGTGCCCATGCCCGTTTCCATGGTGGCAGCCCGGACGTTCGCCGTCTTCCGTCGGCCCATCCTTGTCCGGACAGGGCAAGTCGTTTTTGTCCTGTATCTCGAACATGGCCATCATGGCATGATCTTCATGCAAGACGTTATGGCAGTGGATGGGGTACTGCCCTAGAAAATCACGGAACCGCATCAGTAATTCGACCTCGCCCCCCGGATCCAACCGCACGACATCTTTCCGCCCCGCTTCGATATCCGCCACGGGCAGCCCGTTTCGTTTCAGCAACAGAAACTCGTTGTGGTGAACATGGATCGGATGATCCCACCCGCCTCCGCCGTTCTTGAAGGTCCAGATTTCGGCGGAGTTGCGCTGCACATGCGCGACCACTTGCCCGTCCTTGTAGGGACGCCCGTTAACCGTCCACATGCTATTCCCGCGATTAAAGATGAACTCCCGCTTGCCCTGGCAACGCAGCACTTCGTGCGACACATCAGGCCGTTTGCGCAACACCTCGGGCACACGGCTGGGGTCTGGAGCATCGCGCACCACGTCGAAGCGCAGCAACGGCACGCCTTTGCTTTCGACATCAGCCGGCTTCGCCCCATTGATGTGGCGCAATCGATTCTCAAGACAAATCTGGTCGCCCATCTTAGCTTTGGAAAAATCGATGATGACATCGATCCGTTCGGCCGCCCCCAAGCGCGTCGGCGTCTGCCGTTCGACCGGACGCTCCAACAAATTCCCGTCATTGGAAATCTGCGTGAAGGTCATGCCGTGACTGAGGAAGAGCTGATAAAACCGTGAGGGACCGGCGTTGAGGAACCGGAACCGATATTTGCGCCTGGCAACCTGGAAATAGGGCTGAATCACGCCATTCACCAACACCTTGTCGCCTACGACGCCGGCCGTATTGGTGGTGTCGAGATAGAGCAGGCCGTCGGCCGGATCGAACACTTTGTCCGTCAGCAGAATCGGCACATCATATTCCCCACTCGGCAACCGTAGCGCCATAGGACTCGGGTCAAGTTCGTTGCCGGAATCCAGTTCGTCGAATAGGAGGAACATACCCGTGAGGCCCTTATACACATTGGCCGCCGTCGCATCGTGCATATGGTCGTGATACCACAGGGTCCCTAACGCCTCGCTGGGATCGCCCGCGGCAGAGAAGCCGTCGCGGACGCGCGGGTCCAGATCGTAGCCCGCATACTGGTTCGCGTAACACTGGTCGTAGAACGACCTGTTCTTCCAAAAGTTGCGCGGGTTCCCGTCGCTCTCGGGTGCGGTGTGGCCGTTGTGCAGATGGGTCGAGACGAAATGGCAGCCGAACTCATGCGCCTTCGCCTTTGCGGGGTCTTTGGGGGCCTTGTCCGACACTTCCGGAAGCAGATTCCAATTCCGGAGGATGACCGGCCGGCCGTAGCGTGCGTGGTAGACAGGACCTGGCGAATGACCGTTGAAACCCCAGACCGGTTGCAACGGGAGGTCCGGATGGAAGGAATGGAGAAACTCCTGCTGGCGAACCTCATACATGGTCACCGGTCGCTGAGGGTCTTGAAAAAGGGCTTCGAATTGCTGGTGCGAGAGCGTTCGGCCCTCACGAGGATCGGAACTCGGATCTTTGGCCGGGCTGGGATTCAAGATTGCCACCGGCTGCTGAACGGGCGGAACCGGCATCGGAACTGCAAAGGGTCTAGTGCAGGGACTCTTAAAATCGCCCAGAATCCGATCTGCAATCTCCTTGGCTTCATCCGAAATCGGGCAGCTGGAACTCGGATGGCTCCAGGCACGGCCGCCTGCTCCCGGCACCCACAACCCGGCGGCCGTCAGCACGCTCCACTTCATCAAATCACGTCGCGAGAGTGCCATTAGGATTTCCCTCCCTTTCCGGCGCTGAGCTGCAACTCTTCTTCAAAGGACTTCAAGCACCCGAGTTTCGTCCGTCCACCCTTCCCGACCGCGGGCAATTCCCTCGTCAGCTCCCGGTACGTCCCGTCGCTGTTTCGGCTGTAGCCGTCTGAAATCGTCAACGAAGGATGGTCGAACGGCGCCTGTTCGCACCGTACCCGCTCGTCGGTCAAACTCTTCAGAAACGCAACCAAGGCATTCTTGTCCGCTTCGTTGAGCCACAGCGGTTTGATCTCCGGCGCCTGCTCCGCGTTCAGAAAATCGCCACCCCGATCGTAGAATTCCACGACCTGTCTCAACGTGCTCATTCCGCCGGTGTGCATATACGGGCCCGTCAATTCGACGTTGCGAAGGCTCGGCGTTTTAAACGACCCGTCGACGGCCGCTCGCACGAGGTCGGGACGTTCGATCGGCTCGCACGGCTGAATCGAAAACCCGCAGGGATCGACGGTGAACACATCCACGGGCCCTTGCCCGGTCTTGAGGTGCGGCAGATATTGCTTGGTGAACGACAGCGGGTGCCCGAAGGGATCACTGAAGCCAATGCCGAGATCCTCTGCCGTCGGACGCACGCCGAGGTTGTAGAACCCGCTGTCGTACATGGCCGTCTCACCCTGCTGCGTCTCGTGCATCCGCATTAATTCGACCTGCTCGCGATGCTCTCGATCGGCCTTGAACGACTCGAGTCCTGACGCCGTGAGCTCAGGACCACGATGGCAATCCACGCACTTGCCGCGATCCATGAAGACCGAGAACCCGAACGCGGCCAACCCCTCGAGCGGCTTGCCGCCGGGTTTGTTCTTGAGCGCGGCGATGTGCTTGTCGAAGGGGCTTTGATCCGAGATCAATGTGGCCTCGTAGAGCATGACCGCAATCCCGAAGAACATCGAAAAATTATTTTCAATCAAGGAGAACTCGCCCGATTTGAGCGCCTTCGGATCACGGGGATCACGCCACCAGTGATCACGAAACACGCGTTGAATCAACTCGCGGTAATTGACTCTGAGCCCGTCCGTCGGATGACGAAACTCACCGAGTACGCTGTCACGCCGGTCCACATGTTGTGCGTAGAGCGGCCGCGGGATCCGCGAGATCATCTTGCGCCCCAACTCCGGCCAGCTCTGGCAACTCATTTCAACGGAGTTCACAGGAGGGCCAAGGGCCTGGGACGCCAGCGCCGCAGAGGGCAGATCCAACGACACCGGCCGCAACGTGACAGTGGGTGGGCCTGTGTTCCCGTTCTGTTCGGTGGAGACCCGCATCAACTGATGCCGTGGCCGGACCGTTCCGTCCGGATTCGACTCGGGGCCTGCATTCGAATCGGCGAGCTCGCGACGGCCGAATGGATTGACCCCGTTGAAGTGATTGTTGGCGCGGCCATCCCAAAACGATCGAAACTGAAAGACGGCATTGATCACCGTCGGGGCGTTCCGCCCGGTTGTCGCGCGCGGGTGGCCTGCGTTCAGGCACGCCGTTCCCTGTGATCCAACCACGTCGTTCGTATCGAAGAGGACCTCCGAATCCGTCCGCGTCGGATCTTTCACGACATGGAACGGAAAATCCCCCGCCTTGAGCACATAGTCAGGCCCACCAAGGCCGCCGCTTCTCGTCGGGTCCAGCGATCCAGGCTGCGAGCCATGTCCGCCCCCTCCGTTTAATTGTCCTCGCGCGCGGGTATCGGAACCCGCGTGAAAATGGCAACTCGCACAGGCCTGACCGTCCGAACCCAGTTGGCGATCCCAGAATAGTGCCTTGCCGAGCGCGATCGCTGTCTGTCGTTGCCCCGGCTTCAGGAGGTCCGTAAGTTGCCCGTCAGTCGGTTGAACCTGGGGCAACTGCTTGCGGACCTCTGCAAAATCCATTTGCCTCGCGAGATCAAGAACCTCCACCGCGGTAGGCGGCAGTTCCTCCTCATGCACCGCAGGCGCAACCCGCGTCAGATCAGCCGCGGGCGCGCGCTCCAAACGCAGGCCGGTCACAGCGAGTAGCACTGCTCCCAGGAGCACACCCACGCCGATGGTCGTTCGCGATGCCATATCTCTCCTCCTTCTCCAACCAGCACTGCTGTTCCACCTTGGAATAACAGCTGACAATCACTTGCCCGTCGCATAAGCAGGATCCTTGCCAGTCATGGTCAGGAGTCAGCACGCATGAGCATCGGGTGAATTGGTTGCATTTCATGACCAATAATCGACGCGCCCTTTCGTCGTCGAAAGTCATGCGATCCGATATCGTTGTTTTGCGTTCCGCTCCAGGACACAATGGTTGTTCGGATGCGTGTCACGACTCGACCGTATCAAAACCGATACGTGTCATAGCGAATCAGATACACGTGACTACGCAGTTATTCGCAACGCCCGTTTGACACGCGCTGATTTCGAACTTCTCAGAATCAGCGCGAAGCCCATGATCGAGACAATTACAGGCAGGGAGAAACACGATGCCATCGTTGGTTGGGATGTAACAGGAGGAGGCGCGCCCGCGAGAGATACCTCGCGGACGACGAGAGACGAGCTACGACAACCCGTGCTGGGCGCGTCCGATGCCGCCGTCGTAGCGATTGGTAGATTTGAAGAGTTCGTATCGGCCATCCATGGCGTACTGCGCGACTCTGGTGCGCAGGCCATCCATCTCGGCTACTGTCATAGGCGTGAACCGACGGGCGATGTCGAGGTTTTGCCTGAGGACCTGCGGAGAATCGATGCCGCTCACGAGCGAGGCGATCGGCAGGCTCAACACATACCGGATCGCTTCCTCCGGCGTCACGATCCCTTGCTCGATCGGCTCGGCATTGCCACTCAGACTCTTCATGCCGAGCGGAGCGATCCCGCGTTGGTTCAGGATCGGCAGCACCTCCCGCTCAAAACTCCGGTACGTACCGTCGAACACATTCAAGGGCATCTGGCAGGTATCGAACGGAAAGTCGTGCGCCAACATGTTGAGATGGATCTGCGGATGTTTGTGGCCGGTGAACCCGATGAACCGCACCTTCCCCTGCTGCTTGGCTTCGAGCAACGCGTCGGCTCCGCCATTGGGCATGAAGTGCCGGTCAGGATCGTCTTCGTAGACGACTTCATGAATCTGCCAGAGGTCGAGGTAGTCGGTCTTCAGCCGGCGCAGTGACTCGTCGAGTTGCTGCAGGGCCACCTTCTTATCGCGACCGTGCGAGCAGACCTTGGTCATGAGCACCACCTGCTGCCGTTTTCCCTGCAGCGCCTTGCCCATGAGCTCTTCCGATCGCCCGCCGTGATACTCCCAAGCATTGTCGAGAAAATTGACGCCTGCGTCGATGGCCTCGTGGATGATGCGGAAGGCCTCTGATTCGTCCTTGAGTCGGCCCCAATGGGCTCCGCCGAAACAGAGCGCCGACACCTGCACGCCGGTTTTGCCCAACGCGCGGCGGGGGATATCGCCCGTCGAGGTACCCGAGGAAGGAGTGTCTGTGGCCAGTAGCTCAGCCAAGCGACCGGGCCCGCCAAGCGCCATGACCGATCCCGCCACGCCGAGCCCTTTCAACAGCTGGCGACGATCGAGTGTGGTAGACCAGATCGTGTCTTTGAGGTTCTTGGAGGCCATTGAGCACCTGCCTGGTTAGAGGTGGAAGGATCTCAAGACAAGGAGGCAACGGTGTCTGCACTCAACCCGGAACATGGTGACGTCAGCGCAAACCAGCAGCGGCAAGCAGCGTCGCCTGATCAAGGGCGAGAAAGTCGCCGATGCTGTCGATCGAAAGGTCGGCGGGAGGAAACGTCCGCAATACCTCGGGATCGGTCGCATAGTGTCCCTGACGAGCAAACACGGTCGTGACCCGCGAGCCCCAATAGGCTTTCACGGCCGTGAGGATGCGCAACTTGTCATCGACCAGGACATAATGGTCGGCTGGATACCGCTGTTCGACGTCGTCGAGCTCTTTCTCCTTATGGATATAGATGAGGACATGGCCCTCGACCACTTCGAAAAGACCTGAACGATCGATTTTCCGTGGCTGGAAGACGACGTCTCCGTCCGACAGAATGACGGCATTGCCCCAGGACATGGCCTGGCGGGCGACCTCGCGCGCTTTCGGAAACAGCCGCTCCGCAAAGGGGTAGTTCAGCAAAAACCGGGACAGCGCGAGGAGATGCGGCTCGCGCGGATAGGCCTGTCGATACCGTTGCAGGGCGCCCAAGTAATCGACATAACCCAGCTTCTCCCGCAATTCCTCGAAGATCGCCCAGTATTGTTGTTCCCCCTTCGGGCCTACTTCCTGCTCCAGATGCCGGGTCAGGTCGAGCGCGATCCGATCGTTGTCCAGCAACGTATTATCGACATCGAACAGCACGACGACAGTAGGAGGAGCCATGTCCTAGCCCGGACTATTCATGAATACCTGCTCCGGCGTCCGATCCTCTCGCCCGGCGAGGCTGTTCTCGTTCGGCCTCCTCGACGGACTGCGAGTACGCCTGCGTCGGCCTCACGTGCGAGCAACCTCGGCGGGCTTCCGTCTCGAACGCCTCGCGACGGCATTCATGAATAATCCGGGCTAGCGCTTCCCGCTCCACTTCCAGTTTCTGATCTCCGGCATATCGGTTCCATAGGTCTCGATATACTGCTTGTGCTGCATGCGTTTGTCACGCATCTCCTGTTTGAGATAGGCGGCACGCGCTCCGAGCTGCGGCACGCGGTCCACAACATCGGACACCAGGTGGAACCGATCCAGATCGTTCAAGACGACCATGTCGAACGGCGTGGTGGTCGTGCCTTCCTCTTTGTAGCCACGCACATGCAGGTTGTCATGGTTGGTCCGGCGGTAGGTGAGCCGGTGGATCAGCCACGGATACCCGTGGAAGGCAAAGATGATCGGTTTGTCGGTCGTGAACAACGCATCGAATTCCTTGTCGGACATCCCGTGCGGATGTTCGCTCACAGGCTGCAGCTTCATGAGATCGACCACATTGACCACGCGTACCTTTAAATCGGGCTGGGCGATGCGCAGGATTTCCACGGCGGCCAGGGTCTCCATCGTCGGCACATCGCCGCAACAGGCCATCACGACGTCGGGCTCGCTGCCGCGATCGTTGCTCGCCCATTCCCAAATCCCGATCCCGGCGGTGCAATGCAGCACGGCGGCGTCCATATCCAGCCATTGCGGAGCCGGTTGTTTCCCCGCCACCACCACGTTCACGTAGTCGCGACTGCGCAAACAATGGTCCGTCACCGACAGGAGCGTGTTCGCATCGGGCGGCAGATAGACACGGATCACGTGCGCATTCTTATTCACCACATGATCGATGAAGCCGGGATCCTGGTGACTGAAGCCATTATGGTCCTGGCGCCACACATGCGAGGTCAGCAGATAATTGAGCGAGGCCACCGGCCTGCGCCAGGGAATCTCGCGCGAGGTCTTCAGCCACTTCGCATGCTGATTGAACATGGAATCGACGATGTGAATGAACGCTTCATAACAATTCAGAAACCCATGCCGTCCCGTCAGCAGGTACCCTTCAAGCCAGCCCTGGCACAGGTGCTCGCTCAAGATCTCCATGACACGCCCGTCATGCGCCACATGTTCATCGGTGGGAAGGATCTGCTCGGTCGAGCAACGATCGGTCACCTCAAACACCCCGCCCCAACGGTTGGACGCCGTCTCATCCGGCCCGAACAGCCGAAAGTTATGTGGATTCATCTTGAGAATATCGCGCAGAAACAGTCCCTGCACCCGGGTCGCTTCGGCATCCTCGACGCCTGGTTTCACCACCGGCACCGCATACTGCCGGAAGTCCGGCATCTGAAGATCGCGGAGAAGGCCGCCCCCGTTCGCGCAGGCAATGGCCCCCATGCGTCGCTCACCGGTCGGCGCCAGTTCGGCCAGCTCCGGCATCAACCTTCCCGCTTCATCGAACAACTCCTCCGGCCGGTAACTCTTCAGCCATGCTTCCAGCAACTCGACATGCCCGGGCTTGTCCATCTCTCCCATCGGCACCTGATGGGAGCGGAACGTGCCTTCCGTCGGTTTACCGTCCACTTCCTTCGGCCCGGTCCAGCCTTTCGGCGTCCGCAAGACGATCATGGGCCAGCGTGGCCGACCCGTGAATCCTTTGGACCTGGCCTCCTGTTGAATACGCCGGATCGTCGTGACGATTTCGTCCAGCGTAGACGCCATCAGCTGATGCATCGTCGCCGGGTCATCACCTTCGACAAAAAACGGCTGATGACCATACCCGACTAACAGGGACTCAAGCTCGTCCGGTGGCATACGTGCCAGCACGGTCGGGCCGGCGATTTTGTACCCGTTCAAATGCAGAATCGGCAGCACCGCCCCGTCTCGCACGGGATTCAAGAACTTGTTCCCATGCCAGCTCCCCGCAAGCGGACCGGTTTCGGCTTCACCGTCTCCGATGACACAAGCCACCAGCAACTCGGGATGGTCGAAGGCCGCCCCATAAGCATGGGCCAGGGAATAGCCCAGCTCACCGCCCTCGTGGATAGAACCGGGCGTTTCCGGCGCGACATGGCTCGGGATACCTCCGGGGAAAGAAAATTGTTTAAACAGGCGCTGTAGGCCTGCTTCGTCCTGCGAGATGTTCGGATAGACCTCGCTGTAGGTTCCTTCGAGATACACGTTGGCAACCAGGCCGGGGCCGCCGTGTCCGGGCCCGGCGATATACAGCACCGGCAGATCCTGGGCTTTGATGATGCGGTTGAGATGGGCATAGATAAAATTCAACCCCGGCGTCGTCCCCCAATGGCCGAGCAGGCGCGGCTTGATATGCTCCCGTTTCAACGGCTGTTTCAGCAGCGGATTGTCGAACAAATAAATCTGTCCGACCGAGAGATAGTTTGCCGCTCGCCAGTAGGCATCAATCCGTTGCGCCACCTCTGGACTCAGCGGCCGATTTGCCTGCGTCGTCTGATTCATGGGTTCCCTCTTTCAGGTTTAGCAGGATGCGCAAAAAGTCCGCCAGCGGCGTTCTCGCATCGCTTCGCGGCTCACCGTACCGCACGAGTACGATTCGCCCCTTCGCTCGCTGCGGCCTTGCTGGACGGCCTTTTTGCGCATCCTGCGGTGATTCTGCCACCGACACGGCACGTGAGCTGATCACGACGTATTGTGCCAAAAATGAGTTTTTCGGCAGTCTGTTAGACCGTCGTGCCGTATCGCCCGCGACGGGCATGGGCAACCGTCCTGCGTCGTCAACGGCCCGCATTCAACGCCAGCAACCGGCAGACCGATTTCGCAATCTGACTTTCTTCGTCGGTGCGGATCACCCGCACCGTCACGCGGCTCTCCGGGCTGGAAATAACATCGGCATTGGCCTGGTTGCGCCCTTCGTCCAAGCGGATGCCGAGAAAATCCAGGCCTTCACACATCCGTGCGCGCACGACGGCGGCATGTTCACCGATGCCGCCGCTGAAGACCACCTGTTCCACCCCGCCGAGCGCGGCTGCATAGGCCCCGATCCACTTTTTCCCCTGGTAGCAAAACAGGGCCACCGCCTCGGCGGCGCGGGCATCGCGCCCCTCCTGCGCCAACAGATCGCGAAGGTCCGGGCTGATCTCCGACAATCCCAGCAAACCGGATTGCGCATTGACCATGTGATGAAACTGATCTGCCGTCAGGCCTTCGGTCCTGGCCAGATAAGAAACCAGGCCCGGGTCCAGATCGCCGGACCTGGTGCTCATCGGCAGACCGGAGGCCGGAGTAAAGCCCATGCTCGTATCGATACTGACACCGTCCCGCACTGCCGCCAGACTGGCGCCATTCCCCAGATGGGCAAGAATCACCTTGCCGCGCGCGGCGTCAGGGCCGGCGACCCGCTCCAGTTCTTCCATCAGAAACGCATACGAGAGGCCATGAAACCCGTACCGTCTGATGCCCAGTTTTTCATACCGGCGGGGGATGGCCAGGAGACGCGCTACCGGCGGCAAATGTTGATGGAATCCGGTGTCAAAGCAGGCCACCTGCGGCACTTGCGGATATTCGGTGCCGAATGCTTCGATGAACGTCATTTCGGCCGGGAGATGCTCCGGATCGTAGGGACTCAGCCGCCGCAACTCATCCATCACCTCAGGCGATACCACCTGAGGGGCTGCGTAACGGCTTCCTCCGTGCACGACTCGATGACCGATCGCCTGAACGGACAGTCCCTTCCCGCTCTGCGCAAGTTGATCGAGAAGCAACTGGACAGAAGCCGCGTGGTTCGGCACAGGAACGGCCCGCCGCTCGCGCTGTCCGGTTGCGACATCGGTAACGGTGACGATGCCATCCGGAAGCCCGATCCGCTCGATCTGTCCCGCTGCCGTCCGAACCGGTTCTGCACCGATGCGAAACAGGGCCCACTTCACGCTGGAGGACCCGGCGTTGAGGGTGAGGACTGCGGGTGACCGGTTTCCGGCTTCTGACATCCTTGGCCTTTCCTCTACGCTTCAAGATAGAGCGAGCATGAGTTCAGCGCAACCGTAAAATCCTCAGTGCTAGGTCTTCTGTCCATGCACGCCAGGGAAGAGTGCTAGTTTCGAGCAGACATCGGCATCGGCTATCATGGATTATGGGCCTGCACATCCTGGCCATACTCACGTTACTCCTTGGTTCTCCGGTCATCTCCGGCTTCGCCGCCGGTCCGACGACGGAGGTCGCCCTATTGGGCGGCACGATTCTCTCGATCGATCAGGACATCCTGACCCTTCCCCTTCGAATGCCCTCAGGAGAATCACGCACCCTCCCGCTCATCGACCGTCGCCTCCTGCAGGGGCTCAGCATCGGCGACCATGTGAGTTTTGAGCTCGATCAGGGGAACCGGCTGATCAAGATCACCAAACTACCCATCGACCCGGCCAACTGACCGGATTCGACCACTGCGCCTCCCACCCTACAACGTTCAAGAATCTCGCTGCGCGCTCCATCAGTTTCTCAGACAACGGATTCTTGTATAATGCCGCGCGTTCTCGCATCGAGCGACACACCTTTACCCTCATCTGAAATGGAGGCCGAATGAACTCGGGCACCGATCGCCTTCTCCTTTCCCTCGTCTTCGCACTCACCGCTTCCAACCTACACCTGCCCCTCGTCGCCTGGTCGGCTGAACCGGCCGGCGAACCAGTCAGCAGGCAAGTCCTGGAACAGATGATCGAGCAGTACATTCGGAGCCATCCGGAGGTCATCGAACAATCCCTGCAGTCGCTGGAAAATAAACGGGCGGCGGAAGAGCAAGCCCGACAGAAGGCCGCCCTCGCAGCACATCAACAGGAGCTGCTCAGCGATCCGGGCTCCCCGGTGAGTGGAAATCCCGTCGGGGATGTGACCGTGGTCGAGTTCTTCGACTATCGCTGCGGGTATTGCAAACGAGCGGCCCAGGCCTTGACCCAACTCCAACAGAGCGACGCTCGGGTACGTGTCGTGTACAAAGACTTTCCAATTCTTGGAGAAACATCAGAATTGGCGGCCAAGGCGGCGCTCGCTTCAAACCTGCAGGGAAAACACCGGGCGTTTCATGAAGCCCTGCTGGCGGCGAAAGACGATCTCACCAAAGAACACCTGTTCCGCATCGCACAGGAGGCCGGGCTAGACGTGAATCGACTTGCTCAGGACATGACACGACCGGAATGGCAACCGATCATCGATCGCAATCGTGCCCTCGCCAAAACCCTCGGCATCAGCGGCACACCGGCCTTCATCGTCGGCAACGATCTCGTACCGGGGGCCTTGGATCTGAAGACACTCCAGGAATTGGTCGCGCACAAGCGCAAGCAGTGATTCCCTGCGCCCTGCCTGTTTGTCTGGGGATGTGACGGGAAGCAGCCCTACCGAAAGCAGACGGGAACATTCTGCCGTTCAGGCCCTACACGCAACTGCGGGAGAGCACCTGGGCTCTCCCGCAGTCTTGGTGATTAGGACCGGCACTGCATCCTTGTGGCGGCACTGACGGAGGGTGATGCCGCCCCTCTCACCGCTATCGAGCCGAATTCGAAGTCCGGGAGACAGTGGGATCTCCCGGCTCGACGCCGCTGATCTGGTCGGCGCCGCGCATGAAGGGCTCGATGGGCCACTCATGCTTCTCGACGCTGAACATACCGTTCTGCTCATTGCTCGCGCCGAACACATGCTTGTCGCCGTCGCGGACTTTCGTCTCCAGCAGAAAGCGGGATAATTTTGAATTCAGCAGGCCGGCAGCGCTGTCACGCCCTTTCTCCCACTCCTTGGCGCGTGCCTGAATCAGCCGTTGCGTCTCGGCCCACTCGCCGCTGTAAGACAAATTGGCAGCCTCGACCGGCTGGCGAACCCGTAAGGGCGAGGAGGCGAGCAACCGCACCCCCTGCACTTCGCTTTGGACAAGCATGATCAGGCGATCGGCGGCCTGTTCGGCGATCGCCTGAAAATTTCCGCCGATCACATCGCGGAGGGAGCGCATGCCGGACATCGAGGCCAGCACCAGCCGATCACGAGCGGGATACAGCCCACCAGTACGATGGCAAGCACAATACGGCCCTTGATGGTGCGAATCGTCACGCCGGCCTCCTGACTGAAACGAGAATGATCGGATTCCGGATATCACAGGCGGGAAAGGGTTGTGAGGATGGAGCCGGATGAGATCGGTTATCGGCCCGTTATGCGGCGGGATGCAGGGAGGTCGTCCGGGCGCGTATCCATCGAAGCCTCAGGCGATCGAGGAAGAGATACATGACGGGAGTCGTATAGAGGGTGAGGACCTGGCTCACGAGCAGCCCCCCCACGATCGCGATGCCGAGCGGACGCCGCAACTCCGATCCCACCCCCATGCCAACCGCCAGCGGAAGCGCGCCCAACAAGGCCGCCGCGGTGGTCATCATGATCGGACGGAACCGCAACAGGCAGGCTTCGTAGATCGCTTCCTGCGGGGTCTTCCCTGCCGCCATCCGTTCGCTCTGTAACGCGAAGTCGATCATCATGATGGCGTTTTTTTTCACGATGCCGATCAGCAACATGATCCCGATCAACGCGATCATGCTCAGTTCCGTCTTGAGCAGAAGCAGGGCCAGCAACGCGCCGACGCCGGCTGAGGGCAGCGTCGAGAGAATCGTGATCGGGTGGATGTAACTCTCGTAGAGAATTCCCAGCACGATATACACCGTAACGAGCGCCGCCAGGATCAGCCACGGCTGATTCTCGACGGACGATTGAAAGGCCTTCGCCGTGCCTTGAAAGGTGCCTCGCACAGTCGCGGGCAGGCCGATGTCATGCATCGCCTGATCGACAGCGAGCACAGCCTGACCGAGCGATGCGCCCGACGACACGTTGAACGACAAGGTCACGGCGGGAAACTGCCCTTGGTGATTCACCGAGAGGATGGTGTTGGCCGGCTCGTATCGCGTCACGGCACTCAACGGCACTTGTGCGCCGTTCGGCGAGCGGACGTAAATATCATGGAGCGCAGAGGGGTTCTGCCAATATTGCGGCGCCACCTCCATCACCACATGGTACTGATTGAGCGGCGTATACATAATCGAGACCTGCCGCTGGCCGAAGGCGTCGTACAGCGTGTCATCGATCAATTGAGGACTCAAGCCCAGCCGCGACGCCGTCACCCGATCGAACACCACGAGCGCTTGCTGCCCTCGATCCTGCTGATCGCTGTTCACATCGACGAGCTCCGGAATGGTGCGCAACTTGGCCTCGACCTTCGGAGCCCAGGTGTTGAGTTCGGCCAGATCCACACTCTGCAGGGTGTATTGATATTGTGCGCTGCTCGCCCGACCACCGATGCGTAAATCCTGAATCGCCTGTAAATAGGTCGGCGCGCCCGGCACTTTGGCCAGTTTGGGGCGCAACCGGGCAATCACCTCGTCCGAACTGAGGCCCCGTTCTTCCAGGGGCTTCAGCGCAATGAACATCCGGCCGGTGTTGGTCGCGCCGCCGCCGGTGAAACCGGTTACGTTCTCAACGGCGGAATCACTCTTGATGATGTCCACCGCTTCGGACAGCTTCTGGCGCATCGCCTGAAACGAAATGTCCTGTGCGGCCTGAATGCTGGCGAAGAGACGCCCCGTATCCTGCTGGGGAAAGAATCCCTTCGGGGCGATGACATACAGGTACACGGTGAGGGCCATGGTGCCCAGCGTCACCACCAGCATCGTGCGCGGATGCCGGAGAACCCAGGTCAGACTGGTCGCATAACCGCGTAACATGGCGCCGAAACCCCGCTCGCTCATGCGATACCACCACCCATGGGCATCCGCCGGATCCGACTTCAGCACACGCGCGCAGAGCATCGGGATGGTCGTGAGCGACACCACCAACGACACCAGAATGGCGGTCGAGAGCGTCACCGCAAATTCACGAAACAGTCGGCCGAGCATGCCGCCCATCAAAAAGATCGGAATGAACACCGCCACCAGCGAGAGTGTCATCGACACGACGGTAAACGCAATCTCCTTGGCGCCGCGGAGCGCCGCATCCATCGGCGACAGCCCTTGCTCACGGTACCGCGTGATGTTTTCGAGCACCACAATGGCATCGTCCACCACAAAGCCAGTGGCGATAGTCAGCGCCATCAGGGAAAGATTGTCGAGGCTATACCCGAACAGGTACATCACGCCGAACGTGGAAATCAGCGACACGGGCACCGCCACCGCCGGGATCAAGGTGGCGCGCAGATTCCGGAGAAACACAAATACCACCAGAATCACCAGCGCGACGGAAATGGCGAGCGTGCGTTCGACGTCGTGCAACGACGCGCGGATGACGGGCGTCCGGTCCATCACGATCGAGAGCGACATGCTGCCCGGCAGCGAGGCTTCCAACTGGGGCAAGCGCGCACGAAGCCGATCGACCGTTTCGATGATGTTGGCGCCGGCCTGCCGGTAGATAATCACCAGGATCGCCGGGGTCCCGTTTGCCACCCCCATGGTCCGCAGGTTTTCGACCGACTGTTCGACCGTCGCCACGTCGGAAAGCTGCACGGCCCTCCCGTTGCGATAGGCCACGATCAACGGAAGATACTCCTCGACATCGTGGAGTTGATCGTTCGTCCTGATCTCCCAGGTCCGATCGTCGGCCGTCAGCTGTCCCTTCGGGCGATTCACATTCGTACTGGTCAGGACCTGGCGCACATCTCCCAATCCGATGCCGTACTTATTCAAGGCAGTCGGATTGAGATCCACCCGGATCGCCGGCAGGGACCCGCCTCCCACGGCGACCTGACCGACGCCTTCGACCTGCGACAGCTTCTGCTGCAGGATACTCGACGCCGCATCGTACAGCAGCCCGCGACTCACGAGTTCGGAGGTCAAGGCAAGGATGAGAATGGGCCCGTCGGCAGGATTCACCTTCCCGTATCGAGGAGTGGTCGGCAGATTCGGCGGCAGATCGGCACGCGCCGCGTTGATCGCCGCCTGCACGTCCCGCGCGGCACCGTCGATATCCCGGTTGAGCTCGAATTGCAGCGTCACGTTCGTGCCGCCGATCGTGCTGGAGGAGGTCATCTCCGTGACGCCGGCAATGCGGGTAAACTGACGTTCCAACGGCGCGGCGACGGACGAGGCCATCGTCTCGGGACTCGCGCCAGGCAACGAGGCCGAGACGTTGATCGTGGGAAATTCGACTTGCGGGAGAGAAGCCACAGGCAGGAATTGAAACGCCACGATCCCCACCAGCGTCGCACCGATGGTGAGCAACGTCGTGGCGACCGGCCGCCGCACGAAGGGCGCTGACAGATTCATCGCTGACCTACCGGAACCGCCTCAGGCACCGGCTCCTGCCCAAGGTCGCGTCGAAACCGAGCGGCCAATCGATCCAGGGCAAGATACACGACCGGGGTCGTGTAGAGAGTCAGCAACTGGCTCACCACCAGTCCACCGACAATGGCGATCCCGAGCGGGCGCCGCAACTCCGATCCGACCCCCGAGCCCATCGCCAGGGGCAAGGCCCCGAAAAGAGCCGCCATGGTCGTCATCATGATCGGGCGAAAACGCAGGAGTCCGGCTTCGTAAATGGCCTGTTCCGGCGGCTTACCCTCGTTGCGTTCCGCCTCCAGGGCGAAATCGATCATCATGATGGCATTCTTCTTCACGATGCCGATCAGGAGAATGATCCCGATCAACGCGATGATGCTGAACTCCATGCGGAACAACATCAGGGCCAGCAGCGCGCCGACTCCCGCAGAGGGCAACGTGGACAGGATCGTGAGCGGATGGATGTAACTCTCATACAAAATCCCGAGCACGATATAGACGGTGATCAGGGCGGCCAGGATCAGCAGGGGTTCATGTTCCAAGGAGCTTTGAAAGGCTTGCGCGGCGCCCTGGAAACTCCCGCGGATGCTCGGGGGCAGCCCCAGTTCCTGCGTCACCTGCCGGATCGCCGTCACCGCTTCACCGAGGGACCCTCCCGGCGCAAGATTGAACGAGATCGTCACGGCAGGAAACTGGCCCTGTCGGCTGATGACCAACGGCACCATGGTTTCGGTGACCCTCGTGAAGACATTCAACGGCACCGACCCGCCGCTCCCGCGCACTTCCAACTGCTGGAGCGCCTCCGGCCCCTTTTGAAATTCCGGCATCACTTCAAGAATGACGCGGTACTGGTTCAGTTGCGTGAACATGGTGGAGACCTGCCGCTGGCCGAACGCATCGTAGAGTGTATCGGTGATGAGTTGCGGCGTGATGCCCATGCGAGAAGCGGTATTGCGGTCGATCTCCACCAGCGACGCCAGCCCCTGATTCAGTTGATCGCTGCTGACATCCCGCAGCTCCGACCGCACCTGCAGGCTCTCCAGCAGTTTCGGCGCCCAGCGATTCAGTTCCTCAGGATCGGCGTCTTCCAGCGTATATTGAAATTGGGTGCGGCTGACCCGATCTTCCACGGTGAGATCCTGCACCGGCTGCATGTGCAGGGTGATCCCATCCACCTCCGCCACGCGTGCTTCAATCCGCCGGATAATCTCGCCCGCCCCGGCCATCCGTTCCCCCAACGGCTTCAAATTGATATACATCCGCCCGCTGTTGAGGGTGCTGTTCGTTCCGTCGACCCCGATGAAGGAGGAGAGGCTTTCCACGGCCGGCTCGTCGAGAATCACACGCGCCAACGCCTGTTGCCGCTCTCCCATGGTACCGAAAGACACCGTTTGCGGTCCTTCCGTGATCCCGAGAATGACACCGGTGTCCTGAAGCGGAAAGAAGCCCTTGGGAATGAGCAGGAAGAGCAGCAGGGTGAGCGCCAGCGTGCCTCCCGTCACGACCAGCGTAGCGCGCTGACGACGCAACACCCACTGCAAACTTCTCCCATACCCGGCAATGATGCGATCCAACACCCGCTGCAACGCCTGCGAAAATCGACCCGACTGTTCGTTCCGCCGTTCGCGCAACAACCGGGCGCACATCATCGGCGTCAGGGTCAAGGACACGACCGCGGAGATGAGGATGGTGATGCTGAGCGTAACGGCAAATTCACGGAACAGGCGCCCGACCACATCCCCCATGAACAGCAAAGGAATCAGCACCGCAATCAAGGAGACAGTCAGCGACAGAATGGTAAAGGCAATCTGTTTGGACCCCTTGAGCGCGGCCTGAAACGGCGAGTCTCCCTGTTCGATATATCGCGCGATGTTCTCGATCATGACGATGGCATCGTCCACGACGAATCCGGTGGAGATCGTCAACGCCATCAACGTGAGGTTGTTCAAGCTGAAGCCCATCAGGTACATGACCCCGAACGTCCCGATCAACGACAGGGGCACCGCCACGGCGGGGATCACCGTGGCGGATAACGTCCGTAGAAACAGAAAGATCACCAGGATGACGAGCGCCACCGCGAGCACCAACTCGAACTGCACGTCACGAACGGTCGCGCGGATCGAGGTGGTGCGGTCGGTCAACACCGAGACCTGCACGGAGGAAGGCAAGGTCCCCTGCAATTGCGGCAACAAACGTTTGATCCGGTCGACGACTTCAATGACGTTCGTCCCCGGCTGACGCTGGATGTTGACGATCACGGCCGGCGTCTCGTTCATCCATGCGGCCTGTTTGGTATTCTCGACATCATCGATCACGTCGGCGACCTCGGACAGACGAACCGGAGCCCCGTTGCGATAGGCGACGATCAACGCCTTATATTCCTTGCCGGCAAATAACTGGTCTGTGGCGTTGATGATCGAGGCGCGACGCGGCCCGTCGAATCCGCCTTTCGCCTGGTTGACGTTGGCCGCCGCCACCACGGATCGAAGATCCTCCAACGTCAATCCATAGGCGGCCAAGGCGCGGGGATTGGCTTGAATGCGCACGGCAGGCCGCTGTCCGCCGCTGATGCTGACCAGGCCGACGCCGGGCAATTGTGAAATCTTTTGCGCGAACCGGGTTTCCGCGAAATCACGCACTTGGGGCAGGGGCAGCGTGGCGGAGGTCAAGGCCAGGGTGAGGATCGGCGCGTCGGCCGGATTGACCTTGCTATAGACCGGGGGAGCCGGCAGATCGCGCGGCAGAAACGTGGCCGCCGCATTCATCGCCGCCTGCACTTCCTGCTCGGCCACATCCAGATCGATATCGAGACTGAATTGCAGTGTGACGACCGAACTGCCGCCTGAGCTCGTGGAGGTCATCTGGTTCAGCCCGGGCATTTGCCCGAACTGCCGTTCCAGCGGTGCGGTGATCGACGAGGTCATGACATCCGGTCCGGCGCCGGGATAAAAGGTCATCACCTGGATGGTCGGATAATCGACTTGCGGAAGGGCGGAGACAGGCAACTGGCGGTAGGCGAGCGCACCGGCCAGGAGAATGGCGATCATCGTCAGGACCGTCGCCACAGGCCGGACGATGAACAGCCGCGACGGGTTCACGTCCGGTTCCCTCGTGTGCGCCCCTCACCGCCGGGCGCCGGCGCCTCCTGACTGGCCGGGACCGCTCCGGCGGCCGGACGCAGCTCGACCTTGCTGCCTTCGCGCAACTTTTCGGTCCCGTCCACGACCACCACCTCACCTGAGGCCAACCCCGTGTCGATGGCGGCTTCGTCCCCCTGCGCGACGCCCACCGTCACGGCTCGCACGCTGACCGTGTGCTCCGCCTCGTTCACCACATAGACAAACGTCCCCTTCGGCCCGCGCTGAACGGCTGCGGACGGGACGACGGTGACACCCTGTTTGATATCCAGGAGCAACCGGGCATTGACAAACTGATTGGGAAACAGCGCGCTGTCATCGTTTGGAAACACCGCTTTCAGGCGGACGGTTCCGGTGGTCGGATCGATCTGGTTATCGACGGTGAGCAGGCTTCCCGTAGCCAGCTTTCGCTTTTGCTCCCGGTCGAAGGCTTCCACGACCAGCTGCTTCCCGGCCTTGAGCCGCTCGAACACCGACGGCAAATGGTCCTCCGCCAGGGCGAACACGACCGTAATAGGCTGCAATTGCGTAATGACCAACAACCCGTTCGGATCGTTCGCATGAACGATATTGCCGGCATCCACCAGGCGCAACCCCACCCGGCCGTTGATCGGTGCGGTAATGCTGGAATAGGTCAACTGCAGCTTGGCATTGTCGATCTGTCCCTGGTCGGCCTTGACGATGCCCTCGTACTGCCGCACCAGCGCTTCCTGCGTGTCGAGCTGCTGCTTGGGAATGAAGTTCTGCTTATAGAGATCCCGGTAACGCTCCAGATCCAGCTGCGCATTTTTCATCTGCGCCTGATCGCGCGCCATTTGCCCTTCGGCCTGAATCAACTGCACCTCGAACGGCCGCGGATCGATCTGCGCCAGCAATTCGCCGCTATGTACCAGCTGCCCTTCCTTGAAGAGCACCCGCATCAACTGGCCGTCCACCCGGCTCTTGACCGTGACGGTGTTCATGGGGATCACAGAACCCAGACCATTCAGGTAGATATTGATTGCACTGGTCTTGGCTGCCACCGCCACGACCGGCGTGCTCCGCGCTCCTATGGCGGGCCGCTTCTCAACCTGGCGTGGCTGCGCTTCACCGGATCGGGTCATCAATACATACACCCCCACCGCCAGCAGGCAGGCCGCACACAGCCCGATCATCCATCGCTTCACCAGCGTTGCAAATCGCACGGATTCAGCCATCGCCGCTAGTCCTTCCGTCCCTTGGTCACCTGCGCCTGCTGCACATAGTCGCGAGTCCGGAGCCAGCGCCGTTGAAGCTGCGCATGGAGCCCGTCCAATTTGGCCTGCTGCTCCGGCGACAATCTCGTTTTCAGTTCATCCATCCCCGCCGCAAGAATCCGATCGACGTCCGGCTGATGCTGCACGCGCAGTCGCAACAGCTTCAGATGCGCGCGGACCACGATGGGCTCCAGTTCGGACTGTTGCGAGGAAGATAGGGCCAGATCCTGCGTCAACCGCTTCATGATCCGCTCCTGCCGTGCCGCCGGCCCGCCTTCCCATCGGTGCTCGTCCTCATACTGATAATAGAGAGACGTTCCGACGGCGCCGATCACCGCCCCGGCAACGAACAGCACGATGAGTCCGGCCCATAAGGTGACGCGTGACATGTTCCCCGGTTTCTCTCCCTCAATTCGAATTATTCTTCGGGAAGCGGCGCGCCCGCATCGAGTTCTTCCATCCAGAATGCCGTGACCGGGGCGGAGCGCTGACTGGTATACACCAGCACGGACCCGGCAAACAGCACCGCCGCGAGAGCCGCCCCGCCAGCCACCCGCCAAACCAGCGGCTCCGCCCAGGCAAGCATCGAGGGGCCGCGCTGTTCGGCGTCACCCCGACGGACCTCCCGCATGATGTCCTGCGCCCAATCAGGCCCCACCACGATGTCCACTCGCAGCCGATGAGCCTGCGCGAACACCTGCTCGACCTTTTCGAGGGATTTCTTATGACGGGCGTGCAAGCTCATGTCGATTCCATTCTTGAAAAAACAACGTGCGGAGCGCCTGCCTGGCTCGATAACACCGCACCTTCACATTCACCACCGTCCATCCCAACAGGTCAGCCGCTTCACGCACCGAACGGCCTTCGAGAGAGACCAACGTCAGGACCAACCGCTGTTCGGGCGACAGTCGCGCCAAGGCCCAGGCCAACACCTCCAACGCGTCATCCCAATCCCGCTGTTCGCGGAACTGCTCATCCGACTCCGCCGCAAGCGCCCGATCCAGCCACCCCGCCTGATCTTCCGTCAGCGCGCTCACCGGCACGTCGGCTCGTTTCTTGGCCCGCCAGTAGTCGTAACAGGCCCGCACCGCCAGGCGGGACAACCAATGTTCGAACGGAACTTCGCCTCCATACCCAGGCAAGCTACGATAGCCCCGAACGAACACATCATGCGCCACCTCGGCCACACGATCTGCGGGCACATGCCCCTGCACGATCTTGAGCACGTGGTGCCGATGCCGGGCGATCAGCTCTGCAAAGTGATCGATGTCACCGCGCAAGACCCGGTCGATACTCTCCGCATCATCGGACACGAGTGCCGGCGCTCCTGTGAAACGATCCCTGTCCCCAACCTCAGCATCATACTCCATCCGGCATCGGGACCACAGAAGGCAAGCTCCCTTTACCATCCAAGTCGCGGCGAGCACAGCAAAGGTTACAACCGGATCGAAATACTGTAAGACGATGAGGGCGGACAGGAGTTACACGGCTTGAGAACGAGGCTGAACCGGGGGGAGAAGAGGAGAAGCGCAGCCCTCATCCTGGTAGGTCCCCGCCCGTCGGGCGAATACCGAGCGGCGAGCGCCATTTTATGGCCAATGCTCGCCCACGACGGCCCGCACCTGATCGGTCAGCGCCTTGGCTGCCCCGCTCCTATAGCCCCCCTTTTTCCATAAGAGCCCGATGCCTCGACGAGTTGTGGGGTTCTTCAGCGTGATGGCCCGAAGCGTCCGGTGACGCCCCAGCCCGAGAGACAAACGCGGCAAGACCGTGGCGAGGTTGCTCCTGCGAACGGTCGCCAGAATCCCCTCGATGGAATTCATTTCCACGATAATCTTCGGCTGGACACCTGCTCGCTCGAAACTCGCATCCAACAAGCGGCGCGTGCAGAACATATTCGGCAGCAGAATCAACGACTCCTTCGCCAGGGCCGACAGGGACAAGTGCCGGCGCTTGGCAAACCGGTGCCTGGGGGAAGCGATCAACACAAAGTCTTCTTCAAACAGCGGCTGGCTCTCGATGCGGTCCGACACCACCGGCACGAACCCGATGCCGACTTCCAGCGACCCGCTCTTGACGCCGGCCTCGATGTCCTGCCCGGACAGTTCGTCGAGCTTGAGCGACACCAGCGGATGCAGGGTCGAGAAGCGGCCGACAATTTCGGGAATTAAATAGGCATTCACGGTTTGGACGACGCCGACCGTGAGGGTCCCCCGCTGCAGCCCCTCTTCCTCAGCGATCGCCACTTGCGCCAGTTCCATCTCCCGCAAGGCCCGCCGGGCATGCTCGCGAAAAATCGCTCCGGCCCGCGTCAATTGAACCGATCGCCCCACACGATCGAACAGCGGCACCCCCACTTCCTGCTCCAACTGCTTGATTTGCGCGGACAACGCCGGCTGGGAAACCGGCAGCCCTTCGGCGGCCTTGGTGAAATGCAGCGCATCGGCCACGGCGAGAAAATACCGGAGATGGCGAAATTCCATGCCGCCTTTTATCATAAATGGAAGTGATGATACTAATCAGAACAAACGCTTTGACGCCTCCTTTCATAGCGCACTAGGTTAACAGGTACGCAGGACAACTCTGGAGGCCCCTATGACCGCAGGACAATCCGATCTCGCCGGCACCGTCGCTACCGTCTGGCGTTACCCCGTGAAATCCATGCGCGGGGAGGAACTGAATGCTGCGGATATCAACGCGCGGGGCATGGCTGGTGATCGCGGCTACGCCGTGATCGATGTGGAGACCGGCAAGGTCGCCAGCGCCAAACATCCGAAAAAATGGAGGCGACTATTCGACTGCCTCGCCATGCTGGGGCCGAATCTCACTGACGGTCATGACGCGCCCCTGCAGGTACTGTTGCCAGATGGAACCAGGGCCCTGGGCGGCACAAGAGACATCGATGACCGGTTGTCGGCCATGTTGGGGCGAGCCGTGCGGCTGACGACTGCCGTCCCAGCCGCTCCACAACTCGAAGAATATTGGCCGGACGTGGCGGGCCGCGCCCGTCAGAATACCGTGACGGATGAAGCCATGCCGACCGGCACATTCTTCGATGGAGCGCTCATCCACCTGATGACGACTGCCACGCTCGACGCCCTCCGCCGGCTCTATCCGGAAGGCCGCTTCGAAGTACGACGGTTCCGACCCAATCTTGTGGTGGCATCCGCCGTGGCTGAAACTCGGTTTGTCGAGAATGATTGGATCAACCGCACGCTGGCGATCGGGAAGGATCTTCGGTTGAAGGTGACAGGGCCCTGCGCCCGCTGCGTCATGACGACCTTGCCGCAAGGAGACCTGCCGGAGGATTCCGGCATTCTTCGGACCGCCGTGCAACATAATCGAGCCGCTGTGGGGGTGTACGCCACGGTCCTTGCACCGGGTCGAGTCGTGCGGGGAGATGAAATCCTGATTTCGTAACCGGTTTCACTTCAGACAGGAGCCACTGCAGTCAGAACATGAGTACGACGACCGGGCGATTACGATCCATCCAGATCGGCCTTCCTCGCGCCGAACTATCAGACCGCGCCGACGACCAGACAACAGGGACTTGGATGACCGGCATCTTCAAACATCCGATCTCCGAACCGATCCGGCTTGACCGGCACAATCTGGCAGGAGATGGACAGGCTGATCTCGTCCATCACGGAGGCATCGACAAGGCGGTCTGTGCCTATCCGTCGGAGCACTGGTTGTATTGGCGCGGCATTCTGCCGCCCCATCGTCTCGCCGGTGGCGCATTCGGTGAAAATTTCACGCTGGAGGGGCTCACGGAAGCCGATGTCTGCATCGGCGACGTCTTTTCAGTCGGTTCTGCGGTCCTCCAGATCTCTCAACCACGACAGCCCTGCTGGAAACTGGCCCGGCGCTGGGAGATCAAGGATCTGGCCGTTCAAGTCGAACGCACCGGCTTCACAGGCTGGTACTTCCGGGTCATCCAGGAAGGCACGGTCGAACCGGGCGCACCCCTGCAGCTCATGGAGCGCCATTGCCCTAAATGGACGATCGCGACGGCTAATCGGATCATGCACCATGAACGGAACAACCGGACCGCAGCCGAACACTTGAGCCTCTGCCCCTTACTCTCCGCAAGCTGGCAACAGACCTTGCGGCAACGATGCCGCAACCAAGCGGTGCCGGATCCGCAGCCACGACAATTCGGAAATACCCATGCTTAATCATCGTGATCCACAGGAGGTTTCCATGACGCGCTTGTTTTTCTCTGCCTGTACCCTCACCATTGGCGCAACGCTGGCTATGAGCTCTTGGTGCGCCGCCGAAGGCACGACCACGATCAACATCCTTTCCCCTCACAATGGCGAGACCGTGGCAGAAACGTTCGACATCAAGTATGAAATCCTGAACGCGCCGGCCGGCAATCACGCGCACGTCTACCTCGACGGCACGTACCAGAAGGGATTCAAAGGCACGTTTACACGCGTGGCCAAGGGGGAGCATATGATCACGGTCAAGATCGCCGACCACGATCATAAGGACGCCGGAACCGCTACGGATAGCATTACCGTGAAGGTGGGAGAGTAGGACCGGGGCCAGTCACGAGGGAAGCCATCGGGGAGGCAGCAACGATGCCGCCTCCCCGCCGACAGCCTACCTGCCTATTGCCCACCCTGGGTCGAGGCTCGCGTCGAGCTGCCCTGTAGATCCATATCCAGCAAAACAGGACCATTCGGATTCTTCGCGTCGAGCCGGATCGGCATCCGGTCCGCCACCAGTTTGACCAGTGGTACCGCGACAATGTGCGGGGCCTTTTCCGACGGATTTGAATAGAGCGCGATACGGACATTCTTCGGGCGTTGGCTCGGCGCCACCTGGGTCATCAGTTCCGCGCCCATGAATCCGACCAACATCCCACTCCCGTCGGCAAGCTTGTGTATCTCGTAGGCGTTTTCCGCGGGCGCCACGCGAGCGACGGCGAGATCCGGGCTCTGCGTCACTAAGGCCAGGCCTAAGAGTTTCGGCACGATGAATCCAAACGTCCCCGTCGGCGCTTGCGAAAACATCACTTGCGAGGTCGAAGCCCCGAGTTCAGCCACCCCGTTCTTGGCGCGCATCTGACGCCGCAACTCCGCTTCATTGCCGAGCCCCTCAATGATCACCGCCGCCGGCGCAGCTTTTTGCACCGGCAACACCTCGGTCTTGCCGCCACCACGGGCGGCATTGAGGGGGGAAGGGGCCAGACCGATGCACAGCAGGCCGACCAGGCTTGCGGCCACCAGGTGACGGAGCGGGATGCGGGGAGTCGATCGGACGATGAAGTGAAACATGGATGCTGGCCCTCCTGATCAAGCGATGTGTGTGAACTCGGAGGATTCTAAGAAGCTGCCGGTGGAAAATCAAACAGGAAGGACGTGAACCGGACAGACCTGGCGACACGCGACGGGGCCCTCCCCCTCGCCAGACCGCAGTTCACGGGTAAAAACTGATCCGTCGTCCGGCTATAGCCTGCGCCACAGACGTGAGAATTTGCTCCCGTTCGGCCGGTTTCTCCAAACACTCCACCACACCTTGCTTGCGTAGCGAACTGGCCAGCTGCTCATCGTGATACCCCGTCAACACGATGACCGGGAGGGAAGGATATTGGGCGCGGAAATAGGCAATGGCCTCAACCCCGTTGATACGCGGCATCCGGATATCGCAAATGATGACATCGACCATCAACGGATTGTCGCCGCTGTTCAAGACCTCCACCGCCCTGCCGCCGTCCTCCGCCTCCTCGACATCGTACCCCGCCTGTGCCAGCGTCATGCGTAGCAGGCTGCGAATCGAGTCTTCATCGTCCACCACCAGCACCCGCCCTAGACAAACCTTCTCGTCTGCGACCAATCCGAACGGCCATGCCATTCCCATGGTGACCTCCCTTCGCCCTTCACAACGGGTTTTCTCCACATCATTCAATCATGCAAAGAATGCAAGGAGGACGCCTGCAGCGTGGGGTGAACAGGGTCACGCCAAATCGCCTGGTTCGTCTTGGATGGACAGCCAGACACCCAAAGATCGATGAAATCGGGTGGTGGAACCCCACCACCAGCGGTGCAAAAGCACCAGTTCCCGTGGAGATGACGTTGAGGGCGCAGAGAGGCTGTCCTTACGATCCGTCGCTCGTGAAACGTCGTTGGTCTCTCGTCCGCAGAGGTACGTTTCACCTTTCACGGGGCCACACTCGACTCACGCTCAAGTAACGTACGCTTGCGTTCAATACCCCAGCGATAGCCGGAGAGGCCGCCATCCTGACGCACCACTCGATGGCAAGGAATGGCGACTGCCAACGGATTTGCACCGCACGCCTGCCCGACCGCTCGTACTGATTTCGGCAAGCCGATACGATTGGCGATGTCGGTGTAGGTCACGGTCGAGCCGACGGGAATCCCTTGCAAGGCCTGCCATACCCGCTGCTGAAACGCCGTGCCCCGGATATCGAGCGGAAGGTTCAACCCTCGCCCCGGAGCTTCCACGAGGCCGACCACGGTTGAGACCAGCCCCTCAAATGCCGCATCCCCACCGATGAGGTTCGCCCGGGGAAACCGGTCCTGAAGATCCCGCGTCAACGCATCCGGATCATCGCCCAGCAGAATGGCGCAGACCCCGCGCTCACTTTGAGCCACCAGGATCGCCCCCAGCGTACAGGCTCCCACGGCGAACCGGATATCGGTGTGTGCGCCACCAGTGCGGTAGCGTGACGGGGTCATACCCAAGAGGGCATTCGTAGCCTCATAGAATCGTCCGGAAGAATTGAATCCGGCCTGGTAGAGCGCATCCGTCACCGGACGATCACGGCGCAATTCAACGCGTACTCGTGTCGCGCGCTGCGCAGTAACATACCCCCGTGGTGTCAGGCCCGTGACGGAGGTAAAGACCCGATGAAAATGAGAGGGGCTCATGTTCGCTCGTTGGGCCAACTCGTCGAGAGACGGCAGGTGTTCGGCCTGCTCAATGTACCGGCAGATGGCGACCACCATTGCCGCCTGCCGATCAACCGACGAGGGCTGCTCGGGCCGGCAGCGCTTGCACGGGCGAAACCCGGCCTGCTCGGCATCCACGCCGGTCGCGTGAAACCGGACATTCTCCCGCAGAGGCTGACGCGCAGCACAGGAAGGACGGCAATACACGCCTGTCGTCCTGACGGAATAGTAGAAGGTGCCGTCCGCGGCAGGATCGCGGGCCAGGATGGCCGCCCAGCAACGATCAGATTCTCCAGCCCAATCACCGCGCTGTGTCACTGTGGCTGAGGAAGTCATGCGCACTCCATTCACCATGGCCTTGGTCACTGCACTCTAGCCGTCAGAGGCACGCGCGACACTCCGGGTCTTGCTTTCGAATTCGAGACCGGTTCAACTCCTGTTACTTCATTTCTACCGCCGTGCCGTACACCTGCGTACAGGCTCGAGAGAACAGAATGAAGTACTGGTAGTACCCGTCTACCGTGACTTCAACCAGCGCGTCCGCCAAGGGTTTGGTGCGAAGCGCATCCTCGACCGCATGTCTCATCTCATTGCCACCCGTCACCGGGATGAGGCCCAGCAGGTGATAGACACAATCCTGCCCGCGCACCTTGCCGAGTTCGGTATAACCGCCAGGAGCCAGCGGCTTGGTCGAAGGGGCGATGCCACCGGGATGATGCATACAGCCGACCGTAAAGGTCGCCGCCGACAGCACCGCGAATGTCCAGCCCCTCATCCACCACTTCTTCGAATGTTGCTTCACCATCACATGTCATTCCTTTCGTGTGCACGGCCGCCACCAGCCGCACAGTGTGACGCCCACGTTAGGAGCACCAATGTTTTGAGGTCTCAGAGAATCGATACTGAGAGTGACCGAGCAGAGCGCACACTAAAAGAGCCTGTTGCTATCTTGCACGTCTCACGTCCCATCCTCAACCCCAAAAAGCACGAGGCCGGCAGATGACTGAATGTGCGACATACAGCGAACGGCCGGAGAGGAGCAACGAGGGCAAGGAGGCCATGCATCATCGGCGGCACTCACACCATTGGAACAGGCGTTGTTCTATGAATCCGAACGAGCGAGAGCAGGACTGCGCGAATAATGAATGTGCCGGTGAGTCGGCCGGGATTTGAACCGAGGACCCTCGCCTATAGTCCAGGCTAGACTACGACTGTGAACGTGATTTCATGAAGCCCCGCCGCACCATCAGAGGCGGGGTCCTGTTCGAGTGTCGTCTGGAGTGCCCCATGTCCATCCGTGGCGCGAACGCCCAGCGTATATCGGCCGGGAATAGGAACGGTCCAATCGTAACTCCAGAAGATCCAGGCATAGGGAGAAAGAGGCGCCGCAAGCCTGGCGGGAGTCCAATGCTCTCCTCCGTCAGTGCTGACTTCGACCAGCCGAATACCTCTTGATCCGGCAAATGCAATCCCTTCGACCTGCTGCCGTAATCCACGAACCGTGGCTCCGTGAGCAGGGACATCGATACGCGACATCGTCTTGACGATCGCGGCTTCAGTCCATCCTTTTTGCTGATAGTAACCTTTGTGATCGTAAGCGACGACCTCGATTTCCGTCAGCCACTGCACGCTTTTCATCCCGTAGTGGCCCGGCACGATCGCGCGAGCGGGAAAGCCGTGACCTTGCGGTAACGCCACACCGTTCATTGTGTGCGCAATGATCACGTCACCGGCCATCGCCCGGTTCACGGGAATGCTGTCTGAATAACCGTCCGCTGCGCGAAAGACGACATCGTAGGCCATCGCGCCCACACCCGCCTCTTGCAGGAGCGAGCGCAAGGGGATGCCTTCCCATTCGGCTGTGCTCATGAGCTCCCCCGCAACCGTGTTGCCGACGCATTCCAGCGTCACAATTTGCGTGACCTTGGGCTGTGCGATCAGCTGTTCATAGGTGAAGGTGACCGGTCGTTCGACCAAGCCTGCGATCGAAAGCGACCACTCGCCGACTCGTATAGAAGGCGGACTGCGATAGGACGTGACGTAGAATTCATGATTGGGGGTGATCGGCTTCGTCGGCTTTGCTTCCTGTTGACCGACCAACTGTTGCCAGAAGCCCGCGAATGCAGAGAAAGGCCGCAAGCTGAAGGAGAGGGCCGCGGCGCCGGTCACAGACAACAGTGATCGACGGGATAGTCGTCGCATGGGACTCAGTCCTTCTCGGCCAGTAACGACCGGATCAAGTCTTCTGTTTCGCGATACCGGCCTTCCCCGATTTGTATGGAGCGGATGACGCCCTGCTTATCGACCAGATACATCGCAGGCCAATAACGGTTCCCGTACTTGTTCCATGTCGAAAAATCATTATCGATGGGGACGGCGAAGCGGATATCGTGCTCCATGATATAGCGCTTCACATTCTCGACCTCCTGCTCGTGGGAGAACTCAGGTGAATGCACGCCGATCACGACGAACCCCTGATCGGCATATTTCCGGTGCCACTGCTTCACGTAGGGTTCGACGTGTCGACAGTTGGAGCAGCCGAACGTCCAGAACTCCACCATGACCACCTTGCCCTTCAGATCTGCGAGATGCAGCGGCGTGCTGTTCAACCACGTCTCATTGGTAATCTCGGGCGCCTTCATGCCGATTCCCGCATTGGCGACGGCCCAGATCAACAGGACCCCTGCCAAGACCACCAGAGCTCCGGTTATGATTCGATCACACATGCGGTCCTCCCCTCTTGATCTACGCGTGCCGACGAACGATGGATTCATTTGGCAATCGCAATGGCCGGTGTCGGATACTTCGTGAGATCCGTGACGGTCATCTGGAACAGGTTCGACAGGACGGCAAAGGCCTCCTGATTCCAGCTGGGAACCATCCCCTGGCTGATCGGATATTTGCGGATCGAATAGTACCGGCCGTCGAGCGACACGGAGAATTCATAATCGCCGGGCTTCGAGTCGGACTCCTCGATTTCGAGCGTACGAGCCGGGTTCCGCACGACCGTCTTCGTTCTGACATCGGGAGACACCATCATCTCCGGTTCCTCTTCGATGCTCCGGGCCACGAAGCCGATGATCGCATTCATGCTGCGGAGCAAGATCGAGCCGTGCAGCGGATAGTCGCCGCCCGGGTTGCCCGGCCGGATATCGACCAGGATGGAATCGAGAGGCACCCGTTGCGCTTCCTCATGCAGATGCCGCCGTTCCTCGTTCGACAATCGAGCCGGGTCGTAATTGGCGATCAACAGCCTGCCGACGGCCTTGCGGCGGACCGTGTGGACTTTTCCCTCGTCGTCACCTTCCCAACGGAATCCCTTCTCCAGCGCCGCGACGACTTCGTCAGGATTCGGCGGACGATTCGTGCGGACGGTGTGACTCTCCTCGAACAGAATCGGACCGACAAAAAGTTGGCGCTCCGCGTCCAACCCGGCCAGATGCAGCAGCCTCCGGCGAAACTCTCTGTAGCCCTCTCCTTGGGACGGCGCATTGAACAACACGATAGGGCCGCGCTCGTCATCGAACGCAATGCCGCGCGCCATAAGGCGCAGCACCATATTGATGTCGTAGCCCTGCCGAACCAGAAACTCGAACTTATCCTCGTCGAGCGGCCGCAACACACGCTTCGTAAATTCCTCGCCGGTGATCGGCACAATCGTGATGGTCGGATTCTCCGCGACACTCGCGCTGTACTCCAGATTGATCGCCCGCTCGGCCGCTTCCGGCGCGCGTCCCAATCCTCCGGAGATCCCGGCGCTGGTTCGAAAGTCGAATGTGGCCGCGACGCTGGACACCGCCGTGAAATGCACCGGCCGGTGGTACCGGGCCCGTGCAATGTTCAAGAGGAGCAGATCCGCTTCGACATAACTCACCGTCCGGTCGTACTCGATCACCGCACGATGTATCGCAATCGGCGACAGGCAGCCGGTGAGAGCACAAGCGACGATTGTTCCCGACAGGATGTTTGAGCAGGCTCTCCGGTTCAAACAGAGGGGAGCCCGTCCCTTCAGACATGGTTGATCGAACGTTTCACGTGTCACGTGTCACGCTTCACGGGCTAAATGCCTGCGTACCATTCGTACCCTTGATCTTCCCAATATCCGCCCTTACCCCCGCCGATGTCGGCGAGCGACTCGACCAACTCAATGCGTTCGACATACTTTGCTTGTTTGTAGCCAAGCTGGCGTTCGCAGCGAAGGCGCACCGGGGCTCCATGAGAAATATCGAGTGCTTTGTCGTTCAATTCATAGGCCAGGATCGTCTGCGGGTGAAAGCAATCAGCCACCGCCATACTTTCGTAATACGACAGGCCTTCATCGTCGATGTCGGCGCAATAGAAGACCGCGTACTTCGCCCTCGGCAGCGGCTCGACTTTGCGCAACAGGTCGCCCAACGGCACACCGGTCCACTTGCCGATGGCGCTCCACCCTTCGACGCAATCGTGCCGGGTGATCTGCGTGCGCGCGGGCATTTCCTTGATTGCGCCGAGCGAGAACATGGTGGGCGTTGTCACCAGCCCATCGATCAGCACCTGCCAGCCGGCAAAATCGTTCTTCACCATCACGGCATACTCTTCCGTCCCAGGATCCGTATTGCCGTTGGCCGGAAATACGTTCGAGATGTCTTCCTCCCCATACTCTTTGGCCATCGCATTGGCCGGTGTGACCGCGCGCTGAACCCGTTCGGTCAGGCCCTCAGCCTTGTGGAGGATCGACGGGAACCAACTGCTCTGGATCAACTTGTCACAGCCGGCGAGTGCGACGAGACTCGCCGCGCCGACCGTGGCCTTCAAGAATCCGCGACGTTCCATGGCTTGTTCGTGTTTCATCACTTCACTCCTTCATGCCGTACGATGAAGTATCCGGTCACCATCGATCGGATGCTGTTGAAGAAACCGCTCAGCATCACCTGCGCGACGTGGATGATGATGAACCCGACGAACGAGAAGCAGGCGATGAAATGAATCGTCCGCGCCGCCTGTCGCCCTCCGAAAATCGTCAAGAGCCAGGGAAACACGGCATCGATCGTCGGCGACATCGTCAGACCGGTCAGCACGATCAGCGGCGCGAGTCCGAACAGGACGCCGACGTAGGCCAGCTTCTGCAGCACGTTGTAGCGCTTGGCTTCATTGCCCTGCGGGTGGCACAACCGGAGATGGTCTTTCACCGCCTGTGGGATGTTCTTCAGATCCTGGCCGGTCGGCAGCAGATCTTTCGTGACGTGGCGGCTGATGAAGGCATAGGCCGCAAAGAGCACTCCGTTGATGACGAACAGCCAGGCAAAGAAGAGATGCCACTGACGGCCCATCGCGAGCCATTTCGCGCTCGGCACAGTCGCCCAAGCGGGAAACGCGCGACCCATTCCATTGGAATAGCCGAGCACTCCGGTCGTATCGAACTGGTGGCCGAGGACCGTGGTGATACCTTTCGTCTCGCCGCTCTCGGTTTTCATGGGTCGGATCGACAACAAGGGCTGGTCGCGGTCGGATCGGTCTCCCCAATAGAGCGCCGGATGCGCGTTGAAAATCTGCAACCCGCTCATGATGAGAATGAAAAGACAAGGGACGTTGAGCCAATGGCTGATCCGCACTGGCAGCCGATGCCGATAGACGCGTTCAGTGGTGACGTGCGGGGCCACAATCGGTTCAGGAGTCGAAACTGCTTCGGCAACAGGCATTGGTGATTCCATCAAATGAGCCATGGAGGTTCTCCCGGGTAACAGGTCAGGGGTGGCCAAGAGCCAGCCTGCATGGGGTTAAGTCGGACGAGGGGGGTGGGTCTTACAAAGGGGAGGGAAGCTAGGCTGGGACGGTGCCCTATCTGCTCCGGCGCGTCAGCTCGACCACACGAATGCCTCCCATGTGCTCGACGCTGAAACTCGTTCCGTCCGTCGCTTCGCTTGGACGGAACATCGAACATCGACATCGCCAGCCGAAGGCTGGACGCAGCGATTCAACAAGTGTGGTGCCCGAGCCTTCGCGCAAGTCGCAGGTAAAACCACCTCCACGCCATCCAAGAAGAGAAGAGCTTCAAGCGGTGCTCGCCGTTGGCTCATGGCACACCCTTGCCTTTTGTGTCGGAGGCAACTAGTCTTTCGCCCCAACGGGACAAAACCAAGACCTAGAGAACTTTCGGATGACCATCGATGAGATCAGGCGGCTAATTCGGGAAGGTCGTTATGAAGTCAGTATTCATGTCCAACAGGAACGGCTTGAAGATGATTTGGATATCGACGAGATCGAAGTGGCCTTGCTGCAGGGGGAACTCATCGAAGAGTATCCGAACGATCCGCGTGGCCCCAGTTGCCTCGTCGGCGGCTTGGCGGGAGCCAAACCGATACATGTTGTGCTAGGATGGGCCACGAGAAAACCAAAGGCTGAGAGAATCCTCAGATTGATCACTGTGTACATCCCCAGACCACCAAAATGGAACGATCTCCGTACCAGAGGAGCGAAACCATGACCACCTATGCTGACTGCACGTTCTGTGGCGGAGAGGTGGAGGAGCGGCACATCAACTATGACTACCGTCGTCGCGATCACTTACTTGTGCTACGAAACGTGCCGGCTGGAGTGTGTCAGCAGTGCGGAGAGAAGTATTTCACTCCCGATGTGCTGAAACGCATGGATCAAAGCTTCCACAATATCTTCGAGCGGGCTCAACAGCCAGACCAGATGCTAGATGTCCCTGCCGTCAATTTCTGACATCCCCGCTGGTTCTATATCAAACAGAACTGGTGAACATGACCGATATTGAGCTTCTTGAAGAGCTTGAGCGTCGATTTGATGCCGCGGGAGAAGTTTCGTTCGCTGTAGAGGAAGGTGCCCTTGTAGAGAGTCTCTCGTTCACATCACGACTGCTTACAAGGGAAGCATACAAAGATGCCTGGAAGAGCTTTGTGGAAGAATTGGGTGTCGAGCATCTCGGATGGCCGGTGCATTTTGGCGTTGCAGTTTGGTATTGGGAACATGAGATGCTTCTTCACGCAGCCGCCGTCTTTGAGCACATCCATCGTGATGTGCGACGAGGATACGATCAGATTGGAGAAGTCGCGGACTATCAGGCTGATTATTTGCCGGAAATGCTGAAGCTCTACGCAGAACTTTCTGACCGTGAGAGGGTCAGTCAACTATTCAGCCGGCTTGAGGAATTATATGAGGATGGTCACGTCGCCGTTTCCGAATACTCCGACGGATTGCTCGCAGCCATTGGAATAGCGGAGGAAAGTCGAAGCACAACGGAGCATTCGCTACTGCATAGCGCCACAAGAACCATATGCGATCTGCGCGAACGCCTAGATTCCGAGCGTCGAGAGAAAGAATCCTTAAAGGCCGAAGCCGATGCCGGAGTTCGGTTCAAGGATGTATGCATAGAAGCGGAGAAAGAACTAAGGAAGAGACATGACCGTTCATTGTCCGCCTTCTGTGCTCAGACGCAGCAATTTCTTATAGAAGCATCGTCTTGGAACATCGAGCCCTTCAGAATCATCAATCCATGTTGGTCTCCGATCCTTTATCAGAAAGCCATTGAATACGAGTTTAACGAGAAAGTGTGGGCGCCTGTTCGCAAGATCGGTGTGGTCCTGCCGGGCGCATTCGATCACGGCAGACTTACGATTAACCAAATAACCAGGCTGTTTCATAGTGCCGAGCCTCTGATCAAGGGCATTACGCGATCCATTTCAGAACGACTGAAGATCACATTAACTCTCCCCCCCCTGCTGGCGAGCGCTCTCCACAAGCTGAAAGACCATTGTACCCGTGCGCGGCACGGAGACAGAAAACCCTATACGGCTGCAGATCTTGATGCATGCATGAGAGCAATCACTAAAGGTGAAACGATCGTTCAAATCTTGGACCTTTTTCGCTCACGCTGAAGAGGAGCGTTGCAGGGGAAAGGACTATCGCAGGATGTTCAAAGAGGTCGATATTCTCACCCGTCCAGCCCCGGCGCGTCGAGACGCGCCCTATTCCCAAGCGAGCATCGCCCCTCCGTTCTCTACGCGCATGGCGGAGCGCAGAGCGATTTCTTCGGAGGAGCGAGGTTTCTCTTAGACGTCCATCAAGAGGATGGTGGGCACGTTGCGACTTGCGAGGGGTTGCATGGCCCTGGCGGTGTGGTCGCTGAAGGCGATGGCGAGCACTGTTCGACGTTCCGTTCAGACGAAGTCTCCAACGGAACAAGTTGCGGAGCCAAGCAGCGGCAGGGCCATGCGGGTTAGCCCCTCGCCGGAGCATGCGGCCCACCATCCTCACTCTCTAGTCGTACGCCACGTTCACAAAGACCTTGATCGCGCTCTTCTCAGTCGTCAACTTGTGCATCATCTCAGAATAGTTCTCGAGGCCGCTCACCGGGTGGGTGAGCAGCTTGGAAAGCCATCCGGGAAATTCCAGCTCGGCTCGCGCGAAGTCGTAGACGCCGGCTTCGAAATATTCTCGGTTTGCGTTCACAGTGCCGACAACGAGTTTATTGCCAAGCACGAAGTCCAGGTTGATCTTGTCGGCTGGGATCGCATGTTCGCGGTCACCGCCTGTGACACTCGCCAGCACGAGCACGCCGTTCTTGCCCAGACATTCCATCGCCTCGAACACTACCGGCGAATAGCCGGTGGCTTCGAACATCAAATCAAACGGCCCGAATCGCGTCGCCGCTTCTCGAATCGACAGATCGTTCGTCGAGATGTAGCGCACGCCGAGTTGCGCCAACAGATCGAGGTTGCGTGACGGTCCGCTCTGCTTGCCGAAGCTGGTTACGTCGAACCCCTTCATCTTCAGCGAGAGGGCCGCGAGTAATCCGACGGTCCCCGCCCCGAGCACCGCCGCTTTTCTCGGCCGCCAAATCTTGAACCGGCGTTGCGCTTCGTAGGCTTGAATGATGCCCTTCTCAATAATGGATGTCGGCTCCAACAGCACGGCCACATCCTTGAGGCCTTTCGGAATCTTCACCAGATATTCCGGATCATCCACGAACAGCTCGGTCAGATAGCCGTGCCGGAGATTGATCCCGCGCTCATAGTAGGT
>CAKKRE010000034.1 GCA_919902505.1 Nitrospiraceae bacterium
ACTCTTTCATTCGCGACTCTCCTCCGGCTTCGCGCCGACGCACCCTGTCCCCTTTCTTTCCTCTGAAAATGATTCGGCAGCAGCATGATGCAGTTGGGGTTGAACCCCTGCGCCTTCAGGTCGATCACCGTGATGGACCCACCGCTCATAAATGTAGGGTCCGGTCTGGCAATCGTACAATCCCTGCGCCTGGCGGGCCTAATGCTTGAATCCCATCACGTTTGGGCCATCAACATTCATCTCTCAGCATTGAACACCCTGCCTTCTTCCGCTCCTTGACTTCCCGCCCCCTCAAACGTACATTTCGTACAATTGGTACGTTTAGTACAGTTCCTGATGAGGTGGCCTGTGGCGCATCTGCCGACCAGTAAAGCCCGAGAGGGATTCGCCGATACGATCAATCGCGTCGCATTCGGCAAGGAGCGTGTGATCTTGCGACGACGCGGCAAAGAAGTCGCCGCCGTGGTCCCCATTGCCGACTTGCGACTGCTGGAGGACCTGGAAGACCGTATCGACCTCGCCGATGCCCGAGCAGCCTTGGCCGAAACGAAGAAGGAAGGCGCCAAGCCACTCAACGTCATTCTGAAGGAACTCGGCCTTTAAAATTCCGCGATGGCCATTCGATTCTCCTCGCCCCTCCCCGCTCCGCACTGCTCCCCAATCCGTTCCTCAGGCGGAGAGGGTCTCGCCAAGACATGGTCCCCCTCCGCACTGGCCGTATGAGTTAGTTAGTTCCCCGCGCGAACCGAGATGCCGTACTTTCCAGTCCCCGTGGGTCTGTAATGGCGGACGCGGGCGTAATACGTGCCCGGATCCAGTTTCGTCGCAATCTTGGCGTTATAACTCCTCCCGCTATCGTCGTCTTCGGCAATCATGGCCGTCTTGTTGTTCGGACCGAGGAGCACCATCACCACATCGGTGGAACCCTTCGTCTCCAGGATGTAGGGGCCCTTTGCGCCCACGGTGAAGCTGAAAAGATCCTCCTCTCCATGTTTCCCGATCGAGGCTTCAACCGGGGCGGCACCGACCGCAATGGACGTGACGTCTGGAGCCGTCGTTTTTGGATACATCGTCCCGATAAATTCTTTGTCCGTCGCAGAGAGATCGCGATTCCATCCGACCTCGAAATCACCAAGCGTCAAGTCGTTCGAAATGGGATAGTGCATGATGGAGAATTTGTCGTATTGGGAAAAGTTTGTGAGGTCCTGTCCATACTTCTCGAACAGGTTGTGGTCGACGTCTTCTTTGGTCCAGTTGTTAGGCGGTCCCATGAAGTATCGATACACGGCTTCCTTATCCCAGGGAACTCCCGCCTCCGGATGTTGGTGTTCATGAATACAGCCCAGCGCATGACCGAACTCATGGAGCACCACCCGTCGATACTCGTCGTCCGTGCTGGCCGGGGTGAGCCAGCCATAGTTCATCGTCGGCCCGGGGCGCGAGATCCCCAATGCGTCGGTCCCGAGATAGGACCACGATCCTTCCTGCAGAAACGAAATACGAATCTCCGCGGAGGGGTCGTAGCCGAAATCGAAGGTGATGTCCGCGAACTGGCTCCATTGCTGGGCATAGTGCTGCACTTTCGCCTGCACGTCCTGGTGGCCGTCGAGAAAATGCACCTTGAGAGTGCGGCCCTTCTGCCACTTCTTCCCCGTGACGATCGCCATCCGCAGGCGATCGCCTGGATCGACGCCGAACAGGGGGAAGTCGCGCATCATCGGAGCGTTTGCCTGGTTCTCCTCCACGGCGCGACGACTGGTCTCCATCAATAGCTCCCGCGGAATGATCCGATCAATGCACATCTTGATCTGTTTTCTTGGCATGACACACCTCGCAGGTTAGGGGTTCGCAGGGGATGACGCAGGGCCCGGCACTGAGACCCATTTCACAATCGTTGGTTGAATGCATACGACATGCCATCATCAGCCGGTGTGAGTCACAAGAATGATTGCATTCATAAGCCGCCAATGTTCTGAAGAAATTCGTCTTCGTAGAGAAACGGTAGAGATGAACAGGTGCTTAGCGCAGTGGCGGCAGAAACCAAAAAAGATACAGCGGGTGTATCTCACCGGTGAGATATGGGATGCAACGCCTTCGGAGTGGTGAATACACCTGCGGCCTTGAGATACACTGACCCGGCAAGACGTAGGCCATGGCACGCCATGAACGCTTGCACACTATTCCGTCCGGCTGGCCTGAAGAAATGCATCCGACAACGAACCAGGAAACATCCCGCGTATAACTTTTTCCCGGCAACATCGCACATGGGCTTCTTTCACATCATAACCGGAGGAAACCGGCATGCCTGAGAACAATCACAGTAGCGCTCCACTGCCACCCCCCCACGTGCAACTGATACAGATGGCCATGGCCCACTGGGTCTCCCGCATTGCCTACGTCGCCGCCAAACTGGGCCTGGCCGACCACCTTGCCAACGGGCCGAAGACTGCCGACGACCTCGCCGGGCCGACGGGAACCCATGCCCCCACGTTATATCGCTTCATGCGGACACTCACGAACCTCAATATCCTCACGGAAGATGCGGCTCACCGCTTTGCGTTGACACCCCTCGGTGAGGCGCTCAAGACCGGCGCGCCGGGATCTGCGCGTGCCAGCATCCTGACGTTGGCGAGCGACTGGATGTCACGCGGCTGGGAGCATCTGCTCTATTCGGTGCAGACCGGGGGCTGCGGATTCGAGCAATCGCTGGGGATGCCCCTGTTCGACTGGCTCGCCAAGCATCCCGAAGAGGCGTCGTTGTTCAGCGAAACGATGGTGGGTTTTCACGGGGCGGAGCCGATAGCCATCGCCGCCGCGTACGATTTCTCCGGCTTGTCTACCGTGATCGACGTGGGCGGGGCCACGGGACATCTCCTAACGACGATTCTCGCCGGCAATCCCGCATCACGCGGCATCCTCTACGACCTGCCTCATGTAGTTCGCGACGCGCCGGCGCTGATTCAGGCCAGGGGCCTGGCGGATCGCGTGACGATCGAGGTCGGCAGTTTTTTTGACCAGGTGCCGAGCGGGGGCGATGCCTATCTGTTGTCGCACATCATCCACGATTGGACCGAGGCCCAATGCCTCACCATCCTCGGCCACTGCCGCCGCGCGATGACACCCGGCAGCCGCTTGTTGATCATTGAGATGGTGCTGCCGTCCGACAACGTTCCGCATCCAGGCAAGATGCTCGATATGATGATGCTTGTGGGCCCCGGCGGACAGGAACGGACTGAACCGGAATACCGTACGCTGCTCGGCAAAGCCGGATTCCGTCTCACCCGGCTCGTGCCGACGGAAACGGCCGTGAGCGTCGTCGAAGCGGTGCTCGCATAAACTCGCATCCGACGTGACCGACGAGTACGGCGGGAGACAGAGCTCCCGCCGTCTCCCCGCGCTTTCACCATCCGGCCGTTCACAAGCCAATCACTCGATAACCCGGCTTGCCCGCAGGTCGCCCGGCTGAATGGGCAGCAGCATGATGCAGTTGGGATTGAACCCCTGCGCCTTCAGGGTGTCGATGCTTCCCAGGACTTTATCCACCTTCAGGTCGATCACGGTGATGGATCCATCGCTCATGCCGTCCAGATTGAGAAAACTGTTCTGAACGAACAGGTATCGCTCGTCCGGCGACAGGACGCTATGGTGCGCGCCGGCCGCGGCTGCGATCGTCTTGAGAAACTTCGGTTGCCGCGGATCGCTGTTGTCGTACAGATTTACGAACCCCGGTTTGGCCGTGGTGACAAACAGGCGGTCCCCTTTGGCGTTATAGAGCATTTCGAGCGGCATGCCCTGCTGCCTTGAACCAAAATCATCAACCTGATGGAACGAAAAGGCCTTGCTGGCTGGGTCCCATACACCGGCCCACAACGTCCCTTCGAGCATATTGGTGATATGCACCACGGGAGGATTCGCATTGGGGCTGAACATGACTTCGACGGGAGCGGCTTTGGCCGGGGACGGTTTCGACGAAACCTTATGGGTCGAGAGGACGCTACCGCTGCCGGCCTCCATCACGGTGATGGATTCTCCCGCATCGGACATATCCGGCTTGACGGTACTGGTGACGAGGACGCGATCGATGCCGTTGTGAATCGCGATGCCATGCGGATACTGAATCGTGGCCACGGATGGCTTCGCGGCGCTGACCGTTTTGATCGGCTTATCGAGGAGCGCGTCCCCCATGATGACGTTGTCCGAGCCCATGCACGTGAGGTACCAGGTTCGGTTATCCTCCGACACGGCGAGATCCTCGCCCATCTGACAGTCCGGCACGTCGATGGCCTGCAGCCGGTAAGGAAACATCCTAAGATGTACGACGTGCAGGACGCTCTTCCCCAACGCCGTGATATAGGCTTTATTCCGGTCACGATTGAAGAAAATGTGGTGCGCCACCAGGTCGGGCGGCAGGGGTATCTCCATCAGAATCTTTCCGAAGTTCCCGGACTCAGGGTCGATGTCCATGAGCGCAATGCCTTCCCGTCTCACGGGCTGGTCCGGCTTGCTCTCATAGTTGAGCAGGGCCAGGATTTCCGCCGAGGCGAGCGTGGAGCCTGCGAGCAACAACCCCAGGGTGAACGCGAACAGTCTATGTGGTTTCATGGTGGCCTCCTCTTCGATTGCAGAACGCGGATGATCCATGTCTATCTCGATCGTAAACAGTGAGCGACATCGGTGTCCGCGTCATGGATGTTGTCCGTGCATGGCGGGCCGACAATGTCGGCCCGCAGGCCGCTTTATGTTCACTTCATCGCATGGGTGCCGTGCGTGATGGCCCCGCCGGCGCGCAAGGCCGCTGCCACGAGCACCGATTCAGCGATCTCCGAGGCCGACGCACCATACTCTCTTGCCTTGTTCGTATGCAGCTCGATGCAGTAGGGACATTGCGTCGTGAACGCAACCGCCATGGCCATCAATTCCTTGTACTTCACCGGAATCGCGCCGCCTGCCAGCGCGGCTTTATCGAAAGCCACGAACGCCCTCATCGCCTCTGGGGCATGTGTCCCCAGATCCTTCATCTTCTCCAGATTCGTCATGTCATACAGGCCCGTTGTCTGGTCCATCTCGGTTGTAGTTGCGTTCGTCATGATGCGTCTCCTTTGTGTGTCATTCCGGTTTCACGCCCGAATGCCGATGACTTCCAGATATTCGCCATACACCGTCGTGCAATCCGGCCCTGCCTGATTGTGCGCGGTCCAGAGCGTTTCCAGATCCCGGCGCAAGTGCGCTTGCCCCTCGGCGTCGAGTGATGCAAAGGCCCGGTTGGTCGGTCCATAGTAGAGACGGAAGAATTCCACGACCTCCGAGGGAGGGAACGGATAGCTGAAGAGATACTGCCGCTTGGTCAGGCTGAGCGTGGATAATCCGTGACCAAGGCGTTCTTGAACCGTGGCTTCATTCCCCCACAGCACCGGCGACGGCATGCCCGACGGCCCGATGAATTTCGCCACGTTCTTGAACATTTGTCCGACGAACCCCTCCGCCGTCCAGTTGGCCATCGCAATGGTCCCTCCCGGTACGCATACCCGCAACAGCTCCTTCGCCACCAGATCAGGACGCGGAGCAAACATCGCGCCGATCAGACTCACGACGACGTCGAAACTGGCCGCTTCATACGGAAGCGCTTCGGCGTCGGCCACTTCGAACCGAGCGGGCACCCCTTCCGCGCGGGCACGGGCTTGCGCTCGCTCCACCCAATTGGCGGCGATGTCCACTCCCGTCACCTCCAGGCCATCTTTCGCGGCGATCAACGCGAGTTGGCCGGATCCGCAACCCACATCCAACAGCCGGCATCCCGGCGCAAGCTGGAGACGCTCATAAAACTCTCGGGCGCCACCTTCCATGTACCGCGAGAATCGATCGTAGTCCCCCGCTGTCCAAATGGTATTGAGCAAGGTCTTCAGTCCATCCATTTCCGGCACCACCGTGTTCGTCGTCATGGTCTCCTCCTTCAGTGTGGGTGCTATGTCCCGGCTTCCGGCGCCGCGTCCTGTCTGGTCACACTATAGGACAGAGGATGGTTCGAGTCTTATCAGGGCGTCTGGCTCTCTTATCAGGGGCATGCTAAGCTGCAACTTGTGTATCCGGGCGTCCGGATTGCTTTGCTCAGGCTCCGGCCTTGCCAAGGAAATTCCTATGGACGTGTTGTCCGAAGTGCTCAAGGCCGTGAAACTCGACGGCGCGGTATTCTTCCACGGTGAGTTCGCCGCGCCCTGGTGCGCTCGAGAGCCGGACGCCGGGACCATGGCGTCGTATCTGCCCACCCAAGCCGGCCACATCATCATTTTCCATCTACTGCTCGAAGGACGAGGCTATGTCCGTCTGGAGCAGGAAGACCGCGCCGTGCCGCTGACGGCGGGCGACATCATCGTTCTGACGCACGGGGATGCGCACTGTATGGGAAACGGCCCTCCCGTCACACCGGTGGACACCTCCAAGCAAATCCGACAGATTCTTGCGGAAGGACGCATGCTGTCCCAACTCGCCGGGGGCGGTGAAGTCACGAAGCTGATCTGCGGGTACTTGACCTGCGACGCGCAGCTCTGCCGGGTCGTTCTGGCCGGGTTGCCTGCCATGCTCAAGGTGAATATCCGGGATACCCCGTCGGGAGAGTGGCTGGAAAATACGTTCCGCTATTCCGTCGATCACGCCGAGGCCTCCGGCCCAGGAGGCGCCGCAGTCATCGCCAAGTTATCCGAAGCGTTGTTCGTAGAAACGTTGCGACGTTACATTGCGCAGCTGCCGCACACTCAGACCGGATGGCTGGCCGGGGTGCGCGATCCGGATGTGGGCAAAGCGCTGGCGCTCCTGCATCAACGGCCGGCCCAACCATGGAGTATCGCCACGCTTGCTGCCGAGGTCGGAGTTTCCCGATCCGTGCTCGCCGAACGGTTCCAGCACTTCCTGATAGACACACCGATCGGCTACCTCACTCGCTGGCGGTTGCACCTCGCCGCGCAACTCTTAGCCTCCACGTCCAAGAGCGTGGCCGAAGTCGCCGGCGAGATCGGCTATGAGTCCGAACCCTCCTTCAACCGTGCTTTCAAACGCGAGTTCGGGCTCCCGCCTGCCCGCTTCCGCACCCAGGCCAAATCGCCCAAACAGCCATCAGCCGGTCGTGAGTCCACGACCGCCGAGCTGAAGCCCATCCAGACGACATGACCGGTGATCGTCGGCCTTCGTCCGACGCACACCCGGCTCGCTCCGTTTTTACTGAAACATGATGCGACCGTTCTGAGTTCGATTGCGGATGCAGGGCGGGATGGCGCACCCGGGAGTTAAGGGCGAGATAGATTGACATCGTGGGCCTTGACGTAGCCGCTCAATTGATCGAAGCAGCCCGGTCGGCAGGGGGCGGTGAGGTTCGCGGCAGGTCTCGTGTTCACATCACTGAGCAACGATTGAAGCTCCATGAATACGCGATTCTGCAACCTCACGTGCTCCCCTCGCTGCTGAATGGCCGAGGTGCATGCCCGAACAGTCGTTCATCCGGGCACACGCACCTGCTAACTTTTACTCACGAATCTCCGCTTCGACGAGTTTCGCGAGAAGGATCAGCGATTCCTGCCAACCCAAATAACAGGACTCCAGGGGAATCACGTCGGGGAGACCTTCTTGCACCACCGTCATCTCGGTTCCGCACGACACCTTCCTCAAGGTAACCGTCACCTGAATTTCTCCGGGAAGATTCGGGTCGTCGAATCTATCCGTATAGCGCAATCGTTCGTGCGGCACCAGTTCGAGGTACTTCCCGCCGAATGAATGGGTCTGGCCGGTGGTGAAGTTGGTAAACGACATTTTGTACGTGCCGCCTACCTTGGCTTCCAGATGGTGCACTTTCCCGGTGAACCCGTTCGGCGGCAGCCACTTCGCCTTGGCATCCGCATCCAGGAATGCGCGGTATACCCGCTCCGGCGTTGTCCGAAAGACGCGGTGCAGGCGGACGGTATTGTTCGGCATCTCTCACACTCCTTTTCTCTGAACGCCAATGCAATCAGAACGCCAGATGGCAGAATGAATGATTTTTCAAGGATGACGGATTCCTCCTCCCATGTCCAGGCGCCCGGCTGGCCGTGGCTCTCCGTCTGGAGTAGATCCATGTGACCTGACGGCCGGCAGAAGAAATAGCGGAAGCATGGTCGGTCTGTTAGAGTAGCGGCAGTCAAGTCGTCTGAATGAACCGCTTAGATAAGGATGGCATCATGTACCTTCAGCACCCTCCCCGCTTTCATAGACTCTTGTCGCTCGCGTTGACCTGCGGCATCGTCTTGATCGGCCTGATCGGCTCCGGCTGCCAGACCGCCTATTACGAAACAATGGAAAAACTCGGCTATCACAAGCGCGACCTGATGGTGAGCGATGTAAAGAAAGCCCGTGACGCCCAACAGGACGCGAAGGAACAATTCAAATCGGCGCTCGATCGCTTCACCAAGACCCTCAATGTCCAGGGCGGCGAACTACAGGACAAGTACGAGGCGCTGAACGACGAATACCAACAGAGCGAAAAGAGAGCGCAAGCCGTTCGGGATCGCATCGCGTCGGTGGGAAATGTGTCTGACGCATATTTAAAGAATGGGATGGGGAACTGAAGCAGTATTCCAACGCGGCATTGCGCCAGAAAAGCCAGAAGCAGCTCACCCAGACGCGCAGTCAATATGCGCAGTTGATCAAAGCCATGAAACGGGCGGAAGCGAAAATAGATCCGGTCCTGGCGAAGTTGAAGGACCATGTCCTGTTCTTGAAGCATAACCTGAACGCGCAGGCCATCGCCTCGCTCAAGAGCGAATTGGTCACGGTCGAAGGCAACATCGACTCCCTGATCAAGGACTTGAACGCGTCCATTCAGGAAGCGGATGCCTTCGTTGCCTCCATGGAAAAAGACACCGCATGAGCGTGACAGAGTGACGCCTTGCCTGAAGGCTGTCCCCCTCAGGGAATCGCCGTGCAGATCTGCCGAACATGACCGCGCCGCCGGCGATGAACAAGATCGGCGTCCAGCCGCGGGTGCCAGCGCAACGACACCGTGAACTCCGGCGTGGCGAACGCAAGTGACTGACCCGTGCACGAACTTGAGGGTTTGTGCGAGTCAATCAATAGAGAGGTCACCGACTATGGAGCCGCAATTTTGGCATGACAGGTGGGCGAGCAATGAGATCGGCTTTCACAAGAGTGAAGCCAACCCGTTCCTGGTGAAGTATTTCAATGAGCTGAACTTGTCGAAAGGCAGCCGGGTCTTTGTGCCCCTGTGCGGAAAAACGCTGGATATTACGTGGCTGCTGTCCAACGGCTACCGGGTCGCCGGAGCTGAGTTGAGTGCCATCGCCATTGAGCAATTGTTCGCGGAGCTCGGGGTGAAACCAACGATTACGAGGAGCGGTGGAATCGCTCACTACCATGCGAACGACCTCGACATCTTCGTCGGTGATATCTTCGAGGTGACGAACACGATGCTGGGGCCGGTCGATGCGATCTATGACAGGGCTGCGCTGGTCGCTCTTCCCAAAACCATGCGCAGTCGCTACACCGCGCACGTCACGGAGATTACGGATCACGCGCCGCAGTTGCTCATTTGTTACGAATACGACCAGCATGCGGCGGAGGGCCCTCCCTTCTCGATCAGCCACGAGGAAGTCCGCCGGCACTACGCGCATCGCTACCAGCTCAGGCTCCTCACCAGCGAAGATGTGCCCGGTGGACTCAAAGGAAAATGCGCGGCGACAGAACATGTGTGGCTGCTACGAAAGAACTGACGATGTTCACGCGATACGCTCGCCGTCCGCAATCGACGGCGGTCCTGGTCGCACAGCATTCTTCACGAAACATGGACTGCGCGCCTCCTCCCCGCGATAGACTCGACCGGCGGGACCAAGTAGAATAACTCTCGTTCTGCTCGCCTTCCCCGCGCGAGATCGTCATCAATTCGTCGGTCGCACCTCAGCTGACAGGAATCGGCTGCTGCCCCCAGGGAGCTACATGCAAAAGACTCGCATCATCTGCACGATCGGCCCCGCCACGGAATCCTACGAGATGCTGCACAAGCTTTACGAGGCGGGCATGAGTATCGCCCGACTCAACATGTCCCACGGCGACCACGAGTCTCACGCCAAGGTCATCCAGCACATCAAGTCGCTCAACCGGAAGGTGAAGTTTCCCATTCCCATTCTCCTGGACACGCAAGGCCCGGAGATCCGCACCGGCGATCTCTCCAACGAGCTCGATCTGCGGCAGGGCGACATCGTCTCCGTGACCACGCGCGGGCCGATGAACGTTGAGGAAAGCTCGATCCACATCAACTATGCGGACCTGCTTGAGGCGGTCAACGTCGGGGATCGGATCACCGTGGACAACGGACTGATCAACTTCGAGGTACTGGAGAAGCACGAACGCCACATGCGATGCCGCGTCTTGGACGGTGGGCTCCTGAAGAGCAAACGCCACGTGAACCTCCCCGGTGTCCGCGTGAATCTCCCGTCGATTACGCAAAAGGATATCAAGGATATTCTCTTCGGTCTGGAGCGGGACGTGGACTTCATCGCGCTCTCGTTCGTGCGCGAGGCCGGAGATATTCAGCAGCTCAAGACGTTGATGGGCGACAAGGCCGGGAGGGTGAAGATTGTCGCGAAGATCGAGGACCAGGAAGGGGTGAAGAATCTGGAAGCCATCATCAAGGAGTCGGACGGTATCATGGTCGCGCGCGGAGATCTCGGCGTGGAGATCAACCTGGAAGATCTGCCGAATGTCCAGCGCACGATCGTACGGCTCTGTGCCGAATATGGAAAGCGCGTCATCGTGGCGACGCATCTCCTCGAATCCATGATCCACAACCCGCATCCGACCCGGGCCGAGGTCACCGACGTCGCCAATGCGATCTATGAGGAAGCCGATGCCGTCATGTTGTCCGGCGAAACCACGGTGGGGAAGTATCCCGTGAAGTGCGTCGAATTCCTCCGCAGGATTGCGCTGAAATCCGAAACGATACCCGGATTGCAGTTTGCGAAACATTTGCGCAACGCGGAGAACAAGCAACAACTGGCGGCGGCGGCCGTGCAGCTGGCCGAGGGCGTCAAGGCCAAAGGCATCGTCGTGATCACCAGACGAGGGCTCATGGCCGATCTCGTCGCCAACTGCCGCCCGTTCGCCACCAACATCTATGCCTTTACCAACATGAGCCAACCGCGGCGAACCATGATGCTCAATCGCGGCGTCCTCCCCTTCAAGATCGATTTCAGTTCGGACCCGGAAAAGACTTTGCAGACGGCGTTCAAGATTCTGAAGGACCGCGAGGAATTCAAAGCCGGGGACAAGGTCGTGATCATTTCCGACGTCCTCGCCCAACAACGCGTCGACTCGATTCAGATTCGCGACGTCCCCTCCGACGACCTCTCCCCCGACACTGGCTCAATGAGTCATTGAGCCAGTTCCGTTCGAGGGACGTTCGTGGACTAATCACGCGCCTGAGGACCTACCCACGCGGGGCGCGGTACCGCAACTCGGCAAAGCCGGGTCTGATCGCGCGGGCCGACTCAAGGATGAGGGAGGGCGACGTGATCCTGCGAGGCAGAAGCGGCTTGCCTGATCCGAGGGTAACAGAACCGACCTGTACGATCAGTTCGTCCAATAGTCCGGCATCATAGAACTGCCCGACCAATTCGCCTCCCCCGACCAGCCAGATGTTTTTACCATCTGCCGCTTCCTTCATCTGAGCATGAACGGGGCGGACGTCTCCCTTTACAAACCGGATGTCCGCACCTTCCACGAGGGGAAGGCCCCGACTCGAAAACACCCAGGTAGGCTGCGGGTAAGGCCAGGCGACCGGTTCGCGCCCCGCAACATTGATGACGTGGCGGAGCATCCACTCGTAGGTGGCGGAGCCCATCGCCAAGGCACCGACCTCCTTGATGAACGATGGGTACCCCGTCTCGTTGATATCGCCAAGGGGAAAGAGCCAGTCGAGAGAATCGTCTAGGGTCGCAATGAATCCGTCGAGGCTTGAAGCGGTGTAATACTGGGTGGTCATGGGCGATACCTCTCCTGACAGGCGTGCACATATTCAGCCTGATCAGAGGAAAGATCTTCCTGGAAGGTTCTGAGGGGGCTCGTCCGTACGGATTGCACGATTCGTGCGCTCATCCTTGCCGCCAGGACGATCCGCCGAACGCGCGGACGGCCAGATAGGCGACGTTGCGCTTCCAGTACGCGATCTTGCTTCGCGTCATCAATTCCAGAAACAGGTCATCGGCCTCTTTCCGATCGAAGCGCTTGTCTGCAGGCATGACTTCGCCATGAGGCAAGGCCACGGTTCCAGCGGAGCCATAAATCAAATCGTGCACGATCGATGCAACCAGCGAGAGTTCAAATGACGCGATGAAGCCCCATAACAAACGTGGAATACTTGCCAAGTCGGTCTTGAAGCCGCGCTTGGCCGTCACAAAGAACCCATCCAATGCCGCATACCGACAATCGTCGAGCACAACCCATTCGGGACCTTTGTACGTCATAGCGGGTTCAGGCAACTCCAGTGTCCGGCGCAGATTCACCCCGGAGTCGACGGCCGGTTTCGATGCTGAACGATTTGGTGAGAGCCGCCACGAGACTGTCGTTGTCGGCCAACGCCGGAGCCTTTCCCGTCGCGGGCCGCTGAGGTGGAGTGGCACGCTCGGCGACCTTGTCACGACTGACCGTGAGGGACACTGATCGGTCGCCGTCGCTCATGTTGATGGTGACCGTTTCCCCATTCTCGATTTGCCGGTCGATCCGGGCACATTGCTCGATGAGTTGCGTGAGATACGCATTCGTCTGCGTAAATTGCGCGTGGACGATGTCCGGCATAGAGTCTCTCCTTAACCCGGACTATTCATGAATACCTACTCCGGCGTCCGATCCTCTCGCCCGGCGAGGCGAGAACGCCGCTGGCGGACTTTTTCCGCATCCTGCTAGTGGGGAAGCGGAAGGGTCAGCAAGATTCCCCCCATCACGTCATGCGGCTTGAAATCTTTCTTTGGACTGTTGGGGTGCGCATTGTGGCAACTCACACAGGTCTGGGACAGGGCCTTATCCGGGTAGAGAGCCTGAAAGACGGGTCTGCCCCCCTCGGTCGTCACACCGGTATGGGGACGATCGGGATTGAGCAGGATCTCGGTCAGACCGGCCCGCTCGAAGTCGGTGGCCGGACGATTCGTCTTATTGATCGCCCAATTGCTGATGAGCCGGAATCGAATTCCATTGTGTTGTTGAGCGACGAGCCGTCCCGATTCGAGCAAGAATTGAGCAGGAAGGGGAAGCCTGGAGGTCTCTCTCCAGTTTTCTGCGGCAAAGACGATTCCTCGCAACTGCATCCGCTCCACGATGTCGGTGGTGTAGAACTCCCGATCGGCCTGGATCACGCTATGCACATAATCCGCGACCATATCGGCCGGCAAACAGGGTGCCCTCCCCGCCTCCTTGCTCGCGGCACTCATCGTCCACTGACTCAACAGAACGGTGGCCACAATGCCGACTACGAGGCCGGTGAAAAATCCTGTACCCTTCATGCTGCACCCACCTTTCTTGTCCGCGCGTGGTTGCCTCGCTCCTCGGCCACAGCCATACACCCACCCGGCCAGAACTTGCGGGTCGCTTCCCCCAAAAGCATACGCCGACACAGCAGAGAAATCGAGATGATGGACCGGCCTGTTTATGAACCGGTACAATGCCGGTGGTGATGTCGTCTGAAACACGTGATTCCATCCGTAGAGAGAAGAATCCGCAGTCGTTTCAGCGGGAAATGCAGCCGATGACAGGCGAATTTGATCCGAAATCCCACCAGTGGGCCAGGCATGAACACGTCGTTGTGTTCGATGGTGTGTGCAATTGGTGCCATACCTGGGTGAGCTTTCTGATCGATCACGATCCCCACGAGAAGTTCAAGTTCGGCACCCTTCAATCCGACCAGGGGCAACAGATTCTGCATACACTGCAGCTTCCGACCGAGGACTTTTCGACCGTTCTCCTGCTGGAGCAGGCCCGCGTTTACACCAAATCCACGGCCGCGCTGAGAGTTGTGCGACAGCTCCCCGGCTTCTGGCCCCTATTCTATCTCGGCATCCTGATTCCACGCCCCATACGTGATGCGCTGTACGATTATGTTGCGCGTCATCGTTACCAGTGGATGGGGAAAGCCGACACATGCCACGTTGCCAATCCCGACCAGCGCGGACGCTTCGTATAAGAGCCGCAGACGGGGAGTTTCTCCACATGCCACGTATGCCCGTATCCCGTCGAGCAAGGCTCGACCAGGCCCCGACATCGTTCATCTTCCGGCATCCACACTGCTGACCTTTCATGTGCCTCAGGCGGAGATCACTATTCCGCCTCCTCGACAGGCCGTTTTGCGGCTCAATGGAACAAGATCCCGAGACAGGCCACGACTACTGATTTTCAGCCGGAGTAATTATGTGAAGTCTGCCGACGGCCTGCTCGAATGCAGACCTGTCGCTGTGGAGGTCGGTCGGCTGTTCCAGTCAATGCGAAACGCGGCACTGTTCGGAGAGGCTCAGGACGACCCGATAGGCATCGGAATGATAGAACTGAGGCAGTGTGAACGAGAGCTCATCATTTTCCACGGAGAGAACACGATCGAGAGTGACAACAGGCGCCTCGAGAGGACCGGACCCCACATCTGGTATTTGTTCAGCGCAGAGATGCACCGTCCCGCTGCGCTGCGAGGAAAACAGACGCCCGATATTCTTCAGCACGACTTTCGTTTCGCCAGGCGAATCGTCCTCGTATTTGCCCAACAAGAGTCGTAACGTGCCGGCGGTCTTATCCAGCGCGGCGAGGGCATGGAGCTTGGGACTATCCGTCATCGTGTACAGCCGGACACCCTCCATCTCCGCATAGGTCTTGTAGATGTGCCATCCCGGCCGTTTCTGCTTCCGATCGACATACAACAACCCGTCCAGCGTAGGGTTATCGCAGGTATTCTCCACGTAGCTCCGGCTCATGTCCTGAGGATCAGGCCAACAGGAACGCATCGCGCTGAGGATGTCCGCCCGCTCATAGGCGGCAATTACTCCCACTGTATAACCGGCACTCGTCCAGGATTCCTGCCCCAGGATCTCGTTCACTGAAATCGGCCGCGCCAGACCGTGAGCCTTCAAGTAGTCGCGCAAATCATTCACGTACCTGATGGCATCCGATGGATCCGCATATTCATGATAGGCTACGACATCGGGAAAGACCCCCTGTGAATCACTCCACTCCAGAAAGGACTTGAGTAACCGGTATCGACTCACGCTCGGCCCGACGATCTGCGCACCGGGAATCCGCTGCTTGATGCGCTGATA
>CAKKRE010000035.1 GCA_919902505.1 Nitrospiraceae bacterium
GCGCTTATTATGCATAGTATTACCTAGGTGTCAATGGGTTTGTGCAACAGGCTCATCCCTGAGCTAGTTGCTGCTGGGCATGATAAGCCCCAACTCTTCCGCCGGTGGATGCACGAAGCTGAATCCCTTGTCTGCCTGAAAGTCCACCGTCATTCCGTTCGTGCGGTGGACGCTTGCGCGATCCAGTGCAATCGTCAAACCTTCGATGTGCTGCACTTCGTCTTCTTCCTGGATAGCCGGTTCCAGCGTGATCGCCAAGGAGAGGCGCTGGTCATCGAGGTCGCGTAGCGTAATCCGTACGACCGGATCTTCCGGGTGTTCCTCGATCAGCTTGCGCAACCGTTCGATGGCGATCCAGGTGAGATTCATCATGGTCGGGTCGGTCTGGTCGGCTGTGTCGGCCCTGCGTGGTGGATGTGGTGAATGTCCACGAGTTGTTCGGTTCGATCGATCGAATAAAAAATCCGCCAGTCGCCCACCGCGTATTTATGGATACCGGGTAAATCCGCGGCGACCGGTTCATGGCGCAGATTGTCCACGTTGGAGGCGAGCCACTTCGTCTTGTCGAACAGACGTTGGGCTATGGCGGGATCCGCCACGCGCAGGTCGGTGATCACAGCAGGCCGGAAGGCTAAGCGAAACCAGGGCATGTCACCACCGCAGGCCGAGCTTGTCGGCGACTTCATCGCCCGTGATACGTTCCGTCGAAGTCAGCGATTGCTTGAGGCGATCGCGAACCGATTCACCGAGCGGCGCGCCGAGATCCGGGTCGCCCAGCAGCGTGCGCAGCCGGTCATCGACGATGCCTTCGACCAGGTTCTTAAGTTCAGCCAGCGTGAGATTGGATAGACTTGTCGTTGGGTCGGACATGGGCTCCTCTCAGAGTGCGAAAGCATACGGGGCTGGTCTTGGGAATTGCAAGACAGGGGATGGAATCGTGAGGCGTATCTCGTCCGACGTGTGGAGCCGGGTACGTGATTTCTCACCCAGAACAAGGTATTCTGCGCCCGCGTAAGCTGGCGATTATCCAATCGCAAAGGCTCCGCACTGGGGCGCGTTTCACGGAGTACAAGATTCAGCCATGATGACATTCCGCGATCATCGTCTTCGTGACCTTGCCGTGCCGATGGGCACCAATTGGTTGCTCAATGACCTGGCCGAAGCCAAGGGCAAGCAGGAACTGTACACCCGCCAATCGCCACAGGTGCTGAAAGCGCTACGGGAGATGGCGCTGGTCCAAAGCGTCGAGTCCTCCAACCGCATCGAAGGCGTCACTGTGGATCGAGACCGCTTGCGGCCGCTCGTCCTTGGTAACGCCCGTCCCAAAGACCGGTCTGAGCAAGACATCATGGGATATCGCCGTGCGTTGAATCTCATACATTCCAAAGCCGATGCCTTGCCCATCACTCCCGATTTGCTGCGCCGTCTCCATCAGCTCTGTCAGGAGGGCAGCGGTGACGCCGGCCAGTTCAAGAAGGTCGACAACGAAGTCATCGAACTACGGCCCGGCGCGGCACCGCTCGTGCGGTTCAAGTGCGTCTCTGCCAAGGCCACGCCCGCTGCTGTGGAGGAACTCTGCCTCGTCTATCGCCACGCCATCGACCAGGATCAGATTCCGCCGCTCGTGGCCATCGGGGCGCTTGTGCTCGACTTCCTCTGTATCCACCCCTTTCGAGACGGCAACGGCCGCGTCTCTCGCTTGCTCACGCTGTTGACGCTGTATCAGCACGGTTATGAAGTCGGTCGATACATCAGCCTGGAACGCCTCATCGAAGAGGCGAAAGAAGACTACTACCATGTCCTCCAGCAAAGCTCGCAACGCTGGCACGAGGGCAAACATGACCTGTTTCCATGGCTCAATCACTTCCTGAGCATCATCCGCCGCGCCTATGGGGAATTCGAACGGCGAGCGGGTGAGATCAAAGCCCCGCGCGGAGCGAAAGCCGGGCTTGTGTTGACGGCCATTCGCGAACAACCCGGCGAGTTTCGCCTCGCCGACATCGAGCAGGCCTGTCCTGGCGTTAGCCGGGAATGGATTCGCTCATTGTTCACCGAGTTGAAAGCCGCAGGGGAAGCCACTTGCCAAGGCAAAGGCCCGGCGGCGCGATGGCGGTATCTAGGGGGTAAGGGTACTAACTCGTGAATAAGGGTAGTAATGAGGGTAGTAACTAGGGCAGGGTTCCTCTGGTGACATGACCGAACTCGACAAGAAATCTCTCAGCGAACGCGATATCTGCACCAAGTTCATCACGCCGGCGGTGAAGCAGGCTGGATGGGATGAGCTGACGCAGATTCGCGAAGAGGTCGGCTTTACCAAAGGCCGAATTATTGTTCGGGGCAAACTCGTTACGCGCGGGAAAGCCAAACGCGCCGACTACATCCTCTACTATAAGCCGAACATCCCCATCGCCCTCATCGAGGCGAAAGACAACAGTTCCCCCATCGGCGGTGGCATGCAGCAGGGGCTGGAATATGCCGCGACCTTGGATATCCCGTTTGTCTTTTCATCCAACGGCGACGGCTTCATCTTTCACGATCGAACGGGCCAGAGCGAGAAACGGGAAGCTGAACTCTCGCTGAATGCCTTTCCGACGCCCGAAGCTCTCTGGAAGAAATACCGCGTCTGGAGAGGCTTGGCTCCGGCACAAGAGGAAATCGTCCTCCAAAACTATCATGACGACGCGAGCGGCAAGGAGCCGCGCTACTATCAACGGATCGCGATCAACAAGACCATCGAAGCGATTGCGAAAGGCCAGAATCGCCTGCTCCTCGTCATGGCCACCGGCACCGGCAAGACCTACACCGCCTTTCAAATCATCTGGCGTCTCTGGAAAGCCAAACGCAAGAAACGCATTCTCTACCTGGCCGACCGGAATGTCCTGATCGACCAGACCATGGTCAACGACTTCCGTCCCTTTGGAAAGACCATGGCTAAGCTCAGCACCGACTCCAAAACGATCGAGCGTGAGGACGGCAACACCGTTGAGCTGCCCCTGGCCGTGGATAAGAAGCATCGGCGGATCGATACGTCTTACGAGATCTATCTCGGCCTCTATCAAGCCATCACCGGGCCGGAGGACAGCCAGAAGCTCTACCGCGAACTCTCCCGGGATTTCTTCGACCTCATCGTGATCGACGAATGCCACCGCGGCAGCGCTGCGGCAGACTCGGCCTGGCGGGAGATTCTTGACTACTTCTCCAGCGCCACTCAGATCGGTCTCACTGCCACGCCAAAGGAAACCGAGTATGTGTCGAACATCCACTACTTCGGCAAACCGGTGTACAGCTATTCGTTAAAGGAAGGCATCCGCGATGGCTTTCTGGCTCCCTATAAAGTGGTGAAGGTCCATCTCGATGTAGATGTGGAGGGCTATCGCCCGACCAAAGGGGAGATCGACAAGTACGGCCAGGAGATCGAGGACCGGATCTACAACCAGAAGGATTACGACCGAAACCTGGTCATCGATGAACGCACCAAGCGTGTGGCTTGCAAAGTGACCGAGTTCTTAAAGGAAAGCGGTGACCGCTTTCAGAAAACTATCGTGTTCTGTGTGGACACCCCGCATGCCGCACGGATGCGCCAAGCGCTGATTAACGAGAATCCTGACCTCGTGCAAGAAAACGAGCGTTACATCATGCGTATCACCGGCGATGACGCGGAAGGCTGCGCTCAGCTCGGCAACTTCATCGATCCGGAGGCGAAATATCCGGTGATCGTCACGACCTCACGGCTGCTTTCGACCGGGGTCGATGCCCAAACCTGCCGCCTCATTGTGCTCGACCGCGAAGTCGGCTCGATGACCGAGTTCAAACAGATCGTCGGCCGGGGCACGCGCGTCCATGAGGACAGCAAAAAGTACTATTTCACCCTCATCGACTTCCGGAAGGCCACCAACCATTTCGCCGATCCAGACTTCGACGGCGAACCGGTGCAGATCTACGAACCGGGCGAAGACGATCCGGTCGCGCCGCCGGACGATGTGCTGCCACCGGCTGATCAGGAAGACCCGATCCCGCCGACCCCGGGCGAGGACGAACGGGTCATGGTCGATCCCGAGAAGCCGGATATCACCATCCCGCCCGGCGGGTCTCAGCCCCGCAAATACTACATCCATGGCAACGAGGTGAGCGTCATTGCGGAACGGGTGGAGTATCTCGATGAATCGGGCAAGCTCGTCACCGAAACCCTGCGCGACTACAGCAAGAAGACGCTCCGGAAACGTTATGCCAGCCTCACGGCGTTTCTCAAGCAGTGGAACAGCAGCGAGCGGAAGCAGGCCATCATCGAGGAACTGGAGCAGGAGGGGGTGTTGCTCGAACCACTGGCCGACGAAGTGGGAAAGGATCTCGATCCTTTCGACCTCATCTGCCATGTGGCCTTCGATCAGCCGCCGCTGACCAGACGAGAACGGGTAGAGAATGTCCGCAAGCGGGATGTCTTTACCAAGTACGGCAAGCAGGCCCGCGCCGTGCTGGAAGCCTTGCTCCAGAAATACCAGGACGAAGGCGTGACCAGCCTCGACGATCCACAGATCCTCAAGATTTCGCCGTTCGATACGATGGGCACGCCGATCGAGTTGCTCAAAACATTCGGAGGACGGCCCGGCTTTGAACAGGCCGTCCACGAACTCCAATCAGCGTTATATCAGGGGGCTGCCTAACTCATGTCCGTTCGCAATACTGTCAAATCGATCCAAGACATCATGCGCCAAGACAGCGGCGTCGATGGCGATGCCCAGCGTATCTCCCAGCTCTGCTGGATGTTCTTTCTGAAGATCATCGACGACCAGGACCTGGAGCTGGAAGCGATGCAGAAGGACTACCGTTCGCCGATTCCGAAGAAGTTCCAGTGGCGGTCCTGGGCGACGGACCCCGAGGGCATCACCGGCGAGCCTCTCATGACCTTCGTCAACGATGAGCTGTTTCCCTCGCTCAAGGAGTTGCCCGGCACAGCGAAGGACGGTCGCCGTCGTGTCGTGCGGGATGTCTTCGAAGACGCCTACAACTACATGAAGTCCGGCCAGCTCATGCGCCAGGTGATCAACAAGATCAACGCCATAGATTTCAACAACCTCACCGAGCGCCAACACTTCGGCGACATCTACGAACAGATCCTGGCCGACCTCCAGAGCGCCGGCAACGCTGGCGAGTACTACACGCCTCGCGCAGTCACGGCGTTCATGACGGATCGCATCGACCCGCACCCCGGCGAGCTTCTGCTGGATCCTGCCTGCGGCACCGGGGGCTTTCTCACCTGCGCCATCCGGCACATGCGCGAGCGCTACGTGAAGAAACCGGCCGACGAACAGAAGATGCAGCAATCCCTGCGCGCCTGTGAGAAAAAGCAGCTCCCGCACATGCTCTGCGTGACGAACATGCTGCTGCACGGCATCGAAGATCCCTCCTTCGTCCGTCACGACAACACACTGGCCAGGCCCTATATCAGCTACGGCCAGGCGGATCGCGTAGAGATCGTCCTGACCAATCCTCCGTTTGGCGGTAAGGAAGAAGATGGCATCGAAAGTAACTTTCCCAAACACTTTCAGACACGCGAGACGGCCGACCTCTTCCTGGCCCTCATCGTGCGGCTGCTCAGGCCTGGCGGGCGTGCGGCTGTCGTGCTGCCGGACGGCTCGTTGTTTGGGGAAGGCGTGAAGACCAGGCTCAAGGAACATCTCATGGAGGAGTGCAACCTCCACACGATCATCAGGCTACCTAACAGTGTGTTTAAACCCTACGCGAGCATCGGGACGAATCTGCTGTTCTTCGAGAAAGGCGAGCCGACGAAGGACATCTGGTTCTACGAGCATCGTATCCCTGATGGGCAGAAAGCCTACTCCATGACAAAGCCGATCCGCTTCGAGCACCTGAAGCCCTGCATCGACTGGTGGGGCGGAGCAAAGCGCAAAGGTCGCAAGGAAACGGAAGTCGCCTGGAAGGTCACGGCCGATGAAGTCAAAACCCGTGGTTACAACCTGGATTTCAAGAACCCGCATACCGTCGCCGATGACCACGGCGATCCGGAAGAATTGCTGGCGAAACTCGACGTCGCCGAAAAGGAAACCGCCAGTCTTCGGGATCAGCTCAAAGCCATTCTGGAAAAGGCGCTGTTGCGATGAGTACTGAGAAGGACATCGACCAGCGACAAGACTCGGTGGAAGCCGCACTCCAGAAGATCGCGGGGCTGGTCACAGCCAGTCGCGCGCGGGCCTTCCGCCAGGCCAACACGGAACTTATCGATCTCTACTGGCGCATTGGTCAGTACCTGGCGCAACAGTGCCGGCAAGCCGGTTGGGGTCAAGGCACCGTTCGCCAGTTAGCCGGCTTGATCCAGCAGCGTCACCCTGACTGGCGCGGGTTTTCCGCCTCCAACCTGTGGCGAATGAAGCAGTGTGTCGAGATCTATCAAGGGAATGAAACACTCGCACCACTGGTGCGACTTCTGGGCTGGACACATAACCTGTTGATTCTCGGGAAGTGTAAGACCCAGGAAGAGCGGGGGTTCTACCTCAAATTGGCCGCAGAGCAAGGTTGGGGCAAGCGCGAACTCGAACGTCAGATCGAAGGCTGCCTGTTCGAGCGCACCCTCACGGCTCCGCCGAAACTCGCACCGCTGTTGCGAGATATCCACCCCGCCGCAGGAACGGTCTTCAAAGACAGTTACCTGGTCGAATTCCTCAACCTTCCTGAACCCCATAGCGAAGGGGACTTGCAACGGGGGCTGGTACGGCATCTCAAGCACTTTCTCCTCGAACTCGGGCGTGATTTCTGCTTTATCGGCGAGCAGTTTCAGGTGCAGGTCGGCCACCGGGATTTCTTCCTCGATTTGCTGTTCTTCCACCGGGGCCTCAACTGCTTGGTGGCATTTGAACTCAAGGTGGGTGAATTCGAGCCGGAACATCTTGGCAAACTGGGCTTCTACCTGGAAGCGCTCGACCGCGACCACAGGAAGCCTCACGAAGCGCCCAGCATCGGGGTGCTGCTGTGCAAAACCCGCGACCATGATGTCGTCGAATACGCCCTTTCCCGCAGCCTCTCCCCCACGCTGATCGCCGAATACCAGACCCGTCTGCCCGACAAAGCTCTGTTGCAAGCCAAGCTGGATGAATTCTACGAACTGGCGCAACGAGAAGAACCGCCGCCGTCGGATGAGTGACATTGCCATGAGACCTGATCTGCTCCTTCAGCACTTCGCCCGCCTCGCCGAAGCGCCCGACGCCCTCCCGCGCCTGCGTCTCTTCATCCTAGATCTCGCTGTGCGAGGCAAGCTCGTTGACCAAGACCTAAAGGACGAACCCGCGTCCTATCTGCTCATGCGTATTCAGGCTGAGAACCGTCAGTTGGAAAACACCTTCCCTCCTCTGGCGGAGGACGAGCAGCCGTTCACAATCCCACAATCGTGGGCGTGGATTCGGTTAGGAAATGCAGCCCATGTTGAAATGGGCCAGTCGCCTCCTTCCGAGAATTACAACCAATCTGGGGATGGAATCCCCTTCTACCAAGGGAAGACTGATTTTGGGCTGCGGCATCCTACACCAAGATATTGGTGCGACCTACCGTCAAAACTTGCCCAGAAGAACGACCTTCTCATATCAGTGCGCGCTCCAGTAGGCCCAACAAATGTGGCCTCCGAGGAATGTTGCATTGGTCGTGGTCTTGCGGCACTGCGTCCTCATCATGGTGTCTACTTGGAGTTCCTTCTGTATTCACTGAAAGGTTTTGAGTCGGCGATTGCCGCGATGGGTTATGGCACTACCTTTGTGGCAATTACAAAGAAGCAGTTAGTATCGTTTGCCGTCCCATTGCCACCCCTCGCTGAACAGCACCGCATCGTCAGCAAGGTGGATGAATTGATGGCGCTCTGTGATCGATTGGAGGCGGCGCAGGCGGAGCGGGAGAGTCGGCGGGATCGGCTGGCGTCGTCGTCTCTGCATCGGTTGAACAATGGGGTGGACCCCGACGCCTTCCGCGACCACGCCCGCTTCTACTTCAACCATCTCCCGCGCCTCACCACGAAACGTGAACACATCCAACAACTCCGCCAAACCATCCTCAACCTCGCCGTGCATGGGAAACTCGTTCCCCAGGACCGCAGCGAAGAACCAGCCACACATCTTTTAGATCAACTCACGGCTAATGCAAAAGCCTATGCCTCTGAGCACGGCATTGCGCCACCCAATCCTGATCCGATTTCAAAAGAGGACATGGATTTTCCTGCCCCATCTGGTTGGAAATGGGTGAGGCTCGCTTCGCTGTTCAAGGTCATAACGGATGGGGACCATCAACCGCCACCAAAAGCAAATGACGGCATCGCGTTTCTGACAATCGGGAATATCACAACCGGGAAACTGGACTTTACGAATTGCCGGTTTGTGGGTGAGGAGTATTGGAAGTCGCTTAGTCCATATAGGAAACCAGTTTTCGGTGACATTCTAAAGGGCACCTCTAAAAACTCGAATATGTTTCGGTGAACGCGCAAAAACCAGCTGAG
>CAKKRE010000036.1 GCA_919902505.1 Nitrospiraceae bacterium
CACCGGGCCAGACTCGCCCTGGATAAGACAAGAACAGCATGAATCACTACACTAGTTCTCCAAGAATCGGATAGGTGTGGATGTCATGTAGGTAGGCGTGATTCCGCCAGGCCCTGGTCTGTTTTCCCGTGACGGCTCCGATTGCGGCAATGGTTCTTTCAATATCGCCGCGTTGCAGCGCCGCGGATCCGAGCACGGACCCTCCGAGGTATTTCGAGAGCCAGTGCCGGATCGAGCGAAAGGCGCAGAATGTGTGTCCGCCGATCTCGCAGTGGGAACGCCGGCTCAAGTCCTCCACGGTGGCCTGTTCTTCCAGACAGGCCTTCCCGGTGACGAAGAGCGTCAGCTTCACATTGTGTCGTGCGGCAATGTCACAGTAGCGCAGGGCCAGTTGCGCTTCGGTTTGCTTCGCATAGCGTGTATTAGCGCCGTGGTAGGACCGATGGTGCACGTCGCCGGTGAGACAGATCATAGAAGTGGCCGATAGACGAATTCCGTGCGCTCGCTCGCGCCGGCAAAGAGTCTCGCAGCATGTGTCGTGCCGTGAGAGAAGAGTAATGGGGTGTTTCAACAGAAGCAAGGTGCGTCGTAGGCCGAGAAGTCTAGAGATTCTCCGATCCCGTAGACTTTGGAGCTGCGTCAGTATAGCCAGGACTTCACAGGAGGCCGATTCGGCACAGATGAAAAGAAGGGAAGACAGCCGAGGAAACCTGATCGTGACGCATAGTTGGTTGTCACCGCTTTGTCGCAGCGCGGTTATTCAGGCAATCAGGTTGGTCTACTTGTCGCCTGCTTGGAGTTTGGAGTAAGGTAAAGATGGCACGTATGTTCTATCAAGGTGAGACGTCGGGATGAAAAGAAATGGGATGATCCGGTCACTGCTCGGAGCGGGATTGCTCGTCGTTGCAGGGGCTGGAGTGGCGTTCGCTGAAGAGCCACTGAGCGAGGCGCCGGTGTGGAGTGGGGTACGCACCCAGCCTCCGAGCGCGTTGTCTGAGCTTCCCACGGTCAACGATCGCCGTCAGGATATTTTTCGACAGACGCCCACGTTAAGCGGGCGGTTACATGTCAGCGAGCAGACGCTGATCCCCTATGTCGGCGCGGGGTTCGGTGGCGGGTATGTGACGGAGCGTGATCGGGCGCTGGGACCCTCGTCGGTATTCCCGCAACAAAACCTCTTGGGCGAGTCGTTAGGCAAAGGCATGATGCCCAATGAGTTTCAGATGGGCATTCGCATCCCCTTCTAGCAGGATGCTGAAAAAGGCCGCCAGCTTCGTTCTCGCAAGACACTGCCGGCTCACCGCCTCGCCGGCGTTCACAAACGTGACGCGCTTTATTCAGCGCGTCGTGAACCTCAGAGGCTCAACGTACCGGAGCGTACGCCTCGCCTCTTCGCTCGTTGCGGCCTTGCTGGATGGCCTTTTTGAACATCCTGCGTAGTGTTCTCCTGTTGTCCCAGACGTGCGGACTAGTGAAGTTCCGACGTGCCCATATAGTTTTTCCGCAGCCTGCTAGTCTCCGTCCTTTCGTTGGTCCTCTAAAATAATCGGTGTGCGATCTCGGCGGGAGCGACTCCGTCCAGGTTTAGGAGGACGAGGTGCGCATCGCTCAGTTGGGACGCCGGATAGGTGGTGGCGACAGCGAGGACGCGTATGCCGGCCTTCAAGCCTGCCAGAACGCCTGCGCGAGTATCTTCGATCACAAGGCACTCGCAGGCTCTGAGCAGCGGCGGTCTTGGGAGGCGCGCGTTCAATTGTCTGAGGGCGAAGTCGTAGATTGCCGGATCTGGTTTTCCGACGGGGCACTCGTCTGCGGAGACAATCAATTCGAATGCCCGTTCGATGGCGCTATGGGCTAGGGCGGAAAGAGTTTGTTCTCGCCGGCCGCCGGACGCGACTGCCAACCGATATGGTCCTGCCGCTTGCTGAATGAAATCGATCACCCAGGGGAACAGCGCCGGTTTGTGCAAGGCGGTATAGTCACGGAATAACGTAGCTTTCCGCTCGATGATCCTCGCGTGGAGCATGGCGTCGCAGGCCCCTCCCGCTTCAGTAACAGCGCGGCGGTGCAGGTCCGTTCGTCCATGCCAAGGTAGGTTCCGTAGTAGTCCTCCCTGCTCAACACGAGCCCCTGTTCTGCCAATGCCCGCTGAAAGCAATGCAGATGCGGTGTTTCATCGTCGGCGATGACGCCGTTAAAATTAAAAATGATTGCGCGCAGTGGGGCCTCCTCTGAGCCGTCTATACGGGACATGGGCGCCACTGTAGCCGAGCGCGACGCTTCGAACAAGCGGAACTGCTTGTTCGGCTGAGTGCCCTACGGTATGCTGCGTGACGATCACGCACGGGTGCTCGATCCAAACCACATCCGGACCCCCTCGCACGATGAGTGACTACGCAGTTCTTGGCGATCTCCTGGTGATCTATACGGTGTCCACGGTTGTGGTCTTCGTCTTTCATCAGTTCCGCTTACCGTCGATCGCTGGCTTTCTGGTGGCGGGCGCCCTCATCGGTCCGCATGGGCTCCACCTGATTCCGGATGTGTCTCAGGTGCAAGTGCTGGCCGAGATCGGAATTGTGCTCCTCCTCTTCACGATCGGGATTGAATTTTCATTGGCGCATTTTGCGTCCGCTCGCCGCATTCTCACGGTGGCCGCCCCAGTGCAGACCGGGGGCGTCCTGATCTTGGCGATGCTGGGGGCTCTGTTAGTGGGACTGTCGTATCAACAGGGAATCTTCTGGGGTTTTCTCCTCTCATTAAGCAGTACGGCCATCGTCCTGAAAGCGCTCTCCGAACAGGGCGATAGCGATTCGTTTCATGGCCGCGCCACGGTCGCGATTCTGATCTTCCAGGATCTCGCAGTCGTGCCGATGATGCTCGTCACGCCGATTTTGGCCACCCCGAGCGGAAGCGCGATGGGGACGGTTCTGATGACATTGTTCAAGGCGGCGATCGTCGTCGGGTTGATTGTCACGGCGGCCTGGTATCTCGTGCCGGTATTGTTGCGTCACATTGTCCGGAGCCGCAGCCGGGAGCTCTTCTTGCTGTCGATCATCGTGCTCTGCCTTGGCATTGCCTGGTTGACCTCGCTGGGCGGACTGTCGCTGGCCCTCGGCGCGTTTATCGCTGGTCTGGTCATTTCTGAATCTGAATATAGTCACCAGGCACTTGCGGAGGTCCTGCCGTTCCGCGACAGTTTTAACAGCCTGTTTTTTGTATCCATTGGGATCTTGATGGACCTGCGCGTGGTGTTGGACCATCCGTTCATTGTCCTGGGGTTGTTACTGGCGGTGATTGTTGGAAAGCTGGTGGCCGGAGCCGGAGCGATGATCGCGGCGGGGGCTCCGCCGAGGTCGGCGGTCCTGGTCGGGGTGGCGCTGGCGCAGGTAGGTGAATTCAGCTTTATCCTGGCGCAGCAAGGGCAGGACGCGGGGTTGTTGACCGGGGACTTTTATCAGTTATTTCTAGCGACGTCGGTCTTGACGATGGTGGTGACCCCCTTCTTAATGCAGTGGTCGCCTCACTTAGGGCGGCGGATCGAAGCGATGCAACGGGTGCGGCGCTGGCTGCCGACCCGCACGGCTGCGCGTGTCGAGCAGCTGGAAGGGCCGCAGGTCCGGATCAAGGACCATGTGATTATTGTGGGGTATGGGCTCAACGGTCGAAACCTTGCCCGTGTGCTGAGCGAAACGGAGATCCCGCACGTGGTTCTCGATTTGGATGGCGACACGGTGCGCCGCGAGTCGCGCCATGGCGTGCCCATTTACTATGGCGACGGCTCGAATGCCAACGTCCTGCGGCACATGAGAATCGAAGCCGCCAAAGTGCTGGTCGTGGCGGTATCCGATCCCTTCACGGCCAGGCGGACGGTGAAGGTCGCGAAGGGATTGAACCCGACATTGCACATCGTGGTGCGGACGCGCTATTTGAGAGAGTTGGAAGAGTTGCATCAGTTAGGTGCGGACGATGTGGTGCCGGAAGAGTTCGAGACGTCGATCGAAATCTTTGCCCTGGTGCTGCGCACCTACAGTTTGCCGCAGGAATTTGTGGCACGAAAAGCGGAACAAATCAGGCGGGAAGGGTATGCGCTGCTGCGGCGGAGCGAGATGCCGGAGCTGGCTCATCATCTCCGCGGAGGCACGTTGACCGATGTCGAGGTGGAAACCTGCCGGATCGATGGCGAGGCTCCGGCGGTGGGGAAGTCGCTGACGGAACTCTCCATTCGCCCACGGACCGGCGCGTCGGTGATCGCCTGGACTCGCAGCCAGGTCACCCAGTCGAATCCGTCTGAAACCGTGCGTCTGCAGGCCGGCGATGTCGTCACCTTGCTCGGATCCCGCGACCAGATTCGTCGGGCCATGGCACTCTTGAACGAGCCCAATCATGGCACGAGTCACCAGCTCACATAGCCCGGTCGACTAACTTCTCCAGCGAAGCGTCACGCGGTCTTTCAGCGGATGGTCTAGGGGACGTCCGGTCTGGATGGCTGCGAGATGGGCGGCTTTCAGTTTGTAGTACCACTTGGCGGGCGTATCGGCGTCATCGATCAACATGAGCGCCGGTTTGTATTTCAGACCCACGGCTTGCCGCTCCATCGCCTGCTTGTCCTGCTTCATGAAGATGTTGGCGAAATAACGGAACAGCGGCTTGGCAAAGGGCAGCCAGGGAAGGATGTTCCAGGCGGCGGCAAAATCGATCCGGCATTGTTGCTCGCCCACGGGCGTGACCGTGGCGCGCGACGAGACGTACATCGAACCGCATTGCACGAACTCGAAGCGTTGGTTGGGGAGCACGAAGTCGATAGTCGTCGTCAACGGCCCGCCATAGAGCCGGTTGAGGAGCTTGTAGGGCCCGCTGTTTTTCGACGGCGCATGGGGAACCATGCTAAACCCGTTCGGGATCGGCTCGAAGGTTTTCGCCTTGTCGTGCATGCTGGCTTTGGTTCGCCACCAGGAACTCTGGTGCACGAAGGGACCGTGGGCCGGGTCCATGAGTCCGACGATGCCGTCATCGATCGTGCAGTCCAGAATCGTCGAGATCTGAATCATGCGATAGGGTTCGGAGGGGAGCGGGAGGCGCGGGAGTTCCGGAACCGGTTGTTTCGGCTGTTGCGGATCAGGGAGAAACACCCAGACGTACCCATCCTGATCCTGGCAGGGATAGGACGTGATGCCGATCTTTTCGGGTTGGAGCGGGGACCCTTCCACGAGTGCCGGAATATGGCGGCAGCGGCCGCAGGTATCGAACTGCCATCCATGATAGGCGCATTCGACGCGTTCCCCATCAAAGTGCCCGAACGAGAGCGGCATGCCGCGATGGGGGCATATGTCGCGCATCGCCGCCACCGTGCCTTGGCGGTCACGGCAGACGAGGATCGGTTGTCCTAACATCACCTGGGTTTGCATCTGGCCGACTGCCAGAGACGTGCTCGTGGTGGCCGGATACCAGAAGCCGAAGAGCGGGGCGCTCTTACCCGGTTTGAGTTCGGTGATGAGGTCTGTGCTCATGAGTGGTGCAGTCGCCCAGTTTGTCGCGATACGTGAGGCGGCCCGTCGCCGAATGGACTATAACGGCGGGCCCGCAACAGGTCAAGTAAGCGGCAGCCCAGGGTGAAGGCCGCAGACGGTACGATCTGGATGGCCAAACCCCGCTGACCCCGCATTTCTTGACAAGAAAAAGAAGCGGAGACTATAGTCAATTTCCATCGCAAGTGGCTCCATCTTCCGACTCCGAGAGGCGAGGTACCCCCATGACAACCGCACAAATCGAGCCCACGGCTGCGTTGGCGGAACTCCGCGAGTCGAAGGCGGATCGTGTCACGATCGTGCTCCTCAGTGGAGACCTCGATAAGGCCATGGCTGCCTTCATCATCGCCACCGGCGCGGCGGCGATGGGGATGCAGGTCACGGTGTTCTTTACGTTCTGGGGCCTCAATACGATCCGTAAGAAGGGCGCGAGCAGTTCCGCGTCTGACTGGCTGCGTCGGATGTTCGGGTTCCTCAACAAGGGCGGAGCCGATACGTTGCCCCTCTCGCGTTTTCATTTCTGGGGGTTGGGCACGAAGATGATGCAAGTGGTGATGAAGCAGAATCGTATGCCAGGCGTGCCGGAGCTCATGCAGATGGCGCTGGACCTCGGTGTCCGGTTCATCGCCTGCACGACGACGATGGGTCTGATGGGCATCACGAAAGATACGTTGATCGACGGGATCGACCAATTTGCCGGTGTGACGACCTACCTGGCCGAAGCCAAGCAGGGCAGCGTCAATCTGTTTATCTAAGCGAGAGGTTGAGGAGCGGCACGATGCAGGCTGATGTGAAACTCGATACGCTCGGGTATTTTTGCCCGATGCCGATTATTCTGACGTCCAAGAAAATCAAGGAACTGACGACCGGTCAGGTGCTGGAAGTCGTGTCGGACGATGAAGGCATCAAGAAGGATATGCCGGCCTGGTGTGAGACGACCGGCCACGAAATGGTGGGGCTCGAAGAGGAGCAGAGTGCCTCCAAGCGGATCTACAAGGCCTTCGTCAAGAAAACCAAGTAGGGGCAGCGACAGGCGCGCGAACGCGGAGCCGTCAGATGATGCAAAGCCGGAGGGCATGATTCCCAGCCTCCGGCTTTTTTATTGCCTCAGACTCCCCGAAGCAGGCGGGAGAAGCGGGATTAGGGGAGAGAGGAAGCGTAGTGAGCCAAATCGTCGAATGTGTTCCAAATTTCAGCGAGGGACGGAATCCCGATATCGTCGATGCGTTGGCCGGAGTGGTCCGCTCGGTGCCCGGTGTCGTCCTGCTGGATGAGACGAAAGATCCGGACCATCACCGCGCCGTGCTGACCTTTGCCGGGCGGCCCTATGCCGTGGCTGAGGTGGCCTATCAGATGGCGCGGATGGCCTCCCGATTGATCGATCTTCGAAACCATCATGGCGAACATCCCCGCGTCGGGGCGACGGATGTGATGCCGTTTGTGCCGATTCGTGGCGTCAGTATACAGGAGTGTGTGCAATTGGCTCGCATGGTCGGCCAGCGTATCGGGAATGAATTGAAGATCCCAGTCTTCCTGTACGAACAGGCGGCGTCCAGGCCTGAGCGGAAACAGCTGGAGTGGATTCGGAAGGGTGGCTTGAAGGGACTGGCGGATCGGATGGCAAGCGACCCTGCGTGGGTGCCGGATTTCGGCCCGAAGCATCTGCACCAGACGGCCGGGGCCACGGTGGTGGGGGCGCGATGGCCGCTGATCGCCTTCAACGTGAATTTGAAGAGCCGCGATCTTTCAGTCGCCAGGGCCATCGCCAAGGTGGTGCGCCAGTCAAGTGGCGGGCTCCCGTACGTCAAAGCGATCGGCGTGGAGTTGAAAAGCCAACAACTCGTGCAGGTATCGATGAATGTGACGAACCATGAAGAGACGCCGCTCCATGTCGTGTTTGGGGCGGTGCAGCGGGAAGCGGCGGCTCGTGGCGTGGAGGTGGCCGGCACAGAGATCGTCGGGTTGGTTCCCGAACAGGCGCTCATGGAGACGGCGCAGCAGGCGTTGCGCTTAAACCAATTCGACGGCCGACAGGTGCTTGAGGCGCGATTGGACCGTCCCGAGTCGCGGGAGGCAATCGGGCGGATGGCGGCGTCGCAGCCGGTGAAGGAGCCGTCGCCGTCGCCCGCGAAGGTCGGGGCGCCGGACGGGAAGATGCCGGATCTTCAGGGGCTGACCGGGGGGAGCGTGGGGGCTCAATCGGCGGCGTTTGCGGCCGGGTTGGGGATGATGGTGGCGAAGCTGAATCGCGCACACGCAGTTGAAACGCGTTTGTCTGAAATTCGTACTCGTCTCCATGAATTGGCGCAGGCAGATCGAGAGGCCTATGCACGGGTGCTCCAAGCGAGAAAGCTTCCGATCACCCATCCTGACCGCCCACTCCAACTCTCATCGAATTTGCTCGGGGCGATAGAAACGCCGCTGGAAATTGTGAAGCTGTCTTGTGAACTCATCCCCTTGCTGCGGGGCCTTCAGGCGCCAACGAAACCGGAGCTTCAGCCGGATCTGAAGATGGGCCTGCGACTCGCCGATGCCGTCATCGATGGGTGTCTCGGAATGGTCGAGGAGAACATGAAAATTCAACCGAATCAGCTATTTATTGCATCGATTCGGGAGCGATTCTCCGTTGCGGAACAAATGCTTGTGGATGCGAAATCGCTATGCTACACTCCGCCCTTCGATTCGTGGGCCCAAAACATGTTGAATATCCTGAAACTTCGGTGAAAGAGAGTCGAAGGTAGCTGACGATGGAAATTAAGGTTTTCAATAACAACGTCGAAAAAGCCCTGAAGGTCGCCAAGAAGAAATTGGCGGGCGAAGGATTGTTCCGCGAACTGAAGCGCCGCCGCTACTACGAAAAGCCGAGCGTTCGGAAGAAGGCGAAAGAGCGAGAGGCTCAGCGTCGCCGGCAGAAGTGGCTCGCGAAGAGACGGCCCGAATAGACGTCAGGCGTTCGTTTCCTCCGCCGACTAGTTCGACCACTCCTGGTTAAGTTCCCCACTCCGGCAGATTCATGCAGGCGCAAGAGATCCACGCCGTCATCCGAACGGTCAAGCGGGAAATCGCCCGCTGGCCCGAGCCGGTTGTCGGCGTGGTCGCCAGGCAATCCGGCCGTGATCCGTTCCTCGTCCTCATTTCCTGCCTTCTCAGTCTCCGCACCAAAGACAAGACCACTGCCGAAGCCAGTGAGCGGCTTTTCGCTTTGGCATCCACACCGGCCACCATGCAGACGTTGCCCCTCTCGGTCATTGAGCGCGCCATCTATCCCGTCGGGTTCTATCGGACAAAGGCCAAACAGATTCAGCAGATCTGCGCCCAACTCCTTGGGCGGTACCAAGGCCGCGTGCCGGATAAGATCGATGAATTGCTGACGTTGCCGGGAGTCGGGAGGAAGACGGCCAATCTGGTGGTGACGGTTGGGTATGAAAAGCCTGGGATTTGCGTCGATATTCACGTCCACCGGATCAGCAACCGGTGGGGGTACGTCAAGACCAAGAGCCCCGATGAAACAGAAACGGCACTGCGCGACAAGCTGCCGAGCAAGTATTGGATCACATTCAACGATCTACTCGTGCCGTACGGACAGCACCTCTGCCAGCCGGTCTCGCCGTTGTGCAGCCAGTGCAAGATTGTGAAGTATTGCGATCGGGTGGGCGTGACGAAGAGCCGTTAAGCGTCGAGCGCCGATACGTCCCAAGTCACCAGCCGTTCAGCGAGATACGAACAACGAGATACGAGAGACGTGGTCAAATGAACAGTTTGGTTTCCGCCTGCGCGGTGAGCGAGAGGATGGAGGGGAGACCGAGCACTTCGTCCACGTTGCGTTCCACCGCACCCGCTTCCACTCCCATATATTCCAGGCCAGCGCTGCAGGCGATGAGACGAAACTGTCCGACGAGACGGGCTTCGTGAAACATTTCGGAAATCGTCGGGACCTTCTTTTCCTTCAGGAGGCGGGTGACCTGCTCCGCCGAAGCGGCATATTCAGGCGGAAAGTCGATCTGGTCGATCCTGCCCTCGGCCAGTTTCTTGATCGTCCAAAACAGCAACACCACGATGACATCCTTGCCCATGGCGGCGGCGGTGAGCCCCAGAGTCGCGACCTGGTGTAACTTGTCGTACGTGGCGTTGTGGGCGAAGATGACGAACTTTGGTTTGTCGGCCATGGCGGCTATTGGACTTTCTGTCTGGTCTTGACGCTATTCACAAAATCGGTGATGGCCGCATCCACTTCGGCTGGTGTCATGGCGCGATCGTGCATTTCGCTCTCATCGAGGAGGTAGCGCTCCCCTTCTTTTTCCTGCCGCACCACCACGGAATTTTCCGGTGTCACTTCCACCCGCATGAACCATTCTTTCTTGCCCTTGGTAATCACCACTTCTTTGCCGAGTCCGATCCGGGCGATGTCGATCTGCAATTCCGACTCAGTGGTGCCGTCACCTGCCCAAGCCGCTAGGCGACTGAGCGTGATGGGGTATAGCGACAGGACGAATCCGAGCACGGCCAGGCCGAAGGCCTGAAGGCAGACTCTCATCAGTTGCGCGCTGCTGGGTCGCATCGGCAGCATGGTGCGGAATTATAGCTGGCGGAGCAGGGAACGTAAACCGGCTGGGCTCCGGTACCCTTTCCGCCATGCAAAGCCCCATGCTAGGATGCGTCGGTGATAAGCGAACTCCTGACGCAGATCGAGTCCTACGTGCCGGCGAATGTGCTGATCTGGTTTGCCGTCTCCTCCGTGTTCATGTTCGTGGGAACCCTGATTGCCATTCCCATCATTCTGATGAGGCTGCCGGCGGACTATTTCGATGTCCGCATTCCGCGCCCCTGGATGGAGAACCACCATCCAGTCCTCCGCTTGATCGGCCATGTGGTGAAGAACGTCGTGGGCGCGATATTTTTGTTCGCGGGATTTCTCATGCTGTTCCTGCCCGGGCAGGGCGTGCTGACGATGTTGATCGGCCTCTCCTTGATTGAGTTTCCCGGCAAGCGGCGGGTGGAGGCCAAGATCGTGGGGCAATCCACCGTGCTCAGCACCATCAACGCCATGCGGGCCAAGTTCGACAAACCACCACTGATCATCGCGCCGGATAAATAGTATTCAGCTGTCGGCTCTCCGCGCACAGAATCTTGAGGCTGAAGCAGAAGAAAGATTCGACGCAAGCATCATCGCATTCCCTTCGTGTGGATTGCAGATATATGACAGCTGATCACTGAAAACTGAGGTCTGTTCACGTGCCGACTCTCTATCTCATCGACGGCAGCGCCTATATCTATCGGGCGTTCTTTGCCCTGCCGCCCCTGGCCAATTCCAAGGGCCTGCAGACGAACGCGGTCTACGGCTTCACGACGATGTTGCTGAAGGTCCTGCGGGATCATCGGCCGGACTATGTGGCCGTGGTGTTCGACGAGAAGGGCCCGACTCATCGTCATGAAGCGTTCAAAGACTATAAGGCGCAACGGCCACCCATGCCGCAAGGTATGAGCGCGCAGATTCCTTATATCCATCGCGTGGTGGAGGCCCTCTCTCTGCCGGTGATTCGACAGGCCGGGTACGAGGCCGACGATTTGATCGGCACCCTGGCGAAAAAAGGCGAAGCCGAAGGCCTCGACATCGTGATCGCCACCAGCGACAAAGACATGTTCCAACTGCTTACTCCGAAGACGCGTATTTATGATCCGGTGAAGGACAAGTGGTTCGGTGAAGCGGATTCGCAGGCGCGGTTCGGGGTGGAGCCGGCACGTGTGGTCGAAATTATGGGGCTCATGGGTGATGCCAGCGATAATATTCCCGGCGTGAAAGGCATCGGCGAAAAAACCGCAATGAAATTGATTGCGCAGTTCGGCACGATTGAAGAACTGCTGAGGCGAATCGAAGAAGTCACGCCGGCAAAAACAAAGAACTTATTGTTGGAGCAGGGTGAGCAGGCGCGAATGAGCAAGCAGCTCGCGACGATTCAACTGGACTGCCCGCTTGAATTTGTCCCGGCCCACTTCCAGGCGAAGGCACCGCAGACTGAAACCCTGGTGAGCCTGTTGCGCGAATTGGAGTTCATGACGCTCGCCAAGGCCTTCCAGGGAGAGACGCCTGAGCAGAATCGGTTGGGGGCTGATGTCGAACAGATTTACGATGCTGCAGCGGCGGACGCGTTTCTGAAGAAGCAACCGGCAGATGCGATGTTGGGCGTAGCCTGCGTCCTGACCGGTGGGCCGGGGGTGCGCGCCGATATTCAAGGCTGCGCGTTGGGTCGGTCCGATGGGAACGCGGCCTTCGTGCAGGGCGAGGCGCGTGGCTGGCCACGCCCACTCATTGAATGCCTGCATGATGGGAGTAAGCCGAAAGCGGTACAGGATCTCAAACCGCTGTTGTTGGCACTCCACCGTCAGGGCATCGACATGCCCGGGCCCTATTTCGACACGATGGTGGCGGACTATCTGTTGAATCCGAATCGACGCGCCCATACCTTGGAGGCCATTGCCATGGACCTGCTGAGTTATCAGCTGGGTGCGGGCGAACAAGAAGATTCAGGCAAGGGCCCGCAATCCCTGTTCGATGTGGATGAGAATCTGGTTCGTCGAACCGGCGAGGCGGCAGCCGTGACGGCCAAGGTGGCCCCGATGCTTCGCGAGCGCCTGAAGGAGCAGGGAAGCCTGTCACTCTTTCAAGATGTGGAGATGCCGCTGGTGCCGGTCTTAGCCGAGATCGAACGGAATGGCTTTCTGCTCGACGTCGCGGGCTTGCAATCTCTGAGTAAGGAGTTAGAGCGTGAGCTGGAGCAGATGGTGGGCAGCATTTACCGTCTCGCCGGCGGTGAGTTCAACATCGGCTCGCCGAAGCAGTTGGCCACCGTGCTCTTCGAGACCCTCGGCCTGAAGCCGTTGCGAAAAACGAAAACCGGCTACTCCACGGATGAAGATACCCTCACACAACTAGCCAGCCAGCATGAGTTGCCGGCGCAGATCCTCAACTACCGGACCCTGACGAAGCTCAAATCGACCTATGTCGATGCCCTGCCGCAGTTGGTAAGTTCCGAAACCAAACGACTCCACACCTCCCTCAATCAGACGGTGGCGGCGACGGGACGACTGTCTTCGACCGATCCCAATCTGCAGAACATTCCGGTGAAGGGTGACTACGGCTTGCGTATCCGCGAAGCCTTCATTGCGCCGCCGGGCCATCAATTGCTCTGCGCGGATTACAGTCAGGTCGAGCCCCGTATTCTGGCGCATCTCTCGCAAGACCCTCGGTTACTGCAGGTGTTCGAGCAGGGAGAAGACATTCACATGGCCACGGCCATGGAGATTTTCAATCTGCCTGCCGGAGAGGTCACGCGTGAAATGCGGCGCGCGGCGAAGAGCGTGGTGTTCGGGATTGTGTATGGCATCAGCCCGTTCGGCCTCGCATCCAACATCGGTGTGCCGCAAGCGGATGCCAAGAAATATATCGAGACGTTCTTCGAAAAGTTTGCGGCCGTGCGGGTGCTGATGGACCGCAATATCGACGACGGCAAGACCAAGGGTTATACGACCACGATCCTCGGCCGCCGCCGCCCGATTCCTGAATTGCAGAGCGGCGATCCATCGCAGCGCGGCGTCGGCGAGCGCATGGCGGTCAATAGTCCGATTCAAGGATCGGCCGCCGATCTGATCAAGGTCGCGATGATCAAGGTCCATCAACGCCTCCAGAACGAATTGCCTCGCTGCAAGATGATCCTTCAAGTCCATGACGAGTTGATTTTCGAGGTGCCGGATCAGGAATTGGAACAGGCGAAGCAGCTTGTAAAAGCGGAAATGGAAGCCACCGGCGCGGCGTTGGGCTTGTCGGTTCCGCTCAAGGTGGATCTGGGGGTGGGCTGTAACTGGCGAGTCGCCCATCCCTAGCCGGATGTTGAAACAGGCTGCCAGCGGCGTTCTCAGTCGCACGCCTCCCTGCGGCCTTGCCGGACAGCCTGTGTGAACATCCTGAACTAAAGCGGGTGTTGTGCAGAGCGTAAGTCGATACGGTTCAGCCTATGCCGCCGCGAAAGCGTACCTTGACCATACCCGAACCGGAGTTCCAGGCGTTAGTGCAGGAAGCGCTGGACGGCCTGCCGGACGAATACGCCAAACTCATCACCAACGTCGCCGTCGTGGTGGAAGAAGAGCCCTCACCCGAGGTCCTCGCCGATCTTGAAATGGAGGAAGACGAAGATCTCCTCGGTCTCTATCAAGGTCTTTCTCTCGACAAAGAATCATTCTTCCAGGCAGGCGGACAACTGCCGGCCAAAATCTCTATCTATCGCGGGCCGATCCTCCGACTTTGCCACACCAGGAAAGAAGTGGTGCAGGAAGTGCGCGACACGGTCGTGCACGAGATCGGGCATCATTTCGGGTTTGACGACGACGAGATGCCCTACTAGCAGGATGGTGAAAAAGGCGTCAATCTTACCCGCCCGACCCCAGCGCACCAAGATGCGCTTCTCCGCGGCGGCTTTCTCGGTCGCACGCCTCCCTGCGACGTACCCACGTGTACGCCTCAGTCGTCGCGCTTCCTGCGGCCTTGCCGGACAGCCTTTTTGACCATCCTGCAAGATCTTTTGTGACCATTGGAAGGTAGAATCGATCAAGAAGTAACTGGGATATGCCGTCACAGGTCATTTCCTTGACAGCTAAAAAGGCTGCGCATAGACTCGAATCAGAACCTTTTAGTAGGGAGCGAGTGGTATGCCGACGACCAAGAAACAGGCCCTTCAGATGATCAAGAGTCTGCCGGAGAAGGCGACGTGGGATGACATCATGTATGAGATCTATGTCCGGAAAAAAATCGAGGCCGGTGTGGTGGCTGCCGATGAGGGCAAGGTCATGCGTCATGAGGATGTGAAAAAGCGATTCCTGTAAAGATGATCCGACTTGAATGGACCGATCCCGCCGTTGCAGACTTGGAAAATATTCGGGATTACGTTGCTCGAGACTCTCCCGAGTATGCCCGGGCCTTGATAGACCGTCTCATCGTATCCGTCGAACAACTTGCCCCATTCCCGGCCAGTGGGCGTCGTGTGCCTGAATCTAGCGATCCAAGAATCCGTGAATTATTGGTGGAGGGCTATCGCCTGATTTATCGCGTCAGGAAGAGTAACATTCAGGTTCTCGCTGTAGTTCATGACGCACGCAGCCTTTCGAGAATAAAACCCAGACCATGGAGGGGTCGGTAGGCACTAGCTCTGGTATGCCAGTCACGCATAAAGTCGGGATTCGGCGTTCTTCCCACAATCTGTTTGGGAGCGCTTACGAGAGTCTCCATCTACCGCGGCCCGATTCTCCGACTCTGTCGCACCAAGAAAGAAGTCGTGCACGAGATCGGGCATCATTTCGGGTTTGACGACGACGAGATGCCGTACTGAGATGAGGGCCATCATTTGTGTTTTCCTAGAGAACCGTATCTCTCCTGGCTCTGTGCCAAAAATGTCATGGCGCAGAGCCGTCGTGCGATTGTTCCTCTCATGCGTGGGTGACTGATGAAGAAACTCCATGTCTCCCAATCGCTGGTCGAGGTCGAATCACTGAAAGATTTGCTTGAAGGTGCGGGCATTGCCTGTATGGTGAGGAATCAACAGAGTTCATCACTGGCCGGATCGGTTCCGTTTGTCGAAGTGTTCCCAGAACTCTGGGTGCTCAACGATCAGGACTATGACATCGGAAAAGAGTTGCTTGCTGGGCAGCCTTCAACGGCCACACCGGGGCCCGATTGGACATGTGCAGTATGCGGCGAGTGTCATACGACGGAATTTGTCACTTGTTGGAAGTGTGGTGCGGAGAAGGGGGTGGAAGGATCTCAAAAAGTTGCGATTCAGTCAGAGGCGTCGCCTTCAGGGGCCTCGTTCGGATTTGGTGTTTTGCTCGGGGTCTGTCTCGGAGTTGTCGCCACACTGTGTATGTATTGGCTGTGGCGGTATTCTTCAATGACAAGCACAGCCTATGATCGGAACGCGGACGGCAAGGACGACGTTGTCTATGAGTATAGGGGGCAATTTCCATGGGCTGCCAAGTTAGATAATGATTTTGATGGGTATTTCGAGACGGCGCTTTTCTACAACCAAGTTGGTGAAGTCATTCGTAGGGAAATCGACCGCGATCGGGCCGGACGGCCGGACCTAATTGAATACAATGCACTGGGAAGACTTGATTCTGTTGAATTTATTGATCGAACCACAGGTGGAGTCAAAAAACGCGTGTATTACAAGTTAGATGCGAAGGTGCGTGAGGAGATCGATGAAGATGGTGACGGCAAGTTTGAACGGGTTATTGTGTTTGATGAGCTCGAAAATCCGAAACCATAAACATGTGCGACTATTCCACCTCTGGCAACTCCCTATACATCAAGTACACAACCCCTCCATCTCTTGATCGGACACCGGCCGACCTTGCAGATTCTCACCACTCAATTCAGCAGGGTCGAAAGACCTAACGGTCAACGAGTCCGAGCGTAGTTTTCCACTGATCGACGTACGCCCAGTCGATGTGCAAGTCGCTCTGCCGTGCGCGGATCTTCTCCAAGTCAGCGCGATCCTGGAGTCGTCCCGCCACCATCTTGAGGATGACGAGATCCTCGATCGACAGCATAGGGATTTGGAGCGTGCCAAATGGGACCGTCTGTCTCCTCTCCAATGCGGTTCGAAGATAGGCCGAGTCTGCCAGGAGGAAATCGATCACGACTTCCTGTCCGGAGCGGATTCCCACAATTCGCCAAATCGAGATCCCCTGAAAGACCATAGGGCTCGGATGGATGATGGTGGAGTCGAAGAGGGATGAGACGAGCGCCTGTATCTGTTCGCGTGAAGGCGGATCCAGCAGAAGAAGGAGGTCGATGTCCGTCGTGGCTCGAGGCTCCACCAAGGCGCTGTAGGCCCAGCCTCCGGCAAGCGCATAGGTCACGCCGCGTCGGTTGAAATCGGTAATGAGGTCGGAGAACGCTTGGACTAGGATTGGCTTTGCCGCCATGCCTGCTCTTTGGCCAGTCTAATTTCGTGCATGACCTGCGCGATTCCCTCGCCCGGTCCATCCCGTTGCTCGATGATGGCTCGGCGCAAGGCCAGCCCCAACTCCGTCAGTTCGACCGTGCGGCGCAAATTGTCGGCAATACGTACGTGGTCTGGGGATGGGGGTGATGGTGACATAACCGAGGCTCCGAGCAAAGACGGATTCTGAAGGAGAGTCTACTTGACGACTCGGTCGGGAGCAAGCGGGAAGGCGCGCGCTGCCAGGGTTCTCCCTCTCGGAGAAGGAGTGCATCGGACATTGATGGGAGATCAACAAACCCTGACGGGGTCAGTGGTCAGGCTTATGCATACAGCCGAGTGACGATCTGATTGAAGTTGAAGAGCATCGCGTTCGTGCGCGTGTAGGCGGCGTGGCCGTAGTAGTGGTCGCGGACATTGGTTGAGCTGGTGCAGTCTTTGTAATCAACCAGCAGGCACTGGCCTTCGTTCGGGAAACGTCCGGCGCGGCGCGCGCATTCCACCCAGCGTTCGAACCCATCGTAGGGCTCCAGTAATTCCCAGACGGCTTTATTGGCGGTTTTGGCGTTCTCAGCGGGCAAGGCATCGCTTCCGGCCACGGCCAGTTCCTGCACGTAGTCGCCGCCCCAGGCGATCGGCATCTCGACGGTGATCTGCGGCAAGTCCATTTTGGAGAGCCAGGTTTTTCCATCGGTGCGCAGATTGCGATGGTTCACGACGTGGAGCAGCTTGCCGATGCCGGACGGATCCCAACCGTACCGCACCGGTGTGCCGAAGGTGACGATATCGAGCGCTACGCCATTGAGTAAGGTGCCATTGGTCAATAGTGGATCGATGCGCTGAATGGCCTGCGCATCCGGTCCTTGTGGATTCGCGGCGAGGAGAAGATCGAAGAGGGTCTTCCGTCCCGTGATCGGCGAAGGGCAGAGGAGATTGGAGGCCAGCGCAAGGACGAGACCGGCCTGGCCATGGGCTTGAATCAGGATACGATTGCCGGCGCCCAGGTGCTGTTCGACGACGAGGACGCGTAGGCGGTCCAACAACCGGCAAGCGGCCAGGGCGCGGCCGAGATGATGGTGTTCGCTGGACCAGAGCTCCCGGGTGCAGGTGATGGGTGTGGTCAGTTTCTGATTCAAGGCTTTCCGGCATTGTTCGACCGTGGTGGTCGTAAAGTTTCCCGCGTCGCCGATCTGACTGTCGAGCAGGGCCTTCGTGGCGTCATCGTTGGCCAGTGGCGGTTTCATGCCACCCGGCAGCGGAGTGATGCCGTTCGTGCCTTCCCGCATGAACGAAAGAAGCGAATCCAAACCTGAGATGCCGCGTGAATAGCCCCGCTTGAGCCCGCCCACTTCATCGAGCCGTCCTAGGCCGAAGACATCGGTGCCGGGGATGGCGCCATGCAGAAACATGATCAGCCGTACACCGGCTTGTGACAGCTTCTGGCCGAGCTGGCTCATCGCGTCTTGCCAGGCAGGAGAGTCGGCGTCGGGCGGCGTGGTCCAGTCCGCGTAGGTCAGCCGGTCGCCGGGATTTTTGCGGGAGAGCTCGTCGTGCTGAAAATTGTTTTCGATAGGCATGGGAAGATTGTCTTACCCGAAACGGAGCGCGAAGTTCAATGGAGGAGCTGCGGATTCGACCTGGAAGGTGGTTCAGCGATGTGCTGCCGATTCGTGGCCGTTCGATTCCGTGGATGCGGGTGCAGGTGCTCGGGGCTTGGGCATGACCGCCGTCGCTGAGCAGGTCTTGGCTGCTTCATCGGTGCGGCGTTCGACGATCCGGACGCCCTGCAAATATTCCTGAACGATTTCCTCCCGCACGACTTCGATGTCCTGCTCGGCCTCCCGACCGGTGCGTTCCCGCAGGCGATCGGTGGCATGTTCCTTCACCAGCACGCGGATTTGTTTGGCAATGTCGGCCCTGGCTGCCAGTTCGGAGACCCGCTGACAGACGAGTTTCCCTTTGCTCAGGTCGCCCTGTCCCTGGCCGGTCAGCAACTCCTCTGAGCTGGATGTCGCCTGTGTGGGCGTGGCATGGCCGGCGCTGGTTTGCGACTCCGCGCGCTCTCGTGTTTGGAGGTGATTGAAGGTTTGGTCGGCATGGTCGCGCACAGCCGGTGCCGTCAGGTCTGCAGCTAGTGCCGGCGATGCGATCAGCAGTGCGCAGAGAGGCCACCATCCTTTTCTAATGGGTCCAGCCGTCAGCGACATTATTGCCTACCTCCCTGGTGAGTTCCGTTTCCGGGGATCTGTTGCGAGGGGGATGCTGGGACGGGCACCGGTTTCTTCGGCACCTGGTAGATGATGGCGGGCGGGGTCCCGCGAGGGGCACCGGTCGATGGTTGTTCCGCAGCAGGAGCGACTCGGTCGCCTTCTGGTCGGTGTGTATGGAGTGTCCGCGCTGTCGGTCGGCCGTTTGGCGGTGCGACTTGTCGATAGGTCGGCATCGTCCCGTGCCTCCCTTGCGATGAGAATGGCCTGGACTGGTCGGGTGGAGTTGCATCGGGTTGAGCCGGTTCGACTATGTAGCCAGGCAAAAAGGGAACGGTATGCGGCACGGGCGGTTTGCGAGGCTGGGGCGGCGCCGGGGGCGCTTTCGTTCCCAGGGTCTGCTGCGCGATGGCCAGGTGGGGATTGTCGGGGTTCAGCCGACTCGCCAACCCAAGTAGAGCGTAAATTTGCGCGAGGCCGGCCGATGGAGAGGGTTGTGCGAACGGAGCGAGTAACACCCAGTCGGTCCAGGCTTGCGCGACCATCGCATCGGACTCCGCGCGGTTGAGCAGTTCGTTCCGGTCATGACTCAGTTGTTGGACCTGTTCGGGCGAGGTGGCTGCGGCGAGGGTGTCGTTGGCTGCGTCGAGTTCCTGTTGCAACGATTCCACATCCCGTCTGAGCGCCAGCAACTGCTCCCGCGCGTCCTCGTTCTGCCGTAGGGCGGCAATGGCCCCGGCGACTTCGTCGGTGTCCACCTGTGCCGTCAGCTCGACGCGGACCACCACGAAGTCTCCATCCAACGTGGTCGTCACTTGTTGATCGAGGACCAGCACCATTCCGGCGGTGTAACTGCGGATGTCATCCAGAGTGACATCCAGATCCCGCACGACCGTGACGCTTTCCAGATACGAGGCGACCTGCTCCAACGCCTGCTTCTTAGCCTGCTCGGTGGCGAGTCTGATCCCATCCGTTTTGGTTTCGTGATCGTTCATTCGATGTTCGCCCGTTCCGGTGACGACTCGAACCTCAGCTTGACTTGGACTCGGGCAGGTGAGGCGTAGGGACAGGGCGATAGTGAGCAGACCGATAAAAAGGTGGATCGATTGAGCCCGCGGGGACGTGTGGGGGATGAAGCGGAGGCCGCTGTCGAACCGGTTTTGGGGCATTGCCTCACCACCGCGGAGCGTCTGACTGAGTGTGGTTGTCGAGCGAGTTGTTCCGATCGGATCAGGATACCATCGATCCCGCTTCGACGCTATGAGAGGCGGGGTTCGCGCCTTGCCTTCGCGGAAAACAGCATGCTAAGGTACTTTCTCTTCGCTTCTCAAAAGATCGTATGGTGGGGCAGGTTATGAGTCGTATCCGCAGCAGTATGACAGTCACGGCGGCCCTCTGCATGGTTGTCGGTCTGGGGCTGGCACTCGTGGCGCCCTCGTCCCAATCCGTTGCCTTTGCGGCACGCGGTGGGGGCGAAGTGGCCACTCCCGCTCAGGCAGGCGTCACGGAACATGTGATTCTCTTCGTGTTGGAAGGGCTTGGCCAGGAATCGCTCAAGAGTGGTGCGATGCCGGTGTTGTCGTCCCTTGTGAAGGACGGGGCCGTGACCTGGTCCGCCACCGCAGTCGCCCCTGCGCGCCGGTTGCCGACGATGGCATCGCTCGTGACGGGCATGCCGGTCGCCAAACATGGGATCACGTGGAACGTCTTTGAATTCAGTCGGGGCTATCCCCGCGCGCCGACGGTGTTTGATTATCTAGACCTGAGCGGCGGACGGGACAGTGCCATTTTCTATATGGACGAGTCGTTGTATCAACTCGCGAAGCCGGAGCCTTATACGGATTATCAAATGTGTGGGCCGCTCCGGGCCGAATGTAACCCTGATCGTCTCGTCGGCTACGTGCGTGATTATTTCAAGAAGGCGACGAGTGGTTCCGGGTACGGTCATGCCATTCCAGCCTTGCCGCATCTTCTGGTGGTCCATCTGCCGGCTCCCGGGCGTGTCGGAGAGACGCAGGGATGGAAATCGGTTGCCTACAAAGATGCGCTGAAGACTGTTGATAAAGCGATGGGGACGGTGCTCGATTTATACCGGGAACATGGTTTGATCAAGCGGACCACGGTGTTCGCCACCTCACTGAGCGCATTCGGAGAGACGCAATTCTCGGCCGGTGAAGTCTCGGGTGAGCAGGCGAGCAATGTTCCGGTGGTGCCATGGATTGCCTCCGGCGTCGGTATCAAGGCCGGGCATACGATTCGCCAGCCGATGTCGATAATCGATACGGGCGCGACAGTGATGCGCGCGCTCGGCCTCACGACCTATACCGAATGGGAGAGCCACCCGGTCGAAGAAATCTTCAAGACCGCGTTCGCCGCGGCTCCCGTCAGCCCACTCCTGCAATAGAGGACCGATGCGTTCATCATCGCACAGAGGATTCGCCGGACGGCAGGTGTGCTTCTGGATCGTTGCGCTGACCTGCGTGGTGCTCGTCGGACAATCGGGACGGCTCTTGGCGGCCGGTCCTCCCCCTGCCTATGGAAAAGAGCATCCGATTACCATCGATCCGACTCCGTTGGTGCCGCAATCCTGGTGGCAGGTTCCTGGTGTGACGCCGCCGCTGTGGGTCTTGGACCCGGAGACCTCGGATGCCTACCGGACGACGGAAACGCGCGAGTTGAAGCTCAAGCCGGGACCATACAAGTTCATCAGTTTTACCTTCGACTTTCCCTTCACGGTGAGTTTGGACGGGAAACTGGAATACTCCAAGTCACTCGATCAATGTGTGGAGGGCCGCGGGACTCAGACCCTGGTGATACGGTGCAAGCGCACCTATCCTCATGGCGGTCAACGTGATGCCTATTATGGGAATAGTGAGGTGGGTGATGGCACAGGCACTCGATGATCTGCTGGATTCCCTCGAAGATGCGGACGACGCCACGCGTGAAGAGGCGGCGAAAGCCCTCGCCGAGTTAGCGAACCCGGCCACGCTGGATGCGCTGATCGGCGCCTGCGGCGATGAGTTTTGGTCGGTGCGGACTCGTGCCGGCTGGGGCGTGGCCAAGATCGGCGGCCCGAAGGCGATCGAAGCGTTGATCGTGCTCTTCAACGATCCGATCATGGAAGTCCGCAACGAAGCGGTGTCGGCCGTCGTGTCGCTCGGCACGGGCCAGATAGATCGGCTCCTTGCGGCGATGAAGGATGAGCGGTGGCGGGTTCGGGAGCATGCGGCCAAAGCCTGCGGGGATCTCCGTGACTCGCGCGCCGTCGATGCGTTGATATTTGCCTGCCGGGATCGCGACGGTGCCGTGAAGAGTGCCGCCGCGGAAGCGCTGGGAGAAATCGGCGATCCGAAAGCCGTCCCCCCGCTGGTGAAATTATTCCGTGATTCATCCAAGATCGTCCGTGAAACCGCCGGTATTGCCCTGGTGGCGATCGGACAGCCCTCCGTCGATTTGTTGCTCGAGACGTTGAAGGACAAAGATTTCGTCGTGCGTTGTCATGCGGCTCGCGCATTGGGAGGCATGACGACGGACTATCAAATCGGCCGGAGTTGGGTGAGCGAGCCACGTGTCGTCGATGCCTTGATCGAGGCGCTGAAAGATCCCGATCGGGCTGTGCGTGAAGATGCCACGATAGCATTGGGCATGATCGGCGATCCTCGTGCCATCGATGGATTGCTGGAAGCGATGAAAGACGGTGCGGTGAAGCGCCATGCCATCGCCTCGTTGGGTATGATCGGCGATCCTCGAGCCCTTCCTGCCGTCTTGGCTGCGCTCAAGGGAAAAGGTGTGCGTCAGGATGGCACTCCGACACCCGGGTGCATCGTCAGTGAAGACGCCTTTATCAAGGAGGCAGCGGCCACGGCGCTCGGTCACTTCCGCGATCCGCGCGTGATTCCCGATCTGATCATGCTGTTGAAGGACGGGGTCTTACGTGAGAAAGCGGCGGCGGCGCTGGTGCTGATCGGTGACTCGGCTATTGAGCCGCTCATCTCCTTTCTCTACGATCCCAAGGCTTCGGAAGTTGAAGCCGAGGGCGAACGCGTCCTGTCCTACGCCTCCGTGCGGCTGACGGCCAAAGATTCCCTGCGGCTACTCGTGGTTGAAACGTTGGAGCATCTTGGGTGGACGCCTCCGGATGAAGAGACGTCGGTGGACTCCAGTCAGGCCGACAATCTTCGTGTCGACCGCCCGCTGGGCGACATCGGACGGTTCGGTCCGAGCGGAGATTTTGCGAAAGGATCGGTGCGGTAATCACCGGCTTCCTCCCCCCGGGTCCGTTCCCGGGGATGAGCATCTCCGGCGCTCCTACCGGCTACTCTCCTCTGTTTAGACCAGATGCGCGGGGACGGTTCGATGCCAGGTCGCACGGCCGACCCTGCGTTGACCCCTCAAAAAATCCTGTGTTAAGGTCGATGGCCTCACCAGAGGCCGAGGTACCATGGCCGACACTGTCAGTGAACAGATCGCAGCGCTGTCGGACGAAGATTGGGCGATTCGAGAAGAGGCTGCGACCTTGCTGGGTGCGCTCAACGACGCCCGGGCAGTTCTGCCGCTGACGAAGTTGCTCCGTGATACCGATCGGGCTGTCCGTGAGGCGGCGATCGGGTCGCTCTCCGCACTCGGGTCAGCATCGGTTCCCGCTCTGGCCGGTTGTTTGGCCGATCCGGCCTTGCAGGTGCAGGAAGCGGCTTCGGCCATTTTGGCTTCGATTGCCGATGCGCGGGTCTTCCGCCCGCTGGTCGAGGCCCTGGGCAGTCGCGATTGGATCGTGCGCATGCACGCCGCGAAGGGGCTGGGACGGATCGGCGATCCGGAAGCCGTCGCTGCCTTGATGCCGCTCTTGCAGGACAAGGTCAAGGCGGTTCGCGAGGAGGCCTCCAGCGCGCTGGCCGCCATCGGCGCCGCCGCGGTGTTGGGGTTGATCCAAGCCCTGGAACACGATGACTGGTTGGTCCGCCTCCATGCCGTGGAGGCGTTGGGTAAGCTGAAGTCTCCGGATTCTGTCGATCCGTTGCTGCGCGCCCTGTTCAATGAGCGGGACTCGGCGATTCGCGAAGATGTCGTGCGGGCCTTGGGTGCGATCCGGGATGCGCGGGCGGTCGATTATCTGGTGACGGTGATGAAGGAGCCGGGGTTGCGGCTGCTCGCCGTCGAGGCGCTCGGCCATATCGGTGACCCTCGTGCCGTGCCTCTTCTTCGGCGGGTTGTGGAGGGGGTACCACTGGGCGAGCCTCGCGATACGGCCACCCCTTGTGCCGACGGGTGGACGGACGAGATGGCGACCATGGGGATGGCGGCTCGCGCGTTGGGGATGATCGCCGACGGCGTGGCTATTCCGTCTCTGATCGTGGCCTTGCGGAATACCATTACCCGGTCTGAGGCGGCTGCGGCTTTGGCCAAGTTCGGCCCGGCGGTGATTCCGTCCCTGCTCCCGATGCTGGCAAAGGAACAAGACGAGAATATTCGGTATCACGTTCGAGAGACGTTGACGGCTGTCGGCTGGCGTCCGGGACGGGTTTGACAGGGTATTAGTTCGTGATGTGGTGAGGTAGCCACGGCGGATCTTCGTCTCTGGCACGCACCGAATCAGAAAACTTCGCACTCGCCAACGAACACATGTCTAAAGAAAGTATCGATACACTCGTTTCTGAGCTGACCCACGAGGAAGAGTGGCGGCGTATGCGGGCCACAGCGGCCTGTTTGGCCGGTGGGCCTCGGGCGGTGCAGGCGTTGACGCAGGCCTTGGAATCGGGCGATGTTGCTCTCCGCGTTGAAGCGGCGGCGATGTTGTCGCGGATCAAGGATCCGGCAGCCGGGCTTTCTTTGGTCGGGTTGCTTCGGGATTCCGAGGAGGCCGTCCGGCAAGCCGCTTTTTCAGCTCTCGAACAGATGGCCGGCAATCTGGACGACGAGACTGCCGCGGGTCTGGTGCGCAATCTTCACGAGTCTCCGGATGAGGATGTGCGGAACCGGGTCCGTCAGCTCCTGGGTGTGATTCCCAACGCAATCACTCCCCTGTGCGAGATGTTGACTCATCCGGAGGTTGAAGCGCAGACGACCGCGGCGACGATCCTCGAACACTTGCTGGATCCGCGCTCGGCAGACGGTTTGATCGATGCTATGTCGTCTCCCGCGGTTCGCGACACCGCTGTGCGCACGCTGAAGAAGCTGGGGGCGATTCGGGACCGGATCGATGCGACGTTTAATGCCTTGCGTGACGTGGAGGGGGCGAGCGAGCGAGAAGAAGCCCGTATGTCCACGGTCATGGATCTGCTGGGGATCGGGCGACCCTCGGTCGAGATTTTGATCGAGTACTTGGAGGATGACGATTGGGTGGTGCGTGAAGCGGCTGCGGACTTGCTGGGGAAAATCGGGGATGTGCGTGCGGTCGAGCCGTTGATGAAGCGGCTTCAGTTGGACAAGGATACCGGAGTCAAAGAGTATGCCGTGAAGTCGCTGGGGCTCATTGGAGACCCGCGTCCGGCACAATTGTACATTGAGGCGATTCCGATCAGGCCCTTGCGGGTGATGGCGATCGAGGCTTTGGCAAAAATCAAGGACGTCGAGGTCTTGCGCCCGTATAACGAGCTGTTCAACCGGTTGCGGACCGACCGGGACGGCATTGTGTCGTATAGCGCGGGCCTCATCGCGGACAAACTTGCAGCGCTGGAAGGCGAACAGCCGGTCGGACAGGAGGAGTCGGACGATCATGAGTGATGCCGAGCGAATTGCACAATTAATCTCCGCGCTACGCGATGACAACGAAGCGTTGCGGGACCATGCGATGGCGAGTCTCGGGCAGATGGGCATTGAGGCCGTTCCGCAGCTGATCGGCCTGATGGCCGATGAAGACGTGGTGATTCGTGAAGCGGCCGCGACGGCCGTGGTGCGGATCGGGCCCGTGGCGTTCGACCAGATGCTGGAGGCGCTGACCGACGATGAGTGGGCGATTCGCGAGCAGGCGGCGAATGCACTGGGGCGTTTCCGCGATCCGCGTGCGGTGGATCCCCTCATGGTGGCCTTGAAAGATAAGGACGGAGCCGTCCGGACGGCGGCCGTCTGGGCTCTGGAACGGATCGGCGACTCCCGCGCGACGCCGGGATTGATCGAGGCACTCGGCGACGGGACGGTGCGAGAGGATGTCGCGAGGGTCTTGAAAAAAATCGGTGATACCAGGGCCGTCGATGCGCTGATCGGCGGACTATTGGGCCCCAATTGGATGGTGCGGCGCCATGCCGCGGAAGCACTCGGCAAGATCGGTGATCCACGCAGCGCCGATGCATTGATCCAGTCGCTCCAGGATGAGGACTGGCTCGTGCGACGGAATGCCGCCGAATCGTTGGCGCGCTTGGGGGCGAAGCAGGCCATTGAACCGCTGCTTCCCCTCTTGGAAGACGAAAACACGATGGTGCAGGAGACCGTCGAAGGTGTCCTTGCGAGTTTGGGATGGAAACAGGCGACCTCGTCATAACCCGATAAAGGAACTCTACTATGGCAGAAGAAGCACCGGTAAAACTGATTCAGATCGGACCAAAGGGCGGGACCAAAAAGGACGGGTTCAACCTGGTGACGGAACGCGTGGTAGCCGTCAATCCCGAAGCCAAGCAGTTGGAGGTGGAGCTGCTTGCGTACGACGGAAAGACCGTCGTGTTGGATGTCGGCGATGAGGCCCTGGAAGATTTCCTCAAGATCAAGCCCGGCGATGGGGCGACGATCCGTGTGGTTGAAGAAGGCGGCAAGCGCATTGCGAAGAGTTTCCGGATCCGGGCGAAAGACCCGAATGCGGCCAAAGCCGATGCCATGTTGATCGACCTCAAGGATTCCCATTGGCTCAATCGCAAATATGCGGCGGAAGTGCTGGGTGAGTTGAAAGATCCGCGAGCCGTTCTGCCGCTCGTCGAGGCCCTGACCGACGAGGTGGGCGATGTGCGGCAGCGAGCCTATGATTCTTTGATCAAGATCGGCGGGACCGCCGTCGCGTCACTCGTACCGTTGTTGGCTTCTGAAGAAGACGACGTGCGCCAGTCGGCGACGGAAATTATCCGGAAGATCGGCAAGCCGGCCGTCGAGCCCCTCGCTATAGCCCTGGCAGATGCCGATGATCGGCTGAAAACCAGAATCATGAAGGTGCTCGATCGGATGGGCTATAAGCCGAAGGCCAAAGAGGGTGCTCAGGCCGAGCCCGCAAAGCTGCTCAGTTAGTGTGAGCCGTCCGGCCGCCGGTTAGGCGGCCGGATCCTTGGTGGGACGACCGACCGAGACGTGGCGGAATCCGAAGCCGACCACGCGGTCTGATTCATAGGTATTACGGAGATCCAGCAGGAGTGGTTGCCGCATGGATTTCTTCAGCCGATCGAAATCCAGATTCCTGAACTGGTTCCACTCGGTCATGATGATCAAGCCGTCGGCTCCTTCTGCGACGTCGTAGGTGTCCTGGCAGGGCACCATCCCCGGCAAAAGTTTCGTCGACTCTTCCATCGAGGCCGGGTCGTAGGCGCGAATCGTCGCCCCTTCCTTCATCAGTTCGCTCAAGATGGTCAGTGACGGGGCTTCCCGCATATCATTGGTGTTGGGTTTGAACGACAGGCCCAACACGCCGAGCGTTTTTCCCTTCACGCCGTCGCAGGCATCTTTCACCTTCTCGACCATCCGCAGATGTTGTTCGCAGTTCACCTTGGCCGCGGCCCCTGCGATCTGGAACGGGTACCCCACGCGCTCGCCGGTCTGCACGAGTGCAGCCAAGTCCTTCGGGAAGCACGAGCCTCCGAATCCCGGCCCCGCGTGCAAAAATTTGTTCCCAATGCGATTGTCGAGACCCATTCCTTTGGAGACCATCTGCACGTCGGCGCCCACCTTTTCGCAGACCGTGGCGATTTCGTTGATGAAGGAAATCTTGACGGCAAGAAATGCATTGGAGGCGTACTTGATCATTTCCGCCGTCGGAATGTCGGTCACGACAATCGGGGTTTCCAGCAGGTACAGCGGACGATAGAGGTCTTTCATGATCGCGACCGCTTGCTCGCTGTCCGCGCCGATCACGACGCGGTTGGGACGCATAAAGTCTTCAATGGCGGATCCTTCGCGGAGAAACTCCGGATTGGAGACGATGTCGAAACGGAAGCGGCCGGTTTGGTTGGCCTTGATGACTTCACGCAATTTTTCGCCGGTGCCGACAGGGACGGTGGACTTCGTGACGATGACCTTGTAGCCGGTCATGTTTTTGGCGATTCCGCGGCCCACTTCTTCGACATAGGACAGATCGGCTGAGCCGTCCGATTTCGGGGGCGTGCCGACGGCAATGAAGATGGCCAGCGCTTTGTCGACGGCCTTGGCGACATCAGTGGTGAAATGAAGGCGGTCTTCTTTGATGCCTTTGGCGACGAGTTCGGTGATACCGGGTTCGAAAAACGGGACTTCACCCTTCTCGAGTCTGGCGATGCGGCGCGCGTCCGTGTCCATGCAGGTGACGTTCACGCCGAATTCCGCGAAGCAGGCACCGGTGACTAAGCCGACATAGCCCGTTCCAATCACACTGATATGCATGGAAGCATCTCCTCCTGAAGATAAGCCGTCGAAACTGTGGGTACGTACGTGTGTAGAATCGGTAGTATAGCAACGCGTACGAACGTGCGCAAACATAAGGCAGGTTTTTGACGAGAGACGGAGACGAGAGACGAAGATGGGTGAATTGCAGATTGCTGCGCACTTCCAGTAGAATTCGGCCCTCTTCGAAGGAGACGCCGGAAAATGGCAGGTTCAGGCGGGCCCATCCAACGACCGTTGGCGATGATGATGCGTCCCATCACCAGGACCGTGCATCCCGACGATACGTTGTTGGCTGTAGCCAGGCAACTGCGCGACGCCCGCGTCGGGGCCATGCTGGTCGCCGACCAGGGTGACTACGTGGGTATCGTCAGTGAGGCTGACCTCGTCCGCAAGGCGATGGCCAGCGGGGCAGCTGCGGAACAGGTCATCGCTCGCTCCGTCATGAGTACGCCGGTCATGACGATCGATATCGCCCAATCCGCGCATGAGGCGAGCGACGTGATGGCTGAGCGAGGAATCCGTCACCTCGTGATTACGGAAGAGGGCCGTGTCGTGGGGATGATTTCGGTGCGCGATCTGCTTCGCTATTTCAAGAATTGGGGAACGTTGTAACATGGCGTGCCTCCACTTCGGACGTCATTGTCTCGCGTCAAGCCCATCCCCGGTCTCCTGTTGATGATGGAACAGGGAACCACCGCCTCTCCCATCCCGCGTCTCTTTCTACTCATTACGGCGCTCATCACCGGGGCCATTGTCATGGCACTGGAAATTCTGGGAAGCCGTTTGCTGGCCCCCGTGTTCGGGAATTCGCTGTTCGTCTGGGGGGCGTTGATCGGGATCATCCTGGCGGCCATGTCGTCAGGGTATGCGTTCGGCGGCTGGGCGTCGGATCGGTATCGAGTGGCGGCGGTGCTGGCCTGGCTCCTGCTCGGTTCCGGCGCCTGGACGTTGCTGATGTCCTGGATGGGGCAGGTTGCCATTTTTAAGGTTGCCAAGCTTGTCGAGGACCCGCGGTGGGGCCCCAGCCTTGCGGCCTGCGTGTTATTGGCCCCCCCGGCATTCGGATTGAGCGGCGTCATGCCGGCATTGCTTCGGTTGGCCGTGGTCGATATGGGGTATATCGGCCGCCACGCCGGCAGCATGATTGCTCTGTCCACGGTCGGGAGTCTGGCGGGGACCTGGGGTACGGCGTTTTTCCTTCTCTCTTGGCTGGGTACCCAGGCGCTTGTCGCCTCATTGGGAGTGCTCCAGCTGTTGTTGGGGTTGTTGTGGTTGCAGCAGGGGAGTCGGAAGGTCATAAGAGTGATGGGTCTGTTGCTGGCCGGTCTGCTCATTCTGAGTTGGCAATTGTTCGGGCAGGCGCCGTCGGTTGCCGGGTTGGTGTACCAGGAGGATAGCCCGTATCAGCAGGTGCGCGTTCGTGACGACGATCTATTTCGCTATCTTGTTCTCGACCGTACCTGGCATGCGGTCATGTGGCGGGCCGATCCTACGACCCTCTTTCTTCCCTATAGCCAACTCATGGTTGCAGCGGTTGCGTTGACTCCGGAGCCCAAACGCGGACTCATTTTGGGGCACGGTGGTGGATCGCTCGCCAAGTGGCTGGCTCAGGTCTGGCCGGAGTTGGAATTGGATGTGGTCGAATTTGATCCGGTCGTCGTGCGTATGGCCCAGGAGTATTTTGAGTACCATCCTCCCGCCAATCATCATGTCTTTGTCAAAGATGCCCGCGTGTTTTTACGCGACACTCAGGTGAAGTACGACGTCATCTGGGTCGACGCCTTTGCCCGGCACCTCATCCCCTTTCATTTGACGACGGTTGAGTTTTTCTCAGAACTCCGGAGTCGTCTTAATCCTCTCGGCGTGCTGGCCCTCAACCTTGCCTCATCCGGTGAGGGGGGGGATCTGCAGCGTGCGAGTGCGGTCGTGCAGACCTTGAAGACGGCATTCCCCACGATCCAATCGTTCGGAGTGAAGGGGCCATGGCGGGCACATCAGACCACGGCGGAGAATTTGATTTTTTTCGGCGGGGGTCCCATCGATACCATGCCGTACGACGAGGTTGTGAAGCGTATTCAATCGCATGTCGAAGCTCGGCGACTGCCACCCGAAGCGACGGCCTTGTTGGCGGCGCGACGCACCCAGCCCTGGTCGCCGGGCCTGACCTTGACCGACGACTATACGCCCTACGATTTGCTGATCGGATCGCATGCGGTAGAAATATCCCCTGACGGAAAAGCTTTGCCATAAGCATATGAAATCATGAATGGAATGAAGCCTGTCGAGTCTTTGGTCCGTAAGACATTTCGTGGACAACTAGGTCCGCTTCACGTCCAAGAACTTTCTTGCTTCCTTTTTAATCCCTATGCTATAAGGTGTCCCTCATCAGCCTATTATTTAGGACATTTTCGAGTAGTGGAGGCTAGGCTCCTGGGCGGAGTATCTAGCAGATGGTTCAGAGCGCGGTGGTCATTATTCACCAACCTAATCGCATCTCTTCTTAATCTCTTTAAGGAGGTAGGTCATGGGTAAGACGATGGTAGCAGTGTTTTTCGGCCTGGTCATGCTGGTGGCTGGGGCATCAGGCGCATATGCGCTTCAAGCCGGCGGTGTCGAAATCGGTGATTTGGATACCGGTTCTGTCGTCGGTCAGCCGTTTAAGGAATTGGTCGTGGATGCGGAATTGTACGCTGTGGAAATCGGTAGCTTGAAGGCCTGGTATCCGCCGGTCACCGTAATCGATTTTAAGGTTCGTCCGGGCCGTCCGGTCGTGTTGAAAGTGACGAACAGCTCCACCAGTGAGCATGGCTTCCAGATGACCGACGCCACCAATGTTGGGTCACCATTTGTCATGAAGGCTGAAGTAGTGCTGAAGCCCGGTGAGACGAAGTATATCGGTATTCCGACGAGTGATATGTTCTATGCCACGCAGGGGAATACACTTATCTACCGTTGCCATTTGCACCCGGCCCACGTCGGTGGCAAGATCTTGATGATCAAGTAGTCGACGTTTCAAATACGTATAGTGCAACGCCCCATCTGCAGTGATGCAGATGGGGCGTTGTTGTATCGAGCGCATCGCCATTGGTATCGCGGAAATGTTTCCTCCCTAGGCGTCCTGCTCCTTTTGGCATTCGGCTTCGGCGTCCAGAGGAATATTCTGAATGCCTCTGAGTCTCCCGTCTACGATGAGTAGCAAAAAACGGCTTGCTGTGGGGACATCCTGCCGCCGCTCGGTCACTATTGCGTTCATATCCACGATCATTTCGTCGCCGTCCCATTGTGTGTCATTGACGATCCAGAAATGATTGGCTGCATCCGGGAACTGTTTCGTTACGAAGCTTTCTATGATGGTTCCGATGTCTCCGGTGTCCGCCATCGTTTGGAGGGGGAGCAGGCTAAGGCCGAGGCTGGCGAATAGGATGAGGCGACTTACGCGTGTCATGAGCACCTCCCGCTGAGAGGGTGACGAATGGGCGGGATGCAGCGAGGCCAGGAGAGAGGGGAATGGCCTGCGCAGGCCGCATCTCTCTTAAAGTCTACAGCTGTCGGCCAGTGAAAGCCAAGGAGTGATCTCTTTTGCAGCGCAGAAACGCCGAAGGCTCCCGGAGGAGCCTTCGTGGTGTCACCTATAGGAGAATGACGTATTCCGACTAGTTTCGAACCCCGCTCCACACCTTGGCCGGATCAATTTCCTTATCCGGATTCAAGGTCTTGGCCTTGTCGAGCAACACCTCGGTTGTTTCGGGGTAGGTCGGATCGGCAATGCAGCAATTGTCTACCGGGCAGACCGCCGCGCACTGAGGCTCGTCAAAGTGCCCGACGCATTCCGTGCAACGATCATGAGTGATGACATAAATGTTGTCACCGACTCCCTGACCGTCGCCGACGTGGTTGCCCTTGCCTTCAGCGTCGCTACGGGTTTCAAAGATCGCTTCGTTGGGACATTCTGGCAGGCATGCCCCGCAGGAAATACACTCATCGGTGATCAGAAGCGCCATGGCCTGTGCCTCCTTCTCAGTTCCTTTAATGACGGATAAGATGTTGACAATTTCGTGCCGCCGCGACCATAGTTCGCGGCGAAACAGGTCCGTATTCTATGCCGCCGTTCTTCGGCAAGTCAACAGAGTGAGACTCGGGAAGAAGGCCTAGCACTCGGAAAGTCATGGGGCTTTGGGCCCAATGTACATGCGGCTCTGCGCGTGTGCGATCACATGAGGATGCATCCATGTTCGACCGCATTTGGTTATGGTGAAGCGCGTGAGTGCGGCTGAGTCGGAGCAGCGTCGCAAGAAAATTGTGACGTTCGTGCTCTTGCTCATTTTACTGGTGAGTGTGATCTTGTTTCTCGGGGGGCCGAAGGAGTCCGAGCTCATCATCGTGGAATTTCCCAACGGAAAGACGATGGAAACGGAGGTGGCCAGTACCCCTGAGAAATTGCTGTTCGGTTTGGCGTTTCGAGAAGGATTGCCAGCCGATACGGGGATGCTTTATATCTTTGAGTCGACGGGTTTGCATCGCGTTCAGACTCGGCAGTTTCGCATCGCCGTCGATATGGTGTGGATCGATGAGAGCCACCATGTGGTCCAGCTCCTGGAGCAGGTGCCTCCCTGCGAGAAGGATCCCTGTCCGTTGTACGGGCCTCCCCCTGAGCCGGTTCGTTACCTCATCGAGGCCGAGGCGGGCTCCATCCGGCGCGCGGGCATCACGACGGGGATGGAGCTCAAGTTTACGCTTCGCATGTAAGGAATCGGAGCCGTCTATGGAAGGGTTTCAGTGCGTGGCCAAGGTCGAGGACATTCTCCCTGGCCAGGTGAAGGTTGTCACGGTCAAGGAGCGGGCTATAGCGGTATTTAATATCGAGGGGCACTTTCACGCCATTTATAATGAGTGTCCGCATGAGGGGGGTCCCCTGAATAAGGGGCGCGTGAAGGGACATGTTGTTTCCTGTCCCTGGCATGACTTGAAGTTTGATATTCGCAATGGGCAAGGGACCGACGGGGGAGGCTACTGTGTCGGTAGCTATGATGTGTGGGTGGAGGATGGGCAGGTGTTTGTCGGGGGGCGGCGCAAGGTATAGCCGGGCGAGTGATTGCCTCGGAGCAGCATGAGAATATTATGAGTCCATTAAGCAAGGCAGTGCCAACCGGGACTGAACAGGAACCGGGTGCGAAGACGCTCAAGGCTCGGGTGGAGGCATCGGTGCACATTCGGCTGTGGGAGGACCGCACGCGTGGGGAGTTATGGGTTCCCACCTACGACGCCACCGCTATGCCCCTGGTCGAGGACGATTTTCTCCGCACGGCCAGCAACAATGCGGTCGATGCGGGGCAGCGTACGTTTGAGTTCAAGCCGATGGTCGTCGGGACTCACCGGTTGGTGTTTGAAAAGCGGATGGGGTGGAAATTCACTGCTGAGGACCGGCAAATCTTCTATGTGACGGTGTCGTAACGTGGCGGGAGGCGATGAGAACTGGGGCATGCCTGACATTGCCTGTGTGAACGGCCGCTTCGGTCCACTGGCTGACGCGGTTGTCAGTATTGAGGATCGGGGTTTTCAGTTCGGCGACGGGGTCTACGAAGTCATTCGGACCTATCGCCGGCAGCCCTTCGCCCTGGACGCGCATTTGGCTCGGCTCGAGCGGAGCGCTCAGGCCCTGCAACTGTCGAGCGGGTATACGAGGGCTCAGTGGGTGTCCTTGATTCAGGAAGGCCTTCAGCGGAGCCAATTTCCTGAAACTAAAATTTATTTGCAGATCACTCGCGGGCAGGCTCCCCGCGACCATCCGTTTCCTGCCTCGTCCGCGCCGACCACCGTCCTCACCTTTCGAGAACTTCACCCGCTGGATGTTTCCGTTCGCACTGCCGGGGTCCAGGCCATCTCGGTCGAAGATATTCGTTGGGGGCGGTGCGATATCAAGAGCGTCAACCTCCTGGCAAATGTCCTGGCGCGGCAACGGGCCAAGGAGGCGGGGGTGTTTGAGGCGATTTTGGTCCGAGAGGGGGTTGTCACGGAAGGTTCGGTCAGCAATGTCATGGTGGTGCGGAACGGCACCGTTCAGACGGCGCCGGAAGGGCACAGGATTCTGTCCGGGGTAACGCGCGCGATCGTCCTGGAGTTGGCGCGCAAAGAGGGTATCCCGGTGGCGGAATCGTTCGTCACTCGGGAAGAATTACTCGCGGCATCGGAGGTATTTCTGACAGGCACGACGGTGGAGGTGTTGCCGGTCGTGGGTGTCGACGGACAGCTGATCGGATCCGGATCGCCTGGGCCTATTTCTCGGCTGTTGTCCCGCCGTTTGGAAGCGCTGGTCGGCTAGCGTCCCCTTGCTTTCACTCCTATGGCATGGTAAGGTCTCGCGCTGTAAGTGGGCCAAGGCCCACTTTTTTGTTTGAGCAACTTTTTCTATGAGTGACACGGGTGTGGTTTCGGCAGGGAAGCCGTCGGTGAAACGCGCTGAGGCGTTAAATCTCCGTGTTCAAGAAGTCGCAGCTCCTATTTTGCAGTCGCATGGGCTGGAGTTGGTCGAGGCCGTCTGTGTCGGTCAGGGGCCTAGGACGGTGATCCGTGTTTTCATCGACAAGCCCGGAGGGATCACGCTGACGGACTGTGAGCAGGCGCATCGCTCGTTGAGTCCGGCGCTTGATGTCATTGATCCGTTTCCGCATGCCTATACGCTTGAAATCTCGTCGCCAGGACTGGATCGTCCCTTGCGGAGTGTGCCGGACTATCGGCGTCTGATTGGAAAGCCGGTGACGCTCAAATTGCGCGAGCCCATTCAGGCGCAGTGGCGGCTGGTGGGCATAGTGGTCGAAGTGGACGATCGTGGAGTGGTCCTTACCATCCCGCAGAAGAAAGTCACGGAGACGATCCGAGTTGAGTTTGATCAAATCGCCCTGGCGCGGCGGAAGGTGGAGTTCTCGTAGCAGCAGGTGCCGGGGTGATGTGTTAACCATGAGGTGTGAGCTATGAACCGAGAGTTGATCGCCGTCATCGATGAAATCGGCCGTCAAAAAGGGATCGATAAGGCCAGGGTCATTGGCGCGATCGAGTCAGCCCTTCAAACCGCTGCCAAGAAACGATTCGGCCAAGCCGAAAACATTCAAGTAGAAATCGATCCGAAAACCGGCGAAATTTCGGTCGTCTCAAAGAAAATCATTGTCGATACGGTGGCCAACCCGAAGGCGGAAATCTCGCTGAAGGAAGCGCGCGAATATGATGAAGGCGCGGAGGTCGGTGATGAGATCGGCTCCCTGATCGAGATGGATGAGTTGGGTCGCATCGCAGCTCAAACAGCCAAACAGGTGATTTTCCAGAAGGTGCGCGAGGCGGAGTGGGAAGCGGTTCAAAAGGAATACTCGACCAGGCAGGGCGATCTGGTGAACGGCATTATTCTCGGCATGGAGCGACGGAATTTTCTGGTCGATCTCGGCAAAACCGAAGCGATTCTTCCCATCCAGGAGCAGATCCCGCGTGAAACCTATCGGCGTGGAGATCGCGTAAAGGCCCTGCTGTTGGAGGTGCGTCGCACCCCCAAGGACGTGCAGGTCATTCTTTCTCGCAGCCATCCGCAGTTTGTGGCGAAGATGTTCGAACTCGAAGTGCCGGAAGTCGGCGAAAAGATCGTTGAAATCAAGTCGATCGTGCGTGAGCCAGGCGATCGCACCAAAATTGCGGTCTCGTCGCGAGACAAGGCTGTCGATCCGGTGGGGGCCTGTGTCGGCATCAAGGGGTCGCGCGTGCAGGCTGTGGTTCGTGAGTTGCGCGGGGAAAAGATCGACATCATCACGTGGACGCAGGATCCGCGGGTCTTTATCGCCGAGGCCTTGAATCCGGCCACGATCGAGAAGGTCGGGATCGACGAAGAAAAGAAGTCGGCCCTGGTCGTGGTGGCCGATTCGCAGTTGTCTCTGGCCATCGGGAAAAACGGACAAAACGTGCGATTGGCCGCGCGCCTGACCGGTTGGAAGATCGACATCATCAGCGCGACTGAATACGAGAAGGAAAAGGCAGAGCGGGATCGGGATATCAAGGCAGCCCTGGCAGAAGAAACCGAGGCGCAGCGCCAGCAGGATGAAGCGCGGGCTGCCGCGCAACAGGCGGAATAAGGCGACTCGACATTCACGGGCTGAATGGCAATTATTTAAGCGGGTGGAGCTGAGCGGTACTGTATGCGCGTGTACGAATTAGCAAAGCAGCTGGGGATGGAAAATCGGGAGCTGATTCCTGAACTGAAACGGCTCGGCATTCCGGTGGCGTCCCACAGCAGCGCCTTGGATGACGATTCGGTTCGCCTGGCCTTGGAGAAGCTGGCCTCGAAGGCGAGGAGCGGTGAGGCGGTGCCCGGCGGGCATGAGGCGAAAAAGGTGGTGCGTTCGTCAAAAGAGACGGGTGCGTCTCACGAGCGAGGGCACGCGGTCGCGCACGAGGAGCCTCAGAAGCCTGATAAGAAGCGCATCCTCATTAAGAAAAAAAGAGAAGAGGGTGCTGAGGACGTCGCGGCGTCTCTGGCGGCGGCTGAGGCGGCCTTTGCGCCGACCGTTCCTGCCGGATCCGAAGTGCCGGTGGCCGGCGCTGGTGTGGACGGGCCGGAAGCCGTTTCGGTTGAATCGACCCCGGCCGATGAGTCAGTCGCCCAGCCGCCTGTCGTGACAGTGTCAGAGGAACCGCAGGTGAAGCCGGTTCAGGCGCCTCCGGTCATGGCTCCTCCGCTTGACGCGCTGGCGACGGCGAAGAAGAAGAGTGCGGCCACCGAGGCCATGGAGGCCGAAGCCGCGGCGCGCGAAAAATTGAAAAAGGCCAAGAAGGCTCCGCGGACCCGTGAGGAAGATGAAGCCAAGTTTAAGAACGACGCCACTCGATGGGGAGATCTGCGGGCAATCCCGGTGCAGCGGCGCGAAGACCGATCCAAGCATATTCACCATGCCTCGCCAACGGAAGTCACCAAGCCGAGAAAGAAAAGCGTGAAATTGAGCGCGGGAGTGAGCGTCAAGGAATTCGCGGAACTCATCGGTCAGCGGCCTGCGGACGTGGTCCGGAAGCTGATGGAGATGGGGCAGATGGTGACCTTCAACCAGTCGATCAATCTCGAGGCGGCCTCCTTGATTGCCGAAGAGTATGGTACCAGGGTCGAAGTGTCGACGGAAAAGGTCGGCGAGGCGTTGCTGGAAGAGGCTGCGCAATCGTCGGGTGAGGAACATGCGGTCTTGCGGCCACCGGTCGTCACGATCATGGGGCATGTCGATCACGGGAAAACGTCTTTGCTCGATGCGATTCGCCTGACCAAGGTGGCGGAAGGCGAGGCTGGAGGGATTACGCAGCATATCGGCGCCTATATCGTCGGGGTCCGCGGCAAGCAGGTGACCTTCCTCGATACTCCGGGTCACGAAGCCTTTACGGCCATGCGCGCCAGGGGCGCGAAGGCCACGGACATCGTGATTCTGGTTGTGGCCGCCGATGATGGCGTCATGCCGCAGACGGTGGAAGCCATTCATCATGCCAAGGCTGCCGGAGTGCCATTGATCGTCGCCATCAATAAGGTCGACAAGCCGGGAGCCAATATCGATCGCGTCAAGAATGCCCTGACCGAGCACGGACTCGTTCCTGAGCCCTGGGGTGGTGACACGATTATGGTTGAGGTGTCCGCGAAGCAGCGGACGGGCCTGGATCAGTTGTTGGAAATGATTCTCCTGCAGGCGGAAGTGTTGGAGCTGAAGGCGGACCCGTCACGCATGGCGAAGGGCTTGGTCATTGAGGCGAAGCTGGATCGCGGGCGTGGACCGATCGCGACGGTGTTGGTGCAGAGCGGGACGCTCCATGTCGGGGATGCATTTGTGGTCGGCAATTTCAGCGGTCGCGTTCGCGCGCTGATCACCGACACGGGGAGCAAGGCAACGGAGGCCGGACCCTCGATCCCAGTTGAGGTGATCGGTCTGCCGGGTGTGCCGTCCGCCGGCGATTTATTCACCATTGTGAAAGATGAGCGAGTTGCCCGCGAGATTGCGCAGGAGCGGGCCATGAAGCAGCGGGCGGCGGATCTGGCCGGGCCGGCGAAGGTCAGCCTGGACGATCTGTTTGCCAAGATTCAAGAGGGGAATGTCAAAGAGTTACCCATCGTCATCAAGGCCGATGTGCAGGGGTCGGCCGAGGCCTTGGCTGCTGCGGTGGAAAAAATGCCGGCTGGCGCAGTCAAGTTGCGTGTGATGCATACCGGTGTGGGCGGGATTACCGAAACCGACATTCTCTTGGCGGCCGCGTCCAAGGCCATCGTGATTGGGTTCAATATCCGGCCGGAGCCGAAGGCGTCGGCGTTAGCCGAGCGCGAAGGCGTCGATGTGCGCCTATACAGCATTATTTACGATGCGCTCAACGATATCCGCGCCGCGATGGAGGGCTTACTCGAACCCACACTCAAGGAGCGTGTCCTTGGTCGAGCGGAGGTGCGGCAGATGTTCACGATTCCCAAGGCCGGCCTGGTGGCCGGCTGTTACGTGGTGGATGGCGTCATCTCGCGGGCCAGCGTCGGCGTGCGCGTGATTCGGGACAGCGTGGTGGCCTATGAAGGCAAGCTGGGCTCGCTCCGACGGTTCAAGGACGATGTGCGTGAAGTGCAGCAGGGGTATGAGTGCGGTATCACGGTTGAGAACTTCAATGACCTCAAGGCTGGGGATATTATCGAGGCGTACGCTGTCGATAAGATTGCCGCAAAGCTTGAGCCGGCGAACCGTGGGACCTCACCGCAAAGTCATCGGGCATGATCGTCGGGCTTTGCACGGTTGAGTTGTTCATTCCGGACGGGCATTCACTGAAAGACAAACGGCAGGTCCTGCAAAGCCTGAAGACCCGGTTGCGAGACAAGTTTAATCTGTCGGTCGCTGAAGTCGGAGATCAGGATTTGTGGCAGAAAGCGATTCTGGGGTTGGCTTGCGTGGCGAATGAGTCTGCGCACGTGAACCAGGTGCTGGATCAAGCCGTGAACGTGATTCAGTCTGTGCCCACGATTCAACTGCTGCGCTCGCGAATCGAGTTGCTCTAAGGCGGCGTCATGTCCAAATCGACGTATAGCCGAGCCGATCGTGTGGCAGATCAGATCCGCATGGAAGTGGCCGATATCCTGATGCGGAAGATCAAAGATCCGCGTGTGCGCTCGGTCACCGTCACCGATGTGGAGTTGACCAAAGATCTTCGCATCGCGCGCGTCTTTGTGACGACCATGGAACAGAATAAGGATGAGCGGCTGGTGTTCGACGGGCTGGCGAAGGCCAGTGGTTTTGTCCGGGCTGAGTTGGGACGACGGTTGGCACTGCGGTATTTGCCTGAGCTGATTTTTATGAAGGACATCAGTGGGCCCAGGGCCGACCGGGTTCTGGAGTTGTTGGATGGACTGCATCGCGACCCATCCCGCGATGAGCGATTGAATGAGACCCCGCGCAGCGATGCCTAGCACATGACCATGATTGTCTCGACGGAGCCACGTACGACCACTGTGCTGCAAGACGGAGTCTTGAATGTCCGTAAGGAAGCCGGGTGGACGTCGCACGATGTGGTGGCTCGCATTCGTGGGAAGTTGCGCGGTATGAAATTGGGCCATGCCGGAACATTGGATCCGGCGGCGACGGGCGTGCTGCCTTTGCTCGTCGGCCGTGGCACGCGTATCGCTGAATATTTGCTGGAGTGGGACAAGACCTACCTCGCAGGGTTACGGCTTGGTGAAACGACCGATACGCAGGATGCCACGGGGACCGTGCTCCTGCGTGCACCGATTGAGTCGTTGTCCGAAGCCCGCATCCGTGAAGTGGTAGCTGGGTTTGAGGGGCGCATTCAGCAACTGCCTCCGATGTACTCCGCGGTCAAGGTCGGGGGGGTTCCGTTATACAAAGCGGCGCGAGCGGGGCGAGAGGTGTCTCGGCAGGCTCGCGAGGTGACCGTCTTTCGTCTTGATATTGTGGATATGCAGATTCCCAATGTGACGCTCCGGGTAGCCTGCTCAAAGGGTACGTATATCCGGACGCTGTGTGCGGATATCGGCGACAAGTTAGGGGTCGGCGGTCATATGGCGACGTTGGTCCGCGAGCGTGTGGGGCCGCTCACGGTAGATCAGGCGTTGACGGTGGACGAGGTCGAATTACGGTTGGAGCAGGGGACGCTCGCGGCGTCGATGTTGGCGCTGGATGAGGCGCTGGTCGGGCTGCCGGTGTGTACCGTGGGGGCGGGAACGGCCGGTCGGGTCTTGCATGGCATGCCGGTTCCTTGTTCAGAAGTGCTGGCGTGGCAAGGTCTGCCCTCGAGGCTTGCCGAGGGGGAGACGCGACCCATCCGCATCAAGGACGACACGGGCCGCTTACTGGCCATCGGCACGATGCCGATCGGCATGGATACGCAGGCACCTGGAGTCAGTGGGCAGCCGATCGCTGTCTCGAAGGTCTTGGTTACAGAAGCATCACAAGGTGGTAGCATCGCGAACTCAATAGAGGAGTAGAGACGTATGGCACTGGTAAAAGAAGTGAAGACGGAATTGGTCAAGAGTTTTCAGCAGCATGGCAAGGATACCGGCTCTCCGGAAGTGCAGATTGCCATTCTGACGAACCGGATTACGTATTTGACGGAACATTTCAAATTGCACAAGAAGGACCACCATTCCCGGCGCGGGTTGTTGACGTTGGTCGGCCGTCGTCGTCGCCTGTTGGATTATCTCCGGAAAGTTGAAGAGGCTCGGTATCGCGCCATTCTGGAGCGCCTGGGCATTCGTAAGTAGTCGTGTGAGCGAGTCGGCCGCCACCGTGTGGGTGGCGGCCGCACCATTGTCCCCGCAGGTGAACACTGAAACGCGTTCAACACTAGGGATCGACATTCAACGGAGGGCAGAGCGATGCCGTTGGATGTGCGGCGCGCCGGTTGAACGTATTTCTGTGGGCATCTGTGGGATTTAAACGGAGGAGACCATAGATGAAACATGTTGTAGACATTGAGCTGGCGGGTCGCCGCTTGACGCTGGAGACCGGTCGTATCGCGAAACAGGCGGACGGCGCTATTTGGGCTACCTATGGCGACACCGTGGTGCTCGCGACGGCTGTGGCCTCGCAAAACGCCAAGCCGGGAGTGGATTTCCTCCCGCTGACCGTGGACTACCAGGAAAAGACCTACGCAGCGGGGAAGATTCCGGGCGGCTATTTTAAGCGGGAAGGCCGGCCTTCTGAGCGAGAAGTGCTGACCAGTCGGTTGATTGATCGACCGCTTCGGCCGCTGTTTCCTGAAGGGTATTACTTCGAAACCCAAGTTATCGCCTCGGTGCTGTCTGCCGACAAGACCGGCGTGTCGGATGTGATCGGCATCACTGCGGCCTCCGCGGCGTTGGCAGTCTCGTCGATTCCGTTCAACGGACCGATTGCCGGTGTGAAAATCGGTCGGGTGAATGGGCAGTTTGTGGTGAATCCCGATCTGGAAACTCTGGAAACTAGCGATCTCCATCTCGTGGTAGCGGGAACCGCCGATGCGGTGATGATGGTCGAAGCCGGAGCGAATGAATTGCCGGAAGCGACCATGTTGGAAGCGATCGAGCTGGCGCACAGTGAGATCAAGAAAATCGTCGCGAAGATTGAAGAGTTGCGCAAGTTGGTCGGCAAGGCGAAGCGGGTGGTGGTGCAGGAGCCGATCGATGCCGCGTTGACCGAGCAGGTGCGGGCGCTCGTGGCCGGTCCGATTCGCGAAGCCATTCTCATTCCCAATAAGAGTGCGCGGCAGGAACGTCTGGATCAGGTGTTGGCCGAGGCGGTCGCGAAGCTCAAGTCGGATGAGCCCAATCGGGATCGGCACGTTAAGATTATTTTCCATGGACTGGAGTACACCGAAGTCCGCAACATGATCCTTGAGAAGCGGGTGCGCGCCGACGGGCGTGGCCCGGCGGACATCCGCCCGATCACGTGCGAAGTCGGCGTCTTGCCCCGTGCGCACGGCTCCGCAGTCTTCACCCGCGGAGAAACGCAGAGTTTGGCGGTGGTGACGCTGGGCACAGCCGACGATGAACAGCGCATTGATGCCTTGGAGGGCGAATACATGCGCACCTTCATGCTGCACTACAATTTCCCGCCCTTCAGCGTCGGCGAAGCGCGGCCGCTGCGGTCGCCGGGCCGTCGTGAGGTGGGGCATGGCGCGCTGGCCGAGCGAGCCCTCAAGTCGATTATCCCTGGCAAAGATAAGTTCCCCTATACGGTGCGGATCGTCTCAGAAATCCTGGAGTCGAACGGATCTTCTTCAATGGCCACGGTGTGCGGCGGTACATTGGCGCTGTTGGATGCGGGCGTGCCGATCAAGGAGCCGGTGGCGGGGATCGCGATGGGATTGATCAAGGAAGGCGATCAGGTATTGGTCCTGTCCGACATTCTCGGTTTGGAAGACCATCTGGGCGATATGGACTTCAAAGTGACGGGGACGAAGAACGGCGTCACGGCGCTGCAGATGGATATCAAGATCGGCGGCATCACCGCGACGCTGATGCGTGAGGCGCTATCCCAGGCCAAAGCGGGTCGGTTGCACATTCTCGGGTGTATGGCCCAGGCCTTGACTGAACCGCGAACCAAGCTGTCAGCCTTCGCTCCGCGCATATTCCCCATGAAAATTAAACAAGACAAGATCCGGGACGTCATCGGCCCAGGTGGGAAGATGATCCGCAGCATCATCGCCGAGACCGGCGTGAAGATCAGTGTCGAAGACACCGGTGATGTGACGATTGCCTCCTCGGACGAAGCGTCGGCCCAGAAGGCCATCGAGATGATCAAGCGTCTGACTGAGGAAGTCGAAGTCGGCAAGATCTATCGTGGAACCGTTCGGAAGATTATGGATTTCGGCGCATTTGTCGAAGTGTTGCCCGGAACGGATGGTCTCGTGCACATTTCCCAGCTCGCTCACCATCGCGTCAAGGCGGTCACCGACGAGGTGTCCGAAGGCGATCAGGTGATGGTAAAGGTGTTGGAAATCGATAAGCAGGGGAAGATTCGTCTGAGCCGGAAAGACGCCATGCCGGCGCCGGCTGGTTCCCCCACCACCGAACCAACGCCCGCGGGATAATCGATCGTGTATCGCAAGATCGTGCTCGACAACCGGTTGCGCATTGTGGCCGAACTCCTCCCGACGTTGAAGTCCGTGACGATCGGCATATGGGTGAACGTCGGGTCGCGCGATGAGCAGCTGGGAGAAGAGGGCTTGTCTCACTTCCTGGAGCATATGTTTTTCAAGGGGACGCGCAGCCGCACGGCGACGCAGATTTCCCGTGAGATTGATGCGCTGGGTGGTGAGATGAATGCGTTCACCACCCGAGAAACGACGACTTTTTATGTGAAGGTGCTGGATCAACAGTTGGAGGCAGCTTTGGAGCTGCTCTCGGATCTGTTCTATCGGTCCCGGTTCGAGTCGAAAGAAGTTGAAAAAGAAAAGCAGGTGGTGCTCGAAGAGATCCGGATGGTCCAAGACGATCCGGAGGATCTGGTTCAAGAGCTTCACATGAAGCACACGCTCGGAAGCCATCCGCTGGGCCGGCCGATCCTGGGGCAGGCTCCGAGAATCCAGGCCCTGGGGCGAAACGATCTGGTGTCCTATGTTGGCTCGCACTACGATCCGGAGCGTACCGTCGTCGCCGTGGCGGGCAATTTTACCTGGAGGCGGCTGGAGCAGTTGTTGGCGCGGTATTTTTCCGACTCGCACAAGGGTGTGGCCGCTCGGCCAAGCCGTCGCCCGCCTGAAGTGAAGGGTGGGGTGCTGGTCAAACGTAAGGCTCTTGAACAGGTCCATCTTTGTTTGGGCCTTCAGGGTCTGAGTGCCGGGCATAAGGATCGATATGCGGCGCATGCGCTCAACGGGGTGCTAGGCGGGAGTGTCAGTTCGCGCCTGTTTCAGGAGGTGCGGGAAAAGCGTGGCCTCGTGTACTCGATCTATTCGTTTCTGTCCACTTACTCCGATGGCGGAATGACCACGGTCTATGCGGGTACGCGCCCGAAAGAGGTTGAGCGTGTCGTGGAAGTTGTCTGCCGGGAGCTGAAGAAGCTCCGCACGCATGGAATCGATGCGAAGGATTTGGCCCGGGTGAAAAACCAAATGAAGGGCAGTCTGATGCTCAGCCTGGAGAGTTCGCACAGTCGCATGAGCAAGTTGGCGAAGGACGAACTGACGCAAGGCAATCACGTGTCGCTCGAGCAGATGATTGCGGAAATCGATCGCGTGACGACCGATCAAGTGTATCGGGTGGCGCAAACGTTACTGGATCAGCGCTGTCTTTCCATTACGGCACTTGGCCCGATTCCGACCAAGAGTCTGCAGTCGTTTGCGTCATAATCAGTCAGGCGTACTGACGTTCTGTTGTGGTGCAGCGAGGCGGATTCAGTGAGTTCGGACGGTGATTTTGGTTTTATGAAGGGGCTCACGGTGTGATACGCTCGGCCTGCCTGGCCCACTGGGCTGGAGGCTGAATTTGGGCAAAACATTTTCTTGACACGTTTCGTGGATTTAAGTACCATGGCCCCGTTTTCATCCTATAAGTCTGAATTTATTTCGGCTGCATTACAGGGGAAGGTAAGCAGAGAGAAAGGGGGTGTGGGTCGCACTTCCTCCTCCTAGCGCGTTCTCTGGATTTTTGTTTTTTCTGAACTTTTTTTGGGATACTGTGATTCAACGGTTCTCTGGTCATCATTTTTCCAAGGAGGGTAGGGTTATGAATAGGGTCGGAATTCTAGCCGCACTTGCAGTCTCCTCCGTTGTCGGCTTGTTGACCGCTGGTATTTCGATGGCGGCCGACGCTCCAGCCGGGGGCGGACCGAGCGAAGTCACCACGGGTAGTGGAAAATTTTTCAAGGGCGAGACCACCAATACCCTGAAGGGTCGCGTGTGGTCGCAATGGGCAGACAATCCTGATAGTGAACTTCTCTTCGGTATTCAGTACTGGAATACGGGCGAACCGGCTTCCGGCGAGGGGGGCGGTCGGTCTTCAACGTCAATGGATGTGAAGCCGCCGGATCCTTTGTTCGTCTGCTGCGGCTGGGGCTTCACCGGTGGTACGGACAAGAACAATCCTTACGCCGGCTGGCACCATGCGCAAACCACCGTGCGTTTGGCCGTTAAGGATAAGAGTTTGATGGATCAGATCATCAAGGCGTCGCAGGAACTCGTGGCGATGGAAGTCACCCTTGATGGTCGGACCATTACCGGATTCAAGGTTTTGAAATAGAATTTATACGCGAGGCGACATTCTTGAGACTTTTTTGTCTTCTTTAAGGAGGATGTGATGATGAAGCTTCAAAAGCAGGGGTGGACCTTTATGGCTGCCGTGGCTTTGGTGGTAGGGTTTACCTCCACTGCGCTGGCCATTGAGGCGTTCCAGGAGCGATTCGAGTGGGGAGATCTGAGCAAGCCCACCACGCTGCAGGGGCGTGTCATTATTCTGGATCCGTACGATGAGGCGGTTTGGCTCAACATCGCCGTGTTCGGTGGCAACGCTGAGAGCGGTTTATTTTGGCAGAGAATTCACCCAGGCAAGAACCTCAAGTTCTATCCTGCGGACAAGAATGTGTGGGAACAGCTGAAGTCCATGGCGCGTCCGCATTCCGGGCCGGCTGCAGCGAAGGAAGTTCCGCCGGGTTCTCCGACCACCTTGGTCGAGTTTGTGGCCCAGGAAGTCGAGCAGAATCGTCGCGTGATTTCGTCGGTCAAGAAGTTGGCCGACAATGCCGGCGAAATGGGCAAGCCAAAGAGTATCTCGTCCCTTCGTTTGAAGGAATGTGAAGGCAAGACGGAAGTGGATGCTCCTTGTCATGCCGCTAAGACCATGTTGAATACGTCGCCGAAGACTCCAGATGGAGCTCTGTTGCCTCTGCAGTATGATGTGTTGTTACCCAATGGCAAGCCGATTGCCAACTTGATTCCCTGGACTGCCAAGTACAACCAGGGTGGTGGACATCACTGAGTAGTAGAAGGCCATTGGCCTGAAGTAAGATGGCGGCATTCCGAAAGGGATGCCGCCTTTTTATTTGCAACGTCGAGGCAAGAACTGTCTAGGCCTGGATGTGAGCTATTCCTTTAGCAGCCGTTGTTGCAGCTCAGCAAGTCGATTGAGGGCGTCGAGGGGCGTCATGGAGAAGAGATCCATTTGGCGAACTTCCTCAAGCATAGGGTGAGGCGCAGGGAGCGTGGCATCAAATTGAAGTGACTGCTGGTTCTCCTGCACTGGCCGTCCGGATGACGACGAGGACTCAAGTTGAGCAAGGACGGCCTTGGCCCGGTGTATCACCTGATCGGGGAGACCTGCCAGTTGAGCAACATGGATTCCGTAGCTGCGATCGGCGCCCCCTCGAATAATCTTTCGCAGAAACAGCACCTTCCCGTCACGTTCCTGTACCGCAACGCAATAGTTTGTAATCCCTTCCCGTAGACTCTCCAATTGCGTCATTTCATGATAGTGAGTCGCGAAGAGCGTCCGCGCGCCGAGACGCTGAGGAGCTTGGATGTATTCTGCAATTGCCCAGGCAATGCTCAGCCCGTCATAGGTGCTCGTGCCGCGTCCGATTTCATCCAGGAGGATCAAGCTGCGAGGTGTGGCGCAGTTGAGGATATGGGCTGATTCCGTCATCTCAACCATGAAGGTACTCTGGCCACCTGCGAGATTGTCGGATGCGCCGACTCTGGTAAAAATGCGATCAGTCAGCCCGATCCGGGCTTCGGTGGCGGGGACAAAGCTTCCCATCTGAGCCATCAATGTAATGAGAGCGACTTGTCGGAGGTAGGTGCTCTTCCCGGCCATGTTGGGGCCGGTCAGAATGTGTAGCCGGCTGGTAGCTAGATCCAGATGGGTGTCGTTCGGGATAAATCCGCCGGAGAGATCAAGGCGTTCGACGACCGGGTGTCGTCCTTGAACAATATGGAGGCCATCACCTTCATCGATGGTTGGTCGCACGTAGCGATTGAGCGCGGCGGTTTCCGAGAGGGCGGCTACTACGTCAAGGGTGGCTAATCGTCGGCTGATCTCCTGAAGGCGGGCTGTTTCCTCAGCGAGCCGTGTCCGGAGTTGTTCAAACAGCGCTTGCTCCAGGGCCGTCAGTTTGGTGTCGGCTCCCGTGACCCGCTCTTCGAGTTCCTTTAACTCGGCAGTCATGAAGCGTTCGGCGTTGACCAGGGTTTGCTTGCGGATATAGTCGGGCGGTACTTTCCCGAGATTCGCCTTCGTGAGTTCAATATAGTACCCGAAGACTTGGTTATATCTGATTTTAAGCGACTCGACGCCGGTGCGTTCGCGCTCTTTGGCTTCCAGCCCGGCAATCCAGCCTTTGCCCTCCCGGCTCGCCTTGCGAAGTTCATCGACCTCAGGGTGGTATCCGCTCTTCAGGATGCCGCCGTCGCGAATCGATACGGGCGCCTCCTGCTCTATGGCTCCTTCGATCAGCTCGTAGAGATCCTGGGCGTTATCCCATGACGCCATGAGGTCGGCGATGAGTGCAGAATCGAGCCCGGACAATTCGGCCTGAATTGCGGGGAGCGAAGAGATGGAAATCTTCAGCGCGAGGACATCCCGCGGATTGGCAACTCCGAGGGACATGCGGCTACAGAGACGGGAAATGTCTTGGACGGTTCGCAATGCCGTTCGGAGGCGAACTCGTGCGTCGATCTGTCGTTTGAGTTCGTCAACCGCTGTCAGTCGGGCCTCGATTGCCGCACTGTTGACCAATGGCCGCAGGAGCCATTCACGGAGCAACCGGCTTCCCATGGCGGTGACGGTGCGATCCAGAACGCCCAATAACGTATAGGTGGACTGGTTCGACGATTCCTCCGCACGACCGGCAGGCCTGACGAGTTCCAGGTTACGGATGGTGACGCTGTCCAGGTGCATGGCGTCATGACCCTGTCTCACTCGTGGCGGGCGGATATGGTCGAGAGGGGCCGACGGTTGAGTCTCCCTGACATATCGCAACACTGCCGCCCCGGCTTGGATGCCCAGTGTGAGCCGGTGGCAGCCGAAGGCTTCCAGGGAATGCACGCGAAACTGTTCTTGTAACGTCATGCGACCCTGCTCCAGGTTGAACCAGGTCGCAGGTCGTGCGCAGCATCGGGGGCCGGTCAGATCGGCGGTCCATTGCTGTTCGTCCGGAGAGAGATCTTCGGGAAACAGCAATTCTTTCGGTTCAAGGCGCGCCAGTTCGTCCCGCAGGGAGGCCTCGGCCTGGATCCCATGAAACTCACTGAGCCAATAGTCTCCGGTCGAGACTTCAAGCGTTGCGAGGCCATAGGAGGGCTCTTTGCGTCCGGTCCCTGCGGATCGAAGGCGCACGCATACCGCGGCCAGCACGTTGGATTCCGTCGAGGGAAGGAATTCGCTATCGATGAGTGTGCCGGGGGTATAGAGCCGGACGACTTCCCTGCGCACCAGACCCTTGGCCAGTTTGGGGTCTTCGACTTGCTCGCACAGGGCGACGGTTCGTCCCGCACGGAGGAGTTTCGCGATGTAATTGGTGGCGGCGTGATAGGGGACCCCGCAGAGAGGGATCGGGGTCTCGCTGGATTTATCTCGTGATGTCAGCGCAATGGAGAGAAGTTTGGACGCCTCCACCGCGTCTTCCTGGAACATTTCATAGAAATCGCCGACACGGAAAAAGAGGATGGCATCGCGATAGGCTTGCTTGATGTCGCGATATTGCCGCATCAATGGGGTGCCGTCGGCGTCACCCATCGGAGGGCTCTCCCTCAGCGGGAATGTCCGAAGACGTCCCCACGCGGCGGGCGGCTTTGTCGAGGGCCTGCCGGAGGCGCTCCAGATCCACCTCTGCCTCCTGCAGCGCCTTGGTTTTGCGCCGGAGTTCGATGCGGCCACGTACCCAGGCCGGAAACAGCAGAATCCCGGACACTAACAGTCCGACGCCGAAGGCCGCCAGAATCGGTTTATAAATCAGGATTGAGGCGGATCGAAGACCGAAAAAATACCGCAGAGTGACTTCCTGCTCCTGGTTCTGCAAAAAAAACGACAGCGCGAGTAGCAGCAACGTTCCCACCAATATCAATCGGATCAATGCGAGGCCCTCCTTGGCCGGCTCAATTGTACACGGGTTTGCTGAGCCGCTCTAGTGGGGCGATTTGCGGAGAGCCGGGAGCGAAGCGCGTCCAGCAGACGCCGTGCAGCAGGACCTCTGGCTGTGAGAATTGCGCGGCGGGTTGCCGGAGGGCGGTGCGACAAGTGGACATCGAGACGGTCCGACGGAAGACCGTCGCCCCATCGATCCGCCCATTCGATCGCCGTGACGGTATGGCCGTCTAAGTAGTCGTTGAGGCCGGTGTCTTCGAGTTGGGCTGCGGTCAGCCGGTAGAGATCGGAGTGGACCAGTGGAAGTCGTCCTTGGTATTCGTGGATCAGTGTAAATGTGGGGCTGCTCACCTCGGTCGGTTCGGCGAGTAGTCCGTCGGCGATGCCTTTGACCAGTGAGGTCTTGCCTGCGCCCAGTTCACCGAACAGGGCAAGGACTTCGCCTCCCTGAAGGAGTGTGCCCAGGCAGCGTCCCAGGCGGTGCGTGTGTCGCGGAGATCGAAGCACAATGCGCCAGGGTTTGCCGACAGGGGGCGGCCCAGCGTGTGGTGGTCCGACAGGTGCCGCGGATGATGGCAACGGCTTAGGTGTGTGTGGTCTGCGCGAGGGCATGGGGGATGTGCTGAATGAGATCGCTCGCAATCATACCGGCTTGGCCGAGATGTTGCGCGGCCAAATCTCCGGCCAGACCATGAAAGTAAGTCGCCGCGCAGGCGGCGTCCCAAGGGGCCAAGCCTTGAGCGAGTAGCCCGCCGACCATGCCCGTCAAGACATCACCGGTGCCGGCGGTGGCCATTCCGGGATTGCCGGTCGGGCAGATGGCTGCCAGGCCATCCGGGCGTGCAATCACTGTCCGGGCCCCTTTGAGGATGACAAAGACGCCGCGTTCACGCGCAAATCTGGTGGCCGTGCCAAGACGGTCTTCATTGACCGATTGCGTGGTTGCCTCGGTTTCCAACCTGGCCATCTCGCCTGGATGAGGGGTGATAATCGGCGGTCGCTTGCACTCGGTCAGTAACGAGGATTTCCCCGCCAATGCATTCAACGCATCGGCATCGAGTACGCAGGGCTTGTCGATTCGCTTCACGAGTTCCTGTACCAGGTCGACGGTCTCGGGATGGGTGGTCAGGCCCGGTCCGATCGCGACGGCATCCCGGGCGTCGGCGAACGCGAGCAGGCGATCCAAGCCGGAACGCGCGAAGGTCCGGGCTTTGGTCTCCGGCATCGGCAAGGTCATCACTTCCAGGAGTTTTGCTTCTAGAATATCATTGGCGCTCGAGGGGATTGCGGCCGTCACCAGGCCGGTTCCGATGCGCAGGGCTGAGAGCGCTGCCATGGCCGCCGCGCCTGTCTTGCCGACCGAGCCGGCGATGACGCCGAGATGGCCGTAGGTGCCTTTATGCGCCGAGGGACGTCGTGGGGGGAGTGCCGCACGGGCGGCCGTATCGGTCAGCAGCATCAGCCGACTTCCGACGGACTCGACAAATGAGGCGGGAATTCCAATATCCACGAGTTGAACCGTTCCGGCGCAATCGATGCCGGAACCACTATAGAGCCCCGCCTTCGGCAATCCCAACGTCACCGTGAGATCCGCGCGCACGGCGGCTCCCAGCACCGCTCCTGTATCGGCATGTAGGCCTGATGGAAGATCGACGGCTACGGTCGGGCGGCCGGAGGCGGTTATGGCTTCGATCGCATCACGATAGAGCCCGGTGACGGGGGTGGAGAGGCCGGTGCCTAGAATCGCATCGACAAGAATGTCGCCGGTCGCCAACCGCTGCTGTATCGCCTCGGCGTCAGTAGGGCTTGTGACGGCCGATTTCCCTGCCGATCGGAGAAATCGCTGGTACATCGTCTTTGCACCGCGACTGAGATCCTCGGGGGGCGCGAGCAGCAGGATGTGGACCCGGGCCTGTTTTCGTCGTAACAGCCGTCCGACGACAAAACCGTCTCCACCATTATTCCCTTTCCCGCAGAGGATGATGACCGATTTCCCGGCAAGCGGTGCATACCGTGCCTCAAGGTGCGTGACGACCCCCGCTCCGGCTCGCTCCATCAGCGTCAGGGACGGCACCAAGGCCTCCGTGATTGTCCGCTGATCCAGGGCTCGCATTTGCTCGGCGGTCACGATCGGTATCATATGTTCTGTGACTCCCGGTCGGTTTCTCGCGGCGAGGCTGAGAGCCCGTGCCGTGGTGGTGCTCGAATTAGGCGACCAATTCCTTCATTTCGCGCACAGCCTGGACTAATCCGACCATGACGGATCGGGCGATGATGCTGTGACCGATGTTGAATTCCACAATCTCGGGCAATTTGGCGAGTCGTTTCACATTTTTATAGGTCAAGCCATGCCCGGCGTTGACGCCGAGGCCGAGCTTGTAGGCCAGTTTGGCCGCCTGGGTGATGGCCTCGAATTCCTCGTCTTCTTCCTTCGACCGCTTGGCGTTGGAGTAGCGGCCGGTATGTAACTCGACATAGGCTGCACCGATTTTGTGCGCCGCCTTGATTTGATCGAGACTCGGCTCAACGAACAGGCTTGTGGGGATGCCTCCGTCGCGGAGCAGATCGACGATTTTCTGAATGCGATCGCGGTGGTTAGCGACATCGAGACCGCCTTCGGTGGTCAGTTCCTGTCGGCGTTCCGGGACGAGTGTCACCAGGTCCGGTTTGACGCTCAGGGCGATCTTGGCCATGGCGTCGTCGGCGGCCATCTCCAGATCCAGTTTGGTTCGCACGATTTCCCGCAACATGGTGAGGTCTCGATCTTGAATATGCCGGCGGTCTTCCCGAAGATGCACAACCAGGCCATCGGCGCCGGCCAGCTCCACGAGAATGGCCGCGGTCAAGGGGTCGGGATCGGTCCCTCCTCGCGCCTGCCGCAGTGTCGCCACATGATCGATATTTACACCCAGTCGAGCCATTACGCCTCCGCAATTTCCCTGCATGTCATAGGAGAAAGATTTCGGAACTGGTCGAAATTCATAGACAATTCTCTCGGTGCTGAGGCATTATTAACAGAAGACGGTACGGGGGAGCAAGGAGGCAGGTCCTGGGATGCCTTACTGTTTTGAGTGTGACCACGGTAGGGTGCTCGCCCCCAAGTCCTGACAATCGTAGCGAAATTGACTCGTTTTGAGGCCTCCATTAAAATACGCCCCTTTCAGAGGCATGGCGACTGAACCTGTTCGGCAGAGGACCCGCCTGTAGGAGTCTGACAAATTCATGGCGATCGGCGACGGCTTTTACCGCATTAAACGACTTCCCCCCTACGTATTTGCGCAAGTACAAACCCTGAAACTTGAGGCGCGTCAGCGGGGAGAGGATATCATCGACTTCGGGATGGGCAACCCGGATCAGCCCACGCCTCCTCATATCGTCGATAAATTGATCGAAGCGTCGAGGAAGGCCAAAAACCATCGTTATTCAGCTTCACGCGGGATCACGAAGCTGCGCCATGCGATTACCGGTTGGTATAAGCGCAATTACGATGTGGATTTGGATCCTGAGACCGAAGCGATCGTGACGATCGGCTCCAAGGAAGGCATCGCCCACTTGGCGCTGGCCACGATCGGGCCAGGCGATGTGGTGTTGACGCCCACGCCCACCTATCCCATCCATATGTACAGTTTTATTATCGCCGGCGGGGAAGTGCGCGGGATCGAGCTGCGCCAGGACAGCGACTTTTTCGATGACCTGTTGCGTGTCTATCGCCAAACTTTGCCGCGTCCGCGTATTCTCGTGATCAATTTCCCGCACAACCCGACGACCGCCGTGGTCGACCTTGAGTTTTTTAAGAAGATCGTCGCGTTTGCCAAGGAACACGATGTGATCGTCATTCACGATCTGGCCTATGCCGATATTGCGTTCGACGGCTATAAGGCGCCGAGCTTTCTGCAAGTGCCGGAGGCGAAGGATGTGGGCGTGGAGTTTTATACGCTGTCCAAGGCCTACAACATGCCCGGCTGGAGAGTCGGATTCTGTGTCGGCAACCGTGAAGTGGTCGGCGCGCTCGCCAAGCTGAAGAGTTATCTCGACTACGGAATTTTTCAGCCGATTCAGATTGCCAGTACCGTCGCGTTGAATGGGCCGCAGGACTGCGTCAAGGAAGTCGTGCAACGGTATCAAAACCGGCGCAATGTGCTCGTGAACGGGCTGAATCGTATCGGCTGGCCGGTGGCGTTACCCCGCGCGACCATGTTCGTCTGGGCTCGTATTCCGGACCCGTTCCGGCATATGGGGTCGCTGGAGTTTTCGAAGCTGCTTCTCCGGGAAGCCAAGGTCGCCGTATCGCCGGGAATCGGTTTCGGAGAAGGCGGAGATGAATTCGTGCGGTTTGCGCTGGTGGAAAATGAGCATCGCACCCGGCAGGCTCTGCGCGGGATCCGCAAAGTATTGAATTTGGATGACCAGGAATCATGAAGAGTGAGATCGGGGTCGGGTTAATCGGATTCGGAACGGTCGGCACCGGTGTGGCTCGTGTGTTGATCGAGAATGCTGAGCTGATTCGTCGGCGGGTGGGTGTGCCCGTCACGCTGGTTCGCATCGCTGACCTGGACATCACACGCGATCGCGGCATTGCGATTCCGCCGGGCGTGCTCACGACGGATATCCAGCAAGTCCTCACGGATCCACGGGTGGATATCGTCATCGAGTTGATGGGCGGGTACGATCTCGCCAAGCGCGTGATTTTGGATGCCGTGCAACGAGGCAAACATGTGGTCACGGCCAACAAAGCCTTGCTGGCCGTGCATGGCGAAGAGATTTTTGCCGCGGCGTCGCGTCAAGGCATCGACCTCGGCTTCGAGGCGAGCGTGGGAGGCGGAATTCCGGTCATCCGCGCATTGATGGAAGGATTGGCCGCGAACAATATCCAGTCGATCTACGGCATCATCAACGGCACCTCGAATTATATTCTCAGCCGCATGACGAGTGAAGGCCAGCGTTTTGACGTGGTGTTGGAGGAGGCGAAACGTGCCGGCTATGCAGAGGCCGATCCCACGTTCGATGTGGCGGGCACTGATTCGGCGCACAAGCTGACCATCATGGTCAGTTTGGCCTACGGTACACCTGTCAATTTTAAAGAGATCTACACCGAAGGTATCACCGGGCTCACGCCGCTCGATATTGCTTATGCGAAGGAGTTCGGGTTTACAATCAAGCTGCTGGCGATCGCAAAATATTCCGATGGCGAAATCGAGGCGCGCGTGCATCCGACGATGGTGCCGTCGGCCTCTCAAATCGCGAAGGTCGACGGTGTCTATAATGCGATTCAGCTGGTGGGCGATGCCGTCGAAGATGTCGTGCTGTATGGCCGGGGCGCCGGGTCTATGCCGACGGGCAGTGCGGTCGTGAGTGATGTCATGGCCATCGCGCGCAATCTGCTCAAAGATGCTGCCGGGCGTGTCCCGCCTGCATCCTATCAGCCCGATCAGCGGCGGCCGTTGCGCATGCGGCCGATGGAAGAAATTACCTCGCTCTACTACATTCGATTTATGGTGGTCGACCGGCCGGGTGTGTTGTCGCAGATTGCCGGGGTGCTGGGTCGTTATGGGATCAGCATTTCGTCGGTGCTGCAGCAGGGACGCAAAGAGGGGCAGACGGTGCCGGTGGTGATCATGACGCATATGGCAAAGGAGCGGGATATTCAAAACGCGCTCCGTGAAATCAACCCCATGTCCTACATCTCTGAGCCCACGACGCTCATCAGGGTCGAAGGGCGGGATGAATGAATGGGACTCGCAGGTGTTGCTGAGAGGATGGTCGAGTAGACTCTTATGATTCGTTGGCGTGGGATCATCGAAGAATACCGGAAGTTCCTGCCGGTCACGGCGCAGACGCCTGTGGTCACGCTGGGCGAGGGCCATACGCCACTGATCCGCGCGGCGCGGCTTGCGAAGAAGATCGCTCCGGGGATCGATCTGTATCTGAAGTATGAAGGCATGAATCCCACCGGATCCTTCAAGGATCGCGGCATGACCATGGCGATCTCCAAGGCTGTCGAGGGGGGCGCGCGGGCGGTCATTTGCGCCTCCACCGGAAACACGTCTGCCTCCGCTGCGGCGTACGGGGCCAGGGCGGGCATTGCCGTGTATGTGCTCATTCCGGCCGGCAAGATCGCGCTGGGGAAGTTGTCGCAGGCGATGATGCATCAGGCCACCGTCATTCAAGTCGAAGGAAATTTTGACCAGGCGCTGACCATCGTCAAAGAGCTGTCGGCCACGTACCCCGTTGAGTTGGTCAATTCTCTGAATCCGTTCCGGATCGAAGGGCAGAAAACGGCGGCGATGGAGATTTGCGACGATCTCGGCGATGCGCCGGCTATGCATGTACTTCCTGTAGGGAATGCAGGTAATATCACCGCCTATTGGAATGGCTACCGGGAGTATCGTGCGGCCAATCAGACGACGCGGTTGCCTCGGATGATGGGATTTCAGGCCGCTGGTGCGGCGCCGATTGTGTTGGGCCATATCGTCGAAGAGCCACAGACGGTGGCCACGGCGATTCGAATCGGCAACCCGGCCAGTTGGCAATCGGCTCTCACTGCGGTGAAGGAGTCGTCCGGTGCCATCGATATGGTCACCGACGAAGAAATTCTGCATGCCTATGCGTTGGTGGCCAGTGAGGAAGGCGTCTTTTGCGAACCAGCATCCGCCACCTCCGTGGCCGGTGTCATTAAGTTGAGTCAGGCCGGACAATTAAAAGAAGGTGCCACGGTTGTGTGTACGTTGACCGGGCATGGTTTGAAAGATGCCGATACGGCGATCGGTATTTCACGTCAGCCTCAAACAGTGAAAGCCACCCGCGACGATGTGGCCCGCCTCCTTCATGTCTGATTACCTCAGGAACATTGCATGAAATATTTGATCCTGCATGCCGACGGGATGGCAGATCTCTCGTGTCCGGAACTTGGTGGAAAAACACCGCTTCAGGTGGCCTCAACTCCGAACCTTGACCAGATCGCCCAGCGTAGCGAAGTGGGGCTGTTGAGCCTTCCCTCGGAAGCCGGAGCCGCTGGGAGCGATGTCACGGGTGTGGCTGTGTTGGGGTATGATCCGAAGAAGTACTATCCGGGCCCCGGCCCGCTGGAAGCAGCCGGTCTCGGCGTCACGGTGGGCGAGCAGGATGTGGTGTTCCGGTGCACCATGCTGACGGTGCGGGGGGAGTCTGCCTCCGGTAGCAAAGATCGGGCAACCGACATCAAGAAACTCGGACAGCATGTCCTCATGGAGGACGCGACCGCCGGTCTCATCGACACGGAGCAGGCTCGTGAGTTGCTCGAAGCAGTGAATGAGCAGCTTGGCTCGGAGTCGATTCAGTTCTACCCCGGTTCCGGGCATCGACACCTCATGGTCTGGGTCGGAGGAAAATCCCGCGCGACGTGTCTCGATCCACAACCGTTGGTCGGCCGGTCGATTGCCGATGCGTTGCCGAGCGGTGATGGCGCCGACGTGCTGCGCAAGATCATGGATGCGGCGTTTTTCATCCTGCGCGACCATCCGGTGAATGAGGAACGTGAGCAGGAGGGGTTGAAGCCCGCCAATTGCCTGTGGTTGTGGGGTCAGGGCCGTGCCGCCGTGTGGCCGCCCTTGCCGGAGCGATACCAGATTGCCGGTGTGGTGGTGTCATCCAGCGATGTCCATCGTGGAGTTGGGGTGTGCGCCGGGTTGGATGCGGTCGAGCTTCCGCTTGCTGACGGAAACGACGCGAATGAGTTCACGGGTTGCGTGCAGACGGCGGTGCAGGAGTTGGCCAAGAAGGACTTCGTCTATCTGCATGCCGGGCTTTCCGACGACGTGCTGCACGCGACTGATGTGCAGGACAAGGTGCGGGCCATTGAGCGGTTCGATGCCCAGGTCGTCGGGCCGATTCTCGCGGCACTGGCGACGCATCCCGCCTATCGGTTGCTTGTCGTGTGTGATCCCGGCCTCGCAAAGAGCCACGGTGCTGAGGTTCCGCCGATCCTGTATGCGCTGTGTGATAGTGCCGCCAAGCCGTCGGCCGGAGTCACCAAACGGTTTCACGAGCAGGATGCGAACATCGCCGGGACCGCGCCTCGCGATGCGACGAAGTTGATGCTGCGATTATTCCCGCGCGGAGTATAGAGCTGTGGCGCTGATCGTTCAAAAATACGGAGGAACATCCGTCGGTACGGTCGAACGGATTCATCGCGTCGCCGAACGTGTCGAACGCGCTCAGAAAGACGGCTACCAGGTGGTAGTGGTGTTGTCGGCCATGAGCGGGGAAACCGATCGACTGCTGAAGTTGGCGCATGAGGTCACTGGTGCACCGGACGAGCGGGAATTGGACATGCTCCTCTCGACGGGGGAGCGGGTGACGATCGCGTTGCTGGCCATGGAACTCCGGGGGCGAGGGGTGAATGCCCGGTCCTTCACGGGCCGGCAGGTCGGCATTCACACGGACAGCGCGCACACCAAAGCTAGAATTTCCCGCGTCACGGCCGATCGAATCAAGGAAGCGTTGTCTGCGGGCGTGATCCCCGTTGTGGCGGGGTTCCAGGGCATTAACGCCAGCTCGGATGTCACCACGCTGGGCCGGGGAGGTTCCGATCTGACAGCCGTTGCCCTGGCGGCGGCGCTCAAGGCCGACCGCTGCATTATTTATACGGATGTGGACGGTGTCTACACTGCCGACCCGAACATCGTGCCGGCTGCGCGACGTCTGGATAAGATCTCCTACGAAGAGATGTTGGAAATGGCCAGCCTCGGCGCCAAGGTGCTGCAGAGTCGCTCGGTGGAGTTTGCGGCCAAGTACTCCGTGCCGGTGGAGGTCAATTCAAGTTTCAAAGAAGGAAAGGGAACGCTCGTGACACGTGAAGATGCCGATATGGAAGGGGTCATGGTGTCGGGTGTGACGGGGGACCGCAATCAGGCCAAGATTACGATTGTCGGTGTGCCGGATCGTCCAGGGATCGCCGCGCGCGTGTTCGGGGCCGTGGCCCATGCCAACATCGTGGTGGATATGATCATCCAAAACGTCAGCCAGGCCTCCACAACCGACATTTCGTTCACGGTCCCCAAGGCTGATTTGCGTAACGCCGTCGATCTCGTCCAGCGTCTGTCCGAAGAGATCGGCGCCCGGTCCGTGGCTGTGACGGAATCCATCGCCAAGGTGTCGCTCATCGGGGTGGGTATGCGGTCGCATTCCGGAGTGGCGGCACAGATGTTCGAGGTGCTCTCGCGCGAAGGCGTGAACATTATGATGATCAGCACGTCGGAAATTAAGATTTCCTGTGTCATCGAGGAAAAGTATTTGGAATTGGCCATGCGTACGCTTCACACGGCGTTCGGCCTGGATCGGGTTTCGGCGCCTGCCCTGGGCTAGTCTGCTCGGCGGGCGGTCACGGTCGGTGTGCCCGTCTCCTCGACAGGTCCGTCATGACCCTGCTACTCTCACATCTATGAAACGTCGCAATACAGCGCCGCGGCGCCCTCGCGGTTCGGAACCTGTTTCGGTGCCGTCGCTCACGGCGGCGCAGGCATCCGCGCTCGAAATCTACGATACCACCTTGCGGGATGGGGCTCAGGCGGAGGATGTCAGTTTCTCCGTGGAGGATAAACTCCGCGTGGCGCAACGGCTGGATGAACTCGGTGTGCATTTCATTGAGGGTGGGTGGCCTGGCGCGAATCCGAAAGACATCGAGTTCTTTCGCATGGTCAAGACCATTCCCTTTAAGAATGCGACCATCGTGGCGTTCGGGTCGACGCGCAAAGCCAGCAACTCGGTTCGAAAAGATAAAAACCTTCACGAACTGCTCGCGTCAGGCACTCCGACCATTACGCTCTTCGGCAAGAGTTGGTCGTTTCAAGTGACGGATGCACTAGGCATTGCGCTCGCCAAGAATTTGGAGTTGATCGAAGACTCGATTCACTACCTGCGCTCCAAGGATCGTCGGGTGTTTTACGATGCCGAGCATTTTTTTGACGGGTATAAGGCCAATCCCGACTATGCGTTGCAGACGATTCGCAGAGCGATTGCCGGGGGAGCTGAGCGGGTCATTCTCTGTGATACCAACGGCGGGACCATGCCGTGGGAAATCCGTGAAATTTGCCGCATTGTGAAGCAGGAATGTCCCGTGCCATTGGGGATTCATGCGCACAACGACAGCGAAATGGCGGTGGCTAACTCCCTCGTCGCCGTGGAGTCGGGCATTCTGCAGGTGCAGGGGACGATTAACGGAATCGGTGAGCGATGCGGCAATGCCAACCTTTGCTCGATCATCCCAAATCTACAGTTGAAAATGCAGCGACCTGCTATTGGGAATAAACTGACACGCCTACGAGATGTGTCGGGCTTCGTGACCGAGATCGCCAACCTGATGCCGAACAAGCGGCAGCCCTATGTCGGAGATGCGGCCTTTGCGCACAAGGGCGGCGTGCATATTCATGCGGTGCTCAAGAATGCGGCGACCTACGAACACATCGATCCCGCTGCGGTCGGAAACCGTCGTCGGATCTTGGTGTCGGATTATGCGGGGCGCAGCGGGCTCCTGGAAAAGGTTGAAGCGTACGGCATTTCGCTGAACAAGAATCACGCAAAGTTGCAGGAACTGGTCGAGACGCTCAAGGAGCGGGAAAGCCAAGGGTATCAATTCGAAGGCGCGGAAGGATCGTTTGAGCTGCTAATGCGCAAGACGATGGGCAGCCATCGCCCATCCTTTCAGCTGCTTGGTTTCCGGGTGATCGTCGAAAAGAAACAGGAGCACGGTTTGCTGCTTTCGGAAGCCACCGTGATGGTAAAGGTCGGGGAGGTCGTCGAGCACACGGCCGCCGTCGGGGCTGGTCCTGTCAATGCCCTCGACCATGCGCTTCGCAAAGCCTTGGGAAAATTCTATCCGCAACTTCGGGAAGTGAAGCTCCTCGACTATAAGGTTCGTGTGCTCTCTGCGGATAAGGGGACGGAATCAAAGGTGCGCGTCCTGATTGAGTCGGGCGATCACAAGGACAAGTGGGGCACCGTCGGTGTGTCGGAAAACATCATGGAAGCGAGTTGGCAGGCGTTGGCGGACAGCATTGAGTATAAATTGCTGCTGGCGGATCGCTAGGCTCTTTTCACCTCCGTCGGGCTCACATAATCCTTGACAGGACAGGTAACCTCACGTAACTTATGGGGAAATTCTTTGTCTTGGACGCTCGACACCAAGAAGCACTTCCTGAGGAACGACTCTAGTGGATGGCGGGGGGAAAGGCATGAGAAAGGCGGATATCGCGAACGAAATCTTCAAGCAGGTGGGAGTGTCCAAGAACGATGCAGCCGATATCGTCGAACTCGTGCTCAATCTGCTGAAGGGCGTGCTGCAAAAAGGTGACGCGGTCAAGATTGCAGGATTCGGGAATTTTGTAGTACGGAGCAAAGGCGCACGTAAGGGTCGGAACCCGCGAACCGGCGAAGAAATCGGGATTACTCCCCGTCGCGTGGTCACGTTTCGACCCAGTCAGGTGTTTAAAAAGTACGTCAATTCCTAGTCGCTACCTTGCCACGAGCACACGCAGCATGAGGACCGGTCATGGGGAATGAGCCCAGGCTGGGAAGTAAAGTTTTCTACAAAATCGGCGAAGTCAGCAAGATTTCCAAACTGCCGGCTTATGTCTTGCGGTTTTGGGAATCGGAGTTCAGCTTCCTGAGACCGAAGAAGAGCCGTGGGAATCAGCGGCTCTATGTGCAGAAAGATGTAGATACGGTACTGGAGATCAAGCGGATGCTCTATGACGAGGGGCATACGCTGGCTGGGGTCAAGCGCTACTGGGCTCGTCGAGGACGAGTCATCGTGAAGAAGCTGAGCTCGCGGAAAGAACTGGCACAACGTGTCAGGGGCGATCTCCAGGCGATCATCAGAATGATCGATTCCCATTCGTCCTGAACGGTTCTTGTGATGCAGGCGGCTGCGTCCACTTGTGGGTACATCGATGTCGTGTGTGTCGGGGCGTAGCGCAGCCCGGTAGCGCACTCGCTTGGGGTGCGAGGGGTCGTGGGTTCAAATCCCGCCGCCCCGACCATCGGCACGATGTTCTCTACCACTGTCAGTGTCCTGAGGGACGTTGATCATTGCGGACGATCTTGTGAGTTTGTTCGAGTGTTTTCCTGCCTCTTTCGTGCCCACTCTTGACCCAGCGGTTTCGGTGCTCCCCTTTCACGACGTGTGCGAAGCATAAAGGAGCGGTTGTGGCGCGTGTACGGATTCTTGTGACCAATGACGATGGCATTACGTCTCCCGGGATTCACGCGGTCGCGGCGGCGTTGGGTGCATTGGGGGAGGTGTGGATTGTCGCACCCGATCGGGAGCGCACGGCAGTCGGGCATGCGGTCACGTTGCATAAGCCCCTTCGTATTACCAAGATGGCGCCCCGCGTATTTATGGTGAACGGGACTCCGGTAGACTGTGTCAACTTGGCTCTGGTGAAGGTATTGCCAGGGCGGCCGTCGTTGATTGTGTCGGGGATTAATCGAGGGGTCAATCTCGGCGACGATGTGATGTATTCCGGTACCGTGTCGGGGGCTTTGGAAGGAACGATCCTAGGCATTCCTTCGATCGCCGTGTCTCAGGAAGGCGACGAGACCTTTCGATTCGATGTCGGGGCGCAGTATGCGGCACGAGTGGCCGCTGAAGTGCTGTTGCAGGGATTGCCGCCCGAAACCATCCTGAACGTGAATATCCCGAATGTTCCCTTACGGTCCATCAAGGGTGTGAAAGTGACATGCTTGAGTCGGCGTCGTTTCAACAACCCCATCGTTGAAAAAGTCGATCCGAGGGGTCGGAAGTATTACTGGATCGCCGGGACGCGTCAGTCGTGGAGTCGCGAGAACGATGCCGACCACGAGGCGCTGGAGCAGCGCATGGTGTCGGTGACCCCGATTCATCTCGACACGACCCATCATGAGGTGCTGGAACAGTTCAAGGCGTGGGAGCAACCGCTCTCGCGACCATCCGCGCGTACGAAAACGGTGAAGCCGCATCCTCGAAGGAGAGCCCAGGCGTGACCGGACTCATCGAGTGGTTGATAGAAGTGCTCGGCCGGTTCGTGATCGCGACGATTTCGACGTTCGGCTATACGGGTATTGTCATTACGATGGCGATCGAAAGCGCCTGTATCCCGCTGCCGAGTGAAATCATCATGCCGTTTTCCGGCTACCTGGTCTCCACCGGCCAATTCTCGATGCTGGGCGTGACCCTTGCCGGCGCCATCGGTAACGTGCTGGGGTCGTTGGTCGCCTACTACGTGGGTGTGTGGGGAGGGCGACCGTTTGTCGAGCGCTATGGCCGATATTTTCTAGTGTCGCAGCATGATATGGAACTGGCCGATCGGTGGTTTGCGAAGCATGGAGAAGCGGCGGTGTTGATCGGCCGTCTACTGCCCGTGGTTCGAACGTTCATCTCTCTTCCGGCGGGGATTGCGCGCATGGACGTCAGGAAGTTCGTGCTCTATTCATTTGTCGGAGCGCTTCCCTTCTGTTATGCGTTGGCCTATGTGGGCTTGAAGATGGGGGAGCACTGGAATCAATTACGTCAGTATTTCCATCACGCGGACCTGGTGATCGGGTTGTGTCTTGCCGTGGGCCTCGGGTATTTTCTCTGGTCCCACTGGCCGAAGCGTCGTCCGTCTATGGAGTAGCGCGTCATGTTGCGTCTCTACAATACCCTGACCGGAAGCAAAGAGCCGTTCGAACCATTGGTGCCCGGCAAGGTCCGCATGTATGTGTGCGGGGTGACGGTGTACGACTATTGTCACATCGGACATGCCCGGAGTGCGCTGGTGTTCGACGTGTTGCGCCGGTATCTGGAATATTCAGGTTTCGTCGTCGAGTTTGCCAAAAACTTCACGGACGTCGATGACAAGATCATCAAGCGGGCGAATGAACAGGGCGTGAGCTGCGAGCATGTCACTACCACTTACATCAACGCCTATTACGAGGATATGGAGAAGCTCGGTGTGCGCCGCGCGACGCTTGAACCCAGGGCGACAGAACATATCGCCGACATTGTGACGCTTGTCGACACCTTGCTCGCCAAGGGAATGGCGTATCGTGTCGACGGCGATGTCTATTTCCAGGTCGATCGGTATCCGGTGTACGGCCGGCTCTCGAAGCGAAACGTCGATGATTTACAGGCGGGAGCGCGGGTGGATGTCGATGAGCGTAAACGTCACCCGATGGATTTCGCGCTGTGGAAAGGCAGCAAGCCCGGTGAGCCGTCCTGGGACAGCCCTTGGGGCCCGGGTCGTCCCGGCTGGCATATCGAATGTTCCGCTATGGCCATGCGGCATCTTGGTGAAACTTTCGATATCCATGGCGGCGGGATGGATCTCATTTTCCCGCACCACGAAAATGAGATCGCGCAATCCTGCGGGGCTACGGGCAAGGAGTTCGCGCGGTACTGGGTGCACAACGGGTTCGTGCAGATCAATCAAGAGAAGATGTCCAAGTCGTTGGGCAACTTTTTTACCATTCGAGAAATCTTTCAGAAATCGGAATGGCCCGACACGGTGACCGGCGAGATGCTGCGCTATTTTCTGCTCACCACGCACTATCGAAGCCCATTGGATTTTTCCGATCAGAGTCTGAAGGAAGCCAAAAACGCACTCAACGGATTCTACGATCTCTTTGAACGGCTGAATGAATCCGCTCCGGTCCATAGTGCGGGCGATCAGCCGATGCAGGAGGTCATGGTGCGGACGCGCGAGGCGTTTGTGGCCGCCATGGACGATGATCTGAATACGCCCAACGCGCTGGCTGCCTTGCAGATGTTGCGCGGGGAAACCAACAAAGCTCTCGAAGCCGGACTGTCCAGTGAAGTGCGGCGGATGGTGCGGCAAGAGTTCCGCGCCTTAGGGATCGTCCTGGGGCTCCTCCAGACCGACACCTGGCGATTTAAAACTCAGCGGCAGCAGCCATCATCCGGCGGTGCCGGGGCGTCCACGGACACCCTGTCAGACGAGGACATTGCCGACAAGCTTGCCGCACGTCTCGCCGCGAAGCGATCGAAGAATTACCCACTCGCCGACCAGTTGCGAGCAGAGTTGGCATCCCATGGTATTACGATTGAGGACCGGCCGGATGGCACCAGTCGATGGAAACGATAACTCACTGGAGGTGATCTATGGCCTCCATGCCGTGCGCGAGGCGCTACGCGCCGGGGTTCGTCCGATCCAACGTCTCCTCGTGTTGGGAACCGATCGACAGTTCGGGGAAATCGCGCGTCTGGCCAGGGATCAGCGCGTGCCGGTGCGAGTGGAACCGCGGGCTGCATTGGATCGCCTCGTTCCCTCCGGTCACCACCAGGGGGTGGTGGGTGTGGTCGCTGCCAAAGCCTATGCGGAGCCGGACGATATTCTCGCTTCCGCACAGTCTGAAGGGCAGACGCCACTGCTGGTCCTGTTGGACGGTGTGGAAGACCCGCACAACCTCGGGGCGATTCTGCGCACGGCCGAAGCGTCGGGTGTGCAAGGCGTCTTTATTCCGGAACGCCGCGCAGTGGGGCTGACGAGTGCGGTGGCGAAGGCCTCTGCCGGGGCTGTCGATTACATGCCCGTCGGGCGCGTGCCAAATCTGTCGCGCCTGATCGAACGTCTTCAAGGCGCAGGCATCTGGGTCTATGCGTTGGATGCTGAGGCTCCGAAGCCCTATACCGCGCTGGATTTCAGCGGCCCGGTGGCGCTCGTCTTCGGCGGGGAAGGGACGGGGGTTCGCCCAGGGGTGCGTGACGCCTGCGATGAGGCCGCCCACATTCCCATGATGGGGAAGGTCAGCTCGCTCAATGTCTCGGCATCTGCAGCCATCGTGCTGTATGAGGCATTGCGTCAACGTCGGGAAGGTGCGGGGAAGAAGCCGTAAGGAAGAATGCAAAGGGCTCACCGGAGCTTCAGCATTTTCCCTTGGATGGCGGCCTTGAGCAGTTGGGCGGTATTGGAGACCCGGATCTTTTTCATCATATTCGCCCGATGCGCCTCGACTGTCTTGACGCTGATCTTTAACCGCTGAGCAATTTCCTTGTTCTTGAATCCGGTCCAGATCAACTCAAGGATTTCCTGTTCGCGGGTCGTGAGGGCTTCGGGACGTCGTTTGCGAGGGGGAAGGACCGGATCCGGTGCGGATACTTTGGCTCGACTTTTCGTGGTCTTGGCGACTGGCGACATGTACATCTAGCTCCACTTCAGGTAAAGGCAATTCACTGATTGAGGTTTGCGATCTTCTGCGCCAAAATTGCTCCCGGATTATACGCAGTGCCCCCGGCGTTTGTAAATGGAAAGAGCCAAGGGTTAGTGTCCTCGCGTCTGCCCTTATTGCCCTAGAAGTATATACGTATACTTAGGAGGGGACCATGTCGAGCAAGGCTCTCGTGTTTCAGGAGTGTTCGTGATTCCATACCTAACGGTCCTGCTATTCGGCGCGGTGATCGGCAGTTTCTTGAATGTCTGCATCTACCGCCTGCCGCGTGAAGAGTCCGTTGCCTGGCCGGCCTCCCACTGCCCTTCGTGCCGCCAGACCATCGCTTTCTACGACAACATTCCGATTGTGAGTTATCTGCTTCTGCGGGGCCGCTGCCGGGCCTGCCATGCGCCGATTGCAATCCAGTACCCAGTGGTGGAAGCGGCCAACGCGATCGGATACGTGCTGGTCTTTTGGGCGTTTGGGTTTACGCCGTCGGCCTGGGCCTATGCGGCGTTGGTGTCCGCGCTAATCGTGGTGACGGGGACCGACCTCGCCCATACGATGATCCCGGACGCCGTGACGCTGCCGGGAATCGTCATCGGTCTGCTGTGTGCCATCGTGATCCTCCCGGTCGGACTTGTCGATTCCTTGCTCGGTGTTGTGTTGGGCGGCGGGATCTTATGGTTTTTAGCATGGATCAGTCCCTATGTTTTCGGGAAGGAAGGGATGGGGGGCGGGGATATCAAGCTGATGGCCATGGTCGGGGCCTTCCTCGGCTGGCAGCCGGTGCTGTTGGCGATTATGATCGGATCTTTTCTGGGGTCCATTGTCGGTGTCGGGCTCATCGCCGTCGGGGTCATGCGGCGTGAGCAGTACATTCCATTCGGACCGTTCTTGGCAGTGGGATCAATCCTTGCCCTGTTGTTTCATCAGCCCCTGCTTGAGTGGTATTGGGCGCTGATCGACATTCCGCAGTAACCGCCTTCAAATCGTTACTCAGAGCCAGTTTCTAAGGATCGGCACCTCGCCGAACTGTATCTGAACGGATGACTGACTGTATCCGATTCGGAACAGTTCATAACTGTTCACGCGCTTTTTTCTGTCCTGCCTCAGGCAGCATTCCACGGCTCACGGCAGATTTCCTCAACATTTCTATAGCTTCCCCGGCCGCTTCGGTAGAAGAGCCGGCCTCGTTGCTTCTACAGGCGGCAGGAGTGAGGAACGGCATGGAACTTGGAATTGCTCTACGTGCTCGAAGAAAGGAGCCGGTATGAACGAACGTGGCGGGAGTCTGGTGGAGCTGTGTACGGTGGTCGCGATCATCGGGATTGTGGTGGGCGTGAGTGTGCCTGGATGGGCCACGCTTGTCGCAAAACATCAACAGCGCGCGGTGATGGCGGAGATCGCATCGGAGTTGCGCATGGCGCGGCAATTGGCGATGGCGAGGCATGAGCGTATTCGAGTGGTCGTGGATGCGGGACAATCGGAATTGCGCACAGAATGTATGGATTGTGACACAACCCTGCTGCGCCGGTATGAGTTCGGTCACAAAGGCACGGCGGTTGAGTCGATGACGACGAAACCGGAAATCATGTTTCAGCCCAGCGGTCGTTCGGCCACGGCGACCACCATGGTCCTGGTCGATGGTCGTCGTGCGACACATCAGGTCACGGTGAGCATCACCGGACGGGTGACCCTGTCATGACACAATGTGAGCCGAATCTTGTGACGCGACGATCTGTGTTGATGAGTGCCAAAGGGTTCACCCTCGTGGAGAGCATGGTGGCGTTGGTGGTGCTGTCGATCGGCGTGATCGGGACGATCGGCATGTGCGAATGGGCTGAGCGCGGTCTGCAGCGCGGGGCGTTGACGACAACCGCGCTGGCGCTCGCTGAATCACGCCTGGAGGCGAAGCGGAGTGTGGCGTGGGAGCGGTTGTTGATGGACGACGTGGATCAAGACGGAATATTGGAGTCCGTCATGCACGACGATGGCTTGCAGGATGATCAGACGAACGGCGACGGCATCTTCACGGCCAGTGCCACCCAGTCCAACATCCGGCTTGTCTGGACCGTGGAACTGAATCGCGGCCACGAGCCGGCCGGGGCGAGCCTGGCGACTATCGAGGCGCGTGCAATCTTCCGGACTATGGGAGGGCAGGAGAAAGAGGTTCGCGTTCGCACGATCCGGGCCAATCCCCGGTATGTCGGCCTGTCTGTGTTGTCATGAGGCGCGACATGGTCAACGGATCGAAAGTGCTGAAGCGCATGAATATTGGATGGTGCCTCGGCTCTGCCGGAGCGAGTCTCATTGAACTGCTCATCGCAATGGCGATCAGCAGCATCGCAATATCCGCTTCGATTCATGTCTTTTCCTCCGTCGGCCTGCGGTTCAGCGCACAGCATTCGACGATGGTGACGAATCAGGATCTGCGTCTGGGGCTGGATGTGCTGTGCAGCGAAGTGCGTCTGGCTGGAGGCGGATTGTTAGGCGGAGATTCGTCGTTTCTCAAGGCGAAGTCGGACGAGATCGAATTCTTCGCCAATTTGAGTGGTGCGTCGACTACGCTGACGCAGGTCGCGGAAGTGGGCCGCCAGGACCTCCCGGTCGAAGAAGGGGCCGGTTGGCCAAAAGGCAAGCAACTATTGGTGTGCACAGTCGTGCAGTGCGCCTGGAATCAGTTGGCTGCCGATGGGCGGAAGCAGACGCTGACATTGGTGACACCGACCGCAGAACAGCTTCCGGTGCGTAGCGCCATATTCCTGCTGAATCGAGTGCGTTACTACGTGAAGCGCCAGGATGATGGGACGATGCGGGTCATGCGTGATGTGGACGGCGGTGCGAGTACGTTGATGGGCGATGTGAGTCAGTTCGAGCTGCAATATCTTGATAGGGACGGGCGTGTGACGACGGATTTGAGCGAGGTGGTGCGGGTGCGTGTGGCGATACAGGCCGGACGACAAGGATCGAGGCTGGTGCGGGACGTGGCGATCCGGATGTAATAGGTAAAGGGAATAACTATGAAGACAAGCATGGGACGGTCACGAATTGCGGTGCGGCGAGATGAGAGGGGAATGGCGTTGCTGGCGGTGCTCATGGTGGTGTTTCTGCTGACCTTGCTGGGGATGACCTCCATGCAGTTGGCCGGCCAGGAGATCGTCGGCGTCAGTGCGTTACAAGAGGAGCGGCTTGCGCACCATGCGGCTGAAGCGGCGGTTGATGTGGTGATGGGATGGTTTCACGATCCTGCGCTGCATCCGCAGGGAGTCGAGACGACGTGGTTGACGAAACGGCTGGTGAATGCACAGGGAGATCCCTCCTATTTCGATGCACAGGGGCGCGCACAGTTTGCGGGAACCGGTGCGTCTCCGGATGTGGTCTTCGATGCGGCCCATGCTCAGCACGACCGGCTGATGAACGATCCTCAAACGGGTTGGTTCAAATCTCTCAAGGGACTTGCGAGGATTCTCAAGTTACGAGTCTATGGGGCGACTCGGCCGGGACTGCTCTGCACGGTGGAGGTAACGGCGGGAGCCGGCCATACCTCACGGGTAACGAAAACGGTATCCGTCGAATTCGGCGCCTATGCTGTTCCGGCGCTGCACGCGCCGATCCAGGGCGGCACACTGGGAAATGAGTCCGCGCCATCCTCAGCCGGTTCCGTGTTCGCCCATTGGGGCGACATGGTGGTACGTGGCAAGGCGTATTTCCCTCGGCCGGAGGCGATCCCGATGAAGAGCGGGTTGGCGCCGGTGACGGGGCAGGCCTATGACGAAATGACGCACCGCGAGGATCGCTGGTTCACCATCCGACTCGGTGGCGACGCCTTTTTTGCGCAGCTTCCGGCAGAGGCCTGGTCGGGAGTTCCACTGAATCTCCACACGCACCAGGATCCGGTGCCCGGTCTCAAGGTAGACCAGTGGGATTACGACACCTTGAAGCGAATGGCCAGGCAGTTCGGGCAGTACTACGGCATAGACCGGGATGGATTGCTATATGCCGGCGGTGTGATCCAGCCAGGAGCGGGGCGCCCAGCCTCGGAAGTGTTTGCCTCGAAGGGCCCCGGTGACCATCGGGGGTTGATCTTTGTCGATACGCTCGATGGAACGTCCCCGCGACCTGACAATTTGGGGACGATCGTGCTCGATCAAGAGTATGCCGAGGGCATCTTCATTGTGAATGCGCATGTGCTCTGGAAGACAGGGGCGTATGGGAAACCGATTCCGGCTCTGAGTCCCCCGCCGGAAGGTCAGCAATCGCTTGGAAGCAGGATTCCTGTTCAACTGTCCGGCATTCATCTACAGGGTGTCCTGTATGTCGCGGGTGACGTGCGGTATGCAGGGCACCTCAGGGTCTATGGCGGGGTGGTGGCGCAAGGGGCGATTGTGGACGGCGCGAACGGGTCGGGGATGTTGGACGTGTGGTACAACCACGACCTCCGCGATGGGCTGGTGCAGGGCATGCCACTGGTGTTTGTGGCGCCTGGAAGCTGGCAGGCCAAAATTTGACGACAGAGGTGGGGGTTGACGCGATCATTCCGCCGGAATGTTGAGTCCAGACAATCATCTGTAATCCAATCGTCTCCACGGCCTTCAGAAAGGAATTGCTCCCATGAGTCGTGCCACGGTGTCCACGTTACCAGTCACGGAGTGTTCCCAAGCGGTCAGCGCTTTAGCGCAGACGCGTTCCGCTACTTGCTACCACCGGCTCGTCGAACAGGGTTTTCTGCAGCAGGAGGAGTTAGTGCTCGCCACGGCTGAAGCCGCGCGAAAGCGGCTCGATGTGGCGACTGTGCTCATGGAGCGGTATCGGATACCGAAGCCGGCGCTCGGTGCCGCACTGGCAGAATTCTATCACTGCCCGTTTCTCGCCTATGACGAGCGCACGGTCATGGAGCGGGAGTTATTGAAAAATCTCAGCCTGGATTATCTTCGGATGAACCATTGGGTTCCGCTCAGGCGTCAGGGCAACGGAATCGAAGTCCTGATCGACGACCCGCACAATCCGGACAAGCTGTTCGATGTGCGGCGAGCGTTTCCAGGCCAGGCACTGTCCTATCGTGTCGGACTCCGTTGCGATATTGCGCGGTTGTTGAATGCCATTCAAGGGCGCGAGTCGGGCGATGCGATATCCGACATTCTTGGCGAGCTGGTCAGTGAAGCGCAGCTCGAAGAACAACAAAATGCGACGATTGCGGCAATCACCGAAAACGATTCGGCCATCGTCCGGCTCGCCAATCAGATCATTACCGACGCCTATCGGCGCGGGGCCTCGGATATCCATATTGAGCCCTATGCCGATCGAAAGGAAACGGCTGTGCGCTTCCGCGTCGACGGCACCTGCTTTACGTACATGAAGATTCCGGCAGCCTATCGCCGGGCGATCGTCTCCCGCCTGAAGATTATGGCCAGTCTGGACATTGCCGAGCGGCGTAAGCCGCAGGATGGCAAAATCCGGTTCAAGTTGGGCACCGGACAGGAGATCGAACTGCGGGTCGCCACACTTCCCACGTCCGGCTTTAATGAAGATGTGGTGATTCGCCTACTGACTGCCAACGGGCCTCGCCGGTTGGAGGAGATGGAGTTCAGCGACGGAACACGCCGGCTCGTAGGGCAGTTGGCTCAAAAACCGCATGGCATCGTTCTGTGCGCCGGTCCGACCGGATCAGGAAAGACCACCACCTTACATGCCATTCTGGCTTCGATTAACACCGATGAACGAAAGATCTGGACGGCGGAGGATCCGATCGAGATCACGCAGGATGGATTGCGGCAGGTGCAGGTTCATCCCAAGATAGGGCTTACCTTCGCTACAACGATGAGGGCCTTCCTGAGAGCCGATCCGGATGTGATCATGATCGGGGAAATGCGCGACAAAGAAACGGCGGATATTGCCATCGAAGCCTCGCTGACCGGTCACCTGGTGTTCAGTACCATCCATACGAACAGTGCCGTAGAGACCGTGGTGCGCTTGCTTGACCTGGGGTGCGACCCGTTCAATTTTTCGGATGCCATGTTGGGTGTCTTGGCGATGCGGTTGTGCAAGCGCCTCTGTTCCAACTGCCGTGAGTCGTACCATCCCACGAAGAGCGAATATGACGAACTGGTGCAGGCCTTTGGGGCGAGCGATTGGGAAGGCGTGCATCCTGCGTATAATCCGGGCCTCAGGTTGTTTCGTGGACGAGGGTGTGACACGTGTAACCAGACCGGGTACCGTGGGCGAGTGCCCATCCATGAGTTGATGGTGGTGTCTGACTCCATGAAAGCATCGATTCAGACCAGGGCGCGCACCGCCGAATTGCTCGCCCTCGCAAAAAGTGAGGGCATGAAGACATTGGTACAAGACGGCATCGACAAGGTCCTGCAAGGACTCACCACGTATAAACAGGTGCGAGCAGTTGCGATCAAATAGGGCCCTGGCGTCCGGCGCGTCTGACGTTGTGCCCAGGGCGATACTCTCCGTTCACGGACGTTTCTGCTTGTTAATTATGCGCGGGTGAAAGTTAGAAACAGCTCGCTTGATTTGGCGCCTATCCCAGGTGCATTTTTCCGGTCTCTGCCCGCATCAAGAGGTTGGTTGCGGCTTCTCTTGCGCCTTTCCTCTCTCATCATTCCTGGCTCACCAGTAAGTCAGGTACGCCAGAAATCAGACAAAAATTGTCATCGAAGTGATCACAGAGCGCTCGGAATTGTACGCGCTCCAGGATGAATGGCTTCGATATATCAATCTGTTAAGCCATTATTTCATGCCAAATCCATCGGCATGGCACTTGCTCATCTGGCTGTTGCCATGTGTGCCTCTATCGATCTCCAACGGTCTTCTGTTGTCCGCCGCCAGAGGGGCTTCACCCTGATTGAGGTGATGATAGCGGTTGCGATCGTCGGGATTCTGGCCATGGTAGCCGTCCCCAACTATCTCCAATGGAATGCCCGCTATCAGCTGAAACAAGCCACCACGGAATTGGCTGGCAGTCTCAACCTGGCCCGGATGGCAGCGATGAATCGGAATCTTGCCGTCACGGCCACATTGGCTCTTGTGTCGGGTAGGGTGAATGTCGATTTCGGAGGCGCGTTAGCCCCTATTGTGTTGCCACAGACCGTCGTCGGATTCACGGGAGGTCCGACGATTCAATTCACCCAGCAAGGGTTGAGCGGAGCTGCGGCGAATGTTCCCGTGACGCTGACATCCCAACAGGGGACGGCCTATTCCGTGGTCGTCACTCCGGCAGGCAAAGTGAACTGGTGTGCGCATGCGACGTGTCCATAGAGGCTCAATGAAACACCGCAGAACCTTACAACGCTGCTTCAGCCTGCTCGCGGCCACGCAGCGGGGGTTTACCCTGTTGGAAGCGATGATTGCGGCGGGTGTGCTCTCGGTCGGACTGCTGGGGTTGGCGGGTCTCTCAGGGATGTCGCTGGGGAAAAATGTCGATGCCAACGACATGTCGCGTGTGACCAATATCGCCGCCGATATGGCAGAACGCATCCAGAACAACCGGCAACGAGTTTTGGACTATCACAACACTGACACAACCCTGGCGTGCGCACAGAGCCCAAGCACGCAGCGCATGGCGCTGGGCGATTGCACGCAATGGCAAACCCTGGTGGCGAATTCCGGTCTTTCCGGCGCAGCCGGGACCGTCATGGCAACCCGTCTCGATCCGGATCCCACGGCGAATCCGGTGACGATGAACCGGTTCCTTGTCATGGTGACCGTCAGCTGGCAAACCAGACAGACGGATGTGAGCACAGCCCGGACCAAGACCGCGATATTTACGACGGTGGTCGCGCCGGAATAGGCGCAGCAGTGGAGCATGACTATGCGTAGATTCGACTGGAACCAGCAGGGCTTCACGCTCGTGGAACTGATGGCGGCTGTCTTGATCACGGTGGTGATCGTGGCGGCGACGATGACCACGGTGGTCACGTCGAACCGTGCCAATGTCGTCAATACGCAGGTGGCGGATACGCAACAGAATGTTCGATTGGCTATCGATTTACTCAGTCGGGATATCAAGCTCGCCGGTTACAACTACAACGCGACTGATCCTGCCACGATGGCGGTAGGTGCTTGTAACGCCACCATCGGCGCCATCACCAAGCCGGTCGGACTGCTGCCGCAAGATCAAACGCCGGCGGGCGCGGATACGGGACCGGATGGAGTGTCGATGGTGCTGCCGGTGAATACTGCGGGATGGACGTTGACTACGGCAGTCGGTGGAACACCGAACAACAAAACTTATGAGAACAGCATCAACCTCTCCGGAGCTGCCATGACGGAGATGACTGCGCAGGGACTCGTCGTCGGGTCCACGATTTCCATCGGCGGGGCATTGTCCAAGACCGTGCAGGTTGTCAACGCCACCTCGATTGGCTTCGGAACCGGAAACTTCGTCGATGGGCAATTTCCGGTCGGTACACCCGTGCATTTGATGCAATGCGTGCGGTATCAAGTCGTCGCGAATACGCCGGCTACCTGCGGAAGTAATACGCCCTGCCTGGTGAGAAACAACGTGCCGCTCGTCGACGGTGTGGAAGACCTGCAAATGGCCTACGCCTGCGACGGGTGCAACCAGGCCGCTCCGAATCCTCTCTTTTCGGACGGAGTCGTCGATGATCAAGATGGGTCTTCAACCTCAGGATTTCCGACCTTCACGCAGGGAGACTTCGTCTCCAACGGTGCGTGGGCAATTATTCCGTGGACGCCGGACAAAATCAGGCTGGCGCAAGTGAGCCTGGTGGTCAGGCCGACGAATGCGGATGACGGTCTTGATGAGAGGGGAACCAAGGCCGTCAATACCACGGGCCCCGTGATCGTCGGCGACCATAACCCATCAGCGGATGCGGGCTATGACGCAGCGCTTTATCAGCAACAACGCCGACGAGTAATGGTCCGTACGATTCAGCCGAGAAACCTGTAACGAGAGACGCTGCGATGAACCTGCGACAGGCCACAACCGGTGCGGGGCAACAGGATGCGTGCACAGCACTGCGGAATCAGCGGGGCATCGCGTTGCTCACGGTGATGTTGATGCTATTGATTCTCACGATCCTGGGCATCGCGTCCATCACCGTGACCAGCATGGAAAACAGAATGGCAGGATTTTTCCGCAGTACGGGAGCGGTGGTGGCTGCGGCGGATTCGTGTGAAGGTCTTGCCGTCAACATCATCCAGCAAACGTTGTCACCTCCAGGTGTGCTCCCGGCCTCCTTCATCGCCCCGACCGGTCCGGTTCCGACGGCGAATGCGACCACGCTCTACGCCGAGATCTATGCCTACGATCTGCCGTCGCCTGCTCCGGCCAATACACCCGCCGTAAACTTTGCGGATTCAGCAAGTGCGGATCCCAACTTCGTCATGACGAATCTGCCTGGGTTCACCGTCAATGGTGACATCGATCTTCTCTATACCCATACGAAGAGTGCACAGGGAACCGGGACGCCGGCAACCGAGCATGTGTATCGGATTACCTGCATGGCGAGCAATCCCGCGACCGGTTCCAACAGCACCGTGACCTCGGTGTACGGCTGTTTGGATGGCGATACCTGTGTCAAGAAAATCAACTGAGAGAGGGAGCATGGCGATGAACAACACAGTGTTTCTTGTGGTGCTCGGCCTGCTGACACTGGGGCAGACGATGCCCTCCGTGCCATCTAACAGCATCGCAGAGACAGAGCAAGCACCGGAGGCGATGCGGTTTGCGACGGCCGGGTTTCAGTCCGGCGTGATTGACGAGGTGCAGGGATCAAGCATTCGCATCGATGGTCGTAGCTACGTGTTGAAGTCTTCGGTGGTGGTGCTCACCCACGAAGGGGAGCCACTTGAGATTGAGCGAATCATTCCCACCTCGCTCGTCAAGTTTCATCTGAAAGAAGGCCACATCGACAAGATGGTGGTCACGTTGCCGCAATAGCGCATGAAAGGTCTTGTCTCAACTCGTAGCCGGAACCCGACGGCTGTTGTCCTGCTTGGGATAAGGAGGAAGAAAGCATGAATCGCCGAACCCTTACTGCTGTCATGGTCGTGGCCGGTAGCCTGAGCGCTGCGCTGTTTGGCTCGGGCAATGCGCTGGCAGTCGTCTCCAATGCCGACTACACCGCCGTGCCGGCCTTCGTCTCGAATGCAACGACACCCAATATCATCGTCGTGATGGACAACTCGGGTAGTATGAGCAATCGAGCCTGTGAATCGACGTCATGCGGAACATTGGCCGACGGGAGCACGTCGACTACGACCACGTGGACCAATACCACACGATACTCCGGATACTTTGATGCACTGCGCTGTTATGCCTACAACACAACCGATACTCGATTCGAGAGCGGGACCAGCAAGACCGCGCTGGCGGCAGCCTGTCCGGACACGGAATGGGACGGCAATTTCCTAAACTGGGCCACCCTGCGCCGGTTTGACGCGGTGAAGCGGGCGATGATCGGAGGAGATTGCGCCAGCACCAGAGCTGCGGACGGCACCTGTCCGACCAGCGGCACGCCGGCTTTGAAGACGGTTCGTGCGCAGGCCAGTGGCCTCAGCAACGAACGTGCGGATGTGAACTATGGAGGAGGCATCGGCGCCAATACCTATGTCGGACGTATTCCGCTTGCTGATCGGGGAACCAATCCCGGAACAATTTCAGTGCATGTGTCAGCCGCATACTTTTGTGTCGAGAATGATACGAGCTTCGACAGCAACTGCGGCGATTCCTTCAGCGTTCGAAAATATCATCTCAAGGTTGGATACACGACCGAGCCTACCGGCGTGATTCAACAGATCGGCAGTAAAGCGCGGTTTGGACTGGTTGAGTTCAAGTCCAGCAGCGAGGGCGCGCGGATGTTAGTGGGGGCCGGCTCCCGTCAGTCTATCGACTGGTCCGGAAGTGGGGTGGAGACGTTCACGACGAACACGGCGGCCATGGTTGATGCGGTGCAGGAGTCTTATCCTTCGACATGGACTCCGTTGAGTGAGGCGTTATATGAAACCGCACGGTATGTCGCGCAGATTCAGTCTACCCTCGGGCTAGGTTATGTATTTCCGATCGCGTTTGCAGGTGGGAATTCCAATGCCGTCAATTTTGCCGTGAACGGCGCCGGTTCGATTGGGACGAGTGAATTGACGGCATTGGTCGGGTCTGAGACGTGTCCGGCGGGATACATTTCCAGTGCGTGTGGCCGCGACCCGTATTTTTTTGGGCAAAACCATACCCCGCCATGGTCCGCGAGTTCTCAAGTGGTGGCTTGCTGCCGGACATTTGTGATCGTATTTACCGACGGCGAACCGACGCTAGATCAGACTATTCCGGCGGCCTTGCAAGACTATGCGCATGCCCATCATGGGCAGCATTGCAACGGCAGTGATAGCGCGGCCCCTCCACGCCCCATCAATGGAACCTGCAACACGAACTCTGCCACACCCTATAGTGATTTGCTTGCCGAGCACAAAACGGACTATGCCAGTAGCGGCAGCCACTACTTGGATGACGTCGCCTATTGGGCCCACACGACCGATCTCCGTCCGTGTAGCGGCACGAGCGATGGCACGATTACGGGATTAGCGGTGACAGGGCATTGCATCGCAGGGACTCAGAGTTTGACGGTGTACTCGTTCTTTGCGTTCGGCAACATCAATGGTCGTGGGATCCTGGCTCAAGCCGCCCGGTTGGGAGGGTTTGAGGATTCCAACAATGACGGCATCCCGCAAACGAATGAATGGGATAAAGAGAACAACCTCACAGGAGCGGCGACTCCGGACGGCATTCCGGATGCCTATTTCGAATCCTCCAACGTTGACGATCTGCAGGACAAGTTGCTTGCCACAATCGCAAGCATTCTCAGGCGAAGCGCCTCCGGTTCATCCGTATCCGTGCTGGCTACTGCCTCGACTGGCGAAGGAGCCCTGTATCAATCCTATTTCTATCCCAGCACGATCGAACCCTCGACGCTGAGTGATGTGAGATGGACCGGTTATACGCAGGCTCTGTTTATCGATACCTTCGGCAATACCCGGGAAGATACGAATCAGGATGGCCGGCTCGATTACAAGGTCGACAAGATTATTAAGACCCGTTTTGACTCTGTGTCGAATTCAGTGAAAGTCGACAAATACGTGGATTCCGATGGAGACGGATTGCCTAACGATCAGAATAGCGACGGTCAAGTGACAGTGGCAGACTGCAACCCCTGCGGGCAGACGTTGAGCGAGATTCAGCCGATTTGGGAAGCCGGCAAGCAACTGGCTTTGAAAGACTCCAGCACTCGTACCCTCCTTACCTGGGTCGATTCCGATCATGACGGCGTGGTCGATTCCGGCGAACAGCTGGCGTTCACGACAGCCAACGAGCCGACGCTCCGACCATACCTTCGTGCCACGTCGAGTGCCGAAGGGACCAAGATCATTAATTTTGTGCGTGGTTGCGATGTGGGGACATGCGCGGACCAGGCGACGACGAGAGATCGCCGTCTTCAGGTTCCGACCGGGAGCGGGAGCTTGAAGGTGTGGAAACTCGGGGATGTCATTCACTCCACTCCGACGGTGGTTGCGGGTCCCAAGGACCGGCATGACGCCATCTATGGCGATCAGAGTTATTCGGCCTTCCTCCAGAAGTGGTACAACCGCAGGCAGGTCGCCTACGTGGGCGGAAACGACGGCATGCTGCATGCCTTCAACGCGGGTTATTACCATCCCGGCGATGATGCGAATGCCTCTGCTCCCGCAAATATTACCGAACACGGCTGGTTTACGACTGCCCCCGCGGACAATTCCACCGGAGCTCCATTAGGGGATGAGTTGTGGGGCTTCGTGCCCTACGAACTCCTTCCGCAGCTGGAGTTTTTGAGTCGCGCCGACTATCAGCATACGTATTATGTTGATTTGCCACTCAAGGTCGCGGATGTTCGGATTTTCACTGCGGACACCGATCATCCGAACGGATGGGGCACGATCCTGATCGGCGGATTCAGAATGGGTGGAAGTTGCGGTGCCTGTTCGGCGGGAACCGGTGCGCCGCCGATGACGGTCAATATCAGTGGCACGGACTACACCTTCTACAGTTCGTACTTCGCCATGGATATCACGAATCCTGATGCTCCCAAATTGCTCTGGTCGTTCAGCAGTTCGAATTTGGGGCTGACGACGAGTGCGCCTGCCGTGGTTCGCGTGAATCCCGCGGCCGATGCCAAGGCCAGCAATACGAACGCGAAGTGGTACATGGTGGTCGGGTCTGGCCCGACCGGATATGACGCCAGCGTAGTGCAGAGCGCAAAAGTCTTTGTCATCGACCTTGCGACGGGCCCAGGCAGCGGCAACAGCCTCGTGACGTCGTATTCGGTGGGGTCCTGGAAGTCGTATATCGGAGACATCACGGCTTTCGATCGAGATCTCGATTACCGCCACGATGTCGTGTATTTCGGGCGAGTGATTCATGACGGGGCGCTTCCCTGGCGGGGCAAGATTTATCGTTTGACCATGGGAGCAGGGGGAGTGACGGCCAAGTTCGGTACGGTCACCAGTCCCACTCAGTGGGGCATCGCCTCGGGAAGTGCTCGCGTGCCCACCGAGATGTTAGATACGTTTACTTCAGGGGCGGAGATGGGCCCCGTTGCGACCGCGCCTTCCGTGACCACCGACGATGCGGCGAACGTGTGGGTCTTTGCGGGCAGCGGGCGCTATTACAGCAAATCCGACAAGACCGATGTGTCCACGCAATACTTCGTGGGGTTGAAAGACTCGGTCCTCAATGCCGGATGCAATCAATCAGCCGGCGCGCTCAACTGCATGGACAATGATCTTGTGGATGTCTCGAATGCCACCGTCTGTGTGGTGGGAGTCGGCGATTGTGGTCAGGCCAGTGGAACCAACCAAGTCTCCGGCGTGTCCGGTGCCACGACGTTTACCGGCTTGATCGGATTGGTTCAGAGTAAAGATGGCTGGGTGACTAAACTGGTCGAACCCGCCAACCCACCGACTAACCCAGTCCCTTACGGCATCGGCGAACGGGTGGTGAGTAGCCCAACGGTATTCGGAGGGGTGGTGTTTTTCCCCACCTTTATTCCAACGAACGACATCTGCGTGTCATCCGGAACGAGCCGACTCTGGGCACTCTTTTATAAAACGGGGAGTGCCTATCAAGAGCCGATCATCGGAACAGCTACCTCAGGAGCGAATCAAACGGTCAATAAGTTCGGCTCTCTTGGAGAAGGATTGGCATTCGGTATCGTGGTCCATATGGGCTCAGGACGGGACGGCGGCAGTCCGTTCGGCCTCCTGATCAATATGAGTCAGGGAAACTTCGGTGACTGTGCAACCTGCGGGTTCGGTGGAGGGTCTCCCGGAGGTCTTCCGAGCTCAAACATCGGGGCCAATGTTGCGATTGATCCACGGAGCCGGTACTTCTCATGGACGAACATGTGATGATCGACTTGGCACAGGCTAAACACGGGAAGGTGGGGGGACTCCGTCCCCTTGCCTTTCCTCAGGCAATTCGTCCGGGCTTGATGGCCCTCGCTGTTGCTGTCTGCTGCGGTTGTTCGTCCTCTCCTCAGGATGGCGGGGTTCCCGGGGGCGGCACGAAAAATAACCACCCTCCGACCGTCCGCCTCGTGACCATCGTTCCCAATCCCTTGATCTTGGCCGGACCAATTACCGCCCACGTTGCGGCCGATGATCCGGACGGGGTGGAGCCTACCAAGCGATTCCAGTGGATCGTGAACGGAATTCCGGTCCTGGGTGCGACTGGACATGAACTCCCCACGGATCATGTGAAGCGTGGCGACCAGGTCGCGCTCGAAGTGGTGGTGTCTGATGGCCAGGCAGAGAGCGCTCCCTACCGCACAGAGCCGGTGATGGTGGTGAATACGCCCCCTCTCGTGTCACGAGTCACCATCGAGGCAGATTCGCCCGATAAGGGGAATCGGGTCCTCGCCAGGGTCGAGGCTCTGGATCCCGATCATGATGACATCCAATACCTGTATCGCTGGTGGCGCAACGACAAGCAGGTACAAGAAGGCGAGGAAAATGTTCTCGATACCACCGGGTTTGGTCGAAAGGATATCGTGGCGGTCGAAGTCGTCGCAAGGGATCAGGATGCGACGGCCGCACCTGCTCGATCAACACCGATCGTCCTCGGGAATTCACCGCCACAGATCCTCTCAGGTCCGGCCGCGTTGACCAATAGAGAGCAATACGAGTACGTCGTCCAAGCGAAGGATGTGGATGGCGATAGCATCAGCTACGGGCTCGAGACCGGGCCTCCAGGGATGACGATCGACAAGGCGACGGGCCAGGTGACCTGGAAACTGACGCCGGGTGTCGGAGGAACTCATCGCATCAAGATCATGGTGGACGATGGGCAGGGTGGGACGGCCTGGCAGGAGTTTGAACTTTCGATACCCTCTACTGCCCAATCGCTGACGGGTTCCCCCACTCAAGGCTAGACGGCTCCGGGGGCCTCCTTATTTTCTGTCCCGTCCCTTCCTCCCTTGTTCCAGACTTTCCCGGTTTGTTAGAATCTCCCTATCGTCCTGGCGAAAGGAGTTTTCGACACCGGCGTGCGCAAGATCAAACTACGGGAAGGCACGAATACCGCAGCCCTGTTCGGGCACCACGACCGACACCTCAAGCTGATTGAGGAGGAGTTCGGAGTGCGCTGCTCGGCGCGGGGTGAAGAAGTGACGGTGGAGGGGACGCCTGAGACCGTCAAGCAGGCCGAACGGGTACTTAATGAGCTCGCCTCGCTGACCAATGAAGGCTATGATCTCCGGTCCGACGACGTCACCCACGCGCTGACCGCTCTCCGCCACAACCAGGACGCATCTCTCAAAGACCTGCTCTTCAGCGCGTCTCCCATCGTGACACGGAAACGATTCATCGTTCCGAAAACTCCGACCCAGAAATACTATCTGGACGCGATCGAAAAACACGACATCGTGATCGGTATCGGTCCTGCAGGTACGGGCAAGACCTACTTGGCCATGGCGATGGCGGTCAGTGCGCTGATGAAAAAAGATGTCAGCCGCATCATCCTGGCACGGCCGGCTGTTGAGGCCGGCGAGAAGCTGGGGTATTTGCCCGGCGACATGTATGCCAAGGTTAATCCCTACCTTCGGCCGCTCTACGATGCCCTGTTCGATATGATGGATATGGAACGGGCCAATCGTTTGATTGAGCGAGGGGATATCGAAATTGCGCCCCTGGCGTTCATGCGCGGCCGTACCCTGAACGATTCATTTGTGATCTTGGATGAAGCGCAGAACGCGACCGCCGAGCAGATGAAGATGTTTCTCACACGGTTAGGGTTTCATTCGAAGGCCGTCGTGACGGGGGACATTACGCAGATCGACTTACCGTCGGACCGGGTGTCCGGCCTCATCGAGGTGCGCGACATTCTTCAGGACATTGCCGGGATCGAGTTCGTCTACTTCGATGAGCGAGATGTCGTGCGGCATCGCCTCGTCCAGGAGATCATCAAGGCCTACGATCGTCATACGGCCGGTCCTGCGCCTCCGGCTCAGCCACGAAAAGGCGAGGCTCAGACGAAGGGCCATCGTTCGGATTCTACGCCCACCCGTCCCGCGGCTCCTTCCACCGGTTCCTGGGGCCAGTCGCATTAATGCCGGTTGTGATCGGCATGCGGCTGACGCGGTGGCACCTTCGCCTCGGCGCCCTCAAGCAACTCGCCATGCATGTCTTGCAAGCAGTCGGCGAAGCCGAGGCGTTGCTGAGTCTTGAGATCGTCGGCGATGGCAGGATGCGGCGCCTGAATCGAACCTTTCGTCATCGTGACAAGACGACGGATGTGCTGGCGTTTGCGACCAGGGAGGGGCCTGGTCCACGCTCACCTCTTCTCGGAGACGTCGTCATTTCCTTGCCACAAGCCATCCGCCAAGCCCGTCGCCATGAGCAGGGCGTTGACCACGAGTTAGCGGTGCTGCTGATTCATGGCATTCTCCATTTGTGCGGGTATGACCACGAGCGCAGTGAGGCGGAGGCGCAACGTATGAGCCGGCGCGAAAAGGCCGTGCTCCGTGCCGTTGCTCCGGTTCCACGGCTAATGGTGCCACGCGGATCGGATCGGGTATGATGCACGACTTGTGTGAGACGAGTGGTGGTGAGCCAGAGAGAGGGTGAGGTGTGCAGTGGGTTGGCTTCAGAAATTAAGTGCGGGGCTCTCCAAAACACGTGATGCGGTCACGGGACAGCTAGACCGGCTGCTGGGTCGAGCGGCTGATCCGGCGCTGCTGGATGAGCTGGAGGTGGCCTTGATCAGCGCAGATCTGGGCATGCCGGTCGTGGAACGTGTGATGGGGCAGCTGCGGGCCCAGATGCGGGGCGGCAATTTCTCGTCGGCCGATAAAGTACGAGACCTGCTGCGGCAATCCGTGCTGGATATTCTTCTCCCGACACAATCTGCCTCGATGGAGCAATTGGTGGCACAGGGGCCGCGTCCCTTTGTGATTCTTGCCGTGGGGGTCAACGGTGTCGGCAAGACCACGACGGTGGCCAAGTTGACCCAACGATTTCGTCAACAGGGGAAAAAGCCATTGCTCGTGGCCGGCGACACCTTCCGGGCGGCGGCGATCGATCAGTTGCAAGTCTGGGCGGACCGCATCGAGGTCGATGTCATTCGCCATCGCCCGGGTGCGGATCCCGCTGCGGTTGCGTATGACGGGATGACGGCTGCGAAAGCGCGTGGCTCAGATGTCGTGTTGATCGATACGGCCGGGCGGCTGCACACCAAAACCAACCTCATGGACGAATTGCGGAAGATCAAGCGGGTGGTCGCGCAAGAGTGCCAGGGGGCGCCACATGAGCTGCTGTTGGTGTTGGATGCGACGGTCGGCCAGAATGCCATTGCTCAGGCTCGACAGTTCCATGAGGCGGTCGGGGTAACCGGAATCGCCCTGACCAAGCTGGACGGAACGGCGCGTGGCGGGATCGTGGTGGCCATTGCTGATACCTTCAAGATCCCGGTCCGCTTAATAGGCGTCGGGGAAGCCGTCGAGGACCTCCAGGACTTTGACGCGAAGGCGTTTGTCGACGCGTTGTTCTAGCCCTCACTGAAGGACCCCACCTCAGGCGCTTTCATTCAATTTCTTCTCATCTTACCGTGCCCATGCTAGGCTCCTGTTTGCGGGTTGTTTTCGTCGCGCAGCCCTATCGGTAGGGACCCTTATCCACAAGCGGGGCAAGCTCATGAGCATGTTATTGGTGATCGACGATGATCGGTTGCACTGCGACCTGCTGCAGATGGCGCTGGCTCGTCACGGGTACCAGGTCAGCATTGCGACCAGCGGGCGTGAGGGGGTCGCGCTGTTTCGACAACTTCGCCCGCTGGTGACGCTGCTCGATTTACGCATGCCGGAAATGGATGGCCTGGCGGTGCTCAAGGAAATTCGAACGCAGGAGCCCCGGGCCGGGGTGATCATGCTGGGTGGCGGCGCGACGGAGGAATTAGAGAATCAGGCGCGCGAGTTGCGCGTCACCGATTTTCTGCGAAAGGGGCTGTCGCTGGATGTGCTCATCGGAGCCGTCCACCGTGTGGCGCAGCAGGCGAGACGGCAGGCTTCATCCGAGCAGTCTCGTGTCGCAGAAGAGGCGGCCCAGCTTCCCGATGAGCGAATCCTTGTTGTCGATGACGACGTGATGGCGCGCGACCTGCTGGTGAGGTTTCTGAGCCTGCGCGGGTATCACGTTCGCGCTGCACATGACGGTCAGGAAGCATTGCGATTGATCGGTGAGTCGGCGCCGGATCTCCTGATCCTGGATCTCGCGATGCCGGAGATGAACGGGGTCGAAGTCTTGCGGACGCTCGCGCTACGAGAGTATGCCGGCAGAACGATCATTTTGGGCGGACATCAGAATGACCCCTTGCTGGCTGAGGCCTGGGCGTTAGGCCCGCAAGAGGTCTTGGATAAGCCCATTGATCTGGAGCGGGCGTTGATGGCTATCCAGCTTGTGATGGTCTGTCGGGAGTGTTAATCTTCACCGTCCACCTCGGGGTGCCGGTGAAGGGTGAATGGTTTGTATCGCCTCATCCGTTTCAGTCTCCTCACAATTTGTCTCCTTCCTGCGCCCGCAATCGCTGATTCTGTTGCTCCCCCTCCGACGATTGAACATCATCTACTCGCGCTCGAGTTGCATCCTGATTCCCATCGATTGATCGCGACGGATCGAGTGACCGTTGCGGGAGGATCTCCCGGACAGGAGCTGGCATTTTCCCTTGCACCGACGCTCTTGTTGGAACGGGTCGAGGATCTCACGCATTGTCAGGACCCCTGTGAGTTCGCCCCCTCCATTCCATTTGCACGGGGCAGGTCGTCAAGTGAGGCGGAGTCGCAGCGCATTCTCCTGAAGCAGCCGCCTGCCAACCGGGCGGGCGGAGCGATACGGCTCAACTTTGTCTACCATGGGGTGATCGATGATCCGCCCCGGGATCCGCGCCATCTTCGGTTTGTCACGCCGAGCGAAACGGCCGGGCACATCGGTCCGGAGGGGGTCTATCTCAGCAGCGAGAGCCAGTGGTACCCGGACCTCGACGATTCGCTGGCCACCTATGACGTGAGGATCGCGCTGCCAGACGGGTGGGCTGCGGTGACGCAGGGCACGGCCCAGGCTGACTCCTCGCAATGGATTGTGTCTACGAAGAGCGAAGCGCTGACGGTGGTGGCCAACCGTTTTGTCGTCAAGATTCGCAACTGGAAGGCGCAATCCGGACAAGCGGTTCAATTGGCTACGTATCTGTTCCCGGACGACGCCGCGCTCGCCGACGAGTACCTCGATGCATCAGCCAGATATCTCGACGCCTATATCCCGTTGCTGGGTGCCTATCCCTTTTCACAATTTGCCGTCGTCGAAAACTTTTTCTCGAGCGGATTGGGCCTGCCGTCCTTTACGCTGCTGGGGAGCGGGGTCATCAAGCGCCACTATACGCAACCGTACGCACTGGGGCATGAGATCGTGCACTCCTGGATCGGCAACGGGGTGTTCAACCGGGTGAGTCAGGGCAACTGGGTGGAGGGGCTGACGACCTACCTGTCCAATTACTACTATCACGAACTGACCGGCGACGAGGCTCAGGCTCGTGAACAACGGCGGTTGATGCTGTTGGGCTATTCCGTCTATGTGCGTCCCGGCGAAGGGTACCCGCTCAGGAGGTTTGCGCAAAAGAGCGATGAGAAAGACAATGCCATCGGCTATCAGAAATCCGCCATGGTCTTTCATGCGCTGAGACAGGAAGTGGGCGATGCGACATTTTGGCGGGCGCTGAAGCGCATCCCGGAACGGTACCTCGGGACGGTAGCCGATTGGAGCGATCTGGAGCGAACCTTTCAGGAAGAGGCGGGTCGCGACCTCCGATGGTTTTTTGCCCAGTGGGTTGAGCGTGCCGGTGTGCCGGAACTCGCCCTGTCCGGCCTTCGCCTGCAGACTGCCCACGGTGCTTCCGGCCACGCGAATGCGGTCGAGGCGGCGATTCATATCGCCCAGAGCGACGAGCCTTATCGGGCCCCGGTCGAATTGGAGTTTGTGTTGAGCGGAGAGCGCACCCAGCGCGTCCGTGTTCAAGTGAGCGCCGCACAGCAGGATGTGGTCGTGCCCCTTGCGGAGCCGCCGTCGGCAGTCCGGCTGGATCCGAACTATCATCTGTTTCGTCGTGTCGCGCGCAGCGAGATGGCTCCCATGCTCAATCTGTATGTGACGGATGGACGGCGAACCGTCGTCCTTGCCCAAGGCTCCTCCGCGCAGTCTGGCCCGTTCGGCGATATTCTCCAGCGTATCGCTGCGCAGGAAGCGGCGAAGCCTGATGCCGTGCGCACGACCGTGCTTCATTCAGGTGAGGGCACCCGGTCTCTGCCGCCGGGATCGTTATTGTTGCTGGGGGATCCGCGCGAGAATCCGCTGGCCGCCGCAGCCGCGCGGTCTTGTGGTGACCATGTGCGTTTCCTTGACGGCGGATTTTCTGTGGCGGGTAAAACGTATGAAGGTGCTACCATGGCGCTGCTGGTGTCCTGTCGACGCGACGAACATCCCGGCAGTGTGGTGACGCTGCTGTACGGGGTGACGCCCCAGGCGCTGGGACGTGTGGCCCGGCTCTTGTTTTTTTACGGGTGGCAGAGTTATGTGGTCTTTCACGAAGGTGCCGTGGTTGCACGGGGAGATTGGGAGGATAGGATGAATACAGAGGTGCGAATTGAAACACGTTAAGGCGGTGATGATCGGAATGGTAGGCCTCGCGCTGGTTGCGACTTCAACGGTTTTAGCGGGAGCAGCCGAGCCGAAGCCTGCGCAGGCATCGGCGAAGGCGTCCGCCTCGGCCGAGCGGCACCTGACGAATATCCGGCAGCTCACATTCGGCCGACAAAATGCCGAAGCCTATTTCTCATTCAGCGGGAATAAACTGATCTTTCAGTCTACGAACAATTGGATGAAAGACACGTTTGCCGCGGCGATGCATCCGTCCGACATCCCGCTCGGCTGTTATCAAATGTACGTGATGGATCTCGGAAGCGAAAAGATTCGGATGGTCAGCACCGGTGCCGGCACCACGACCTGCGGGTATTTTTTCCCCGGCGATCGCCGGGTCTTGTACTCCTCCACCCACCTGCGAGGTCCCAACTGTCCTCCGAAGCCGAAGCGTGACGGGGCGTATCGCTGGGCGTTGGATGACTACGATCTCTTCTCCGTCCGGATCGACGGGCTGGACCCGCAACGGTTGACGAACACGCCGGGGTACGATGCCGAGGCCACGGTCTCTCCCAACGGCAAGACGATCGTCTGGACCTCTATGCGTGACGGGGATCTGGATATCTACGCGATGGATCTGGATGGGACCCACCCCCGTCGGCTGACGCAGGAGATTGGATACGACGGCGGGGCGTTCTTCTCGCCCGACAGCAAGCGGATCGTGTATCGCGCGCAGCATCCGAGCAATCAGGAAGAGCTGGATCAGTACAAGGCGCTTCTCGCTCAAAACCTGGTGGAGCCCGGGCGGCTTGAGATCTTTATCATGAATGCCGACGGGTCGAATAAGCAGCAAGTGACGAATACCGGCGCCTCAAATTTTTCGCCCTTTTTCCATCCGGACGGCCATCGGGTGATTTTTGCGTCGAATGTGGACACGCGGAACGCATCGGGGCGACCGGAGTTTCACCTCTATCTCGTCAACGAAGACGGATCCGGGCAGGAGCGGTTGACGTTCGATGGACAGTTCAACAGCTTCCCCATGTTCTCGCCGGACGGGAAGACTCTTGTTTGGGTGTCGGACCGGCATGCGAAAGAGCCCGGAGAGTTTAATGTGTTTCTCGCCGATTGGGTTCCATGATCGAACCAGGTGACGGGTCGGCTGCGCCGGGATCGGCGCAGCCTGATCCACCACCGGCCTCTCCACCGATGCCGGCGGTCGTGCTCTCCGTGGCCGCCCTGCTCGGGTCGTTTGCCGCTCTGTTTCACATCGATATTCCCATCCTCTGGTTTCTCCGGTCGCACAATCTGTCGGCGCTCCAATCGCTTGGGGATCTGGGCGAGAAGCTCGGCAATGGCGGCACCCTCATCACAATCAGTGTGCTCCTCTTAGCGGCCGGGTATGTTCTGAAGCGCCAGGCACTCACACGCGTGGCGCTGGATAGCCTCCTGGCGCACGGTGCGGTGGCGATACTGGTGAACGGGCTGAAGCACATCATCGGTCGTCCCAGGCCAAGGCTCACACATTCTGGCGGCTGGCAATGGTGGCCATCGCTGGATTCCGGTCTGGATTCGTTTCCGTCTGGCCACACCTCGGCGACCGTGGCCGTGGTGACGGTCCTGGCGCGGGCATTGCCTCGGTTTCGATGGCTGCCGTTTGCCTTGGCCGCGTGGGTTGGGGCCAGTCGGGTCTGGCGGGGCTCCCATTTCCCGGGGGACGTGGTGGCCGGGATGGTGTTGGGGTTTGTCGTGGGCTCGATCTTTAATGGACCGCTGCGCTGGTGGGGACGGTCCTGCGGGCAGGCGCTTATCCGTATCGCTCCGGTGGTCCTATCGCTGACAGGTCTCTTCTGGGTGCTGACGCATCGCATCGTTGACCCGATGACGGATCACATCCTGCTTGCGTCCGGAGCCATGCTGGTGGCCGGAGGTATGGCATTGAGGATGTCAGGGCAGCCAAAGCCGATGCCTGAGGGAGGTATCACCGGGGCCGCTGCATCAGACAGTCTTGTAGGGTTGGGATTGGGGGTTGCGACCGGCGCACCGGTCGTGATCGGGTTGACGGGTGTATGGTGTTTTGCGCGTTGGAGCGGGGCCGTTGCCGCTACGACTTCCTGCTCGTCTGCCTTGTCGTCTTTCCGACAGCGCATCCTCTATGCGGCAGGAGTCATCGTCGCCGTCGCCGTGATCCAGTCACTCAAAGGGCTCGTGCCGTTGCAGTGAGGAGAGAGTGCGCAGGATGTTCAAAAAGTCCGCCAGCAAGGCCGCAGTGAGCAAAGGGGCGAAGCGTACTCTCGTCCGTACGTTGAGCCTCGGTGCGATGCGAGAACGAAGCTGGTGGGCTTTTTCAACATCCTGTCAGTGGCCTGGAATGCGAACCGGCGGCTGCTCCGCCTCTTCCGGCACATGGATCAGCGATTGGTTGGCCAGCAGGATGTAGCCGTAGCGCTCGAGTAATACCGGGTAGTCCATGGTTTCAAACGGCAGCCTGTTTCGAAGCGCCGCCGGGAGGAGAATCATCGTGCGCCCTGGCTGCGTCAGATAGGGCTTGATGTTCGCCTCTTCATTTTTCGGTACGACGATGGCTTTTCGCTTCGCATAGAACACCAATGAGGGGCGCGGTTGCCCATAGAGGATGAGCCGGTCGTTGGGACCGAGATTGACGCCTGCGACCTCGGCGAGTTGCTGCGGCGGTTCGATCACAAAGTGGTGCACCAGCGGGAAGGTCAACTGTGTGGTCGCAAGTACGACGAGGGCCAGCGATCCGCCTGCGACCCAGAACACGGCCGGTCGTCTCGTTTCGCTGAATCCGAAGTAGGCGATGAGGCCCATACCCACCAGAAAGATCGAGGCGACGGTATAGGGGCCCGGTCCAAGCGTCACCTGCCCCGCAAGGGGGAATTCATCGATCAGCTTTCCTGCGAACTTGGCATAGAGGGGCGGCAATGAAGCAAAGGCCAGTGCCAGGATAGAGCCGACGGCGGTGATGGTGTGGATTGCAGCGCGCAGCCCGGGAGTGGCCTGGTCGGTCACGCAGCGGTTCCAGTAGGACGCCGTCAAAATCGCCGCCGCAGGAAACAGAGGACCGATGTAATGCGGCAACCGGGTTGAGGACAGGCTGAAAAAGACCAATCCGCCCAGGATCCAGGCGGCGGTGAACCATTCGAGCGCATGCGGCGAAGGGTGGACATCCAGAACCGAGCTCTGTGACGGGGGCAGCGCGCCGGATCGCTTCGAGTCCCGCCAGCTGCGATAGGCCTGGTACCAGGCGAAAGGCAGCAGGCCGCTCCAGGGGAAAAATCCGAGCAGGAACACGGGGAGATAAAAGAGCAGCGTGCCGCCGTGTCCTTCCATGGTGCCGAAGAACCGGCCGATCGTGTCGCCCTGCGCCGAGGTCGTATACCGCTGTCCATGGGTATTCAGCATGATGAGGTACCAGGGCAACGCCAGGAGCAGGAACAGCAGGAGGCCGGGAATGGGAAATCCGTGACGCCAAAAGAGCCCCCAGGAACGGGTCAGCCACAGGTACAACCCCACCGCCAGCATGGGAATCAGGAAGCCGATCGGGCCCTTCGTCAGGGTCGCCAGCGCCATGCCGATGTAGAAGAACCAGAGGTAGTGGCGTTCACGGCCTTCCCCATACAAACCCAGCCAGAATCCATAGAGCGACAGGGTTGTGAAGAAGATCAACACGCTGTCGGTGAGCGCCATCCGGCTAAGGCCGATGATCTCAAGATTCAGTAACAGCATGGCCGCGCCGAAGAGGCCCACTACCGGCCCCCGGCAGCGTGTCAAAAAGAGGTATTGGAGCAGGATCAACCCGACACCGAAGAGCGCCGACGGGAATCGTGCGGCGAATTCGCTCACCCCGAAGACGTGATAGGAGAGACTCATCAGCCAATAGACAAAGACCGGCTTGGCGAAGCGCGGCTCGTAGTTGAAAGTGGGGCTGATGTAATTACCCGTTTCGTACATTTCGCGGCCGGCTTCGGCGTTCCGCCCTTCATCTCGATCGGTCAGTCCGAGGGAGCCGAGTCCAACGAAGAAGAGCACGGCGGCCAGTGCCAGCAAGAGGATGAGCGCCAGCGGTTGGATCGATCGGTCGGCCTGCGCCGGCGTCTGCGAGGACGGGTGCTGTCCGTTCATGTGAAGTTCCATTAGGATTTTGTCGCCGGGGATGCCGTGCCGGAGTCGGCTTGGTTGGGACGATGAATCAGCATGAGATTGCGGAGATAGACGATACTGCCGATGCTCTGCCCGGCGATGAACACCGGATCCTGCCGATAGATCGCATAGGCGAGCGTAATCAGCCCGCCGATCATACTCATGTACCAGAAGGCGGTCGGTACGCGACTTTCCGCATGGCGCTCGGAGGCGATCCATTGCACGACCCAGCGCATAAAGAAGATCCCCTGCCCCAGGAATCCGATAATCAGCCAGATGGTGTCGAGTGTCATAGTCGTGTGGGGGCCGAGGCCGAAGGCGATGATGTCGTCGCGGCGGCACGGTATTGGTAGCGCAGGCAACGGTGCTGCATCCATCGCACGGCCACCAGGTCGTACAGGCCTTTGAAGAGGCGGTTGCCCACGCCGTATTTCGAGGTGCCGCGGGTGCGTGCATAGTGGCGCACCGGCACCTCGGTGACGGTGAACCCATGCATCAAGGCGAGGGCGGGGAAGAAACGGTGCATGCCCTCGAAGAGTTGCATTTTTTCCACCACCGCGCGGCGAAACAGTTTGAGCGAGCAACCGGTGTCGTGCACCCGGTCGCCGGTGACCGCGCTGCGGACGCTGTTCGCAATGCGCGAGGAAATCTTGCGTGTCAGATTGTCATGGCGGTCTTTGCGCCAGCCGCAGACGAGGTCGAAGGTCTTGATGTGCGGCAGCAACGTGGCGATATCCGCCGGATCGTTTTGCAGGTCGCCGTCGATGGTCATGACAAGTTCCCCTGCCGATCGCTTAAACCCGGCATCGAAGGCCGCTGATTGCCCGTAGTTCCGGTCGAAGTGAAAGACCTTCACCGTGGGGTATCGGGCGGCCAGTTCATCGAGCACGTCTGAACTGCCGTCCGAACTGCCGTCGTCGATGAAGATCAATTCGAACGGGACCGATCGCGACTCTTCCCGGCCGTCCAGGACCTTCACAAGTTGCTCAGTCAGTGGCACCAGATTGTCGCGCTCATCCTTGATGGGGATGACTACGGAGGCCCATGGGCGGGTCACTACAGTCATGGAGCGGGAACAGTTCCTTCACGCAGCGGTTTATCGGTGTGCACGGCGCACATTCTACAAAACGCATGGAGGGGCGGTCAAACGGTTCCGTCCAGAGTTCCGTCTCAGGGTGTGTGGCCGCGCTCACGAATCGAGCGAGATCCGACGATCGACAAAGGCAGAGAAGTTCGGATCGTTGGAGAGGAAGATGACCGACCAGGCTTCGTCCTTGGCGCAGAGGCGGCGAAGCAGCAGCTCCCGGGTAGCTGGCAGCATATTGTGGAGGGTGCCGTCGAAGATCAGCAATTGGGGGCGTATCACAATCGCGCGGGCTACGAGCAGCCGCAGGATCTGACTCAGGGAGAGATTGGTTTCCAGGCTGGACACGCGGGTGTTCAAGCCCTGCGGCAGCGCATCGATGTCGTGGTCCAATTCCACAAACCGGAGCGCCCATTGGAGGTCTTGATAGTCGATCGTGGGCCGGCCAAGTGTGATGTTGTCTTCCAGCGTGCCGTCCAGCAGCGTGGGATGGGAATCGAGGACGAGTCCGCGAACCCGACTGATCGAATCGCGTTTCACCTCTACCAGATTCATATCGTTGTACCGGACGAAGCCGGACGCCGGCGGGTGGAGTCCGGCCAGGACCTTGGCGAGAGCGGTCTTCGCGTTGTTCGTGCTGCAGAGGACCGCCACCTTCTCGCCGGGGGCGACATCGAGGGACACGTTCTCAAAGATCGGAGTGCCATCCGGACCGGTATAGGTCAGGTTTCGGCACGTCAGGTGGATGCCGGATAACCCGAATTGCGTGGCCGGCACGTCTTCCTTCGCGTCGTCCTCTTCTGTGGGCAGGGAGAACACCGCGGCCATCTCCCGGCAGGACACGAAGGTGAAAAACATCGCGACCATGCGTCGAGCCAAGGTATCCATGTTGATCAGCAGGTTGCCGACCAACACTTCGGCGGCGGCAAATTGCCCCACGGTAAGTTGTCCGTCCGCCACCAGGAGTCCGGCGGTGATGAGCAGCCCGCTGTGGCCGGCGACTTGCCAGAGCGCTGCGGCTTTGTATTGCCTCCCGGTGAGTGTGTCGGACCGGCGTTGTCGAATCCTGGCATACAGGCGGGTCAGTGTATCGGTTCGTTCAAGGAGATAGGGGCTGTCGCCGGCGGCTCGCAGATGGGGGAGATTGTGCGCGATGTTTTGAATCCACCCGAAGATATCGTAGTGGAGCCGCGACATCTCCAGAGTGATGAAGAAGCCGCCGCGCCCGAAGAGGGTCAGTAATCCCACAAAGCCTAGAATCAGTACGAGAATGTAGAGAACGAAGAAGGGGTGAAACAGGATCAGCATGGTCACGCCGATGGTACCGACCACGGCGACGTTAAACAGATCCGCCACCATGGCTACCAATGCGCGTGTCAGCAGGTCGGCCTCCATGAACCGATAGGCCTGCGGCGTGGCGAACGTATCGTCGCGGAGGCGGGGCAGGAGACGTGTGAACCCGATCGCGATGCGCGTGTAGATCCGCTGTTGGAATGTCTCCACTGCGCGCGCCTGCAGCACACGGAATGCCGCGACGCCGGTCAGCGAACTGGCGACGAACAGGGCCAGTGTAAAGATCATGCGGGGTTCCATCGCAAAGGAGAACGTGCTGACGAGCTCCTGGACGGCAATGGGGACACAGAGGAGGAAGAAGCCGATGGCAACTGCATACGAGGCGATGATGCCCAGGATCGATCGCTCCAGCTTCAGCAGCATGCCCAGGTGGGCGAAAATATCGCGAAGGATCTCGGTCAGCTGATACTGGGGATAGGTCGGGGTTGTTGTGGGGCGCTGGTTCACAGAAACTCCTACCGCGTTGGGCGCTGGTAGGAGTTATCAGCCGAGAATGCGAGGATCGCGACCGGCGGTTCTCGGTGAACTCCATCACCGGGTGGACTGGCTATAACTGCGCAAAGTCTAGACTGAGTTCCCACATTTCGTCAACACAGTGCTCCTTTATTGGGGCTGAGGTCCGTTAGCCTTGCTGAATCTAGCACGCTGCGAACAAATCGATTTTGGCATAACACGCCGGGATCAGCGTATGCGGGGCGTTGGTCATCAGAGTGTATGCCGGATGCGCAAAAAGTTCGTCCAGCAAGGCCGCAGCCAGCGAAGGGGCGTAGGCGTACCCTTGTGGTACGTTGAGCCGCTGAGGTTCACGACGCGCTGAATAAAGCGCGTCACGTTTGTGAACGCCGCCGAGTTGGTAAGGCGGCAGTGTCTTGCGAGAACGCCGCTGGCGGAGTTTTTCCGCATCCGGTTAGCGGAGGAAGAGGGACTTGAAGATCAGGGCCGTGCCGGACAAAAAGAGAAATGCGGCGAAGGTGGTGCGGTATCGTTCGGTGCTCATCTTGCTATAGAGCAGCAGTTCGGTAGCCAGAAACATGCTCACGCCCACTGCCATGTAAAGTGCGGTGTCGGAGGTGGCAATTGCAGAAGGACCGAGGGAGATGCCCAACGTGACGAGTTGAAACAGCGCGAACGTGCCGTAGGACAGGGCGGTCGTGGCGCGGGTCTGATCTTTGTCGTACTGTTTGTTGTGGATGATGGCCGTCAACAGCGAGCCACCCAGATTGGTCAGGCCATGAACAACGCCCATCACGATGAAATAGGTGCGCTCATATCGCACCAGCGACTCGATCAACCGATTGAACGGCACATAGATGCTCTTGAGCGCCGCGACGATCAAGAAGAGCCCGACAATGCTGCCGATGTTCAGCTTGAGTGTTGTGACCAGCAGGAGACACAGCACCACGCAGGGAATCGACAGGGTGAGGACCTGCCGGTAGAAGGGCACCTGGACGTGTCGGTAGTCCTTGCTGACTTGTAGCAGGTTGATGGTCAGCGAGATCGGGAGGAGGATAGTCAGGGCGGTGATGAAGTCATAGCCGAGCACGAGGAGGATCGGAGTCCCGAACAGCAGCACTCCCACGCCGAAGAGCGACTGGATGGTGGCCGTCAGGAGGATGGTCGCAAGAATGTCCCACTGCATGGCGATGATGCTCCTCTCGGACCGAACGTGTCCAAGATACAGGCTCTCAACTCCCGGTCCGGTAGCCCGGTATATCCCAGCTTTGGCGCGGGCGTCAATCAGCCCACAGGCGGGGCGTGGTTTACCGGCTCCTGGCAGGGGCCCCCGAGTCTGAGGAGGCGGTGATGGTGAAGCGCATGGTGCCCATCAGGCTCATGTCGTTGATCTGTTCGCCGGCATGGATTTCCACCTTATACCGTCCTGGTTTCCAGCCGCTTTCCGTCGGGAACAGCTTCAGGTAGCCGGTTTGGTCCTCTAAGGCGATATACATCGCATCTTCAGCGACCACGGTTCTTCCGTCCAGCCCTGTCACTTCCTCCGGGTAGCAGCGCCCGAATACTTGGAACGATTGGTAATGCTGATGGAGTTCGAAGACGATGAAGACCGGTTTGGGCCCGGCGGGGAACTGTTCGGTCGGTCTGACGGGAACAATTTCGTGGGTCCGTTGAAATCCCAGTTCTTCATCGAACCCTTCGGCGAGCACGATGTGGCGGAACATCCCTTCGGGTGGGGCGTCGAAGTTATAGGGTTTCGCGCTCTCGGTGCGGTTCTGGAAATCGGGAATCGGCACATTTCGGGTGAGCGGGAGATCTTCTGCCCAGAGAAGGGAGCCGGAGAGCAGGAAGATGGGACAGCAGAACCAGAGCAACTGCCTCATCCCGTCTTGGTACACTCCGCCCGGCCGGCCTGTCAAGAAAAGGCTGCGCGCCGGGTCCCAGGCTGAACGATCCGCTCGGCGAGAGGGGAGGTCTGACCGGCGAGGCGGGAGCGATGAATCGTGCGGGGTAGGTTGCGGGTGAAAATTGCTTCCTGTTAGACTTTCCTTCTTTCTACAGGGGGACAGACATGGAACAGCACCTCATGACGCAGTTAGAGGATCCTGACGCGTTGCCGCAACCGCTCGGGGAGTATCAGCCGGTCGACTACTGGCAGGCCCATATCAATACCCTGTTTTATCAATTGCGGGGCGATCAGCAACGCAGCTTTTATCAGACATTCACCTCCGCCGATTATCGATTGGCGCATGCGCTGGCCGCCGACTATTTCGAACAGGTCACCAAACGCGACAAGAAAGCCGCCGCACAGCAGCTGACGTCGAACGGACCCGGTTCGACTCCGCCCTCCGACTCCACTCCTCAAGCACAGTTGACGGTCATGGAGTGGGGACCGGGTAACGGGAATCTGGCGGCATGTTTTCTCAGCCATCTGCAGCGGCTCGACAAGGACGGGCGGGTGTATCCACGAGTCCGGTATCTGCTGGTCGATTCCCAGGCCCATGCGTTGGAGCGGGCGCGTGCCCACCCGGATTTGGCTCCCCATTCGGCGAAGGTGGAGTCGCTGTGCGCCGAAGTCGAAACCTTAACAACCATCGCCGATGGCACTGTCGATCGCATTCTGTGCAACGAACTCTGGAACGAATTGGCGACCAAGCTCATGGTCAAGAAAGGGGGCGAGTTCGAAGAGGAACACCTCCGTCCGAACATCAATGAGCGTAAGGCTGCGGCCATTGCCGATTGGTCGGGATTTGTCCGTGCGTTTGAGGCGAAGGACATTGAGCGCCTGAAGCAGTTCCCGCCCTTTCTGGACGATCTGATCTGGGAGCGCGAGTACCACAAGGTGGACTGGAAAGACGTCCCCTATCGCAAGACGATCACCGAGTTCATGAAGGCGATCGACGATGAGGTGCTGGTGCCGGTCAATCTCGGCGCGTTTGCATCCCTGAAGGAAGCGAAGCGGGTGTTGGCCCAAGATGCCGTGGGATTCAGCAGTTTCGATGCCGGGACGGCCGACATGGAAGTCCTCAATGATCCGGACAAGCCCTGTTATGGCCAGTTCGGTGGTCAGTATAGCTTCATGGTGAACCTGGCCCTGATTCAGGCTGTGGCCAAGCATCTAGGGCTGAACGCGGTGACGATCGAAACGCAGCGGGAGTTCGTCGGGAGCCGGTTGGGGACGAATGTGATGACCTTGATGGACTTGCTGGCTTGCCACCCGATGGTCGGCTCAAAGGTGCAGCCGTGGGAACTGGATCGCCTCACAGTCAAGACCATCCGCACGCTGAACGAGACCTATGAGAGTCCCTATCAACGCAAGATCGAGTTCCCGTTGCGCAGCGAGATGCCGGCCGAGGAGCGCGACGCGGCGCAGGGGATTCTGCTCTCGCTCAAACCGAACGGGATTCCCGATACCATCGCGTATGTCACCGAAGAAGAATTGAGCCAGGCACAACCGGAGTTGGAGAATCTGGGCTATGAACGCGAGGCCGTGCTGATGGCGCTCGGGGCGCCTCCGAGTCCTGTCGAGTACTATCACATTGCCTGTCGGCCGTAAGCCGCGCTGATTTCCTGCGGCAGGAGAGGCCTACCAGGTGATGTCTGTAGGAGAAAGAGCTTGACTAATTAATTTCATTTCTATAGCCTTTCCCGCGGTTTCGAAGAGAAGACCCGTCTCCCCTCCGTGCATCGCGAGCATTCAATCGGGATGGGGTCTCGCAGGCAAGATCATCTCAGACGACGTTCTTCACGATCCGGCTTTTCGGTCGCGAGTGCGTGCAAATACGTCGTGCGAATAATCGCACAGCTGTAACAAGGAGCATACAGTACCATGTTTGGTTCGTTTGGCTGGATGGAGCTGTTGCTGATTCTCATCATCGTCCTGATCATCTTCGGCGCGGGGAAAATTCCCCAACTCGGTGAGGGATTAGGTAAAGCAATCAAGGGGTTCAAGAAGTCGGTTCACGAAGCGGATGCCATTGACGTGACGGCCACCGAGGCGGAACCCGCCCCGACTCAGCCGTCGGCACAGATCCAGCAAACTGAACAGCCGGCCACACCCCCGCCTGCGCAGCAGGCCGGTGCGGCTCCACCGCCACGGACGACGCAGGGGTAACTTGCGAAACTGAGGATGCAGACCGAATGACGGCGATGTGACCTCGGAGTCCCGCCGCTCGGTCTTCAGTACACCCCCCTCAGTATGGAACACCATGTTCGGTCTTGGCGCTGGTGAAATTCTCATCATCCTGGTCATTGCGTTCCTGTTGTTCGGGCCGAAGCAGTTGCCTGAGATCGGCCGACAGGTGGGCAAGGCCGTGAAAGGATTTAAAGAAACGGCGGACGATCTGAAGAAGACCGTTGAGCCTGAGATCAACATGATTCAGCAGGAAATGAAGATGGTGGAACAGGATTTCGAGTCGTCGATGAAGGAAGCGGAAGAACAAATTAATCATGCAACATCGGGCGTAGAGCAAGGGGCAGAGGAGTCAGGTTTGCCCAAGCAGGCCTAATACCATTTTTATGATCGCTCTACGGCTGTGAAGGGAGGTGACCACAGCACAGCAACAGGACAAGATCTGCTGTGTGGGGAACTCGCCTCGGGAGTGAGGCGAGCATCGAGGCCGGATGGTGGGCACCATCGGGTCTGGCCGATTAAGACCCACACGTAAGAGTTTGGACTCACAGTGCAATAGCGGTTGGATGTATAGGCGGCACCCGGCGTGAGTGGGTACACAAAGGGTTGCCATCCAATTCACAGGAGGAACGCTATGAAACGCATCCATGGACGGACCAGATGGGGCCGGTTGGCCGCCATCTTCGGCGCTGCGGCAGTGACGGCTCTGCAGTGTCTGACAGTCCCGGCCTTTGCCGGATTCGAACTTCCCCCGGGCGAACGCATCACGAATCTTCCCGCCATTCCTCGTAACATGCCGCAAAAGGAAGCGTACGAGCTGTACGATCCGGTCATCGGTCGAAACTTCGACATCAAGAATCTCTGGATGCGCGCCGACCTTCGCGTGCGACCGGAAATGCGAAACAACGCCTGCTTTGGTGGCGCACAGCTTGGGGCTGGAGCTTGTAACTCGTTCGGAGGCGCCAACGCCAGAGGTGCCGCAGCCGGTGGTGGCAACAAGGGCAACGACATGTTCGTGCAGCAGTGGATGCGTTTGGGAATCGGGTATGACCTTTCTCCAGACGTGAACTTCTATGTGGAAATCATCGACAGCGCGACCTGGGGCGGGAACGGAAGCGCTGTCAATGCGGGAAACGGCGGCGATCCGCTGAACCACAATGGTGGTGTTGCGGGGGGCGGCGGCAACAACGGTCGTTTGGGTGTCCGCGCGGCATACATGTTGATTAGAAATCTGGCCGATGTGCAGGGTTTGAGCGTGAAGGTCGGTCGGCAGTATGTCGTGTTCGGCAACCACTCTCTGTTCGGCCACTTCGATTGGGCCAACACCGGCTATTCGCATGACGGTGTGATGTTCGCCTATCAGACGAAGAATTGGGACAGCTACTTCGGCTGGTTCCGCAATTCAGAAAGCGACCTCGGCCAAGCGGCTCCAGTCGGGAGCGGTGCACCCAATATCGCCGGTACCGGCGGTCAGGATGCGCAGCGCGATGCCGATATGTTCATTTTCTATAACCAGATCAAATTAGTGCCCGGAATGGTCATCGAGCCGTTCTATGTGTTGTACCAGAACCGTTATGGTTCGGCGGACAATGCGGGGCAGGGCCTCGGTACCGCGAAGCACTCGAATCAGACCCGGCATATGATCGGGAACCGGATCGAAATGCGCAAGGGCGGGTTCGATTTCAGCAACGAAATCGCCTATCAGTTCGGCCAAATGGGCCAGGCTGGAGCCTGCGCGGGCGAGCAAAAGTGTTTGCACATCAACGCCTGGGCGACCAGAAACTGGATCGGCTACACCTTCTATGACACGGCGTGGAAGACCCGTATTGCATTCAACCTCGATTACGCGTCCGGCGACAGCCGGAACAATACCTGCTCCAACGGATCAAACTGTAAGACAGCCAACACGTTTGAAAACTTCTTCCCGACGAACCACATCCACATGGGATATATGGATGTGCAAGCCTGGAAGAACATGTTGTCGCCGTCGGTCAACTTGCAGGCCCGACCGAGTGCCCGTGACCATATCGAATTGTGGTACACGAACCTGAACTTGGCGAATTCCAAGGACTGTTGGTATCGGGGCGCTCAGGGCTGCTACGTCTTCTCGAACGCCAACAATACGAAGACGCACATCGGCGACGAAATCGACGTGAGCTACACCAGAATGTTTGCCGACGGCAAGGTAGCTCTCCAGACCACGTATGGCACGATTTTCAGCGGTGGCTATTTAACCAGCACCCTGAACCAGACGCAAAATCAGCACTGGGCCTATGTGTCATTGTGGATGAATTTCTAGGAAGACGCGATCAGCTCATAGCTTTCAGCTGACAGCTTCCTTGCTGATCGCTGATGGCTTTGGCCAGAAGAAGGAGATCACAATGAAAAAACTGATAACGGTAGCGCTGGGCGTCGCAGCGTTGGCGGTCGGCAGCATGCCGGTCACCGCGCAGGCTCAGGTCGCGGATGCGATTCAGGCAGTGAACGATGCCATCGTCGAGTTGACCGATGCGCCGGCCCTCGGCAAGCGCACGACCGTCGATGTCACGAAGCGATGGGGGTCCGATCGGTCCGTCATCGATAGTGCGACGGCGAAATTGCAGGACGGGCTCAGCAAGGCCCAGTCGGGCGGCGTCGGCGCCGATGCCATGCGCCAATTGAAGTTGGCGGTGGACTATGGCAAGGCGCGGCTGCACAAGGAAGCTCGGTTGTCCGCACAGGGCGCGCTCCACTACCTCTGTCAGGCCAATCAAGGGCAGGGGCCAGGCTGCGATACGGTGCCGAAGTACGGCAGCTATACGGCGCCGTAGCGACTGTTCGAGGGAAATCGCGAGGAGCAAGGGAGATCCCCTGCCTGTCTCGAAGTGTGAAACCCCGCCGGGTGATCCCTGGCGGGGTTTCTTTTTTCCTGCATGGGTGGCGCAACGGGTTACGGTGAGAGAGCCGGCTTGCCCGCAGTCAGTCGATCGCCTTATACTCGGCGGACTCGTCATCTTCATCACCGTTCGTGCGTTTCTTCCCTCACCGTGGACGATCTGAATACACAGCTGAGCCGGACATTCGGATTTTCGACCTTCCGCGCGGGTCAGCGCGAAGTCATGGATGCCGTGTTGTCCCGTCGCGATGCGATGGCAGTCATGCCGACCGGACAGGGCAAGTCGCTCTGTTATCAGCTTCCCGCCACCCTGTTGCCTGGGGTGACGCTGGTCATTTCTCCACTCATCGCCTTGATGCAGGATCAAGTGAACAGTTTGACGGCGCGGGGGATTGCCGCGGCGGCGTTCCACTCCGGGCTTTCCGAGCAGGAGCGGGATCGAGTGGTATTGGATCTCAAACTGCGCCGGTTGCAGTTGCTCTATCTCGCTCCGGAGCGGATGCAGCACGAGCGGTTTCTCCGGCTGCTACGCTCGCTGTGGGTGTCGTTACTCGTCGTCGACGAAGCGCATTGTATTTCCCAGTGGGGACACGATTTCCGCCCTGACTATCTGAACATCGGCCGGTTACGGCGGGAACTCGAGAATCCCCCTTGTCTGGCCTTGACGGCCACGGCGACCGCGCGCGTGCAAGCAGACCTCTGTGAGCGGCTGTCGCTCCATGACCCGCTTCGATTGGTGACCGGTTTTCGGCGGCCCAACCTTGCGCTCTCTGTTCGCCCCTGCCGCTCCCGCCAGGAAAAGCTCGCGACATTAGATCGTGTGGTGCGTGAATACGTCACGGGCACCATTCTGGTCTATTGCGCCACGCGTCGGGCGGTGGAGGAGGTGGCGGCTTGCCTGGGGCAGTCGCAGTCGTCCGTCGGGTATTATCACGCCGGCTTGTCGGATGAAGAGCGGCGGAAGGTGCATGACGAGTTTCGGGTGGGAACGGTGAGGATTCTGGCGGCGACCAATGCGTTCGGCATGGGGATCGATAAGTCGGATGTTCGGCTGGTGGTGCATTTCGATATTCCTGGAAGCCTGGAGGCCTACTATCAGGAAGTGGGCCGGGCGGGGCGTGATGGCCAACCTGCCGCCTGTCTGCTGCTGTTTCATGAACGGGATGTGGCCACCCAGGAATACTTCATTCAGCAAGCGTCGAAAGAATCCGGTAGTTCAGCGCGCGCCGATCGCATGAAGACATTGCTGCAGGATTTACTGGAGTATGTGTCGGTGCCGACCTGCCGGCAGCTCGCAATTCTCGACTACTTCAGCGATGAGGCCGAACGGGCCCTTGGGCCCTGCGGGCTCTGTGATCGTTGCGTGGTGACGCCACAGCCCAGTGCGTACGTTGTCGGTGATGAGGCCACCTGCGCGAAGGCTGTCCTGGCGGCGGTCTCGTGGTGTATGGGCCGATTCGGTGTGACTCGGATCGTCGATATGCTCCGCGGGAGTCGATCGAAGGCGCTGCTTACCTATGGGGCCGAAGAGTGTCCGGGGTATGGGGGCTATCACGCCTGGTCGAAGACGGCGTTGACTCGTCTGGTGAAAGCCCTGATCGATGCGGGATATCTGCAGGTGGAAGGACTGGAGTATCCCACGCTCGACCTGACGCGGAAGGGACAGGAGGTGTTGAAAGGAATCGCTCCTCTGCTCTTGAGCGAGCAGGCTGAGAATCCGGCCGCGTCGGCGCTGAAACCACAAGGCAGTGGGCGAGGTAGCTCGATGGCGCCTCTGCTTACCGCCTCAGTCGATCCACACCTCTTTGAACGGCTTCGCCAGCTGCGGCGGGAGCTGGCCGAGGAAGAAGGGGTCGCGCCGTTTGTCATTTTTCATGACAAGACCCTGCGGAATATCGCCGGATACAAACCCGTGACGCTGGCCGCCCTGCTGGAGATTCCTGGGATCGGGGAGGTCAAGGTCGAACGGTATGGTCGCCGAGTGCTGGGCGTGGTGAATGGGGAGCTTGGGTAGGCAAAGCTCAAAAACCCTACGAGTCGTTAGAATCCCCCCTCCTTGATAAGGAGGGGTTAGGGGAGGTCGGTCTTGACGATATTGTTCGTTGTAGATTTTCCAGCACTCCGGCAACATTCTTCAGCACATCGTCGTTGTTGTAACGAATGACCTGGAGGCCGAGGGAGAGGAGATATCTGTCCCGCTGCTGATCCTTCAGGATCTGATCGGCAGGGGCGTGACTATCGCCGTCTACTTCAATAACGAGAGACTGTTCGGGACAATAGAAATCTACAATATAGGGCCCGATGCCATGTTGCCGCCTGAATTTAAGTCCAAAAAATTGTCGTGCTCGCAGCCTTGACCATAGCCGCGCTTCCGGGCCAGTCATGTTGGAGCGCAACTGGCGTTTGAGGTTGAGATGGTCGGTGTGTCCTTGCTTGGCTCTTGGCACGAGCTCTCTACCCCACCTGGCCTCCCCTTACAAAGGGGAGGAATGCTTTTCAAGCTGAAGGCTGACAGCTATTTAAAGTTCCCTGCCTTTCGAAATTGCTCCTGCAACTCGGCATACGTGTTCGTCACCGGAAACTGAGGGAACTCTTTCGGGAGATGGTCAGGGGGGCGGAAAAAGAATCCGGCGTGAGCCTCTCCCAGCATGGCGGTGTCGTTGTAGGCGTCTCCGGCCGCCATGACACGAAAATTGAGGTTCTTCAACGCGGCCACCGCATGTTTTTTCTGGTTCGGCTGGCGGAGTTTGTAGCCGACGATCCTGCCGGTCGGTCCGATCTCCAGTTGATTGCAGAAAATCGTCGGATATCCGAGCTGCCGCATCAAGGGACGCGCGAATTCATAAAACGTATCCGACAGGATGATGACCTGTGTCCGTTCCCGCAGCCAGGCCATGAATTCGGCTGCGCCTTCCATCGGCCCCATGGCGTCGATCACGGATTGAATGTCCGCCAGGGCCAGGCCATGCTGATCCAGGATGCGCAAGCGGCGTGTCATCAGGGCATCGTAGTCCGGCATCTCGCGGGTGGTGATCTTGAGCTCTTCGATGCCGGTCTTGATGGCAAAGTTCACCCAAATTTCAGGCACCAGCACGCCCTCAAGGTCCAGACACACAATCACGGGGTTCTGCATTCATCCTCCTGCGGGAATTGATGGGTGGTGAAAAGTGGGCTTCTCGGTAACTGGTCGTGATAGGGACTAACCAGCGGGCTGCCCTATCCCCCGATACTGCGACGGGCCTTTTCCTGGCTGAGATACTGCCAGATCTTGTCCATGGCCTTCTCGAATAGTTCTGTGCCGGCCCATTGGTTGGTCTGCTCCTCCTTATGCCGTCTAGCCCAATCGACGGCCAGCGGGAGCGGGATTAGCCTGGGCGCGGTTCCGGTCAGCTCTGCCCAGAGCAGGCTCAGAGTCGTACTGAGGCGAACGGCGACGGGAACCGGCTGGACGGTCTGCTTGGTCATATCCTGACATTCCGTGGCCGGCGACGTGACAGCAAGCTCCCGACAAGCTGCAGGCCGATCGGCGTAAATGCTGCAGGTTTCGTTGTCGAGAAAGGGGCAGGGCATGCGAAGCGCGTAGTAGGCCCGGTTCAACGGCTCGATAGCCTCATCACTCAACGGCTCAGAAGAATCGGCCAACGATGAGAGTTGTGCCAGGATACCGGCGCGAGCCAGTTGTTGCTGGGCCAGGTCGAGTTTGGACAGCAGGCGATTCCGTTCATTCTGGTCCAGCCGGTCGATGGTGTTGGTGAGCGCAAAGGCTTCCGGTACCGAAATCGGTACGAGCATCCGGCAGCAGGCGGCGCAGCCCTTTTCGCACGAAACCCTCTGGCCGGCTTCGAGTAATCGGCGTTGTTCCAGGACCTGGGCTTCTTCTCCAAGACTGCGCATGAGCGGGAGAATCGCAGTAATCGGCACGAAGCTCGTTGGCACGCCCACGGCAGTGCTGATTTCTCCGCTTGGAGTCTGCAGAGAGATTTCAAAGTGTTCAACGGTAGTGTGGTTACTCACGGGTACCCATCTTTACGTCCGAATGGGAGTCAATTGCGTGATGGCATGCGTGCCATCACGCGCAGGCGCTATCATAGAGAACCTCAGAATCAGTGGTCAACCAAAGCCTCAGGGCCCTCAGTCTTGCCCCGGGAGGACCGTTGCGGCTACTCTGTCGCCAATGCGTTTGTCCGGCCACATCATTGGATTGCTGAAGGAATATATGCGGGATCTTGTCGAGCAAGCGCGGCAGGAATCGCAGGCTCAGGAGGCGTTCGGCTTCTCGGCACCTCCCTACCAGCCGGACCATGCTATCGCCGATTTATTGGCTATTCTAGATGACCGCATCGAATCGGAAGGGGTGCAAGTCGGGTTGCCCAGCGAGTTTTTGCACGAGATGTGGCGGCGCTGCAACGAAGCGCGCCGTGAAATCGCCGATCGTGTGTGGCTTGAAACCAATCTCGGCCCGTCTGGTCCTTCCAAGGCTCGTGTTCGTGAGCTGACCTACGCCTCTGTGATCGAGTGCCTTGAGCGTGAGTCCACCGAAGAGTAATCCAGGCGAACGAGGGCATTCCGTTGCACAGCTCACGGCCCTGATTTGTTTGACTGCGTGGAGTCTCGGCAGGCTCGGACTCGGGGATTCTACAATTTTCCGGCAAGCCAATAGACGATGATTCCTGCCACTTCATCGACGGCTTGAGTGGTGATGAGCAGGGCCTTGGCTGTGGGAAGGAAGTCAAAGAGGGTGGCCTGTTCCCAGGCTTGTTGTGGAGTGTGTTGAGATTCATAGCCGCAGGGAAACGGGGTGACGACAAAACCTTGCTTTTCGAAGAGTCTGACTGCGCGGGGCAGGTGATAGGCCGCGGTCACCAACGGGATGCGTCCTGACCCAAGCATGGCCTTCGTCTGCACGGCGTTCTCATAGGTGGTCCGTGATTTCTCCTCGATCAGGATCGCGGATTCCGGCACACCAAGGCGGAGCGCCCACCGTTTCATCTCGTGGGATTCCATCAGACCGGTTCGACGCACGGTGGCGTCGCCCCCGGTGAGCAACAGTTTCGGGGCAAGATTCTGTTGCCACAAGTTTGCGCCACAAGTCGTGCGCTGACGCGAGGCTTCAGAAACATCATCGGCCGGGCGGAGCGACCCTTTCTGAAAGACGCCACCTGCCAAAACCACCACCGCGTCGAACTTCGATGTCGTGGTGGCCTGGAATGGTGGATGCTGGGCTTCGAGCAGCGCAATGTACATGTTGGAAAGAATCGGGGTGGCCGTCAGCAAGAGCAGCAGCAGGGTGAGAAATGAGAAGCGCCTGACCCAAGTCGTCCTCCCGGGAGACACGGGGAGGCAGGCGGTCAACAGGGAGAGTAGCCCGGCGATGAGAATCCATGACAAGGGGTAGAGTAGGTATTTCAAGGCCTTATACACACCGAACCAGATGGGCGTAAGGTCCATAGACGTTCCCGGTTAACAGGCGAAACAGAGTGCTCAGCATACACTGAGGGCGTACAGACACCAAGTGTTGAGGAGGATTCGATGGCAGACGGACGACACTATTGGTTGATGAAATCCGAACCCGAGGTCTTTTCGATCGACGATCTTGCTCGATCACCCAAGCAGACGACTTCCTGGGATGGTGTGCGGAACTATCAGGCGCGTAACTTTATGCGGGCAATGAAGGTCGGGGATCAGATCCTGTTTTACCACAGTAATGCCAATCCTCCCTCGGTGGTGGGAATTGCGGAAGTGGTGAAAACGGCTTATCCCGATGCCACGCAGTTCGATAAGCGGGATTCGCACTACGATCCGGCCAGCAGTCCGGATCAGCCGCGCTGGGACATGGTCGATATCCGGTTTGTTCGCAAATTCCTCGCGCCGCTGTCGTTGGACCTGTTGCGCGCGAAGCCTAGTCTGAAGGGAATGGAATTGCTTCGAAAGGGATCGCGACTGTCGGTTCAGCCGGTGCGGGCGGCCGAGTGGAATGAAATTATCAGGCTGGAAGAGGTACAGGCGGACGGCTAGCACGGCCCGGAAGAACTCGATTCAGGATGGGAGATGTCCTCGGTTCAGCACGTGTCAGCTACGAGCCTTTCCGTCATCCAGATACCGATGTTGCCAGTCGAGCCAGGCATGTCCCAGTTCATGGGCGAGAATGTATCTCCGTCGCGTGACGGGTAGTCGTTTGCGGATATAGATGGTCTTGGCTTCATTGTCCCAAATCCCATCCGCATTCGAATCCTGCCGGTCCATCTCGGAGTCCGTGACCTGCCTGATCATGATGTGGTAGCCGAACGGAAGGATGACTTTGTTTGGTATTCGCACCATGCCCCTCACGGTCGTATCAAATAGGTGGCCTCAGCCAAGAATTCCTGCTCCGAAATAGCCTAACATATTTCCTCTTTCCTCTTCCTGTCAAAATAAGCATTATTATCAGTTGTTTGCGAGAGATTGCTGCTTAGTCGCTGTATGGCCGCTCGGTGGTGGTTGAGCAATTTTCGATGGCGATGATCCAGCGCTGAGCATTTCAATTGAAAGATTGGATGGTGTATCATGCCCCCATGGTCGAGAAACTTCTTGCGCAAGAACTCGCGAAACCCTATCCCGCAGTCGTTCGGATCGTGGGCGTCAAGATCCGTGACCGTGGGGAGGTGAAGAAATTCGATGCCGGAGAGGCGTCCCTGGTGATGGGGGATCGGGTGCTGCTCGAAGTGGCCGGGGAGTTGAGCTACGGGGTCGTTTACGGGGCTCCTCAGGTGATGCCGTTCATTCCGCCCATGCGCGTGCTTCAGCCGATCACCAGGAAGGCGACAACCGAAGATGTGGCCACGATCGATCGGTACGAACGGTTGGCATCGGAGGGAATGAAGGCGTGTCGGGAGCAGGCGGCGGCCCTGGGACTCAGAATGAAACTTGTAGAGGTGTTCTGCTCGTTTCATCGCCGGCAGATGACCTTTGTCTATACCGCTGAAGATCGAATCGATTTTCGCGAGTTGGTTCGCTTGTTGGCACGCCGATTCGGCGGGCGCATTGAAATGCGTCAAGTCGGGGTACGCGACGAAGCCAGTCGGTTGGGCGGGATCGACACCTGCGGTCTCGTACTCTGTTGTGCCGCGTTCCTCACTGAAGTGAAACCGGTGACTGTCAAACAGGCACGGGTGTTGGGGCTTCCTGTCGATGACCCCAAATTACTCGGTGTCTGTGGTCGTCTCAAGTGTTGCCTCTTGTTTGAGGCGATGGACAATCCCCCTTCAAAATCCTCGGCTCTGATTAACCCCTCCCGTTCACGCCTGGCCTCGTCCTAATCCGCACCTGTTCCGAAGAAGAGTCCCCTTTCCTTCGTCTCTCAGACTTCTCTTGATCCATTCCCCTTTCGCACCCAGAAAAGGCGGTTCTTTTCGTCCGAAGGAGTATAATGGGCTGTGAGGTGACGGATGCCTCAAGTGTTGGTGCTTGGAGCCGGAAAAATCGGGTCCCTCGTGGCTGGGTTGTTGTCGGCCATTGGGCAGTACCACGTTCACCTGGCCGATCTTACCCTTGATGCCCCGAAGCGATTGATCGATGACTTGTCGCTGTCCGCGGTCACTCCCTGTGCGTTAGACGTGCGGCGACCGGATGCGGTTGCGGCATACGTCGGCTCCTACCCATTCGATGCGGTGATCTCCAGCCTGCCGTACTTCTGTAACCCGACCGTTGCCGAGATTGCGCGAGCCCATCAACTCCATTATTTCGACCTGACCGAAGACGTGGCCGTGACCGGTCGCGTCAAGGCGATCAGTGCGGGCGCCGATCGTGCGTTTATTCCTCAGTGCGGGTTGGCGCCGGGGTTTATCAGCATCGTGACGAATGACCTGATCGGACATTTTGAATCCATCGACAACGTGAAGATGCGTGTCGGCGCCCTGCCTGTTCATCCGAGCAATGCACTGAAGTACTCCCTCACCTGGTCCACCGACGGGTTAATCAACGAGTATGCCAACGTCTGTGTCGGCATTGAGGGGGGAGAGGAGGTCCACCTTCAGCCGTTGGAGGGATATGAGACAATTGAATTGGACGGACTACTCTACGAGGCCTTCAACACGTCAGGCGGCCTGGGCACTCTCGCGGACACGTACCGCGGACGGGTCCGAACCATGAATTATAAGACCCTGCGGTATCCCGGGCATTGCGAAAAAATTCAATTTCTCATGAAGGACCTCAAGCTGAATGAGGATCGGGAGACGCTCAAGCGAATCCTGGAGCGAGCGATTCCTCAGACGCAGCAGGACGTGGTGTTGATCTATGCGGCTGTGACCGGCACCAGGCAGGGTGAGTTGTTCGAGGAGACCTATGTGAAAAAGGTGTATCCGCGGACGATCCTTGGGCGGCTCTGGTCTGCGATTCAGGTCACGACAGCGTCGTCGCTCTGTTGCGTCGTCGATCTTGTGATGGCCAGGCCTTCAGCCTATCGGGGCTTCGTCACGCAGGAGCACTTTCACTTGCAGGATGTGCTGAACAATCGGTTCGGGGATTGTTTCCGGGCCTGACGGCATCATGACGATACAGGAACTGTTCAAGACCTTGGGGCTGACGCAGGAACAGCCCGGGGGATGTCTCTCCTCCGCGACGTGGAGTCGCACCACCGACGCCGGTATCGTCGAGTCTCGTAATCCATCGACCGGAGAGCCGCTGGCAGGAGTGTACGGGTGTTCCCTTGCCGATTACGATGCCCTCGTAACCGGATCGCAGCAGGTCCAGGCCTCGTGGCGGATGGTGCCGGCGCCGAAGCGCGGCGAGGTGATCCGTCTGGTGGGCCAGGCGCTACGAGCACACAAGGATGCCTTGGGTACGCTGGTGTCGTTGGAGGTGGGCAAGATTAAGGCTGAGGGCGATGGCGAAGTGCAGGAGATGATCGATATGGCGGACTTCGCCGTCGGGCTGTCGCGCATGTTGTATGGGCAAACTATGCATTCAGAGCGTGCACGGCATCGGATGTATGAACAATGGCATCCAGTGGGTGTGGTGGGTGTCATTACGGCGTTTAACTTTCCTGTGGCGGTCTGGGCCTGGAATGCTTTTATTGCCGCGGTGACCGGCAACACCGTGTTGTGGAAGCCGTCACCGAAAGCTCCACTCTGCGCATTGGCGGTTCAGCGGCTGTGCAATCGTGTGCTGGAAGACGCCGGGTATCCCGGTGTCTTCGCGCTCTGTACGACGGATCGCGTCGAGCTGGCCGAGCGGATGGTGCGAGACGAACGGCTTCCGTTGATCTCCTTCACTGGCTCGGTGCCTGTCGGGAGGCATGTCGCGGAGGTGGTCGGACATCGGTTGGGCCGGAGTCTTCTGGAATTGAGCGGGAACAACGCCGTCATCGTGGACGAAACGGCCGATCTGGATTTAGCGACACGCGCCATCGTCTTCGGCGCGGTCGGTACGGCGGGACAACGCTGCACCAGTACCAGGCGACTGATCGTGCATGAATCTCAGTACGAGCTGCTGGTCCCGCGACTGCTGTCGGCCTATGCGCAGGTGAAAATCGGTGATCCCCTCGAGCCGGATATGTTGATGGGGCCGCTTATCGACGGCGAGGCGGTGACGCGGTACCTGTCTGCGCTTGAAGAAGTGAAGAAGGCGGGCGGTGAGGTGCTATGCGGAGGACGTGTCTTGCCTCGTCCCGGCTATTTTGTCGAGCCCACGATCGTGCGGGCGCAGAACCACTGGGATATCGTCCAGCGGGAAACCTTTGCGCCGATTCTCTACGTCATGATCTATCGAACGTTGGAGGAAGCCATCCGAATGCATAATGCGGTTCCGCAAGGCCTGTCCTCCGCGTTGTTTACCACCCATCTCCGGAACAGTGAGACCTTCTTGTCCGCGATCGGCAGCGACTGCGGGATTGCCAATGTGAACATCGGGACGTCGGGCGCGGAAATCGGCGGGGCATTCGGTGGAGAAAAAACCACTGGCGGCGGACGGGAAGCCGGTTCCGATGCGTGGAAGGCCTACATGCGCCGACAGACCAACACGATCAATTGGGGAACTGAGTTGCCGTTGGCCCAGGGGGTGACGTTTGGACGGGCGGAAGGAGGGAATGATGGGGCAAGAAGCTGACCTCGATGCGTTGATAGCTCGTATGACGGCCGACTTTCTGGCGCAGAATAGCGCAGGACGGATGCTTCGCCGGGCCTTGGACGACGTCGGGGTTGGGTTTATCCCGGTGATCGACCATATCACCATCCGGACAATGGACATTGATCGGCGCGCCGAAGAATTTCTCGCACTGGGTTATCGGTACGATGAAACGCTTCATTATGACGATTGGTATGCCAAAGTATTCCGGCGGGCCGGGTATCCGGCGCTGTTTGTCGATCAGGCCTATCCGGACGACCGTGGCAAGACCAGCATCATCCCCCGCTGGGTCGAGAAATTCGGTGATCAGGTGTTTCACCATGTGGCGGTCCGGGTCGAGGATATCGAGCAGGCCATTCTCAAATTGAAGGCGAAGGGCGTGGTCTTTGCCGGCGAGATCGTCGGCGCCCGGGGAGGCACGTTGCGCCAGATTTTTACCGCGCCTGAGATGGTCGATGGGCAGCCCTTTTCCGTCCTTGAATTGGCCGAACGGCATCAGGGTTATCAGGGATTTCTTCCTCCACAAGCCGACAGTCTCATGCGCTCGACCATGCGAGGTTTGTAAGGCCGTCGTCTCTATGTCCGCCGCCCTGAATTCCCACTTCGTTGTTGAGTCTTCCTTGCACCGAATCAGGTGTGCCTCGACCAGATGCGTCAATCTGCGTACAATCCGCCGTTTCGACCAAGCCAGGTCGAGAGTGTCTGGCATGCGCGATCTCAACAGGAGGTTCTCTTCATGGTGCAATCTATCGCGACGTCACGCTTGATCCTTGCACTGCTGGTGCTCTGTACACTTGGAGCAGGAAGTGGTTCCGTACAAGCATCGCCGTCCGGCCATGCCCCTCATGGCACCGTGACGATCGATGGTGTCACGGTGCCGGATGTCGGGCCCCTGCCGACGGTGGTCCCGATACCGTCCTCCAATCTCAACTACACCGCTAAGATCGAACTCGGCAAGCAACTCTATTTTGACGGACGACTCTCCAAAAATAACGCGATCTCCTGCGCCTTCTGCCACAACCCCGGGACCGGATTTGCGGATCCCCGCCAGACGTCCATCGGCGTCGGCGGAGGCGTCGGAGGACGACAGTCGCCAACGGTCTACAATACGGGATTGAATCACGTCCAGTTTTGGGATGGTCGGGCACGTTCGCTTGAAGAGCAGGCCATCGGGCCGATTCATAACCCTGTGGAGATGGCCGAGACGCATGAACATGTGGTGGCCAAGCTGGGGAAGATCAAAGGGTATCAGCAACAATTCAGGGCTGTATTTGGAACAGATGTCAATCTTCAGAGCATTGCCGAGGCGATCGCCGCCTACGAGCGCACCGTGGTCTCCACCAATTCCGCTTTTGATAAATACGTGTTAGGCGATCAGAAAGCCATGGATGAGGCGGCGGTTCGAGGACTGGCCATTTTTAAGGGTAAGGCTCGTTGCATCCTCTGCCACAATGGGCCGAACTTCACCGATAATCAGTTTCACAACCTCGGCGTGCCTCAGGTCGGTCCGATGAAGGAAGACCTTGGGCGTTTTGCTGTCAGCAGGGCGGAGAAAGACCGGGGCGCATTTAAAACGCCGACGCTCCGTAGCATCACAGAAACCGCTCCGTATATGCACGATGGCGCGTTTAAAACGCTGGAAGAGGTCGTCGAATTTTTGGATCAGGGCGGCGGGAGCAATCCCAATCTGAGCCCCCTCGTCAAGCCGTTGAATCTGACGGCGGAGGGAAAAAGCGATCTCGTTGCCTTCTTGAAGGCGCTGGCAGGAGAGCCGATCCCGCTCAGCATGCCAAAATTGCCGAAATAAAACACGAATCCTTTTGTGCCGCCTGTGACTCTCACGGGCAGATACGTGTGCCTTGGTCGGTCTATTTTGTCCAAGCATCGGTGCATTCCAACCCCAACCATAGGAGGCCTTCTATGTTTCGAAATCTTTGTGTGCTCGGTGCGAGCACCATTGCGCTCGCCCTCGGTGGGCCCGCGCTTGCGGCGGATATGAAGCCGGGTCCGGCGGACGGATTCGACATTCACGTCATGGCGCCCCATAAAATGGAAGATGGGTCGGTGGCAGGCCCGTTCCATCACTATTGTAAGGCCGTCAAGCCGGAAGTCTTGCAATGTCTGCTGTTCGAATCCGCGGATCCCAATGCCGTGCTCACCGACGTGGAGTATTTTGTGGCCAAGCCTGTGTCACGGTCGGCGGTGCCTCTCGATGTCTGGAACAAGTTCTATCACGACCATGAGGTCGAAATAGCGACCGGGCGTGTTCAGGTGCTGGATATGCCTGATGCCCAGGCCAAAGAAGTGGCGGCGGCTGCGGCCAAGACGGATGGCATTATTTTCCACTTGTGGCCGAAGGGCGCGAAAGCTCCGGATGGATCGGTGGCGCATCCGACGTCCGTGGGGCATAAACCGCGGACGGAGTAAGTGCCAATAGCGCGTGATTCATCCTGTGCCCTAATTGTAAGGAGGCCACTATGCGACGTGCGATTGTGATGTTTGGATTGTGTGCGGCGGCGTTGACGGCAGCCGGTTGTGCAGAGACTGCCCGCGAAATGAAATCCTCCTCTGCGGCACCCGCTACCGCCATGGTGACGAAGGCCATGCCGACACCGGCGCAGGGCTATACTATTCATGTCATGGCTCCTCACAAATTTGAAGACGGATCGGTGCATGGTCCGTATCATCACTACTGCAAGCCGATTTCCACGGAAGTGCTGCAGTGTTTATTGTTCGAGTCGACGGACGCCAACGCTTTACTGACGGACATTGAATATTTTGTGGCAAAGTCCGTTTCTCGCGCGCATGTTCCGTTGGAGACTTGGAATAAGTATTACCACGACCATGAGGTGGAGATTGCCACGGGGCGGGTGCAGATTCTGGACATGCCGGAGGCGCAGGCGAAGGAAGTCGCTGCCATTGCGGCCAAAACCGACGGGATCATTTTTCATCTTTGGCCGGACGGAGCCAAGGCGCCGAACGGTCAGGTGGGGCATCCCCAGTCTGTGGGCCACAAGCATCGCACTGAATAGCTGGAGCGACGCAGATCCATCGGGCGGAGGGGGCGCATCGTGCGGCCTCTCCGCCTGTGCTATTTCTGATGAAAGGGAGACGCGGTGATGGATGCTGGACGTCTATGCCTGACGGGATGGCTGCTGCTCGGCGGTGTATCTGCCGGTTGGGCGGCGAATTCCGAAGTGTTGAGGCCCCGTGTTCCGATCGACCAGATCGAGGCGGCCAGGACTGTAACCAATCCCTTTCCTGTCACACCGGAAATGCTCCAGCAGGGAAAGGCGCTCTTCGAAGGCAAAGCATTCTGTCGCGCCTGCCACGGGTCGGACGGGAAGGGACTAGGAATGGATTTGGACTATTCCACCTTCAAAGGACCGCTCCCACGGAACTTTACCGATAGGCTGTGGCAGCAGGCCAGGACGGACGGTGAGCTGTTCTGGATTCTGAAAAACGGGAGTCCCGGGACGGATATGGCTCCGTTTATTCCACTCGTCCTGACCGAGGAGGAGGCCTGGCAAGTTCTCATGTATGTCCGTTCTTTCGGTGGGCGATGACGTGTGAGCCCCGCGCCGCACTTACGGTTTCAGTGTCGTCGATAGGCTCGGTTCCTTGCGGGCGGCTTGTTTGTCGGGATGCCGCAAGCTCGCCGCGCTGAGACAGGTGAATGGTCGGCATTGACCGAAGCCAAGGCGCTGTATACCGACAATGTGTCTGACCGGTCCGTTACGCGGCGCCTTGCACTATCAAAGGATCTCAGCCAGCACTGCGTGTCGTGGTTTTTTGATGCCAGCACGTTTGTCGGGTTACAGGATCGACTGTGGGCTGGATTATGCTGACCGACATTTGTGAGGGTGTTGTTATTGAGGCGCTAGGAGTTTCAACGCTGGTGGGCTAATAGGAAATGAGCTAAGCGGGCCTGATCAGAAGTAGGGAGCTTGAGGAATTCGATCCCGAAGTATTCCTCCCTGATCCATCGGACGGCGGCGAGTTCAATGTTCAGTGCGTGGGTGGTATCGGGCAGGAGTAGGCGCACAACCATATAGCTACCCTCCAACATTCTCCGGTCGCATTCGACTAAACATCCCGTTTGAGACAGGTTGTGTATAAGGCCCTCTCCGATAAAGAGGGCGCCGGAGAACATGACGGGACAGACGATTCCAAGGCGGTCTCGAGACCGCTGAAATATGAGAATCGCTTCGGATGAAGGTGGGCGGTCCAGAGGGCCGAGTGATGCCGGGGAGTAGTGGCTCATGGAAGGGAGTATAGTTCCGAGAAGCAGTGTGGCAACATCCCGCCTTGGAGGGGCCAGGGACTCGTTGGATGAAGTCGATGTGGGAATTCGAATGACTCGTGATGATAGGTAATTCAGGGACCGTTCATCGACGGCTCGCGGCATAAAAGCGGTGGTTGCAGTCCCGACACCGCCAAGGGTAACGACCAAGCAGATACCTGACGAGGTCTCGCCACCCCCGACGTTCAGAGCGACGCGTGATTCCGGTACAGACGGGGCAGGAATAAGCGGTCTTGGGCAGGGTTTCCAGTACGCGCCGATCGCCCAAGAAAGAAGTCATTTAGTGAGTCCCTGACTTGAGAGCCTCGCACTGGTCGCGTGTAGCGGTGCACAGGCTGCAGGTTTCTGGTTTTCCCAGTTCGCCATGCAATAAAATCGCTCTCGATAGCTGATGGTGAGTAAATCGAAGGGGCTGAAGTCGAGCGTGATCCGTTTTTTTACGGCGGTCGGTCGCTGTCTCGTTGTGAGCAGCGCTCAGATGCCTGGCGTGAGGACGCATTACTCCTGCCACCACACTAGGCGAATGAGATAGATTCCTGCCACATAAGTTCCTGCAATGACGATGGCCCAGAGCATGATCGTGCCTCCTCTTTTTATCTACTATGTGTTTGCCGGAGTGTCGCTGCCATAACAACTCTGAACGGGAGCAACTCGCGTACCACTTTCGTAAGGCGTCCCAATCTCGGTTAAACGTATTGATTCGCTTGTGAGGAGCGCCTATGCGATCAATCGCGTTAAGGCAGCAGGTTTAGACAAAAATGATCAAGGTGTATCCGATTCGATAATGACAGCATCAATTTGGATAACGTTGGGAAGTTCGGCTTGAATGTGGCCGTGGGTTGGCTACTCGTGGCTGGGCGAATTTATGGTTTGGGCGGCCAGAATTGCCGGGAGGAACATGGCACTGATGAGCCTAGGATGGCACATGCTTACTTAGCCTGGGAGTGAAAGCGGTGACCAAACTGGTGCCTGCCTCGATCAAGGCGCGTCTGGGTTCTGGTCGCCAGAGCTAGTTCGAGCCCAGAAGTGAACTCACAATTGCGACCAGAACCATGAATAGCGATGCGATTAGGCTGAGTGCCGCCGGCAAGTCGCTCTGTGCTCTGCGTAGGAGGTCTTTTCGGACGGGATTTTTCTCAGCCATTATGATCGTAGTTGAATTACGCAAGATTCTGAGCTGGCGAAGCGCCTTTTCGAGGTTGTTGTTCGACGGCCAAGGCATGGGCTGTGATGGCGTAGCCGCAGTGGCCGCAAGATAAAAATCCTCCTGTGGGGGCAAGACTGTGATGTTTGCAGCGTGGACAATCATAGAGCTTCATAGTGGTTTCCTGGATTAGTGGCAGAAATCATTGCGTAGCGTCGGGATTGTGCCGGATGGTTGCGGCTGCCGTAGCTCCTTATACCGTGCGTGTAGGTGCGCCACGGCGTTGGCGAACGACGTGAACTCATTGGACTCAAAATGTAGGGTGACTAAACCATACCTGAAGTGAATTTTTCCGCAGGTGCACATGTTGAGTGCCGTTTGGCCGTTGCGCGGATTGAGCGAATGCATGGGTTGGCTGCTCCTTTGTTGCATGAGAGGGCGGTTTCTATGATTGGTCGTAAGACCGGCTGTTGATTCGCAATAGAGACTCATCCGGGTTAGGGCTAGGGATGTCGTGTGATTCGTAGACCCTCTACAGTTATGTTGGGTAGGGTGCGGCGTGATCTCGCTTGCCCCTCGCGTGATGAATATGAGCGAAGTAAGCTATGGGCCCCGCAATTGATGCATCTCCATCGGTCCTCCGGATGATAGAAGTCATTGGATGGCTCGCTGGCAAGATACCCTCCGCAACGAGAACAACTCATATATTGCCCCTCCAGAATAAAGTGTTCTATGTGAAGCCGCTGGACGGAGACGGTAAAGGGGTGCTCCCTCCACAGTCCCCATCCAGCGGGTCCATTCACGCTACTCCGTCGACCTGATGGGCTTGATCAGTGCCGCCTTGTCTTCAGGCGAGGGACATAAACGGGCAGTTCAGTTCCTGGTCGCGCTGAAGATCGGAGCAGGGTGAATGATTGTTATGATTACAATTCTCAATATCAGTATAGTGAGTTCGTGAGATCTCGGGAATGCTTATTTTCCGGATCTTCAGATAATTTCTTGGTGCTGAGGATGGCGCGGGCCTGCTACTCGCACTGTGGGCGTGGATCTTCTAACAGGGAACGAAAAAGAAGAAGCTAAAACGCGGTTTGGGAGGAGTGCGGAGGTCGCGGCCGGCTCAGTCAGTGAAGCTTCTTCCTCTCCTAGCCGGGAGAGTTGAATCTACGCCACGCTCAGCAGGAGAAGGAGGAGCGAGTCCGGTCATTTGTGGCGCTCGTTGCGTCTTGCCTTCGGGAGGCGAAAATCGAGGGTTTCCATTTCCACGACCCGCGACATACGTTTGCGATGATCCTGGTACAGAGCGGAATCGATCTCTACAAGGTGCAACAGTTGCTCGGGCACAAATCGCCCATCATGACGCAACGGTATGCCCGCCACTATCTGGAGAGTTTGCGGGGTGGAGTAGAAATTTTGGATCGTCTGCGGGAAAGTAGCACAAATTTAGCACAGCCAGCGGGTCTGTAAGAGGGTAGTGTGCGTAAGTGGTTGAAATTTGGTGGGCCGTGTAGGGGTCGAACCTACGGCCCGCTGATTAAGAGTCAGCT
>CAKKRE010000037.1 GCA_919902505.1 Nitrospiraceae bacterium
CGCTGACAGTGAGTTCTTTATCCCGCAGCGTTTCAATGATCTGCAGCCGCTTGGGGTGCGAAAAGATCTTGCACACTTCGGCGTGGAGTTCAAACACCAATGTATCGGGACTATGAGGCATGGGAGTGACCGTCTGTTTCAAAGTTGCGAGGTTTTGCAACTTTGTAGATCAAAGTCATTGTTGTGTCAATCGTCATTCCCCCCGCGCCGCCGTGTTTCCTGGTGCTGTCGCCCGGAGGTTCGTCTCACGCTCACGTGTGCCTGTGTCGTTGGTATAATGCGGCGTGAAACTGCGGGTGGCCATGGAGATCTGGCGATCATGACGACATCCGTCGCGGCGGCCAAATACTGGCACAAGCTTGAGGATGGGCGCATCCAATGCGACCTCTGCCCGCGGTACTGCAGGCTGCAGGAAGGGCAACAGGGGTTGTGCTTTGTCCGGGCGCGGCAGCAGGATCAGATCGTCCTGACGACCTATGGGCGATCGAGCGGCTTTTGTGTCGATCCGATCGAGAAGAAACCACTGCATCATTTCTTGCCCGGCACGCCGGTCTTGTCGTTCGGGACTGCGGGGTGCAACCTCGCCTGCAAGTTCTGCCAGAACTGGGACATGAGCAAGTCGCGTGAAATGGACCGCTTGGCCGACGAAGCCTCGCCGGAGACGATTGCGCAGGCGGCCGCCGAACTGGGCTGCCGCAGCGTGGCCTATACGTACAACGATCCCGTCATCTTCCATGAGTATGCGATCGATGTGGCTCAGGCCTGCCGTGAGCGAGACATCAAGTCCGTCGCGGTGACGGCCGGGTATGTCTGCGACGAACCCCGCGCAGAGTTCTATCGGTACATGGATGCGGCGAACGTCGATCTGAAAGGGTTCACCGAGCGGTTCTATCATCAACTCACCGGCGCACACCTGCAACCGGTGCTTGAGACCCTCGTCTACTTGAAGCACCATACGACGGTGTGGCTGGAGATCACGACGCTGCTGATTCCGGGCGAGAACGATTCGGAACAGGAACTGGAAGCGCTCACACAATGGGTGGTCGAACAGTTGGGGCCCGACGTGCCGATCCATTTCAGCGCCTTCCATCCAGACTATCGGATGCTGGATCGGCAACCGACGCCGCCCACCACCTTGACCATGGCGCGTCGGATCGCCATGAAGAACGGTATCCGCTATGCCTATACCGGTAACGTCCACGATCCCGAAGGCGGCAGTACTTTTTGCCATCACTGTGGCCGAAAGCTCATCGGCCGGGATTGGTATGAATTGAGCGAGTGGAGGCTCACTGCGGACGGCGCCTGTCGTTTCTGCGGGACGCCCTGTGCCGGCGTCTTCGAAGCCAGGCCCGGCCGTTGGGGTGCACGGCGGCGGCCGGTGTTGTTGAAGGGGGAACATTAAGGAGTTTTGTCGATAGCCTGCCGCGCAGGCGAGATGGATAGAAGGCGGGGAACCTAATTGTCATCGAAAGGGAGGCTCTATGAAAGCAAAGAGAACAGCGTCGAAGGCCGGCAAGAATCAGAAGAATGAAACGTCCCCCAGCCCATTGGCCCGCAAGGCCCTGGCGGTCAAACGGCAGCAGCAGAAGGAAGCGGTCACGGCTGCGATGGAGAAATCACAGCGGAAGGGAGCGAGTGAGAGCGCGTCACGGGTGTCTGCCGCATTGGTCCGAACCGTCGAGGCCGCAAAACTCCGGCGTGAGAAGCAAACGATTGCAGGAGCGATGGAAGAATCGCACCGAGCAGCCGGAACTGCGAAGCAGCCACGGCCATCGAAAGCTTTGGAACGAACCGTCGAGGCCGTCGGACGTCTGCGCAAGAAAACAGCGATCACGGCGGCCTTGGAAGAATCGCAACGCCGTTCGGCTCCACGGGGAGCCTGAACGAGAGGACACGCTTTTGTGCAATTGCCTTGAGATAGTCTCCGCCTGCGTGGGCCGAAGCCCGTTGGTAGAGGAGTCGGCGTAGCAGGCCTGATAGTCCTGCTCTCCTAGCGGGCAAGGTCATACATCGAGAAAGGCTTCAGACAACGATTGCTGAACCATAGTGCGGGGCCAGTAGTGTCCGGTTAAAACAGAAATGGTCGTTTATTCAGTCGCAACCCATTGATTCGTAAGGAGGCCGTTTTTGGTTTCGCGTTGAAATCGTGGCCACCCTCAAAACCTCTGAAAGACGCACTGCCATTGGATTTCAGCGAATCATACCCGTTTTTAACCGGACACTACTGGTGCGGGGCAGTGATTGAGCCGTGTCTCAATAGCGAACCTCCACCGGCCAGAGCAACCTGAGGATCGCGTCATGTTAGGGCCATTCGGCCCTAGATAATTTCCCTCAACTAGGTCACGGAAAGTTTGGTTGTTGGGGCACTTTTTGCACTACGTAGTAAGACTTGCGACATGCCCGAGCTCCCATCTGCGGTATGCTGGCACCCGCGTCCTGGACCGCATTATCGGCTGAATCAGAAGAGCTCCAATGTCGGGATCTGATCATCAAGAAAACAAACCTCGGGCCCTCATCGCGGACGATCAGGCGGTCGTCGCGGCCGGGATTCGAAAGTTGATCGAGCCGGAATGTGAAGTCGTCGGGATTGTCGACGACGGCCGGACGCTCCTCGTGGAGGCGGAGAAGCTGCGGCCTGACCTTATTATCATGGAAATCACCCTCCTATTGCTCAATGGTGTGGATGCAGCTCCTCACCTCACCAAGGCGATCCCAGGAAGCAAGATCATCTTCCTGACCGGTCAGACCAGTTCCGCATACGTAGCGGCGGCGTTCAAGGCCGGCGCGTCAGCCTATGTCTTAAAACGTTCACCACCTTCGGAGTTGAGTCAAGCCATTCAAGCCGTGAGGAAGGGGCAATGTTACCTGACTCCCCTCATCACCAAAGACGTATTGGCGAACGGCGAGAATGGTTCAAAACTAGAGGCAGGCAGAGCGACAGTGGCTTCCCTCACTCCCCGCCAGCGAGAAGTACTGCAACTCATTGCAGAAGGGCGAGGGACCAAAGAGGTCGCCACGCTGCTCAGTATCGCGGTGAAGACCGTCGAGTTTCATAAGTTCCGCATTATGGACCAGCTGAATCTCCATTCCACCGTCGCTTTGGCGAAACGCGCCATTGCCGAGGGGCTCGTCGGACCCTAGTGCTCGCCTCAGGGTAGCCTCGTTCCTGGAACTGAGCCCTGTATGTTGACCGCCCGTATAACTCATGGGTCGGCGACTGAGGGGGCGCAAGACCTCACGGGTCTGCGCAAGTACCGATGGTCTTACTAAGCCGATGAACCCCCTGCGGGGTCCAGCCGTTCCCTATGGGACATCGAGCGAATGACGCGCTGATCCTTGTCGTTCGGACTTAACACTGAATTGGAAACACGTCCTTCAACTCATGATGGCTGCACGTTGCGAAGGGTGATTAGACCCCATGCTGGGTAGGACGCCTATAAGCCGGCATGGTGAGATACGCATGCTTACGCGTTCGCGCTCGCTCGAACGACCACTATTCAGTTAGCAAAGCGACAGATACCCCAGGGGAATTCCGGATTCAGCCAATGGACGTGCGATACAGCTCGATCCCTCCAATTTCGAGGCCAAATGGTCGCTCGGCGATCTCTATCTGGCTGCAGGGAAAATGGAGGAGGTCGGCAAGATAGCCGAAGAGCTGGTGACAGCAAATGCACAACACCCCGCTGGCTATCTTCTCCGTGCCGGCGTGGCCCTGGGAGCAGACCGTGTCACGGATGCGATTAGCTCATTGAAACAGGCTGTCGAACTCGACCCGACTATGCTGCGCCCCCTCCTTGCCCTCGCGAACATCTACTTTGCGCAGCAAGAGCATAAGCAGGCTGCCGAGTGGTTCGATCGAGCGCTTCAAGTGGCTCCCAATTCAGCGGATGTACGCGTTGCCCGGGGACATTTCCTGTTCGCAACTGGCGCTCCTGAGGAGGGGCGCAGGGAGTTTCAAAAGGCGGTCGAGCTGAGTCCGGATCAGGAACAGGTTCGGCTCGTTCTCGCGGATCGGTATGTGGCGCTCGGCCGGCGGGATGATGCCGAGCAGGAATTGGCCGGTCTCATTGCCGACATGAATTCCCACAAGGCCCGCAAGGCCCTTGTGGAGTTGAAGCTGACCGTTGGTCAAGTCGCCGAGACGAAACCGTTGGTGAACGCCATTCTCGAAGCCGAGGAGCATGACCCGGTCGGCATCTATCTCAAGGGGCGTATCGCGCTAGCGGAGAATGGTGTGCCCCAAGCAGTCGGCCTGTTCGAAGAGGCCATTGGTCGGAATGCGGCTCTTTCCGGCCCTCATCTCTATTTGGGGCTGGCCCGTTTGGCGCAGGGCCGGGTGGATTCTGCACAAGAAGAACTCCGCGAGGCAATCCGGCTTCAGCCCGATAACGAGGCCGGCCACCTCGCTCTCGCGAAACTGTATCTTGCGCAACAGAAGCCGGCTGAGGCTGAGAAAGAAGCATGGCAGGCGTTACGATTAAATCCCTCCAGTCTCGAAGCAGCAGTCGTATATGGCGACACTCTTGTGCTTGGAAAGAACTGGACTAAGGCCGAAGAGGTGTATGGCGCGATCGTTCGGCAGCTTCCTGGCCATCCTGTCGGCTATGTGAAGATGGCAGCTCTCCGCAAAGTGCAGGGGCAGTCGGCCGAGGCGGCGAAACTTTTCTCACAGGCCCTTTCGCGCGCGCCTGATGATCTGGCTATTCTGCAGGACTACCTGGTCTCACTTGTGGAGTCGAGGCAGGCTCAACAGGCAGATCGCGTTCTTGGGGAGTATCTGGCCAAAGGCTCGCGTGATCCGAACCTATGGAGACTCGCGGGGCGGTTGTACGTCTCTCAGCGCAAGACGGATCAAGCCGAGAAGGCCTTCCGGAAAGCGATCGAACTCGCGCCGGATCTTGCGCTGGTCCACTATGAGCTTGGCCAATTGTATCTCTTGGAGCGTAAGCTGCCTGCGGCGGAGTCGGCGTTTCAGACTGCCCTGAAAAAGGAAGAAACCAATTCGGAGGTCCATACGGCGTTGGGCCTGGTGTTGGCTTCGCAGGGTCGGGTCGATGCGGCGAATGTACACTATCGGCGAGCCGTCCAACTTGATCGGCGCAACGCGGTGGCGGCCAACAATCTTGCGGCCAGCCTGACCGAACAGCAGGAATTTGACGATGCGCTGGGGTTGGCCCTGGCTGCCCACGATCAGGCGCCTGCGAATCCGGCTATTAAGGATACGCTGGGGTGGATCTATTACAAAAAGAACCGGTTTGCGGATGCCCATCGGCTGCTGGCCGAGGCCTCGGCGGCGCTTCCGCAGCACCCGGCCGTGCGGTACCACCATGCGTTGACGCTCTCGAAAATCGGAAAGCAGGAGGAGGCGCTTGCCGAGCTGAAAACCGCGCTGGCACTTCCTGGGGGCTTCCCTGGGGCAGATCGTGCGGCCCAGATGATTGCGTCGAACAAGGTTGAAGAGTAGCAGGATGTTGAAAAAGTCCGCCAGCTTTGTTCTCGCATCGTTCAGCTCCTCAACGTACCCCCGAGGGTACGCCTCGGGGCCTCACTCGCTGCGGCCTCGCTGAACGGCCTTTTTGAACATCCTGCGGATTGGTCGGAGAGCATCAGCGAGTTTCAATGACCTACTGGTCCGTGAATCGTGCAGCAGTGATGGTGAATGAGGGCCGTGGGTGGAAAACTCTCTAGTCAATCCTCCCGAAACGGTAGAAGGCTCGAGGTCATGCCGCTCATTCGCTCGCGCGAAAGCGGACCTGTTCGGCAACTATCCCGTTCTGCTGCGAGCCGTTGGACTCGGCGTGCTCCTCGTGCTGCTCTGCGCGCCTATCTTCGGCGACCTCGTGAACCTCTGGTGGAACCGATATGGCTTTTCGCACGGATTCCTCGTGCCGCTGGTTAGTCTGTACCTCGCCTGGCTTCAGTGGCCCACGCTGAGGCAGATCCCCATTGAACCGGCATTCGTGCCGGGATTGCTCTGGCTGGTGGTCTCGACAGTTTTGCTGTTGGCGAGCGAAATCGCCGGTATCCTGACGACCGGGAGCCTGGCCCTGATTCTGGTTCTCGCAGGGCTTGTGCTGCTTCTGTGCGGCTATGCCTATCTGAAAGTGCTGGCGTTTCCGCTGGCCTATCTGATCTTCATGACGCCGGTCCTTGATGGCCTGACCGAACCACTTGTCTGGCCCTTTCAACTCCTGACCGCGAGCATGGCTGCCTCGATGTTGCAGGCGCTCGGCATTCCCGTTCTGCTGGAGAACAGCATCCACATCATCCTGCCCACCGTTACGCTGGAGGTGGTGCGCGAATGTAGCGGGGCCGGATTGCTCATTGCCGTTCTGGCCGTTGGGTTACCGCTGGCCTATCTCACCCTGCAGGCTTGGTGGAGTCGGATCACCTTGGTGCTGTCGTCGGTCATAATCGCGATTGTGGCCAATTGGGTCCGCGTGGCGGTCATGGGCCTTTACGCTCAAGCGGGGGGCAAGGATCTTCACGGGCCGTACCATATTCTGCAGGGATTGTTTGTCGATTGGGTTGCGTTTGGCTTTCTGTTCGTGGGGGCCTGGCTGCTGGGCAAGATGGAGCATGTTGCGTCAATGCCCTCCTTACATGAGGAGAAGGAATCCTCCAGCCGATGCATCTCTCTTGGCCCAGCGTCGAATCGCGCCTGGTGGCTGGCGTGCTGCACCCTTGCGGTAGCGACGCTTGCTCTGTACCAGCTTGATGGCGGAACGACGGAACTGAAGAAAGATCTGGCGACGTTTCCGAACGTCATCGGCGATTGGGTCATTGACCACCAACAGAACAATGAATCACTCATTGGCTTGTCGGGTGCTGATGAATCACTTGCGCGGACCTATCGTGGGCCCGACGGTCGGCGGGTGTCTCTGTCTGTTGAGTACACAAGGGCGCAACGCCAGGGAAAGGAACTCGTGGGGATGGGAACTGCCTCTCTTCACGAGGGGGCCAACGCCACGGTTTTGCGGGTCGGGGAGGGTTCGGTACCGGCGAATCGCACCATCCTAAACAAGAGCCGCCGCCCCATCCCGGCTCTGTTTTGGTATCACATCAACGGGACGAGCTATGCGGATCGTTCTCTGGCAAAGCTGGCGACGATCAAACAGGCCTTTCTACGCGGGCGAACCGATGGCGCACTTGTCATCGTATCAACTGAGCCTCGCAATAGTGAGGGCGAAGATTCCTGGAAGACGCAGGAAGAGTTCGCCGGAGCCGTCTTCCTTCTCATGCAAGAGTATCTCCCATGAAGACGATCGCCCCATTGCGCATTCGGGTGGTGAATTCCACGGAGGAATTCAAGGGGCTGGCTCGTGAATGGGAAGGATTGCTCAATACTGTTCCAGGACACAGCATCTTTCTCACCTGGGAGTGGTTGTACTATTGGGCGAAACATCATCTGGGAGATCACCAGATCAGGATTCTCCTGGCGTTCGACGACCATGAACGTCTGGTCGGCATTGCACCGTTCTACCTCCGCAGGGCGAAGGCTCAAGGCGTGATCCCCTTCCGGGAATTGAGGTTTCTGGGTAGCGAGGCCGTCTGTTCGTCCTATCTCGATTTCATTGTGCATGAGCAACACAAGCCCGCCGTGCTTCAGAGCCTCTACCGCTATCTATTCAATGAGGTACGGGGTGAGTGGGACATCCTGACGCTCTCCGATGTGCCTGCCGAGTCCTCCACGCTCGATCTGTGGAACGAGTTATTCGCCGAGGCAGGGAAGGTCGGAGAGGTAATCGGTACGACCAGCTGTCCCGTGATTCGGCTACCGGAAGACCTCCACACGTATCGAGCAGGCCTTGGACGCAATAGGCGATATACGGTGCAACGAAAGACCAAGTGTCTCCAGGAGGCCGGACGGATGAAGTTTACCCGGGCCACAAGCCCTGCCGATGTCGAAGCCGCCTTCGAGTCGGTCGTGACCCTCCACCAACGGCGTTGGAGTTCTCGATCGGGCGGTGGCGTATTTGCCAATGAACGTGCGAGACGGTTTCACCGGGACATCGTGGGGGTATTGAGTGAGCGCGGTCGAGTCAGTATTGATCTGTTGTCGTTGGATGGTCGGCCCATCGCAGGTATCTATGGATTTGTCTATCAAGGCGTCTATTATTTTTATTTACCGGGGTTCGATCCGGACGTGATTCCGAAAGCCAGCCCGGGCCTGCTCTTGTTGCATCACCGTATCGAGCAGGCAATCTGCGACGGTCAGCGGATAGTAGATCTCTTGCAGGGCGCGCAATCGTACAAGCTCGAATGGTCTAACGATGTCCAAAGGTCAATCACGCTGCGCTATTACAACCGGTCCGTTCGGGCTGTGGCTCTCAAGCTGCTGGAGAGCGGAAAGCAGGCTGCCAAGATATTGGTGAGGTAGAGCGAGGGTCGGTCGTAGGAGCGAGTCGCAAGGAGGCGTCGGTCGTGAAACTGGTCGTGACAGTCGATGTGGAGGAGGATCAATGGGGAATCGTTCCGCATTCCCATGCGACCGCACGCAATGTATACCGTCTTCCGACTTTGCAGAAGTTGCTCAATGAGTTTGGCATCATCCCGACGTATCTTCTGACCTATCCGGTGGTGCGTGACCCATATGCGGTCGGTCTCCTCCGAGAAATCTTCGATGCCGGCGAGTGCGAGATCGGGGCACATTGTCATCCCTGGAATACGCCGCCCTATGAGGAGGCTCTCAATAAGTACAACAGCATGCTCTGCAACCTGCCGGCCGCTCTGCAGTACGAAAAATTGCAGCGGTTACATGAAGTCATTCAGAGCAACTTTGAGACGGTTCCCATTGCCTTTCGAAGCGGACGTTGGGGATTCGATGCGGAAGTTGCTAGGAACATCGTCCGGCTTGGCTATCGTATCGATACCTCCGTGACCCCGTATACATCCTGGGCACAAGCCTCCGGTCCTGACTTTTCGTGTTTTTCCCCCAAGCCCTATACCTTCACGCAGGGCTTTCGCACTGAGCGGGATTCGAACCACATGCTTGCTGAAATTCCGGCCACGATCGGTTACCTCCATGGTGAGTTCCAGGCCTGCGCCAAATTGGTACAGCGGCTCAATCGTGCCCCGCTGTGCGGGTTCAAATTCGGCAGTCTGTTGTCGCGCTTGCACCTCCTACGGAAGGTGTGGCTCTCTCCGGAAATGGAGACTCCTGCCATGATGATGCAACTCGTCCGTCAAATGCGGAGTCAAGGCTATGAGTTGCTGAATCTCGTGTTCCATTCTTCGGCGCTGCTGGGAGGATGTGGACCGTTCGTTCGCTCTCAAGCAGACGAGCATGCATTTATGAGAAAGCTGCACACGTTTCTTCGCCTCGCACTGAAGGACGGCATTGTTTTTATCACTCTTTCAGACGCCGCCAGGTGTTCCTCCCCACTCCCGGCCGACCCGGTGGCAACGCGGGACTCGCAATCGTTTGTGACCAGCTGTCCTGCCGGCATGGCTTAGCCGGGAGCGTGAGCACTTGCTCAATGTTCGTCTGAGCGGCCCTACCCAAACAGGTCGAACAGAGTTTGCTGTGGTTCGAATCCGGCTGAAAGGCGGTTCGTTGCCGCGTGGTGATACCTATATGTAGCGGCACGGACTAGGTAGCCCCCAATTGTTGTGTCGAAAGTTTTTCTTCATCACCTCATAAAAATTCCTAGTGTGAAGTTTTTATGGATCTGATAGGGTTGGGACGCATTCGGTTAGACATAGATCGTTATTGTCCGCTGCGATTCGGGGAGGTCACTATGCGTAGTCCTCAACTCGAGCCCACCATGACACGGACACTCACCTGTCTCCACATGCGACTCATCGATCGCATCCGCTGCGAGGATGAAACAGAACGTCCTCTCTATCGATGCCTCGAATGCGGAGCCGTCATTCAAGACCCCAATGCTGTCGCCAAGACTTCCGCATGATCGTGCAGACTAGGCGATTCGCGCAGGCCTCCGCCTAACGAAGCATTCCGCTCACGATCAGTTCGACTGCCTGCTCAGGATTCAGCCCGCGGGCCATCAGCGTTTCCAATTCCTTCTTATCCACGCTTCCGATCGCCGCCTCGTGTGTGATTTTCGCCTCCGGGTGAAAGACTCTCACGATTGGGATGGCGCTGGCATGGGCCCGTCCCTGCACGATTTCCATACAATCCACGTGGCCGCGGGCTCCTTCGGCAGGGGCTTCGGTGATGCCGGTAATCTCGGCGGTGGCTTCGCCCTCCAGCACCACGCGTGTTTTGATGAGGCTTCGCGATCGCCTGCTTCGAACGATGACAGGGCCTGGGCAGAGCGGTTGCAGGAAGGGGAGTCATCCAGTACAGTGAAAGAGTCCGCTCCGCCATGCCTGTGGCTGGAAGTACCCCCTCACACCACTGACCAGGAGAGATACCGGTGGGATGTAACAAACTGATTTCGATCGGGCTGCTTCTGTGGTATCTGGCTGTGTCGGTCTGGATGGCGCAGGCGCCGGTCGATCCGCAATTCTGGCTGCTGGCGAGCATTCTGCCGGGGCTGTTCGTCGCCCTGTTGATTGTGACTCATCGCTACCTTCCCTTGTCCCATACCTCCCATGCGCTCATCACAGCCTTTCTCACGCTCCACACGATCGGCGTGCATTACACCTACGCCGAAGTGCCGATCGGGGTGTGGATGGACCAGGTCCTGCATCTCGGGCGGAACCACTTCGACCGGATCGTGCATTTCAGCTTCGGGTTTTTGCTGGCCTATCCGATGGAAGAGCTGTTTCGACTGAGCGCGAGCATCCAGGGCTGGGTGGTGTACTACCTTCCCGTGATGACGGTCCTTGGACTGAGCGGACTCTGGGAAATCATTGAATCGTGGGTGGCGCGCGCCGTGCATCCGGAATTGGGGGTGACGTATTTAGGTTCGCAGGGGGATATCTGGGATGCGCAGAAGGACATGGCGGCCGCGCTCTACGGGTCATTGTTGTGCATGACCCTGCTCCTGGTCGTGCGTGCCCTGCGAGGGGCGGAGTCGGCGCTGGAATCCGAAGCGGCGCTTTCCGAGTAGACGGCATGGGTGTGAGGGCGAGGGACCAGGGCGGAGTGAGGCCGAACGATCGCCCGATCATAATGGGGCTGCTCATCGTTTATGGGCTGTTCTGGGTCGGGCTGGCCATTGCGCCGGTGGATCGGCAGGATTGGTTCCTGGAGAATCTGCTTGCGGTCGCGCTCGTGACGGTGCTCGTCCTGACTTATCGGCGGTTCGTGTTTTCTCTCCCTTCCTATTATTTGATTCTGGCGTTCCTGCTGCTCCATGCGATCGGCGCCCATTACACCTATGCTGAAGTTCCCTTCGGGTTTTGGTTGAAAGATGCGCTGGCGTTGAGTCGAAACCCGTTCGATCGCCTCGTGCATTGTGCCTATGGGTTGCTCCTGGTCTATCCTCTGCGCGAAGTGCTCATGCGTCTGGCGGGCGTGCGGGGGATGTGGGTGAGTTATCTGGCGATCAGCGGTATTCTGGCGCAGAGCGGTTTTTTCGAAGTGATTGAAGCGATCGTTGCGATGATCGTCAGCCCTGAACTCGGAAGTCTGTATCTGGGGACTCAAGGCGACGAATGGGATGCGCAGAAGGATATGGCGGCCGCTTTTTTGGGTGCGCTCCTGACCATCACCGGCACGATGTTCCTCCGTCGGGATGAACGGCTCTCTACCTAACCCGGACTATTCATGAATACCTGCTCCGGCGTTCGATTCTGTCGCCCGGCGAGGCTGTTCTCGTTCGGCCTCCTCGACGGACTACCAGTACGCCTGCGTCGGCCTCACGTGCGAGCAGCCTCGGCGGGCTTCTGTCTCGAACGTCTCGCGACGGTATTCATGAATAGTCCAGGTTAACGGAATCACTCGAATGATTCTGCTATGATCCGGAGCGGATTTGGGTCAGAGATGATGCTCAGGCTTACGACGGAGGGCGCCATGAATACTCCACGACTCGATCTGCCGCCCAGGACTCCCGCACCAACCTCCCACTGCCTTCATAGCCGCCTCGTTGATTGCGTCCTCACGGATAAAGGCGAAGAAACCGGCACTCTCCGCTGTTTGGAGTGCGGCGCAATCATTCCCGATCCGATTCCTGCATCGGCGCGGTAATTTCCCCTCGCTGGCTTCATCGACAGGGAATCGGCACTCCCTCTCATTCTGCGCGACTTCCGGCCGTGTCCCGGCCCTGCTCAAGGATATCCGCCGGTCTGTCTCTCATTACGGCCAATAATTGGCGCGTGCTTTGACGTAGCCGAAAACGATATCCCGCCGCGCGACCATGCCGATGAGCTTCTGGTCCTTTACGACCGGGAGACGGATCAGGTGCCGTTCCTGGAGGACATGAATCAGGTTCATCAGCGGCGTCTCTTCGGTGGTGGTGATGACCTCGCGGGTCATGATCTCCGAGACTGATACTTCGCGAAGATCCCTCCCCTGCTCGACGGCTTTCAGCAGATCGAACTCCGTGACCAGCCCTCGCAAGGTGCCATCTGTCTCGGTGACCGAGACACTCCCGAAATTGTGCTCGCTCAAGAGTTCTGCAACGACCATGGCGCTGGATGCCGGGCTGACCGTGACAACGGCATCCTCCATGATCTGACGGACGATCAGTGTTTTGGGGTCGCAGGCGTGGACGAAATATTCTGTGGCTCTCATAGGACCCTCCTTCCGTTCCACCGTGGAGTGAGGTGACAGGACTCTATGATTCAGGTGACATTTCTCCGCTTCGAAGAGGAGCAAGCTTGGTGCCACTACCAGTCGACTCACAACCACTAAGGCGGGAGAGGAATCAACCGGTTTGATCTTGAGGGGTGTAAGCGAACCGTTTGAAAGCATGGCGGTCCTGCCGGACATGCGCGGATGGCGCGCGATACCAGGGCGGGAGGGGAGTCGCTCCCGTCTTGGTTTGCAGGCAGGCGTTGTGGATATTTGCGCCAGCGCTCAGCACCGGTGTTGCGGAAATTCTCCGCAGTCTTATTCGGCCCTGAAGCCTCCGTCGACCTCTGAAGCCCCTGTGTTGTGCCGATCACGACTGGAGGAATGTTGGCACGCCTGTTGCGCCTGATGGGGAGGCGGGGTTCCAACAGCAAACCGACGCATGTTGGAGGACATGATGAGTGTCGCACGGAGCATCGTCGTTCTAGCAGGCTGCGGAAAAACTCGATTGTTGCGCAATACGCGACGATCAACTCAGACGTGGTGTCGGTATCAGCATCGCCCGCAGGCTGCGCAAAAAGGCTGTCCAGCAAGGCCGCAGCAAGCGAAGAGGCGAATCGTACTCGCGCCGTACGGTGAGCTTCTGAGCGCCGCGAGAACGCCGCTGGCGGACTTTTTCCGCAGCCTGCTAGTCGTGTTTATGGGAGGTTGGTCGGTGGCCGCCTGTGCCCCGCCGACTCCGAAAGTCGCCCCATCGGTTGCGCCAGCAATGATCGAGCGGGAACGGGTTGCGCCGGTTCGCCAGCAGGACCGATCATTCCAGCCGATGGTGTAAGGAGGCGTAGGGCATGGTGGAGGTGCCATGGGTAAATTTATCACCATCATTCAGGGCCATCCCGATGCGCAGACTCGACATTTTTGCCATGCCTTGGCGGACGAGTATGCCAAGGGCTGCGAAGACGGCGGGCATGAAGTGCGACGCATCGAGGTGGCCCGGCTGGAGTTCCCTTGGTTGCGGACGAAAGACGAGTTTGAACAGGGCATGCCGCCTGATTCGATCAAGCAGGCTCAGGATGCCATCCGGTGGGCGGACCATCTCGTCATCTTCTATCCCCTCTGGCTGGGGTCGATGCCGGCGCTCCTCAAAGCGTTTCTCGAACAGGTCTTTCGTCCCGGCGTGGCCTTTGAGTATCGAGCGCAGGGGAAGATGGCGAAGCAGCTCTTCACGGGGAAGTCGGCTCGCATCGTGGTGACCATGGACATGCCCGCGCTGGTGTACCGATGGTTCTTTCTGGCCCACAACCTGAAGAGTCTCGAACGGAACATCCTCGCCTTCTGCGGGATCAAGCCGACGAGGGCAACCTTGATCGGTCAGGTGGAAGGCATGAATGAGCGGCAGCGGGCGAGCTGGTTGGACGAGATGAGGGGCTTGGGCGATGTAGGGAAGTGAGCCTGCCCCGGGATTTGCGGGAGGGGTTGGACCAGATCAAGACGGCGTTTCGGAGACTATGTGAGGGACCCGCACAGTATCGGCGCGCTCCCCCTGCCGTCCAGCTGAAGCTCGTCTTCCGGCCACAAGCGCGCGGGCAACAATCCAGTGATCGGAGTCGAACATTGGTGGACGTGTTCGTCGCGGACAGTCTCGCCGATTACATTGCCGTCAAATCCCTGTGCCGAAGTCAGGCCCGTCTCAAGGATTGTGCAGCAGTTTCCTGCATTCGGCCAGAATATAGATCGGCCGCGTGTCCTTTCCTTTTTTATCCGGATTGTGGCCGATGGCCGCGCCGGTCATCACCATGCCTGGTGGGCAGTGCCAAAATAGCACCTTGCCGAGTTGCGGGCTTGATGGCGGGATCCTTGGCGTAACGAGAATGTCATCAGCGGGGCGATTCTTGAGCCCACCATCATAAATCGCCTGTGCGCGTTGGTGATCGAGGGCAATGGACAGCAGGCTTTGTCGCAACTGAAGTTGGTTTTCGATTTCGGTAATACCGAGGGAGACCTGACCGGTTGGGATGCTGGTTTGATACAGCGTCCCCTCCCGTGGGAAATTGATCAAAAAGTCGGCTTTGGTGAGTGGGCCGGCCACGGTGCCATCCGGCGTCAGGTCGCCGCATGAAAACCGAAACGATTCCCAGGTGCGATTGTTGATTTCTTTGATGAAGAGCTCTTGGAGCACGCCGTTTCTGAACAGGTCAAAGCAGGAAATGAATGTGCTCTCCACGACTTTGTCCTTCACATAGTCGAGATCGTTACAGGCCAACCAGACTGATCCACTCGGCGCCAGTTTGACGGGGTAGTTTTTCGGCACACATCCGGCGACGATGAAGGTGCGACCTGCATTGGAGGTGTATTGGTTGTCCTTCGCATCAAGCGGGCTCTTGTCGAGGTAAAACCCCGGAGTCTGATTGATGGTTGCGGTCACGTCGGATCCCGTTTGGGCCCAGAATCCTTCCGAAAGGACGAGTCCCTGGTGGTGATCGTAATATCCGACAGTGCCTTCCGTTATGACCTGGTTGAGGGTCAGTTCAGTCGCCCCGCCTACCGGCGCAAATCCGAGCGAAGCCAGGACGATGCTGATGAAGCCGAGCGATGATCGATACATGATGGTCTTCTCCGTGGTGCCCGTGGACGTTCAGCGTTGATCCTTGTGAGACTGCGGAATGGCGCGCGCTTGCGCCAATCGTGCGAGCTGCTGCTGCAGCGACTCAATGGTCTTGTGCTGCTCGATCAGATGCAGGGTCAGCTCTTCGACCTTGCGTAAGAGCTTGGCCTGCATATCGCCGAGGCCGATACCCTGCTGTTCCGCTTCCACGGCGCTGGGCATGTCCGGTAGATGACGATAGGTCTTGATGAAGCCCTCGACCTCCGGCAGAGTCTTCAGCTGATAGTCGGGCTGAAACACGTAATCCGCCCAGTCTTTCATCTGCTTGATCCGCACTTCTTCAGCCAGGATCTTTCCGCCCACTACGAGCTTGTAATCGGTGGGAAGCCGTTCGGTGAGATTGTTGACGCCGACGGCGATCCCGCGTCCAACGGCAAGGTCGTACACCCCGTCCGGCACCAGGTCGGTTCTGCTGGCGGCGCCGCCCAGATATACTCGCTTGGTATCGGCCTGCAAGACCGTCGCTGTGACGTCTCTGGATGTCGAACCGGGTCTCAGCAGAATGTCCTCATCGCCGGGCAGGGTCCGGTTGACACGGCTTCTTCAGCCGCGTAGCCTCGTTTCATTTTTTCACTCATCGAAAGGACAACATCATGGCCACTCGGCATGTCGTTCCTGATCGGATCATGCAACTCGGGTTCGGGTTTTGGGGATCGAAGACCTTGCTGTCCGCCGTCGAACTCGGTCTGTTCACGGAGTTGGCAAAAAAGCCGCTTGATGCCGGCGGGTTGGCCAAACGGTTGGAGCTCCATCCCCGAAGCGCGCGGGATTTCTTCGATGCATTGGTCGCGCTCGGGATGCTGAAGCGGGTGGGCACGCGCTATGCGAACACCTCTGAGACCGCGCTCTTTCTGGATCGTGCCAAACCGTCCTATGTCGGCGGCATACTCGAAATGGCCAACGTCAGGCTCTATCCGTTCTGGGGATCGCTCACGGAAGGGCTCCGGAGCGGGAAGCCGCAAAATGAGGTGAAGACGGGAGAGGATTTCTTCGGCACGTTGTACGCCGATCCGCAGCGGCTGGAAGGGTTTCTCAAAGCCATGACCGGACTCAGTCAGGGTACGGCGCGGGCCATCGCTGCGAAGTTCCCGTGGAAGCGTCATCGTTCCTTCGTCGACATCGGCTGCGCGCAGGGCGGTGTGGCGGCGGAGATCGCGCTGGCCCACAAGCATCTGTCCGGGCAGGGCATGGATCTGCCGGTCGTGCGTCCGATTTTCGAGGCCTATGCGAAGTCCAGGAAGCTGGAGAAGCGGTTCACATTTCATGCGGGAGATTTCTTCAAAGATGCGCTTCCGAAGGCCGATGTCCTCATCATGGGGCACATTCTCCATGACTGGGACCTCAACGAGAAAATGATGCTGTTGCGCAAGGCTTATGAGGCGCTGCCGTCCGGCGGGGCGTTAATCGTCCATGAGGCGTTGATCGACGATGCGCGAAAACAGAACGTGTTTGGATTGTTGATGAGCCTGAACATGCTGATCGAGACGCCCGGCGGATTTGACTTCACCGGCGCGGATTGCATTCAGTGGATGAAGAAGGCCGGTTTTAAACGGACAAAGGTGGAAAAGTTAGCGGGGCCGGATTCGATGGTGATCGGCATCAAATAAGGCTGAGGCTTGACGCGAAGCCTTTTGCGCGCCACGGGCTCTTCTGTCCGGACGCCTTGACAAGCAAGAGCCGACAAGAGTAGTTTTCTCTCCGTTTCAACATATCAAAAGGCCAAAGAGCGTTCCGCTCCAGAGCCCGGACGACCCTCAGTTGGGTTGTTCGGGCTTTTTTATTGTTCACCGCCATGGGTGATGCAGTCCCATGCACGTCGATGAGGTCTTCCATGTCTCGACAGCGCCTTTACGGTTATTTCCTGCTGCTCACCTGCTGGTTCGCGCTTTCTCTCAACGTGAGCGATGGATTTGCAGAGTATGAAGTCATCGAAGTTTCCGATGGGGGGACGATTAAAGGCCAGGCCGTCTGGAAGGGTGCGATCCCGAAAGTCCCGCCGCTCAAGGTCTTCGCAGACTTGGACCGGTGCGGGGCAGAGGTGCCGTCGCCGGCCTTGCGGATCGATCCGGCCACGAACGGACTCCAGGACGTCCTCGTGTATCTCGAGCGGGTGGAGCGGGGCAAGGCGGCCGAGCCGGCATACCGTCTGTCGATGGGAAAACGCGCAGCGGATGCCGCGACAGAACCCTGCCAGTTTCAGCAGCCTGTCTTTCCGTTCGTCCGTAGCGCCGAGGTGGCGCTGATCAATTTCGAGCCCGTGCTTCACAATCCGCATTTCTTCAACGACAAACACGGCAGCCTCTTCAACATCGCCATGCCGACGGCCAACCGCGAAATCACGACAAAGCTGGTCCGTGCCCGCGGCGTCGGGTTGCGGTTGCAATGTGATGTCCACGTGCACATGAACGCCTGGGTAGCCGCGCTGGACCATCCCTATTTCGCCGTCACTGATGAACAGGGCCGGTTTGAAATCAGCGGCGTTCCGCCTGGATCCTACACGCTGGTCGCCTGGCATCCCGGGTACAACATCGTGAAGTTCGCCTCATCCCGCCCGCTGTATGACGATCCTCATGTCATCAGGCAAGCGATGACGCTGTCGTCGAAGGCACAGGTGGAGCACCGGTTTGAGTTTCCCGTCCGACCGGTAGAGGTCGAGTGGAAAATCGCCGGCGGGGATGGGGAACTTCCGCCGGAATAATCGACCGTTGGAGCAGCTTGCTGGTGATGCCAACCGGACCGTGGGTCGCACGGTTCGCATAGGGGAGGCTGATTTGATGAAGACATCGACGTTACGTGCAAGGACCGCGATCGTGATGGTCCTCGCCCTCATTGCGCTGATGAGTTACGGACTGAGCGGGTTGGTGCCACGGGCCGACGCGATTCCGGCCTTCGCCCGCAAGTACGATTTCAAATGCAATGTGTGTCACGTGCCGGGCTTCCCGAAACTGAACGACTTCGGCAACCTGTTCAGGGATCGCGGCTATCAATTGGGATCGGATGCGGACTCTCCGGTGTATGAGGGCATCGGCATGGGCTACTGGCCGGTTTCGCTGCGGACCACCGTAGGGTACCAAGCCGCGAATGTGCGAACTGATGGAAGCGGCGTGACGACCGGCGGATTTGGATTCACCGGACTGGACCTGCTGAGTTTCGGCACGTTGGATCGTAATCTGGCGTTCGGGGTTGTGTTCACACCGGGATTGGGCAGCGCGGGCTTCGGCACCGGCGCGTCGGACAGCGATCTGGAGAGTGCTTTCGTGCGGCTCATGAGACTTGAGCGGTTCCTTGGCGTGAAGAGCGCGAGCGGCGATTACCTGCTGAACCTCAAGGTCGGTAAGTTCGAACTCGATCTGCCGTTCAGTGAAAAGCGCAGCCCGACGTTGAACACGACGTTTGCGATGTACCATTACATGCCGGGGACGCCCTACACGGCGACCATCGGCGGCACCGCCACCAGCTCGTATCTCAATCCCAATACCTTTGCCATTGGGGAGAATCAGCCTGGTGCAGAACTCTCCGGTATCAAGAAGACCTCGATGACCGACGGCTACTTCCGCTACTCTTTCTCCGCATTGGCCACAAACACATTTTCCGGCCCGCTGAGTGGTTGTCCATCCGGCACCACCTGTGGAACGGGTGGAAGGAACGTCAATTTTTACGGCCACGTCACCCAATCGTTCGGCGGGTATGGCATCGTGACCGGCCAACGAATCGGTCTCTTCGGTGCCTACGGGACGGCACCGACGCTGGTCAATCCCACCTGTCCGACTTGCCAGGCCGTGGCGGGCAGCGGGCAGCCGTTCAGCCGTTTCGGCGTGGATGTCAGTCTGACGTTGAACGGAGAGTGGAACCTCTTCGGCGCGTGGATGATGGGAAACGACAGCAAGAATATGTTCGTCTCGCAAGGCCTTGCGGATGCGCAGAATGCATCATGGAACGGTGCCTTTGTCGAACTCGATTATGCGCCCGCCCTGCTCCCCCTGCTGGATATGCCGGACTGGTTTTTTGCCTACCGGTATGATCTCATTCGCAACAACCGGCAGGGCGATCCGACATTCGCCAAGAACTATAACAACGTCGATTCACATACGTTTCTGGTGCGGTACTTCATCCATCATTCCACCAGGACCGACCTGGCGCTGCATGCCGAGTACAATACCTACCGCACGACCGGCGTGGGAACCAACGGCGGCGATCTCATGGGCCAAACCATGTTGGTCGGTTTCGATTTCGCCTATTGAAGACCCGAGCCGGGAGGGAGGGCCGACCCAACGTGAAGAGCCGGTCCATTCGAAGTCGCGAAGTCGTAGGCATGTTGCTGGTGTGTCTGCTGACAACCGCTTGTTCGGCGGCACCACCCAAGAGCGAGGAAACCTGCCTGTCCTGCGACGACCATCGTGTGGTACGGATCATTCCCGTGGACGAACAGGCGGCATCCGGTCAGGGTCGTCGATTCGACCATCCGCTCTCATTGGAGAAGAAACAATGGGAAACGGTCCTGCGGAGCGTGACTGTGCGAAGCATCCACTGGCCCTTGCTCGGCCCCTCATATCACGGCACCACAGAGCCGGCCTTTACCGACGAGGAAGTCTTCTACTTGGGGGCGGCATTGCAGCACGCGTTTCAGGAAGCGACGGCTCAGCAGCGCGTCGTGTTTGCGTTGACGAGGAGCAGCGACGCGGGATTGTCACAGCTCACCTCAGGGGCTTGGTTTGTCGAACAAGGTCGAATCCATCTGCAGCTTGCCAATTATCGGGTCACGGTGACCATGCCGTCGATACGGCAGCAGATATGGAACGATCCATTGTTTGCGCAGAGCGGAGCGTTTTACGAACCGGTGCCCGGTGCTCACCAGGAAACAGTGAAGGTTGCGCAGGCAGGAGGCAATCCGTTTCGCCCGGAGCCGGCCGAACTTGCAATCGAATACGGCGCGTTGACCGGCCATGCGTCGCCGCCTCCTGCCGTACCTTCGGCGGTGGCCGTTCCTGCCACGTCGTTCCCATCGCTGGAAGACGGCTTGGGGCAGCTCAAACGTCTCTATGAACAGGGATTGATTACGGAGGAAGACTACCGAACGAAGAAACAACAACTCCTCGATCGACTGTGAATGACGGGCAGTACCTCCGTGAGGGGAGCAAGACGTTGTGAAGCGGACGGTCGTAAGACTGCTTTCTCCGGTAAGACTCGGTTAAGATGCGGGACCAACAGATGTCTGTGTGAAAGGAACCGCATGACCAAGCCTGCCTCTCCTGTCGCTTCGCGCTGGGCCCTTCCCAAGCACGATGACTGGTCGACTCCGTTTGCCGAGGTCTTGCTGGAGCAGCTTGATCTGCGTCCCGGTCTGACGATTCTCGATATCGCCTCCGGTCATGGTATTCCGACGTTCTATCTGGCGGAACAGGTTGGGCCGGCCGGCAAGGTCACCGGCATCGATGCTAGCCGCAGCCAAGTAGCGAGTGCGCGTGCCATTCAAGGAACTGAGCTTCCCTGGCTCCGATTCGAATGCCTGGATATGCGTGCCTTGCCCGCATCCTTCCCCTCCTTCGAGCGCATCACCGGTAATCTCTCGGTGATGTTCTTTCGACCTCACCGCTTCGATGCGGTTCGCGGACTGATCGAGCATCTGGAGCCAGGGGGCCAGTTGGTGCTGACTTTTCCCTCTCTCGGCACGTTCGACTCCATCTGGCGCCGGATCGATCAGGAAATGGGGCGATACGGACTTGTCATCGAGCGGGAACGATTGGCGGCCCATGTGGCGGAGCGGCCGTCTGCGGAAGACGCGCGTGGATGGTTGGAACGGCTGGAGATGGAACGGGTCGACGTTGTCGAGCGCCCGCTGGAGGTTGCGAGTGGGCCCGGCCCGCGGTTTCTCACTCATCCGCTGTTGCGAGGCGGCTTTCTCGACGATGCCTATGAATGTTTCGACGATCCGCGTCTTGCCGAGGAAGTGATGATCCGCGTGTCGGACGACGTGGAGTCCATGAGGCCGTTAGTGGCCCAACGTTGTGTGATGACCGGGTGGAAACGAGAGGGCGCCCGCGCCTCGTGAGCAAGGATTCGTCCTGCCTCGTCAGGGTTGGGCACCCGGCTGCCGCCGGTCTTCCGCATAACGACTGTGGAGTTTGACCGGCGCAGCCCGCTTTTTTCGCATGCGAATGTTAAGCATTTCGACCGTGACGGAGAAGGCCATGGAGAAATAGATATAGCCCTTGGGCACATGCACGTCGAACCCTTCGACCATCAAGGTCACGCCCACGAGAATCAGAAACGAGAGGGCCAGAATTTTGATCGTGGGGTGTTCATCCACAAAATCTCCGATGGCTTTGGCCGCCATCAACATCACGACGACGGCAAGGATGATCGCCACCGCCATGATCGAGACATGTTCGACCAGGCCGACCGCCGTAATCACCGAATCCAACGAAAAGACGATATCCAGGAGCGCAATCTGAACGAGCACCATCCCCAGGCTGGCTGCGGCGGCCGGGGTCTCGCCGCCCTCGATCCCCTCGAGGCTGTTGTGGATTTCGTGCGTAGCCTTGGCCATGAGGAACAGGCCGCCGCCGACCAGAATCAGATCCCGCCCGGACACGCCGTGGCCGAAGATGGTCACCCAGGGATGGGTGAGCCCCATCACCCAGGAAATGGAGAACAAGAGTCCTAGGCGAGCCATCATGGCCAGGCCCAAGCCCACTTGGCGTGCGACGGCGCGCTGATGCTCGGGGAGTCGACCGACGAGGACGGAGAGAAAGATAATGTTGTCGATCCCCAGCACGATCTCCAGCGCGGTCAAGGTTCCCAGGGCGATCCATATTTCAGGATTGGCAAGCCAGTCCAACATCAGCGGCTCCATTCGTGAAAGAGAGGGCGAGCGGGTCGATCTGTCATGCGAGGATGTGTAGCATACGATACGTATCGAGGAAGTCTACCGTTCCAGGCGGGTCTGCGCAATCAAAACGTGGCGATGCGCCGCAGGGGGCCGCGGGACCGCCACCGGCCCCGCAGCCTCGTGTTCATGTGCGCCGGAGGTAATCCGGGAGATCGCGGATGGCGACCATCTTCACCAGATCGCGGATCGACAGGACTCCGACGACCTTCTCATGTTCCGTGACAGCCAGGTGGCGGATTCGTTTCACGGACATCCGTTCACTGGCATCGCGGATGGTGCGATTGATGTCGATGTCGAGCAACGGCGAATTCATGAGCGCACCCACACGCAGGGTCTGCGGATCGAGCTGATAGGCCAGCAGTTTGCGCACCAGGTCGCCTTCGGTGACGATGCCCACGAGTTCGTCGGCTTCCATCACAAACAGCGCCCCGATGTGTTTGTTCGCCATCCGTTGCGCCGCGCCGAGGGCCGTTTCGTCGCTGCCGATGGTTTCGATGGCTGTTTTCATGAGGACGCTCAACGGCCGGTAGACATTCGTGAGCGCCTGCACCGGCCCGCCGTCTGCGTCGACGAAGTGCCTCACCAGATCGCGTATCGAGATGATTCCGAGCACATCCGTGCCTTCGGTCACCACGAGGTGCCGCACGTTTTTACTTTGCATCAAATGACTGGCATCGACCATCGGGCGAGTCGGCGCGATCGTGATGAGCGGACTGCTCATGATGTCCGCCATGCTGGTTTGAGAGGGAACGCGGCCCGGTGCCAGCACCTTGGCGACGAGATCGGTTTCGGTGACGATTCCCGCAATCCGGCAATCGTTGTGCGGACGATCGAAGCATTCGATCAGCACCGAGCCGACGTTGCGCGTCCGCATTTTGGTGGCGACGGTCACGACGGAGGTATCCTGCGGGACGACCTCCAATTGGCGATGCATATAGTCGCTGACGTGCTGTCCCGATACGGTCGTCATAAAAGCTCCTTTTCTTCAACATGAATTTCGCTGGCTGGCATTGCGAACGTGCACGATTGTCTCTCATCGGTTTCAATCGATCCAGGCATACGTCACGTCCCCCGGTCGGGTTGCAGCGAGAGTCGCGCGCCCATTCGCCCGCGGACGAATTTCTGAAGTTCGTCTGCCAGGAGCAAGCCGATGGCCCCGAGCGCCAGCGGTCCGAAGATCCAGGCCGGGAGCGAGGCGGTGCCCAAGACCAGATGTCCGACCGGGCTGTAGGTCATGACGAGCAGGATGGTCAGTTCGACGGCGACACCCACCAGGATCAAGGGATTGCTGAACCAGCCGAGCCGGAACGCCGAGATGCGGTCTGTGCGGCAGGCAAAGACATTCGCGACCTGGGCCGCCACGATCCCGGCAAAGGTGACGGTCGTCGCTTCCTGATACAAAGGCGAGGTCCAGTCGAGCGCGGCCCCCCAGCTCCAGCCCTGGCTATACAAATAGAGAAAAAAACCTCCCATGGCAATGCCGGCTTCGATCAATCCCAAAAAAGCGTAGGCCCTCAGGAGCACATCCCAGCTGAGGAGTCGTTCGGTTCGGGGTCGCGGAGGGTCGTCCATCACCCCGCCCTCCGGCGGTTCTGCGGCCAGGGCCAGTGCCGGGACCATGTCTGTTCCCAAATCGACGGCCAGAATTTGCGGGATCGTGAGGGCGAGCGGCATCGATGAGAGTCCGAATCCCAGATACGGCACGATCTCCGGGACGTTGCTGGCCAACACATACGTGACGAACTTGCGAATATTGGTATAGACGGCCCGTCCTTCTTCGATGGCGTGGACAATGGTGGCGAAATTGTCGTCGAGCAGAATCATGGAGGCCGTCTCTTTGGCCACGTCCGTTCCGGCGATACCCATGGCGATGCCGATGTCGGCAGTTTTCAACGCCGGCGCGTCATTGACCCCGTCGCCCGTCACGGCGACCACTTCGCGCATTTCCTTGAGCGCCGAGACGATGCGCATTTTGTGCCGGGGCGCCATGCGGGCGAAGATCGGATCCGGTTCGCCGGGAGCGGTCGGGGTGAGCAGCCGGCGCAGTTGATCGTCGCTGAATGTGTCGATGTGTGCGCCTTCGATCACCGGCACGAAATGGCCCGGTGCCGTGGGTATCGTTTCCGGAGCCAGCCCGACCTTGCGTGCGACGGCCAATGCCGTCAGGGGATGGTCTCCCGTAATCATCATGACGCGGACCCCGGCCCGGCGGCATTTTTTGATCGCGTCCGGCACTTCACGGTGTGGCGGGTCCATCATGGCCACGAGTCCGAGAAACGTCAGTCCCTGCTCTACCGTGTCGGCCTCTAACTGCTCCACGCCGCGTTCGACTTCTCGCATGGCCACGGCCAGCACCCGGTACGCCTGCTGAGCGAAGGCCTGACTCTGGGCGAGCACTTTTTTGCGGCCGTCGACGGTGAGCTCGGCGGGTGTCGCCGATCCCTGCTGCCTGGTGCACAACGGCAAGACCGATTCCGGCGCGCCTTTGGTGAAGGCGAGCAGCCGACCCTCGCTCCAGTGCAGCGTCGTCATCCGTTTGCGATCCGCATCGAAGGGGATTTCGCCCATGCGCCGGAGCGGCGGGCGGTGGAGGAGTCCGTGGTCCGCGGCAAACTCCAGCAGCGCCGTCTCAGTGGGATCACCGGTGGTGCGGCTACGCCCGTCCGGGTGGCGCGTGCGCTTGGCGTTGTTGCAATGAACGATGGCGTCGAACAGGGGACGCCATCGTTCCGATTCGGGCGCGGTGATGAGGCGATTCCTGGTGAACAAACAGCCTTCTCGCGATTCGACGACGAGGTCGTCCACGTACAGCCTGTCGAGCCGCATCCGGTTTTCCGTCAGTGTCCCGGTCTTGTCGGTGCAGATCACGGTGGTGCACCCCAGCGTTTCGACGGATGCCAGGTGTTTGATGAGTGCCTTGCGCGCAGCCATGCGCTGACTGCCCATGGCGAGGGCCAGGGTGACGGTCGGCAGGAGCCCTTCGGGTACATTGGCGACGATGATGCCGATGCCGAAGATCGTGCTCGCCCAGAAGCCTAATCCCATCCCGACGCCGATGGTGAAGAAGACCAGGCCCATCAGCAGTGAGAGCCCGGCGACGACATGCGTCACCTTCACAATTTCTTGTTGGAGCGGGCTCAACCCGATTTGTACGGTTGTCGTCAGGTGCGCGATTTTGCCGAATTCGGTGTTGAGGCCGGTGGCAAAGACCACGCCCTGGCCATGGCCGGAGAGGACCGTGGTTCCGGCGAAGGCCAGATTCGCAATGTCGAGCGGATGGCCGTCGGTGATGGGATCGGCCGACCGTCGTTGCGGTTTCGATTCGCCGGTGAGAGAGGAGTTATCGACGCGCATGCCGACGGCTGCGGTGAGTCTCGCATCGGCGGGAATCTGCTCACCTTCTTCCAGCACGAGCACATCGCCCGGTACCAGTTCGCTGCGGGCGATCTGTTGCTGCTGCCCGTCGCGAAGGACCCAGGCTTGGGCCGGCAGCATGCTGCGCAAGGCTTGGACCGCGCGTTCTGCCTTGTACTCTTGCAGGAAGGCGAAAATGGCATTGATGAGAATCACGCCGAGGATGGCCCACCCCAATGTCGCCATGCCTTCACCGGAGTGGAGGGCGTCGGCGAGGAACGCCAGTCCTGCCGCCACCCACAGGAGCAGTGCCAGGAAATGCGTGAACTGACGCGCAAAGCGGCTGATGAGCGGCATCCCGCGCAACGCCTGCAGACTATTCGGCCCGTACCGGAGGGTTCGTCGCCGGACGTCGTCCGACGAGAGGCCCTGCGGAGTGGTGGCGAGCGCGCGGTACACCTGGCTGGGAGCCAGGCGGCAGACTTCTAGCGCAGTCAGTTCAGGCACGCCATCCTCGTACGATGAGCACCGAACAGGGGACATACTTCAGCAGCGTTTCCGAGACGCTGCCCAACTGAAGCCGTTCGGACCCCGTCAAGCCCCGTGAGCCGGCCACGAGCAGATCCACCTTGCCGGAGGCGGCCTGCTGGATGATCGTGTCGGTCACATGATCGACCTTCACCTGCGTCGTGACGGCGCAACCTTCGGCCAGGAACCGATCGCGTAAGTTCTCTACGACCTGTTCGGCGGCCTGACGTTTCGGGACCGAGATCTGCTCCACCTGGTCCTTCGACAGGTACTTGGCCGCCAGTTCCGTCATGGCCGGTTCGACGACCGACAACACCGTGACGTGCGCGGACTCCGGAAGCAGGCGCTGGCACAGAAAGCGACAGGCGCCTTGGGAGTGTTTCGAGGCATCCGCCGCAAAGAGCACGTGAGAGAGGGCTGTAAGCGGCCGTTTTACCACCAACACCGGGCAGGCGGCCAAGGCGCTGACTTTACGGGACACACTGCCCAGGAGGTAATGTTCTGCATCGCTCAGGCCGCGCGAGCCGAGGACGAGCAGATCGGCTTTTTTCTGCTTGGCCAGCTTCGTGATGGTATCGGCCACGCGGCCATGGGCGAGGATCGTGTCGATGGCCGTGCGAGGCTTCGTGGTGGCCTGCTTCAACGCGATTTTCGCCAGACCTTCGAAGCGCCGCAGAATCTGGTCGCCGGCCTTCGTCATGGCGGCGATGGCCTGTTTCGAGACAGCAGCGTGTTTACGTGCGGCGGATTTCAACGATGCGCTGTCCACGACATGGACCAACGTGACGAAGTCGGGTGGGCGGCTGGCGACCGCTTCCAGCATCTGCACACTCCACTCGGCGAACTCCGATCCATCCACCGCGATCATCATCTTCATGTGTGTTTCTCCCAGGTTGCAGTACCGCCCCGAGATAGAGTCTGCATCGGGTATGCCTGAACGCGGTCTGATCACGAAGCGGTAACTGTGTGCGATGCCAGGCGGTTGGCAGGTTTGCCGGGTAGTCGTCGTAGGCAGTTGCGGCGTTTTGCAGCAGTGGGCGGGACGATATTGGGGTAATTGGCCTCAGTGAGAGGGGAGATCCGGATGGCGATGTTCGGAGGACATGCGCCTGTGCACGTTGGCTGATCGGTCGGCATTCAGGCATCACGATTGCGTGAGAAGGCCCGAGGGAGGGACGCGCAATGTTTGAGCGCCGAGTCATTGCGGTGATGAGTGGAATGGTGGGACTGAGTCTGTGGCTGGCCGGAGTGGAGCCGGTCGCTGGAGGAGTGACGACACGTGTGGCTCCGGGCGGTGACGCGATTGAACTGGAGATCCCTACCGACATCGGAACGCAGAAAGAAACCCTCCCGCTTTACCACAGCGGGAAGATCCACTATTTCAGCGCCGGCATCGGCCAGGTTGAGCGTGAAGCGGCGTACCCTCCGTTTCCCTTGAAGCTGGTGTTTACAGCAGGCGGGAAGCCGTTCGTGACGGGGGTGGAGGTCGTGCTTCGCCAGAGCAAGGGTGCGACGGTGTTGACGGTTCCCCGGGAGCAGGTGACGGGCCCCTGGCTCTTTATCGATGTACCGGATGGTACCTACGAAGTGGCGGCCACGCTGGGCGGCCAGATACAACAGGTGAAGGGGATTCACGTCCGGCGAGGACATGTCACCACGCAGCATGTTCGCTGGGTCGAGGACCGGAGTCCTGTCCTGCCTGCGCAGGCAGAGTGAGGGGATAGCTGCGGATAGCATGGGTAGACAAGGAGGAAGCGGTATGGTGAAGAAGCGGAAAGCCCCGGCGAGACGATCGGCCAGTGCGAGTCGCAGACGCGTGGCATTCGAAGACCTCACGGTCGGCGACATTGTGAACAAGCGCGTGCAGGCGGTGCGTCTCGACATGAAGGGCGACCGCGTGGCGAAGTTGCTTCTGAAAGAGGGAAGCAATGTGTCCGTCGTGGATCAGGCGAAACAGCTCACGGGGGTTGTGAGCGAACATGATCTGTTGTCGGCGCTCGATGAGGGGCAGGCCTGGAGTGATCAGACGGCGAAAGATCTCATGACCGAAAATCCCTACTCGGTGCCGCCGGAAACCACGCTGTCTACCCTGATACATGTTCTGACGGAGAGCGATCTCATGTCAGTGCCGGTCGTGAATGCGGGCAATCGGCTCGTGGGAGTGGTGACGCGTCGCGATGTGGTGCGTGCCGCGCTCCGTCCCGGAGTGAAGCGACGGGCGAAAGGCAGGTAGGAATTGACCTATTGCGTGTGTGGAGAGGGGGCGACGTATGCGCCGTATCGACTTGATCACTCAGGCCTGTGACCCGAAAACGCTGACGGTCGGCCAGCTGATGCAGGATGCGTTGTTTACCTGTACGGCACAGACGGACGCGCTGACCATCGGTCGGCTGATGACCAAACAGAATTTCGGCGGCTTGCCCGTAGTGGCAGAGGACGGCTCTCTGGTCGGGCTCGTGACGGAATACGATCTCCTGCAAGCCATGATCGAAGGCCGGGATTTGCGCAAAGTGTTCGCTTCAGAAATCATGACGACGCAGCCCCTGACGGCTCGGGAGAACATGACGTTGGAGGAAGTCGCGAACCTGTTCCAAGACCGGTACGTGACGCGCCTGCCGGTGGTGCGGGGCAAGCAGCTTGTCGGCATCGTTGCCAGGCGGGACTTGTTGCACGGGTATATGAAGGCCTCGGCATATTGGTCATAGCATGATGCCGGAACAGGCTGTGACCGCTACTGCGCGAGTAGTACCGCGGGTCGTCCTCATGGTTGTGTTGTTCGCTCCCGGCACGTTGCCCGGGGAGGCGGCTATGCCAAGGCGGGCGGCCGAAACCCGTTCCCCCTGTGCCGTTCATCACCCGAGCGATGAGCGGGTCGCCTGGCATTGCCGGCGACTACAACGAGGGGAAACACTGGAGACGTTGTTCGGTCGGCGGTGGGTCGATGTCGCGCGATTCAACCGGATCGATCGCCGGCATGCGCAGCCGGGACGGGAGATCAAAATACCGATCCGGCTCGACGACGTGGCGGAGTTTACCCCGTTGCCGCACCGCTATTCTGCCGGAGAACAGGATCAACAGCTCATTGTAGTGGATCTGACGGAACAGTTCATCGGTGCCTATGAATACGGGTTGTTGAGATTGTCCTTTCCGATCGCTTTCGGGGAGCCGGAGAACGAAACGCCTGTCGGAGACTATCGGATTACCGCTGCTCACCGTACTCATCGATCCTGCCTCTATACCATCGAATCGACGCCCGTGCCCTATCCGATGCGATACGCGTTGCGGTTTTACGTGAACGCACAGGGAGTGAGTTATTGGATTCACGGTCGTGACTTGCCGGGATATCCGGCCTCTCACGGATGTATCGGCCTGGCTGATGAGCAGATGCAGCGCCGGTATTACGGTGTGCTGCCTACCCCGGTACTGGAGGATGCCAAGCGATTGTATGAGTGGGTGATCGGAGATCGAGCGGATTCAGGCACTCTCCTTCCCCTGTCGAACGGCCCGCGCGTGGTCATACTCGGTAGTCTCGCGAAAGGAGGGTATGCGGGTGCGCCCATGCCTTAACCGGTGCGCCGGTGTTGTGTCACGGGAGAGGACAGGGTCCCGATGATTGCGAGCACCGAGAAGCACGCGCCCGCGTAGAATGTGAAGGCCGCGCCGAGTCGATCCCATAAGAATCCTGCGAGGAGGCTGGCGATGAGCATCGCGAGCCCGCAGGCCAGGTTGAAGCAGCCGTAGGCTGTCCCGCGCAGATCGGTCGGTGCCACGTCTGCGACCATGGTGGCCAGCAGGCCTTGTGTCATCCCCATGTGAATGCCCCACAGCGCCACGCCTGCCAGAATCACGCTCCAGTGATCGTTCAAGGCCAGTCCCTTCCTCCTGCCGAGATAGTCGCTCAAGGTCCCCGAAAAGACTTTGACCACGAGGGCCAGGGACTCGGCCAGTCCTTCCACGATGCCGACCGCGATCGTGCCGGCGCCGAGTGTCGTGACCATGAACAGCGGCAGCAGGCTGTGAATCATTTCCGACGAAATGTCCATCAAGAGGCTGACAAAACCCAGCACCCAAATGCCTGACGGCATCTGTCGGAGTGAGGTGTTTGGAGAGGTGCGTTGCATCAAAGCGTGCGAGGATGCTGACCATTACTTACGTTGTGTGACGGGGGACGTACATGATGACGGCCATCCCGATCATGCAGATGACAGCACCGACCATGTCGAATCGATCTGGCCTGGTGCCGTCCGTGCCCCATCCCCATAACAACGAGAGCACGATGAACATGCCGCCGTAGGCTGCGTACACCCGCCCGAAATGGGCCGTTTGCAGCGTTGGAATAACTCCGTAGAGGATCAACAACATCGCTCCCGCCGCCGCATATCCGAACGGCTTTCCCTCACGGAGCCACAGCCAGACGAGATAGCTGCCGCCGATTTCACACAATCCAGCGATGACGAAGAGACTGATCGACAGGGGGACCGACATCGCTGCTTCCTCACGATAAAGAATAGGCGTTTCAGGTATCGTGATTTCGGCAGCGACTATGGCGGATTATGGTTCAGTTGTCCAACTGTCGCCGCACGGTTCGGCAAGCATTGACCTGAACATGCCGAATCGGCGATGCCTTCTCTCTTGTCGCCGGGTGAGCGACTGCTGTTCCGTCGGTTCGGCTACTGCCGCTGCCGTGGATGATGTTCCGGGCAGGGACGCGGCCTCTGGAGGTCGGACGGGAGGGCGGTGGTCTCATCCAAGCAGGCGCGGTCCAGTTGTGTCTGCGCAAGTACGGTCGCTCCGGTGAGATTGGAGCCGCGCAAGGCGAGGTGTCGCGATATGACGACAATCGGATCGCTGCCACGAACCTGCAGCAATCGACTTCACGATGGCCTCAATGTGCGACTCGAAAGATCGGATCACTCATCTGATACCTCGGGGTGCGGACATCACCAAGCGCGATCACCAGGAAAACGAGGTGAATCAATGGAACGACGAATTGAGGCGACGAGTCGAAGGACATGGGTGGGAGCTTGTGGCATCTCAAATTGGGTTGCTGGTATTGGCGTCTGAACTCACGTTGGCCGAAGCCCGCGCCGCTGGCCCTTGAGCGCGGACTTGCACGGTTCTCTTGCTCAATAGTGTGTTAGGCCGGCTTATGCAAGAAAAAAGGCTTGACGTTCGGTGGTCTTTTCGGACATACATGCGGGCCGTTTACGCTCTTGAAAAGAGCAAAGTCAGAAATTATATCTGGGTTGCTATGGATGCGAAAATAATCGTTGAAGAATTCCAGGACTATCTCGCGCCGAGATTAGACACATACGAGCAATCGATCTACCTGTATATACTCAGACACGGTCGCTTGCAGGGAAAAGCTGAGATCACCATCGGATTCAAATCTGCACGTAAAAAGATGGCTCTCGGAATAGGGGAAAAGGGAAAGCCCATGTCGGAAGGCACGTGTTATGAGAAGCTCAGATCCCTCGAGTCAAAAGGTTGTCTTCGAATCATCGGCACCGAGAGAGAAGGTACAAAAATCCAACTTTGCCTTCCCTCTGAGATCGAAGGATTGATTCCGTCCGAAGAAGTCGCCGCTGTGTTGAGCTTGGAGGAAATGGATTTCTTTGATATCTCGGAGAATCGTGTGCTAATCCTCGAAAGGGAACGCAGGAAGTGTTTCTATTGCTTCCGAGCACTCGATCCATCGAATCACGTGATAGAGCATGTCACGTCTCGCCCTGCCGGCAATAATAGCTATCGCAATGTTGTGGCCGCGTGCCTCGGTTGCAACAATAAAAAAGGTAACTCGTTGGTGGACGATTTTCTTCGCGGTTTATATCGAACGGGATACCTCAGCGAACGCGACTTCGAGTGTCGTCTTGAGGCGTTACGTCTTCTGAGGGATGGTGAACTCAAGCCAAAGATCTCGTGATGTAATTGACGAACATGGTAGGAGTGAGGCACGGTATGGACGTGCTTATGTTGAAATGAACCGACATTCTGATGGCTCTTCTTCGGTGAGGGGCTGGCAACGGGTCATCTCTTCTCATGGGAATTCCACGCATGCTCACTCCTAGGAGGGAGGAGTGTGACGGTGACGCCAGTCCCAAACGGGCGTTCCTCACCAAATCAGATACTCGAATCATGTGCATTGATCCACTGATTTCGCCAAGTCTTGAAGCGATTGGCTGATCCTCACGTCAAACGGCAAACAGTCGCCTAGCCCTCGTAACGCATCCGGGAGTTGCTCCAACGATCTCCTCGCATGCTGGCGGAGCTCTTCGAGGGATGGAGAGGCGGTGAGGCGCCGGCCTCCCTGCATCACCTGACCCAGTAGCGGCGCGCCTTCCGGGCAGTCGCCCTCGACCGTGATGATATCACCGTTCAGGCGTCCGTCGGTTCCGATCCGGCGGTAGACCTGTTTTCGACCGGGCCAGGTGGCCTTGCCTTCGGAACGTTTACGGCAGGGTCTGCCGGCATATTCCTGGAGTTTGTACGCACAGTCCAGGTAGGGGGCATCGGCCGACGTGGTCATGGCCGTGCCGATCGCAAAACTGTCGATCGGTGCCTGTCCTGTCACCAGCGCCTGGATGCGTTCCTCGTCAAGATTTCCGCTGGCGAGGATTTGGGTGGCCGTGAGGCCTCCGCGATCGAGGATGTGCCGAACCTTGCGCGCGTGTTCGGCGAGGTCACCGCTATCGAGCCGGACACCGTGGATCGAGATGCCCCGTGCTTTCAAGCGACCCGCCAGGGAGACCACCTTCTCCGCCGCCGCTTCCGTGTCATAGGTGTCGATGAGGAACACGACGTTGCGCGGTTGCGCCTCTGCGATGTGGGTGAACGCCTCTGTCTCATCGAGATGGGCCTGGACAAACGAATGGGCCATCGTCCCGTAGATCGGGATGCCGAAGCGGGCGCCGGCTGATACGTTCGACGTGCCCGCGAGTCCGGCGAGGTATGCGGCGCGGGCGGCGAGGAGGCCCGCCTCTGCCCCATGCGCACGGCGGAGGCCGAAATCGATCAGGGGTTTGTCGCCGGCAACCAAGACCGACCGGCAGGCTTTGGAGGCCACCATCGTTTGGAAGTTCAGGAGATTCATGACCCTGGTTTCCACGAGTTGCGCCTGCGGTAGGGGGGCGGTAATGCGGAGGATCGGCTCGTGTGGAAAAAAGAGGCTCCCCTCCGGCATCGCGTGAACCTCGCCGGTAAAGCGCATCGCGCGGAGCGCGTCGAGCGACGCCGGGCTGAATCCACCGGTCTGGTCGAGCCAGGCGATGTCGGGATCTGAGAAATGAAACTCCTCCAGATAGCTCAAGACCTGCTCCAGTCCCGCGGCCATGAAGAAGTTGCGTTGCGGCGGCAGTTTCCGGACAAAGAATTCAAAGACGGCGATGTCCGTCATTCTCTGGGCGAGGTAGGCTTGCGCCATCGTGAGTTCGTAGAGGTCCGTGAGCAGCGCGTCCGAGGTGATGTTCATGCGGCCAATCGCTCCAAGCAAAGGGGAATGGCGCCGGCCAGCACCATCGCTTCTTCGGCGTGCCGGCCGTCGTCGGGAAGCACATTGACCGGCCGGATGGCGTCGACCAACAGGCAGACCTCATACCCGAGTGTCCGGGCGTCCCGCACGGTTTCGAGCACACAATAGTCCGTGGCCAGTCCTCCGATGAACAACCGGCCGATGCGGGCTGCCCGGAGACGATCGTGCAACGGAGTGCCCTGGAAGCCGGAGTAGGCCTCGTGTGTGGGATCGGTGCCTTTCGAGATCACAATGGCCGATGGGGGAAGCCGGAGGTCGTCAGGAAATTGTGCCCCTGGCCTGTGTGCGACGCAGTGTGGCGGCCAAGGGCCCCCCTGTGCGTGGAAGGAGCAGTGGTCGGGCGGGTGCCAGTCCCGCGTGGCAAATACCGGCAGGCCCTGTTCGGCAAACAGGGCCAGATACCGCTGCAACGGAGGAATCACTTCTTGGCCGCCGGGCACCGCCAGCGCGCCATCCGCGACAAAATCGTTCTGAACGTCCACAATGAGGAGCGCATCGCCTGGTTGAAGAGGTTTCATACGGAGTTCCTTCGCGGAGCTCGTCCGCCCGGCATCCTATCGGCTCTGTTGCACGAGCAGGCGGATGTAGGCCAGCACGTCCTGCATTTCCGTTTCGGTCAGTTGCCCCTGCCAGGAATGCATCGGGCTGAAGACGATGCCGTGCTCGATCGCTCTGAGCAACTCCTCGTCGGACTTGAGGAAGGACTTGAATCGGTGGAAATTGGCCGGCGGGACCGTCAATGCGGCGGCATCGGGGCCGTCGCCCCATCCGCCACGGCCGTGACAGGCGAGGCAATGACGCTCGTAGACCGCCTTCCCTCTGGTGACGTCCGGCGGAAAGTCCTGTGCCGTCGCCGAGCCACAGACGGCCGAGAGGGTCACGGCAAGCGAGACGACGAAGGAATACCTGGTGCCGGTGGTCATGACGATCTGCATGCGTCTCTGTGTCTCCTTCAGCTTTTCTTGGTCGTGTGCGCGATGAACGACGAAAAGTGTTGCTGCAGTTTGGTGCTGCCGCAGGCGGGACATTGTACCTCACCTTTCTCATGTTGCTTCAGTGTCACGATGATCAGCGATTCTTTTCCGCAGTCCAGACAGGTGTAGTCATACATGGGCATAGGGACCTCGTGTTGTTTACCCTGTGACCTTTTCCGGCTCTTCTTCGCCTTCTCCCCAATTTGCGACGATCTGCGCCATCTCCTCCAGGCGCGCGGCGGTTCGACCGTAAATGCTCTCGGGCGGGAAGGTTCCTTCCGGTCCGCGTTCCCCGGCGGGGACGCCGATGAGCAGCTCAAGCGCCTGTTCGACGTGGTCCACGCCATAGACGGCAAACGTTCCCTCTTCCACGGCCACGACGACTTCCCGGTTCAGCGCCAGGTGTTTCGTGTTTCGAGCGGGGATGATCACCCCTTGCGTGCCTGTCAGGCCACGCCGCTTGCACGACTCAAAGAACCCTTCGATTTTCTCGTTGACGCCGCCGATGGGCTGGATTTCACCGAGTTGGTTCACCGAGCCGGTGACGGCCAGCGATTGCCGGATGGGAAGGTCGGCGAGGCTTGAGAGGACGGCCGTGAGTTCGGCCACGGCGGCACTGTCTCCCTCGATTTCGGAGTAGGTCTGTTCGAAGGTGAGGGTGGCGCTGAGCGCGAACGGCTGCATCCCCGCGAATTTGCCCGCCAGGAATCCGGCCAGCGTCATGACCCCCTTGCTGTGGATGTTTCCAGCGAGCTCGACCTCGCGTTGAATATCGATCACGCCTTTGGTGCCGACATAGGTGCGGGCGGTGATCCTGGTGGGACGACCGAAGGCATAGTCGCCCAGCTCATAGACGGACAGCCCGTTGACCTGACCGACGACCGCGCCCTGCAGATCCACCATCAAGGTCCCTTCGCGGATTTCATCCTGGATCCATTGCTCAGGCAGGTCGGCACGGTGTCGCTGGTGCGCCAGGGCCGATTCGACATCCGCGCGCGTCACGAAGGAGTGCCCGTCTTTCCTGGCCCAATACCCGGCTTCGCGAATGAGGTCGCTGACCAGGCTGAATCGCAAGGACAGCCGGTCGTGCCGGTCGGCATAGCGAAACCCCTGGCGGATGACTTCCGCCACGGCGTCGGCGCCGAAATGCGGCAGTCCTTCCTCCTTGCATAATTTGGCGACGAAGCGCGCATATTGGCGCTCCTGCCGTTCATCGTGCGGGACCTCCACATCGAAATCGGCCTTCACCTTGAAGAGTTTGGAGAAGTCCTCTTCGTAGGCCTGCAGCAGATGGTAGATGCCCGCTGTGCCGACCAGGATGACTTTGACCGAGACGGGAATCGGTTCGGGACGCAGGCCCGCAGTGGCGAAGCCGTAGAACTCGGCCGGATCCTCGATGGTGACGGCGCCGGTCTTGATGACGCGCTTCAAGGCTTCCCAGGAAAACGGCTGGCGGAGGAGATCCAGCGCCTGCAGAATCAGGTAGCCGCCGTTGGCCTGCAACATGGACCCCGCCCGGATTTCGGTGAAATCGGTATACATCACTCCGAGGTGCGCCCGGCGCTCGATTTTTCCGATGAGGTTGCTGTAGGTCGGGTGGGGCTCATCCACAACCGGTGCTCCGGCGGTGGCTTCCCGGGCCACGATGAGGTTGACGGCGAACCGGGTCATGTCCGAGCGACGGGTTTGCTCCAGTCCGGGGATCGGCAGCACCGGACCGCTGTGAGGTAGGAAGTCTTTGTATTTGTGAATGATGTCGTGATGGACCCGCTGCAGGTACGTCGTCACGGGTCGTAGGTCTTGATAGGCTTGCTGAAGTACGTCGTAGGCCCCCTTCATGACGTTGGCGACGATCTGGTGGTCGAGATGATGCAGGGCCTGCTCGGCTTCCCGTTCGAGGGTGTGCATCCGGACATGAAACTCACGCAGGTCGCTCTCAAGTGATTGTCGTCGGTCGGTGAGTTCCTGCTGAACCTGTTCAGATAGTGCTTCCATTTCCTTTTCCGTCATCGGGCGGTCGTCTTTCAGCGGCACCAGCCCGAAGCCGACCGGCGTTTCTTCGAACCCGAATCCGCGTTGGTGACAGAGCGCGGTGAGGTCGTGAAACAGGGCCTTCTTTTTTCCTTCCGTCTCCTCGATGATCTTCGCCTTGGCATCGAGGTACTTCTTGCCTTCGAAGGCCGCGGGAATGTCCCGGCGCAGGCCATCGATGAAGGTGCTCATCTCGCGTTTAAACGACGCGCCTTGCCCCGCCGGAAACGAAAGGCAGGTCGGGCGCGACGCGTCCTGAAAGTTGTGGACGTAACACCAGTCGGATGGAGCCGGTGCCATGTGGGCCAGCCGCTTCACCATTTGTCTGACGAGTGTGCCCTTGCCCGTCCCGACTGGCCCGGAGACGAAAATGTTGAAGCCGGGGCTCTTCATTTGGAGGCCGAAGTCCAAGGCCTCGACCGCCCGCTCTTGCCCGATCGTGTCATCGAGCGGTTCGACTTCGCTCGTATCATCGAATCCCAGGCGACCGGGGTCCACCTGCGGAGCCAGCAGGCTGGCGGGAAGTTTGTATTTATCCGACATCACCCGGGCTCCTACAGTTCCAACGCGTGGGGTGGTTGAACGATGGTGGCGTGTAGGCCCTTCTCGCCCGGTTCGCTCTCGAAGATGACCTCCTGTCCGTCCTCCATGTCGTTGAACGGGATGCCCTTCACGGCATTCTTATGGAAATACACTTCGCCGCCGCCGTCCTTGAGGATGAAGCCATAGCCGAGGTGAGGAAATACTTTGCTCACCACGCCGCGGAGTTGAGGGAGCGGTTCGATACGCACGATTTTGTCGGCCCGTTTCTCGCGATATTTCCGCAGTTCGATCGCCACGGCATCGAAGGCGGCCCGGATCGCTTCCTCGAATGTTTTGTCCTCCTTGCGGGAGGTGATGGTGTGACGGGTCGGCACCGTGACCAGCACAAGCGCTTCTGCCACGTTGTCCAGTTTTTTATGATGGCGATTCTTCGTCAAGGTGACGCGTCCATGAATGATGTCGTCGTGGCCACGCTGCAAGGTGGCCATCCGCTCTTCGATCTCGGTTTTCCAGCGCGGGGTCATAGCGATGTTGCGGCTCTCAACTTCCATGTTCATGCGTCCTCCTCTCGGCTCAGATGGAAACTGGGTTCAACCCCTGTCCTCAGCAAAGCACATGCCTTGCCGCAGGTGGGAACGAGGGGCAGGGATGGAGCTGAACCGGCTGAAAGTGGGGCATTTGCGCGACTTCAGCAAGCGGGATGATGGTGGCCTTTCGGGGCACTGGCGCATAATTCCTCACTGTCTCCGGAGGGGCTGAAGCTCAATGCGCCAGTTGTTGGTTCCATTGCTGGCTGAAGCGGGCATATTTTCGGGAACATGTCTTGCGTCGGACAGCGGTATGCCGGTGTTGAAGAAATCTGCCCTGGAGACCTACCTCAAGGTTCGGTTCGGGCCGAGCGCGGAATTGCTCGCCTATGGACCGATCGGCAAGGAGACGAGCGGCGCGCGGTATAAGCAATACGGCTATGGCGCGCCTGTCCGGTTGACCTTCCGCCAGGGGGGCAAGACCCGCCGGGTGGTGTTGGGCACGATGAGTCCCGGTCCATTCGGCCATGAACATCCGGCCGACCGGGCTCAGGCGATGTTGTGGGACTACGACTGCTACGGCCGCCTGCCGGGACATATCGATGCGCTGGATGTGGGGGCCTTCACCGCGCGTGGAGAGTTGATGTCCGTGGCGGCGGCCAAGGAATTCTTTTTACTCACCGAATGGTCGGAGGGAGCGACCTATCACAAAGATCTCGAACGCATGGCAGGGGCGACCAAGCCGACTGCGCTCGACCGGAAGCGGACCGGAGCGTTGGCCGGATATCTGGCCGACATTCACCGGGTGAAACAGACCGATCCGCAACTCTATCGGCGGCGGTTGCGGGAATTGCTCGGCCATGGCGAATGTATCATGGGCCTCACCGATAGTTACCCCGATCGGTTTGCCTTCATCACGGAAGACCTTCTGCCGCGAATCGAGGTGGCCTGCAATGTGTGGCGATGGCGACTGCGCAGCCGGCATGCGCGCCTGTCGCAGGTGCATGGGGATTTCCATCCCTGGAATGTGCTGTTTCGCCACGGGACGGATTTTTCCGTACTGGACCGGTCACGCGGGGAGTGGGGTGAGCCGGCGGACGACGTGACGTCGATGTCGATCAACTATCTGTTTTTCTCGCTGTGCCGCCGTGGAACGTTGAAGGGCGCGTTGGAAGTGGCGTTCCATTCATTCTGGGAGACCTACCTGACCAGGAGCCGCGATCACGAGGTGTTGGAGGCGACGGCGCCGTTTTTCGCGTTTCGCGGGTTGGTGCTGGCGAGTCCGCTCTGGTATCCGAAACTCACCGTGACCGTGCGGCGGAAAATCTTCCGGTTCATCGAGAATGTTCTGGCGACGCCGCGCTTCGACCCGGCGGATGTGAATCGCTATTGCGAATAAGTGATGCGATGACTCACGCCCCCTTCGCCATCTGGCTCACCGGTCTTCCCGCCTCAGGGAAAAGCTCGATTGTCGCGCGGTTGTTACCCAGGCTCGAATCGTGGGGATCGCCCGTGGAGGTCCTGGAGTCCGATGCCGTCAGGCGTATGTTGACTCCGGAGGCCAGCTATTCCAACGAAGAACGCGACCTGTTCTATCGCGCCCTGGCGTTCATGGGATCACGACTGTATGCGCATGGGGTGAGTGTGATCTTCGACGCGACGGCAAGCCGGCGGGACTATCGTGAATTTGCGCGCAGCCTGATTCCAAGCCTGTTGGAAGTCTCCATCGAGTGTCCGCTGGAGGTCTGCATGCAACGCGACAAGAAGGGCACGTACAAGCGAGGGCTGGAAGGCGGGTCGTCCACCGTGCCCGGGTTGCAGACACCCTACGAAGCACCGATCTCGCGGGCTCTGGCTATCGATACGACGGTCGTCTCTCCGGACGCGGCAGCCGAACGGATTTTCGAATTGATCCGATCCCCTCTTCGGTCGTGAGGTGTGTAGCCTGTCTCCCCGCGCTTCAGGCATGCAGTCTTCTATAATTTCTCATCGCAATCGGCTATCAACCGTCTGCCGTCAGCTCGTGACCTGCCTCTTGCTGAGTTGAGCGGCCTCCGATAGGATGAGGCTGTTCCAGCGAGTGCTTACCGTGAGGGCACCCATGCCCGCGTCACTCAGCCACATACATCCCGATACCCCGATGGGGGCTAATCTCATTGCCGACGGCGCGACGTTCCGTTGCTGGGCTCCGCATGCCAAGTCCGTCCATGTGGTCGGCGATTTCAACCATCAGGTACGTAACGAAGCGAGTGTGCTGACGCGGGACGCGCAGGGGCATTGGCGTGGGTTCTTCCCGGGGGTGAAAGATCGCCAGCGCTATATGTTCTATGTGGTCGGCGAGGGAAGTGAGGGGCTCAAGCGGGATCCCTATGCCCGTGAATTGGAGTCGCCCTTCCCCAGCCAATGTATCATTCGCCATCCTGATTTTCCCTGGCACGAGTGCGGCTATGTCACGCCGTGTTTCCATGAATTCGTGATCTATCAGCTCCATGTGGGGACCTTCTTCACCCCGAATCTTCCGCAGAAGGGCGGCACCTTCCTCGATGTGGCTCGCAAGCTGCCCTACCTCGCCGACCTTGGTGTGACGGCGCTGCAACTGATGCCCATTCAGGAGTTTCAGACCAGCTTCAGCCTGGGCTACAACGGCACCGACTATTTTTCTCCAGAAATGGATTTCGCCGTGCCGGATGCCGATCTGGCTCCTTATGTGGCGGTGGTGAACCGGCTGCTCGAAGAAAAAGGATTGCGCCCGTACCAGGTGAAGCAGCTCAGGGGGGAAATGAATCAGCTCAAGGCGCTGATCGATCTCGCCCATGTCTATGGCCTGGCGGTGCTGCTCGATGTGGTCTACAACCATGCGGGCGGAGACTTCGGGGACCAGAGCCTGTATTTCTTCGATCGCCAGAATCCGGCCGGCGGTCAGCGCCACTCGCTGTACTTCGCCGATGTCGGCCACGCCGGCGGCCTTGTGTTCGACTTTGCCAAGCCGGAGGTGCGCGACTTCCTGATTCAGAACGCCAAATTCTTCCTCACGGAATACCGGGTCGATGGATTCCGGTACGACCAGGTGAGCGTGATCGATCACGACGGGGCGCCGGAGGGCTGGCGTTTTTGTCAGGACCTGACCTCGACGGTGCATGCGCAGCGGCTGGAGACGTTGCACCATGCGGAATATTGGGATGTGAATCCCTTCATCGTCGCCCCCTTGCCTGTGGGGGCCGGGTTCGACACCACGTTGACCGATGGTCTTCGGATTGTGATCCGCGATGTCATCGGCAATGCGAGCGCGCCAGACGGGCGCCCGCTCAATATGATGGGGTTGGCGAGAAGCTTGTGGCCGGAAGGGTTCAACGAGTTCTGGCGCTTTGTGCAGGGGCCCGAGAACCACGACATCGTCTACCGGGGGCGGGAGCAGCGCATCGCCCGGCTTGGCGATCCGGACCATCCCCGATCCTGGTTTGCGCGCAGCCGGGCGCGGGTCGCGACCGGCCTCAGCCTCACGGCCCCCGGGATTCCCATGCTGTTCATGGGACAGGAATTTCTGGAGGACAAGCAGTGGGCGGACGACTTCGTGACGCACCGCGAGCTGCTTCTCCATTGGGCCGGTCTCGAACAGGGCGACCGGCAGATGATCGACCATCTGCGGTTCACGCGGGAACTGTTGCACTTGCGCCGAAGAATGCCGGCGCTTCGTGGCCAAGGGTTTCGAGCAGCGCATGTGCACGATCAGAACCGGGTCCTGACATTTCATCGCTGGGTGGAAGGCGAAGGGCACGACCTGCTCGTGGTGGTGCACCTGGCCGATTTTACCCGCGTCGGGTATCGTCTCGGGTTTCCCGATGGTGGTGACTGGCTGGAAATCTTCAACAGCGATGCCTATGAAAACTGGATCAATGCCGGTGTGGCCGGCAACAGCGGGCGCGTGACCGCCGGACTGCAGCCCCTGCACGGCTTCGCCTATTCGGCAGCGGTGGTGCTCCCCGCCAATAGTATGCTGATATTTGCGCGTTAGTTTCCTCCGATTTCCCTTCCCCGCACCTCCATGTGTTCTCTTTCCCGAGCTTACGGGCCTGTTCTTAACGAACCCGTCGCCTTTGCGCGCCATAAGAGTTCTTCGTAGAGCGGACGACCGCAGGCTGAGGTCTTATCTCCGCTACAGAATGGCAGCAGGAGCGACAGACTGTCGGTGCGATGGGGCGTAGAGTCACGATGTGCGCTATACGCCGTTCATGTTTGGCCGCACACCTGCAATCGAGAGGAGGTCACGATGAACATGCGCAGCCTGATGGCGGTCATGCTGATCTGGATGGGGATGGTCGCTCCGGTTCTCGGATTTCAGACCGCCGCAGAGTTTCCCGTGAGCTGGGTCGAGCACGTGGATCATCGCAATCACCTGCTGACGTTCAAGACCGAGGATGGTCAGGTGCGGATGTTCCGGGTGGCCGATTCGGTGGCGATGCGGCGTGAGTGGCTGAGTAAAGGGGATCTCGTCAGCATCGAAGTCGATCTCGACGACCAGATCGTAAACATCGTGAAAGTGGATCGGAGATCCGAACCCGATCGACAGGTGTCACGTCGCAAATGAGAAGTGGCAGATTTGTGTGAGTGGTCAGGCTCGCCGCGCAGGATGCGCAAAAGGGCCGCTCAGCAAGGCCGCAGCAAGCGAAGGGGCGAATCGTACTCGCGCCGTACGGTGAGCCGCTGAGCGCCGCGAGAACGCTGCTGGCGGACTTTTTCCGCATTCTGCTAGGTCGTCCACCAGGAGGCGACCATAGGATGGGGCCGCGGACGCAATGGCCGCGGATGAACCCACCGGCCTTGTGAACGAAGCCCCGCCTGTCGGCAGTATGCGGCAGCGACCTCCGCTTCATCTGTGCCTTGATTCACCATGAACAGGGTTCCTCCCGCCGCAAGGTTGCGCGCGATACGGGCAAAGAGCCGTTCCGGAGAAAACACGGTCAACGGGAGCCGCCAGGCGAGGACCGGCGCCGGCGTGACAAACGGAAACCAGGTCGTGAGGACATCCACCTGTTCGTCTATCTCGCAATAGTCGGCGGTCCCAAACGAGGTTTGCAGAAGATCTGCGACGTATCCGGCGGCCGCATCGTAACGGCTGTAGCCGGTTGAATAAAGGCGGAATCCCTCGACATCCACACCAGTCAGTTTCGCCGGCCTGAAAAACCGGTGCAGTGTCTGCGCATACCAGAAGTTGGCACAGCCCACATCCGTGACGCGACCGCCCGTGGGAACGGGCCGGTCCGCTGCCGTCCAGGCCTGGTCCAGCAAATCGAGATAGGCGTAGTTCGCCAGGGACGTATGTTGTCCATAGCGGGATTCGAAACAGACACCATAGCGGGACTGCAGGGATTCGATACAAGTCTGCTGCCAGGTTGCCAGATCCGTGAGACGGCCGACCGGCACTTCGTGGTAAGGCTTTCTCGCCCAGCGCATCCGTTCCGAGAGGCGGAACCACAACGCATGATAGAGCGACCGGCACCGTTGTCCGAGTGAGTAGCGGGGCGGTGATGGCTGCAGGCCGGGTGGCGAATCCTCCAGTTCGCAGGCGGATCGGGATCTCGCCGGAGTGGTCGTGTCCATAGGAATCAGTCTCGCTCACCCTCCCGGCGCTGCCAATGAAAAGTTAAAAGGTCGCCGGGATTACTCACTGAGGACGCACGAACCGGAGCAGGCTCTCGCCTGCGGCCAACCGGGAAAATTTCCGCTTCAACTCATTCACTCGATCGAGGTAGGTTTTTGCACTGTGATCGCCGCACCGTTGCTGCGGGGCCAGCCGAAACCCACGCGCGACGTACGCGTGGCCCGCGCCGGCCCCGCAGAGATGAATCAGGGCGGCTAGATCTTGTTTCTGCTGGAAGGTGGGGCGAGGCCTTCGATGCGAACCGATTGCGTTCGCCACGGCGCGGTCGAGCAGGGCGGAGGTCAACTCGATGGCATGGCTCGGCAGGACGCGGCTGTAAAAGGAATTGAACCAGCAGGAGTGAGGATCGTTCCAGGGGCCCTCCTGGACGACACGATGGTCATGAATGCAGTATCGCTTTCCTTCTTGAAACGTCGCGTCGGTGATCTGAAACATGCCGACGGCGCTCGATGCCGGACGATACCGTTCCAGTGGATTCCAGGTTAGTCGCCAGCGCCAGTAGGTACGTGCGACCGGATTGCCCGCGCTTTCGACCTGCGCGAGTGCGGCCAGAAGGTCCGGCGTCATGATGGCAGTGGAATGTGTGCGGAAGAGCGGACCGTATTCCTTCCACGTTTCATACGGGTGCTTATCGAGCGCATCGTCGAGCGCAAAAAACATTTCCGTCGGCTTGTGGATCGTGTGGTAGACCCAATTCACGCTCGCGCCGAAGAGCAGAAGGGCAGCCAGGCCGACCACAAGCCTGGCGGTGAACGGCAAGCGTCGCAATGCGGCGAGCAGGGCTCGATATCTGTGTCGCCAGGCGCGCCGGCGAACGGCCACAATCGTGCTCCTGCGTCCGCGCCTCCTGCGACGGAGCACAGCCTGCGGATACGAACGGGAAGGCATGGGGTCACTATAACTCAAAAAAGGGAGTCGGAGACCTGGTGATTCTCTTGCTCGCGGACCGTGCGCCCTCAGAAGGGCCTCGTTCGACGCGCGCAGTTGAGGAATCACCAGGCCTCCTTGCATGGGGAAATAAGATTTAGAGAAGCTCTGGCGTGGTCGCCCGCGTGCCCCGCCCGTGACCTCGTTCGTCCTGGCGTCAAGTCTCTCCCTCGTGCTTCATAGGAGAGATATGAACAGGGATTTTCCGTCGAACCTCTCATCTGGCGCTTGAAACTCCGCCGTACTGCCTTGTGCAAAGAAATATTTATACTGCACGACTGGTTGCTTGTTTGAGCTGATGTGTTGCATCGAACCCACGAGTCTACGTGTAATCATCTCAGTGAGAAAGTTGACAGTATTTTTTGCAGACATTAGGCTCCGGCAGTAGAGCGGATTGGCGTGATGTGAAAGTCGAAGGGCTGCTTGCGATGTGCCGGAATGCGGTTGCTGGGCTGGTCCTCAATCTTCAGATCCTGCTAAGAATTGAGTGAATCGTGGCGAAGGAGTAGATGGGCGTGCCTCCACCACCTCCCCTTGAATGCATTTACTGTAAAAGAAGTGCCGTTCGATTCAATCGAGAGCATGTCATTCCTGAGGCATTTGGCTCATACGGAGCTGATACGATGGTCTTGGCTAATGATGAGGTTTGCCAGGAATGCAACTCAAGGTTGGGTCGAGAGATTGACCAGATTCTCAGTCGAGATTCCTATGAGGCTCTGATCCGTGCCAATTCCCTACCGCAGAGTCATGGTGCTGGAGAGCGGTTCGCTCCCCGGCGATGCAGAATATACGTTCCAGATGAGGAGCAGTTCGGAATTCTGCGCGGCGCACGCCTTGCCATTGACTGGAACACTAGGCGGCCCAAGTTACTAAATCAAGTGATTGTTCGATCCAGCGCTGGCACGCTACACACATTCCTTGTCAATGAATTCCATGAGGCCGACCAAATCATGCTTAAGAATCTGCCTCGTGGAGCAATTCGAGTCGTAGGTACCGATCCAGATGAGTTGGAAGCACTAATGCAGATGGTTAGGGATTGCGGTGTCCGGTTGGAACGTCGTGAAACTGTGCAGGCTCCACCCGCATTGGTCCAGCCGGATATCCCTACAGTGATTGAAGGTCGAATTGATACACGAACCTGGCGTGCGATTGCTAAGATAGCATTTAATTATCTGGCTTATATTGAGGGCCATCCTTTCGTTCTTGCTGATCGGTTTGACCCTATCCGGGAGTTTATTGCAGGTGGTCGCACTGATCGGGCCATGGTCCGTCTGCTAAATGCACCTATTCTTACCAATGAAAGCTATCAATGGCGGGCTTTCGAAGGGCATCTCGTTGCATATCAATGTGAGAATAGAACGCTTCGAGGGAAAGTATCGCTCTATAACTCCATCACCTATGAAGTCATGTTGTGTGGCGATCTTGGCTTCTTCTACTCTCTCAAAAATGGGCATGCGTTCGATCCGGTCGCTCGGCGAGTAACTGCTCTTGCAAACTTGCCGTTCCATGTATTGCGACCCAGTGAAGCAACTCGGCTCCTTTCCTTTTTTCCGTTGGATGATTAAGGGATCATGGGAATTGAGAGGACATCTTGCAGTAGCTCATTTTGAACCATCCCAATCTGTCCTCAATCACGAGCTTGGTTATGTCTGGCAAGTTATCGATCATGCCTCATATCTTGTCAGTAATCCTCGACGGGTCACTCCCAGAGTTGTTATGGGATGTAAGATTGTTGAAACGTGTGGGTAGTGAGTCTGCGGCAGGGAAGTTGAGAGGCCAGCTTTAGGAGAGGAACGAGAGGTTTGCTACTCTGGCAAGCCTACGGCGCCACGGTGAGCTCCTTCACCATCTTCCGATGCGGGATACCGGCGTCCATGAAGGGCTCGCCGACCACGTGGAACCCGGCTCGTTCATAAAATCCCAGCGCATGGGTCTGTGCGGACAGGATCACGCGCGGGAGCCCTTGCCTAACCGCCAGATCCAGCAGTGTTTGGAGAAGGGCCTGTCCGATGCCGCGCCCGCGCCAGTCCTTGAGCACTGCCATCCTGCCGATGGTGCCATTCTGTTGCATGCGTGCCGTGCCGATGGCCTCTCCGCGGTCGTTCCACGCCAGCACATGGGCGCAAGATGAATCGAGCCCATCCCACTCCAGCTCCACCGGCACTCCCTGTTCGTGGATAAACACCGTTTCGCGAATCGCCCTGATGGCCGACCCCGTGGTGGCCCAGTCGGTAAGTTCTACCCGTCCAGTGTCGGGATGTTGCGGCATGATTGTCTGACCTCCTCAATCTGCGCGGTTTGCTGCATCCGATTCCGGAGAGACGGCGCGTCTCAAATGTAATTCTCTTTTGGAGGATCGGCAACCACATGGTACCGTTCATCATGATGGTCTGCCTGTGACACGACGCAGGCGCGCGCCGAGTGGCTCCGGTTCACCGATGGGAGGTCATCCGTGAAAACTCAACGTCGAACCTATGATGTCGTGGCAGGGCGGAGGATCCGGTCCGGATTGTGGCATTCCTGGTGTCAGGCCGGTGGAAGGTCTGAAACCCCGCGTGTATTCGGTTGGTCCTTTCTACGCTCGGTGTGGTCGCTGCTTCGCAAAGTGACCTGGGGCCGGATCGGTCGTGAGCAGGAGGGGCGCTCCCCCTGGGGGCACACATCCACCGGTTGTTCCGCGCCGCGATCCACGGCCATCTATGGTCGCTTGAACTGACCGGCGGTATCCCGTTCGGTCGATTGCCATTCCGCCCGCTCGTTGTTCTGCTTTCTGTGTATCCGTCCTTTCTTCGGTTTTTCGCTCAAAGCATAGGCCTCTGGCCCCAACGGCAACCTTCCTCTGACCTTCCACAGGTGAAGAAGAGCTTGGCTTATTCCTGCGGAAAGAAGCTATTGACCCGCCGATCCGTTGAGGCGAAGATGCGGCAGCGTTGGCACAACGCCTGCTACTCAAGTCTGTCACGGATTGAACGATGAGGGGCGACCTATGAAAGTCTTGATTGCGACCGATGGATCGAAATACGGAAAGTGGGCGACGGAATGGGTGGCGCGGATGCCGTTCGCGGAGAAGCCGGATGTGAGCGTCTTGCATGTGACGGATGTCGAGGCCCTGCGCGCGCCGTTCATGTTTCAGCCGGTGGTGATCGGCAATGAGCCGTTTATTCAGGAAGAAATCAAGCGGATTGAAGCCCGTGGAAAGACGGCCATGGCCGAGGCCAAGGCCCAGATGGCGTCGCTCAAATTGAAAGGCAAGCTGGTGTCTGAGCGCGGGGCAGCCGGCTCGACCATTCTCGATCGTGCGCCGCAGCGTGACGGACTGGTGGCGATCGGGAGTCGGGGGTTGGATGCGCTCGACCGGTTCATGCTCGGGAGTGTTTCGACCCAGGTGACGTTGCATGCGCCCTGCTCGGTCCTCATTGTGAAGGAAGAGCCGCGTCCGCTGAGTCGGATTCTGTTCGCAGCCGACGGGTCCAAGGCCTCTGACAAGGCCTTGCGGTTCCTGCTGACCAAACTGCAGCCGGAAGAACGGGAGGGCCTGGAGCCGATCGATGTGGTGGTGATGCACGCCATGCCGTTCCTGAAGTATCCGGAACTCAAAGAAGCCGGCGCCCGCCTGGTCGAGCAATGCGCGAACAAGCTGCTGAAGGCCGGGTATGTGGTCGATGAAGTGGTCCAGCTGGGGAAACCGGCCGATGAGATTTTGAAAGTGGCGACGAAGAAGAAAATCGATCTGATCGTGACCGGGGCCAAAGGTATGGGGGCTGTCGCCAGATTCCTGCTGGGCAGCGTCTCCACCAAGATCGTGCAGCACAGTACCTGCTCGGTGCTCGTGGTCCGTTAGCAGGCTGATGGCAAAGGCCGCCAGCGGCGTTCTCGCGTCGTTCAGAGGCTCGACGTACGGCCACGGGTGGGCTCTGCTGGTTCCTCCCTGGGAAACCAAGACTGCTGTGGCATTTCACCCCGCTCTAAGGGCCGGTAGCGTAGCAAAACGCTGCTACCGGCATCCCATTCCTCTCAAAATCCGGACTCTCTCACGGCATGGTCCCTGCTGTTCTCAGGACCAGCAGAGGCGCCTAAGGCAGACGATCGACGCATGACAGAAGCAGCGAGGGTTTTCAGGTGGAATTCAGAGGGACAGCATCGGCGATCCGGTGACTGGCGTTCTCCTGCGGGACGATGCCTGGTGATCGGGCTGGTACTGATCCTGGCAGCAGCCTGCGATCGGGATGCGCCCGTGGCGCCGCCGGCCGGCAAGCCGGTGAGCAGAGCCGCCAACGGGATGGTGCAGCTGACCGATCCTGAAATTACCCGGGCCGGCATCGAGGTGATGACGGTCAAGAAAGAGCCGTTTACCTTCCATCGCGAATTTCCCGCGACCGTTCAAGCCAACGAGAATGAACTGGCAGAGGTCACGACCCTTATTCGAGGGAGGGTCGTTGAGGTGCTGGTCGATGTGGGGAAGGATGTGAAGAAGGGTGAGCGGCTGGCGTTGCTCGACAGTACCGATCTCGGGATGGCCGAAGGAGCGTACCTCAAGTCGGCGGCGAGGCAACACGAAGCGCAGCTGGCCTTTGAACGGGCGAAAAATCTCCATGAGCATCGTGCGATCAGCCTGGCCGAGTTGCAACGTCGGGAAGCGGAAATGAAAACCGCGCGCGCCGATGGGCGGGAGGCATCGCATCGGCTGGCGCTCCTTGGCCTGCCGGCCCAGGAAATCCAACGGCTCGAACGCGAGCAGACGATCCGGTCCGACGTGGCGATTCGAGCGCCCCTTGCAGGTCGCGTGATCATGCGTAATATCACGCGCGGGGAGGTGGTGGAGACCTCGCGGAACTGTTTCACCATCGCCGACCTGTCCGATGTCTGGGTGGTGGCTAACGTCCCGGAAAAGGACGTGCGCTTTATTCGTCCGAAGGACCGGGTTCACGTGATGGTTCCGGCCTATCCGCACGGGCTGTTCTCCGGCACCGTGACCTACATCAGCGATGTCCTCGACCCATCGACCAGGACGATGCGCGTCCGTGTCACCGTGCTCAATCCCGATCGGACCTTGAAGCCGGAGATGTTCGCTATGGTCCGTGTCTTCGCGTCGCCTCAACCCGAGGCGCTGGCGGTGCCGCTCACGGCCGTGCAGCAGGACGGCACAGGCAAATTGCTGTTCGTAAGGAGACCGGACAATCGATTCGAATCGCGCCGGGTTCTCCTGGGAGACGAGCTGGACGGCAAGACCATCGTCCTGGAGGGGCTGCACGAGGGTGAAGACGTGGTGGTCAAAGGGGCCTTCGCAATCAAGTCGGAGTTCGATATCCACAAAATCGAGCCCACGCCATGATTGCCTCACTGTTGGAGTTCTCGCTCCGCCAATCGATCCTCGTCATCGGACTGGCCTGCATGTTCTGCGTGGCCGGTCTGTTCGCCTTTCAATCCATTCCCATCGATGCCTACCCCGACGTGACCAATGTGCAGGTGCAGGTGTTGACGGAAGCGCCGGGCCTCTCTCCCGTTGAAGTGGAACGCTTCATTACCTACCCGATCGAACTGCAAATGAACGGGCTGCCGGGCCTGACAGAAATTCGCTCGTTGTCCAAGTTCGCGCTCTCCCAGCTGACGGTGGTGTTTGAAGACGATGTGGATGTGTACTTTGCCCGCCAGTTGGTATTGGAGCGAATCATGGCGGTCAAGGAGCGGTTGCCGGCGGGTATCGATCCGGTCCTGGCGCCGGTCACGACTGGACTGGGAGAGATCTACCAATACTATCTCGAAGGCCCGCAAGCCCATGCGACCGATACGGCGCTCGTAGAGGCCGAGCTGACGAATCAGCGGACGGTACAGGACTGGGTGCTCCGTCCCTTGCTGAAGAGTGTGCCGGGTGTGATCGATGTGAACGGCCTGGGCGGATTCGTGAAGCAGTTCCAAGTGCTGGTGGATCCCGACAAGCTACGCAAATACAGCCTGACGCTGCATAACATCTACGAAGCTGTGCAGAAGAACAATGCCAATTCCGGGGGCAATGTGCTGGAACGATATGCGGAACGCGCCATTGTGCGGGGGTTGGGACTTATCAAAACCCTGCCGGACATCGAGCGTATCGTCGTGAAGGAAGCGGGTGGCACACCGGTGTTCGTCCGTGATGTGGCAGAGGTGCGTATCGGTCATGCGGTGCGCCATGGCGCGGCCGTGTTGAACGGCGAGCGGGAGGTGGTGGCGGGCACGGTGCTGATGCTGCGCGGAGGCAATGCACGTGAAGTCGTCCAGGCCGTGAAACGCCGGGTCGACACGATTCAGCAGGACGGGTTGTTGTCGGAAGGCCTCAAGATCATCCCATTTTATGACCGGATCGAGCTCGTGACAGCGGCCATCAATACCGTGCGCGATGCCTTGATCGAGGGCATCGTCCTGGTGACCGTCGTGTTTTTCCTGTTTCTGGGCCATGTGCGGAGCGCGATCGTCGTCACGGTGTCTCTGTTGGTCACGCCACTGATGACGTTCCTGGTGATGCAGCGCGTGGGGCTCTCCGCCAACCTCATGACCCTGGGTGGCTTGGCGATCGGTATCGGTGAAATTGCCGACGGATCGTTGGTCGTGGTGGAGAATGTCTATCGCCATCTCTCCGACAATCATCTGCATCAGCGGTCCCGGCTTGAGGTGATTTTCAGGGCCACCAGCGAGGTGGGGCGGCCGATCGTGTTCGGGATCCTGATCATCAGCGTCGTCTTTCTTCCCCTCATGACTCTGCACGGCATGGAGGGAAAAATGTTCGCCCCGTTGGCCTATACGCTGGTGATTTCGCTGCTGATGTCGGTGGTCGTCACCTTGACCCTCTCGCCGGTTCTGGCGTCCCTGATCCTGCGCGGCGACCATCCGGAGGAGACCCGGCTCACCCGGTGGATGAAGGCCCGCTACCAGCCGGTGCTCCGTTGGACGCTCGACCATCGGGTGCCGGTGTTGCTGGGATCGACGGCGGCCGTGCTTGCGAGTCTGACCCTGCTGCCGTTTGTGGGGCGGGAATTCATTCCGATTCTGGAGGAAGGCGGGTTGACGCCGCAAATCGTGCGTCTGCCCAGCGTGTCGTTGCAGGAGTCGATCGCGATTGAGAAACAGACCCAGAAAGTCATGCTGGAATTGCCGGAAGTGCAGATGTCGGTGAGCAAGATCGGACGCCCCGATATCGCCGTCGGTCCGGAGGAGCCGAATGAGAGCGATCCGATCGTGACGTTGCGTCCGCGAAACACGTGGACCACTGCGCAGACACAATCGGGCCTTGTCGATGCGATCCGGCGGCGGCTTGCGGAGATTCCCGGTATCTCCGTCCTGATGAGTCAGCCGATCCAGGAGCGGGTCGATGAGTTGATCTCCGGCATCCGGACTGAATGCGCCATCAAGTTGTTCGGGGACGATCTCGCTCTGTTGTCTCAGCATGCTGAAGCGATTGCGGATCTGGTGCGCACCGTCGAAGGCGTGAAAGACGTCAAGGTCGAACAGGTTGCCGGGCAGCCCTATCTGACGATCGACATCGATCGTCAGAAAATCGCCCGTTACGGGATCAACGTGTCGGATGTGCACGACATCATTACGACGGCGGTGGGCGGCAAGCCGGCCACGCAGGTGTATGAAGGGGAGCGTCGATTTCAGCTGATCCTGCGTTTCCCGGAGCCCTATCGCAACAGTATCGGGGCCATCGGCGAGATCCGGGTACGATCCGCATCCGGCGCGCCGATTCCCTTGAGCGAGCTCGCGACCATCGAGATGCGTGAAGGCCCCGCCCGCATCAGCCGTGAGCAGGCGAAGCGGCGGATCTACATCGGTTTCAATGTGGTGGGGCGCGACATCGGCAGTGTCGTGGATGAAGGCCGGAAGCTGTTGGCTGAACGGATCCGGTTGCCGCAAGGGTATACGGTGGCGTGGGGCGGGGCGTTCGAGAATATGGAACGCGCCAATGCGCGGTTGCTGCTGGTGGTGCCGATCACGCTCGGGTTGGTCTTCTTTCTGCTCTTCTGGGCGTTTCACTCGCTGCGTTATGCCGCCTTGATCATTCTGAATCTGCCGTTCGCCTTGATCGGCGGTGTCGTGTCGCTGTGGCTCAGCGATCAGTATCTGAGTGTGCCCGCCTCAATCGGGTTTATCGAACTGTTCGGGTTGGCGGTGGGAAACGGCATCGTGCTGGTCTCCTACATCAATCAGTTGCGGAATGAGGGGCAGCAGACGGAGGCGGCGATCATGACGGGCTGTGTCTTACGACTTCGCCCGGTCGTGATGACGATGATGACGACGTTGCTCGGCCTCCTGCCGCTGGTCCTGGCCCAGGGCATCGGCGCCGAAGTGCAGCGGCCGTTGGCCACCGTGGTTGTCGGCGGCCTGTTCACCTCGACCGCATTGACCTTGCTGGTTCTCCCGGCCCTGTACCGGACCTTTGCCGAACAGGAGGCCGCGAAGGAACATGCTCCGGAGTGGGTGTGAGAGGAGTTCACGAGACCATGGAGAATGGACGACCCTTTTGGGCCTGTTCTCCGGATGAGGTGCTGCGCGACTTGCGTGCCGTACCGGAGGGGTTGAGCACCGGCGAGGCCGAACAACGGCAGGTCGTCTCCGCGTCCGCCCGGCTCAAACCCCAGCGGGAGAGTCAGCCGTTCCGCCTCCTGCTGGCCCAATTCCGAAGTCCCATCATCCTCATCCTGCTCTTCGCTTCCGGGGTGTCGTTTTTTCTCGCAGAACATAGCGATGCGCTCATCATCCTGGCCATCATTCTGGTCAGCGCCCTGTTGAGTTTCTGGCAGGAATATAGCGCGGCTCGCGCCGTGGCCGGCCTGTTGGCGCTCGTGCAGATCACGGCTCAAACATGGCGGGACGGCCGGTTGCGCGAGGTGCCTGCCGACGATATCGTGCCGGGCGATATCGTGGAGCTTTCGGCTGGATCGAGTCTGCCCGGAGACGCGCGGCTGCTCGATGCCAAGGATCTGTTCGTCGATGAAGCGACCTTGACGGGGGAGACCTATCCGGCAGAGAAATCGACAGGAACACTCACGGCCGCGGTCCCCTTGCAGAAGCGGACGAACAGCCTGTTTCTGGGAACCCATGTGGTCAGCGGGCAGGCGCGGGCTGTGATCGTGGCGGTGGGCAAGGACACGGAATTCGGCCGCATCGCCCATCGGATGCAGGTGCGGTCGCCGGAAACGGAATTTGAGCGGGGCGTGCGCCGATTCGGGTATCTGTTGCTGGAAGTCACGCTGCTGCTGGTGTTGTCGATATTCGCGGTGAACGTGTATTTGGAGCGCCCGGTCCTGGAGTCCTTTCTGTTTTCCATGGCGTTGGCCGTCGGCCTGACGCCGCAACTGTTGCCGGCCATCATCAGCGTCAACCTCTCCCACGGCGCCAAGCGAATGGCGCAGCAGAAGGTGGTCGTCAAACGCCTGACCTCGATTGAAAACTTCGGCAGTATGAACGTGTTGTGCTCCGACAAAACCGGCACCCTGACCATGGGGTCCATGCGGCTGCACGCGGCACTGGATCTTCAGGGCAGGCCGAGCGAGAAGGTGTTATTCCTCGCCCAGCTGAACGCGATGTTCGAAACGGGATTCCCGAATCCGCTGGACGACGCGTTGCGCCGACACCGGTCGGTCGATCTCACCGGTTATCGCAAGCTGGAGGAAGAACCGTACGACTTCGTCCGCAAACGGCTCTCGATCCTGGTGGCGACCCCGCAGACGCACCTGTTGATCACGAAGGGGGCCGTGGACAGCATGCTGACGGCCTGTCTCGATGCTGAACAGTCGGACGGTACCGTGGTACCGATCGATGGGGTTCGGGATTCCATTCGACAGCAGGTTCGCGAACTGAGCGCGCAAGGATTTCGCACACTGGGGCTGGCCTGCCGTGACATGGGCGCTGCTGATCGTGTTTCCAAGGAACATGAAACGGCGATGACCTTTCTGGGCCTGGTGGCCTTTGCCGATCCTCCGAAGCCCGGCATAGCCGAGACCATTGCGACGCTCAAAGGCCTCGGGGTCTCGTTGAAAATGGTGACAGGGGATCAGGCGCTGGTGGCGGCGTATGTCGGGCGGGCGGTTGGGCTGGAGAATCCGCGCCTGCTTACGGGGACTGATTTGCGTGGCATGAGCGACGACGCGCTACGCACGCGCGCGAACAGCATCGATGTCTTCGCGGAAATCGAACCCAATCAAAAGGAACGCATCATCCGTGCGCTGCGCGCATCGGGGAATGTCGTCGGGTACCTCGGCGACGGTATCAACGATGCCCCGGCCCTCCACGCGGCGGATGTCGGCATTTCCGTCGATAGCGCCGTCGATGTCGCCAAAGAAGCGGCCGATCTCGTCCTGTTGGAGCATGATTTGGGCGTGCTGGTGCAAGGCGTTCGCGAGGGCCGCATGACCTTCGCCAATACGCTGAAATATGTGTTTATGGCCACCAGTGCGAATTTCGGCAACATGTTCAGCATGGCCGGCGCCTCCCTGTTCCTGCCGTTTCTCCCGTTGCTGCCGAAGCAGATCCTGCTGACGAATGTCCTGACCGATCTTCCGGAAATGACCATTGCCACCGACCGGGTCGATCACGAACTGATCGAGCGGCCTCGCCGATGGGATATTCCGTTCATCCGACGATTCATGCTCACCTTCGGTCTGGTGAGTTCCCTGTTCGACTACCTCACGTTCGGAGTCCTCCTGCTGCTGTTGCACTCCACGACCGGCCAGTTTCGCACCGGCTGGTTTGTCGAGTCCGTGCTGTCGGCCTCGTTGATCGTGCTGGTCATTCGCACCCGTCGGCCCTGTTATACCAGCCGACCCTCTTCCGCGTTGTTGATCACGACGCTCCTGACGGGACTGGGGACCATGTTGCTGCCGGTGACACCGGTGGGAGCGTTTCTGGGATTCGAACCGCTGCCACCGATCTTCTGGGCGGCGATGATTGGAATTCTGTTGGCCTATGTGGTGGTGGCGGAGTTCGCGAAGCAGTTGTTTTACCGGCAGGTTCACAATGGGAACTAGGAGCCTGTCCGACATTGACCGTTCTACTGCGGCAAACGATCCACGATCATCTGCGTCGTTCTCGGCCCGAAAAAATCCTCAACGTATTCCAGCGAATACGCGTCCGGTTTTCCCGGGCCTGCGGCCTCGCATCTGGTCGCGCCTCCTTCGCCTCGCTACGAAGGCAATGTCGGACAGGCTCCTAGCGTCGCGAGGCCGTCGGAAGGGAGGGAGGTGAGAAGGACCGTCACGTTGCGGCTCCCTGTAATCGATCATCTCCTTGACTGTGAATGGTGATGTAGTACAACCAAAGAAAGAAGTTCGTACCCTGTGCACCCCCCGCTGCCGATTCTCGTGAGGACGTCATGGCCGTTTCCACGCCGCTCTCCAATACTCCGTCGTATGATCCGCAGGTGTTGCTCGATTCACAGCCGGTGACCGTGAATGTGATCGACCCTGCCGACCATTCCGTGCCATTCCAAAATCGAACCTCGCTGGAAATATTCGGCGACATGGCCGGCTCCAGGTGCCACGCGAAAGTCGCAGGGAAGGCGGCTCCCTGTGAGTTTTGCCGCATGCCTGAGGCGTTGGCGCGGGGAGGCGTGGTGTCTGAGGAGGTGGACATGCCCGATGGCCGCCGTCTCCTGATCCATTGGGCCAAGGCCCCGACGACGGACGGACGGGTACACGTCATTGAAACGATCGTGGATGTGACGAAACGCAAGCAGGACGAGCAGAGCCTGCGGCAGTCGCAGAAGATGGAGGCCCTCGGGCGACTGGCGGCCGGCATCGCGCACGATTTTAACAATCTGCTTATGGTTGTGATCGGCCATGCGCAACGGGTGGCACAGCAGCTCGGCTCGCATCCCTGCCATCATGAAGTGGAGATGATCGGGCAGGCGGGGAGCAGGGCGGCCGCCTTAACGAAGAAGCTGCTGACGTTCAGCCGGCGCCAGGTGCTGGAGCAACGGGATGTGCCGCTCAATACGTTGATTCGCGACATGGAAGATATTCTGCGTCGTTTAATCGGAGAGCAGATTCAGACGGTGATTGTACTCGACCCCAGAGCCGGGCATGTGTTGGGCGATCCCGTGCAGATCGAACAGGTGTTGCTCAATCTGGCCCTCAATGCGCGCGATTCCATGTCAGAAGGCGGGATTCTCACGATCGAGACGGGTAATGCCGATCTGGACGAGGCGTACGTGCGTGCCCATCCCGGCGCGGTTCCTGGTCCCTACGTCAAACTCGTGGTGGAGGATACCGGATGCGGGATCGACGCCGAGACTCTCGCCCATATTTTTGAGCCGTTCTTCAGTACGAAGGAGTTCGGCAAAGGCACCGGCTTGGGGTTAGCCACTGTGTATGGCATTGTGAAGGAAAGCCGCGGTTATATCGATGTGACCAGCCAGCCGGGACGCGGCTCGCGGTTTACGGTGATGTGGCCCCGGGTGCTGACGCAAACAGGAGAAGCCGAGCCGGTGGCGGCATCTCGCGCGGTTCCCGCCGCCTGCGCGACCATCCTGCTTGTGGAAGACGATGAGGGCATTCGGCGTCTCGTCTCAGCTGTGCTCCGGGACCAGGGCTATGAGGTGCTGGCGGCCACCGACGGTGTCGAGGCCCTGCAAATGCTGCAATTGCGAAAAGGGGGATGCGACCTCCTGATCACGGATGTGATCCTGCCGAGAATGAAAGCGGCCGTGCTGGCACAGGGGGCGAGGACCATGTTTCCGAACATCAAAGTGCTCTTTATTTCCGGTTATGCCGGCGACATGCTGGTCTCGCACGGGGTGGATGCGCAAGCCGCGTATTTGCAGAAACCGTTTCTCCCCCAGGCCATTATCGAAAAGGTGGCCGAACTTCTCCTTCCCCCACGCCGGCAATAGTGCGCGCACGAGCACGACTGGCCTGATTGGTTCAATCTTGCCTGTATGCAGCCCGCTTCCCGATGGCCGCCGGTGATTCCGTTACGATGCTGCCCGCAGGCGTAAGGGTCGCGTATCCAACTGGTCGAATCGACGCGGATGACTGCTTGACGCCGGAGCGGGGAGTCGGCACACTCCCGGCCATGGCGGATCTCGGTCCTTCGACCTGAGAGCGTGGTAAGGAGAGGCGATTGCTCGCGTCATGGACCATCCTCGTGCTGAGCGGAGCCATGATCGTCATGGCGGGGACGAAGCTCTCGCGCTGCGGCGATCAGATAGCGGCGCTGACAGGGCTCGGGCGACTGTGGGTCGGCGTCGTGTTGATGGCGGCTGCGACGTCGCTGCCCGAGGTGTTCACAACCGTCAGCGCCGGTTTGCTCGATGCGCCGGACCTGGCCGCCGGGGATCTCTTCGGCGCGGTGCTTGCCAACATGTTCACCCTCGGCCTCATCGACCTTGTCCATCGCGACAAGCGCGTCTGGGAGCAGGCGGCCTTCGAGCATACGCTCGTGGCTGCGCTGGCGATGCTCCTCACTGGATTAGCCGCGTTTCTGGTGTTGTTCCGGAGCTCGACGGGTCCTTCGGCCATCGAAGGGGGAAGTGCTCTTCTTTTTCTGGCCTATGTTTTCGGCATGCGGATGGTGTTTCGGCAGGAAGACGTCAAGCGGCGTCAGCGGGCACAACAACTCCTTGCCGAGGCGGAGGCTGACGACGACCACACGCGAGAGTCGGCCCGGCGTGACGGACTGCGCCGCGCCGCCATCGGATTCGTCGCCGCCACGATGATCTTGATCATCGCGGCTCCACTGCTTGCGAAGTCGGCCAAGGATATCGCGGATCAATCGGGAGTCAGCACGACCTTCGTCGGGACGTCGCTCGTGGCGGTGGTGACGACATTGCCTGAGTTGGTCACGTCTCTGGCCGCCGTCCGGCTCGGGGCCTTCGATCTTGCCGTGGGCAATCTCTTCGGCAGCAATGCCTTCAACATGGCGGCCTTCTTGTTTGCCGATCTGGCATACGCCGGTGGGCCATTACTCGGCGCGATCGACTCCACTCATGCGCTGACCGCCCTCTGGGGCATTCTGATGATGAATATAGGGCTGATGGGGATTGTGTATCGAGTGGAGAAGCGGTACTGGCTCATTGAACCGGACAGCCTGGTGATGATCCTCGGGTATCTGCTCGGCCTCTGGCTGTTGTTCCGATGATGCCTGACGTGCCCACTAGCAGGATGCGGAAAAAGTCCACCAGCGGCGTTCTCGACATCCGTGAAGCGTGAATCGTGAAGCGTATCTCGTCGGGGGCAGAGCGTATGGCTGGTGGCGTATAGCTGAGAGGAGAGATGCCCACTCTCGATTTCTGGCCATATGCTATGAGCGCTATGCCATAAGCTCCGTTCTGCGGACGAGAGACGAACGACGTTTCACGAACGACGCACTACGAGGGCGGCCCTTTTGCGCATCCTGCAGCTATTCTGATACCAACACACGCCGTGAGCTGATTGCGATGTAGGGTGCAAAATCAGAGTTTTTCCGCAACCTGCTAGCCCGCATTATTCATGACGGTTCGTCGCGAAATCGCCGAGTCACGTTGCGAGACCGGCGCGCGGAGCCGGGAGGACCCAAGGCGTACTCGTGCAGTACGTCGAGGGTCCGAGGGGCGAGCCCGCCGGCCGAAGGCTCGTCGCAGCAGTGAATCGGCGATTGCAGCAGAAGTGCTCACGAATAATGCGGGCTAGGATGTGTTCAGTCACGTCACCTCACGGGCGGTTATTTCCAGGAGACGGAGGGGAGGGAGATGACTCGGTCGGTCTCCGCGGTCGTCTGTGCCTCCAGGAGCAGATCGTGCACAATTTTCACACGGGCCCGTATGTCCTGAGAGAGCGACAGGAATTCGACCCCGAACGAATCCTTGCCGGTCCAGGTGACGACGGCGGGTTTGATTTCGATAGGTTCCCGGCGATCGGGCAGTGAGATGCGCAGCGTCAATCGCATTCCGCAATGCACCTTGGCGTCAGGTTGTTCGATCCGGCAGCCGCCCGGGGAGAAGTCCCGCACAACGCCCTGGCTGGTCCCGCGAGGTCCCTGAAGCTCAATGGGCCGGTTCATCTCCACTCGTGTGTTCTTCCGTTTCGACATCGATCGCCCTTTCCGCGCTGCGCCTCGCCTCTATGTGACAGGATCAAGCCCCTGCTGTTCTGAAACCATCCGACAAGCGGACCTTCATGGAAGGGATTCGTCGATCCCATCCGTTGTCGGGTTGCCCCCTGGTGTGGACTTGCTCAAATAGCCGGCCGCATGAGTGACTCCGCCAACTCCTTGAATGCCGGATCCAGCATGAATCGCTTGAATGAAACGTCCTGTCGTGGATCCGGTATGCGGTCACCCGCATCTCGCTGACGATCGTTGTGGAAAGCGGCATGGAGGGATTGCATGGCCCTCTCCCGGTCGTTCATCCCCGCATAGGTGCGAGCGAGGTCGTAATGAAAGAGGGGATTGGCAGGATCTTGTGAGAGGCCATAGTCCAATGTGGTTTTGGCGCGTGCCAGGTCACCGGTCATGCCGTAGGCCACCGCCAAGTTATGAACGAGCAGACGCCAGAGGGCTCGGTCGAGAGTCGGGTTCGTTCGTTCGAGTGCGATCGCCTGTTCATAGTGCGAGATGGCCTGTCTGAATTGCCTTTGAAGGTAGGGCACGCTGCCTGCTCGAAAGTGATCGAGGCTTCCGGCCAAGGGGGCGGGGATGATGGCGAGGCTCTGCAGCACTTCGCGTAATCGTGAATCATCTCCGGTCGTGAAACCGGTTTTGGCAACATGAATGTCTGTGTAGACGTTGTCTTTACGGACGCAGGCAAACAGGTGGAGTTGATCTACCGGTGTTCCTTTGGTCTCGGGAAGCAGATACTCGAGGACAGGCACCTGCCTGATTTCGTATCGTGTGATGTCCTGCGGGGGTTGTTCCGGTGATGTCCGCGCGATGCGTTCCAGATGGGCAAGACAGCCTTGTTCCGTAGCCTGACCGGATACCGCTTCTAACGTGACCGAGAGATGTATCGATGCGGCGTTGTTGGTGGCTAGAAAATATCGCCGTCCATCCGGTTTGAGCCCATCGACCTGTATACGATAACCGGTGATGTCGAGTGTCACGGCCCACGGCTGTTCCACCAGGGCGATGGTTGCGAGCTGCGGTGGCTTCGTTGCCATGGCGGTCCCGACAGTCACAAGGGTAGCGCCGAGTAGGCTGGCGAGAACTGATTTCGTGAATGGTGGCATGGGATCTCTTTGCCCTCTTCCTTCGCGTGAGCGTCCTGCGGTGACTGTAGTCTAACGTTCACGCCCCGCCTGCCAAAGAAAAAGTGCGAAACCGGCCTGACCGGCACTCGCCTGTGGCATCGTGCGGCAGTTCGGAGGTCAGTCTGGGATATTTGCCGTCAGTGGTCATGCGCAAGGCGCCGATGGGATGGAGACGGTGTTCCTAATCGTTGTCTGTTGCAGCCGCTCGGTCTGGGGATCGGGTAGCATTCGCGGGTGGCCATCGGGTACCGGCTTTGCATTGTGTGAGGCAAGGATGTATCTGTACCGTGGGCCGGGCATGCCGGACGTAGAACGGAAGGAGCAAGGATGCAGCAGCGAACCACGGGGCTACTGGGGTTTCGGCGACGGTGGCGAGTCGCCTGCTTAGTGGCGGCAAGTCTCATGCTGGCGGGGCCGTCGGCGCATGCCACCGTGCAGGTGCTGCCTGAGATGACGCTGAAGCGCGAGGGGCGGACCATCACCGGAGCCAAGGCGATTCGCGCCGATCAGACGATGCAGGAAATTCTGACGGCCTTCGATCGCGCGGAGCACGCGCTGGAACGGCAGGATCTCAGCGCGCTGCTGCAGTTTTATGCGTCCGGCTACAACTATCACGGCTTACATGTGGCGGACGTGGAGCGCATCTGGGGCGAGGTCTTCGAGCACTATCGCGCGTTATCCTCGACGCACCTGTTTTCCGAGATGAAGGTGGTGCAGACGGGAGAAGAGACCCGGGTGGAGTTGACGTGCACCGGCGGTCTGTATGGCACAGAGGCGCAGTCAGGCACCCGCATCACGCTGGATAGTTGGTTCCAGGAGGTGCACTATCTGGTGCGGGACAAGAACGGATGGCGGTTTCTCGGGAATCGGGGAGATGCGCCGCGTTCGGCGCCCTTCTCCTCGTCCCCGCACCATCCTCTGTTCTGAGCGGGGGTGATTAGGCTGCAGCGGCGGATGCGGCTGTCGCAGCTGTGCCGAGCAGCTTTTTGACGCTGGCATGGGCCAACACCACGTCCGGTGTCCGCTGCAAGGCTTCATAGTAGCTACGTTCAAAGCCATCACCCTCTTCGGAGGGACGGAGCATCATGCGCGCTTCTGCCAAGAGGTCCTGCGCCGCTTCAAGGGTCGTGTCGTCTTGATCTTCCAGGACGACATCGATGCGGACGACGAGGTGTGACAAGGGGTGAAGCCAGGCGAACCAGGGGTCGTTCATGACCAGCTGCAGCAGTTGCCCCGCCGAGGAGACGCGCCCGTAGATGCGTTCATAGGTGACTTGTTCGGAGACGATGAGGGACTTATGCAGGCCGAGGAGGCCGTGCCGGAGGTCCTTGAGGCTGCGGCGCAAACTGTCCGGAATCGGATTCTGAGCCGACCAGGAAGAACGTGTCATATACCACCAATCCTAACAGATCCACAGCTTCAAGCGACGGTTGTTCCTACCACAGGAATGACGCCCGATCCAGGGCCGATGCTCCGTCCTTCGTGGATACTCTATCGGCGTGTTTGCGCAAGGATTGAGTCGTCGGCAGGGGGAGGCGACATTTTTTTGTAAGGCCGCGTCGTAGGCGTGAGGAAAACCGGGGTTTTCTCCTGGAAGCTGAAGCACTTACCTGAATATTGGTCGCGCTCGGGATGTGTACGTAGGGGATCCGGATCCCACCTCAGAATCGGGAAGGCAGCGAGATTGGAGGCTATGGTCGAGCAGGGGCACAACATCCACACTCGGTGGTACGCACAGTCCCCGGATGAACTCGCGCGGGCTCTTGACGTGAGCCTCGCCGAGGGATTGCGCGAGGATGACGCTGCGCGTCGCCTGTCGATGCACGGCCGTAACGAACTGCCGGAAGCCCCGCCCCCTTCCCCTTGGACCATCCTGGGGGCGCAGTTCACCAGCCTGATTGTCTGGGTGCTGATCGGCGCTGCGATCGTCTCCGGCCTGCTCGGAGAATGGGTCGATACCGGCGCCATACTCGCCATCGTCCTGCTGAACGGATTTCTGGGTTTCGCTCAAGAATATCGAGCCGAACAGTCGCTGGCGGCACTCAAAACCCTGGCGGTGACCTATGCGCGGGTGATGCGCGGCGGCTCGCGGCGGTCGCTGTCTTCCACAGAATTGGTTCCCGGCGACATCATCGATGTAGAGGCGGGGGATCGCATCCCGGCGGATGCGCGCCTCATTCAAGCCGCGGCGTTGCGCACGCAGGAGGCCGCGCTGACCGGGGAATCGACGCCGGTCGACAAATCAGGCGGGGTGCTTCCCGACAACGACCTGCCCCTGGCCGATCGGCGGAACATGGTGTTTCTGGGGACCACCGTCACGGGAGGGAAGGGCCGCGCGCTTATCGTCGCAACCGGCCGTGGAACCGAGCTGGGGCGGATCGCCACGTTGATGACGACGGTGCCGGTCGAACCGACCCCGCTCCAGCGGCGGCTGGAGCAGTTCGGCCATGTGCTGCTGCTGCTGTCGCTCGGGATCGTCGTCGTCGTGTTCGTGCTGGGCTTGTGGCGAGGCGAGCCGGTCTTCGATATGTTTCTCACGGCCGTGAGTCTGGCCGTCGCGGCCATCCCGGAAGGTCTGCCCGCGATTGTGACGACGACCCTGGCGCTCGGCGTCATGCGCATGGTGACGCGCCATGCGCTGATCCGACGATTGCCGGCCGTGGAGACGCTGGGGGCGGCGACGGTGATCTGCACGGACAAGACCGGGACCCTGACGAAGAACGAAATGACGGTGACCCGCCTGGCCCTCGATGGACAGGTGTATGAGGTGACGGGGGAAGGGTATGCCCCGGAGGGTGACATCATCGGTAGCGATCCGCGGGAGGGGGGATTGCGGGATCTTCTGCTGAGCGCGCTGTTGTGCAACGCCGCAACGCTCAAGGAAGTCGATGGCAGTTGGAACGTGGTGGGCGATCCCACGGAAGGGGCGTTACTCGTTGCGGGCGGCAAGGCCGGATGGCGGAAAGAAGACCTGGAGCGGGCGCATCCGGTGGTGGGGGAAATCCCCTTCGATTCCGACCGCAAGATGATGACGGTGGTTCGACGATCGGGCGAAGACATCGTGGCCTATGTGAAGGGAGCCCCGGATATTCTGCTCGGCCGTTGTTGCGACTATCTGTCGGTCGAGGGGCAGGTGCGGCCGCTCACCGATTCGATGAGAGAGTCCATTCTGTCCATCAACCGGCAGTTCGCCGAGCAAGCCCTTCGTGTCGTTGCCCTGGCCCGGCGGCGCCTCGATCAAGAGCCGTCCACTTGCGAGTCCGAGCGCATCGAGCGGCAGTTGGTCTTTCTCGGTTTGGCCGCCATGAAGGATCCCTTGCGTCCCGAAGCCAAGATGGCCGTCGAGCTCTGCCGGTCGGCCGGTATTGTGACGGTGATGATCACCGGTGATCACAAGGAGACCGCCCTGGCCATTGCGCGTGAGGCGGGCTTCCCGGGCGGCGCGACGCAGGCGCTGTCCGGCCTGGAGTTGAATGGGCTGACCGATGGCGAGTTGTCCGCGCGGGTCCGGGACATTTCTGTCTACGCGCGAGTCTCGGCCGAGCACAAACTGCGCATCGTGAGGGCCTGGCGCGCCCAAGGGGCGGTGGTCGCGATGACCGGCGACGGGGTGAACGATGCCCCGGCGGTGCGGGAAGCGGATATCGGGATTGCGATGGGCCTGACCGGCACGGATGTCACGAAAGATGCGTCGGACATGGTCGTCACCGACGACAACTTTGCCTCAATCGCGGCGGCGGTCGAGGAGGGGCGTAGTATCTACGACAATATCCGCAAGGCCGTGCATTATCTCTTGTCGTGCAACTTGAGCGAAGTGCTGGTGATGTTGGGGAGTACGTTGCTGGGCTGGCCCCTGCCGCTGCTTCCGATTCATATTCTGTGGATCAATCTGGTGACCGACGGATTTCCGGCTCTGGCCCTCGCCGTGGATCCGAAAGATCCCGATGTGATGAAACGGCCGCCTCGCGACCCGCAAGCCCGCCTGCTGGATCGTGAGCGATTTCTGGCTGTCTGTCTCCAGGGTACGGTGATGGCCCTGGTGACGCTGGCCGTATTCGGGATCTCTCTGACGATCTGGCACGATGAGGTGCCCTTCGCGCGAACCATGACCTTTACCACGCTGGTGTTGGTACAGCTGCTGCACGCCTTCAGTTGTCGCCATGAACGGTATTCTCTGTTTCAAATCGGAGTGATGACCAATCGGGCGCTTGTGGGGGCGGTGCTGCTCTCTGCGCTGTTACAGGCGGGGATTCTGTTGAGCGCCTGGGGACAGGAGATTTTCAAAGTCGTCCCGCTTCGAGCCGACGAATGGTGGCTGATGGTGGGACTCGGCGTGCTGCCGTTCGTGGTGATGGAACTTTGGAAGTCGTGGAGGCGAATGCGGGAACCTGTCGCTGAGGCGCGTTAAGGTATGGCCCAAATGGTGGTAAGGGGGCTGGCGTGCCGGCTGAGCCCGACCGGTTTCGCGCCGTACATGTCTTCGATCGTGCGCAAGAGCCCATAGTGATCGACTTGTTCGCCGAACCGTCCCTGCCGCACCATCGGTCCCACCAGAATCGTCGGGATATGGTTGTCTGACTTTCCGTTGTCTTCATCCCAGGTGACGATCAGCAGGCTGTTGTGGGTCTCCGCCCATTGCACATAGTCGTCCAGATGAGTCCGGAGCCAGTGGTCCGCGTGCTCGATGCGTTCCGGATCCTTGCCGTTGTGCATGTCGTTCAGTTGATTGGGGACGACCATGCTGACGGTGGGCAGGGTGTGGAAATCTGTCGGGAAGTCGGTGAACGGACGATTGTCGATGGACGGCACGGTGTTGATCGGAGACGACTGCCAGTTGACCCACGGATTATGTTTGCGTGCATAGGCCCCTGCCACGCAATCGGTCGCGCCGACGGCCGGAAGATCTTCGGCGTAGCCGGCGAAGGTCTGGCCGGCTTGCGCCAGGGTGCTATGAAGATTCGGATCCGTTAACGCAAGTGGGCAGGTGTTCCCGTTGACTCCTTCGATGGACCCAGCGAACAAGGCGATATAGTTCGGTTGGCTGGGATGGGTGATGCCGTAGGAGTTGGTCAGCAGCGCGCCTTTGCGGGCCAGTGCGTTGAGATAGGGGGCCGACGGTGAGTCGATGATCTGGCCGAACGAATGGTTCTCCTCGATCACGATCACAATATGGTCGGGTTTGGGTAACGGGGTCTGAGCGGAAACGGATTCGGTCCGGAAGAGGAGGGCCATGCACAAAAGGAACGTGGCTATGATGCGTGTGCGCATGTGAAGCCCCTCCGCGTTACACGGGCAGTTCGCTGAGTCGCAGGGTATAGAGATAATGATAGAGGCCCCGCTGCTCCAGCAGGGCGGCATGGGTCCCTTCTTCCACGATCTTGCCCTTATTCAGGACCAGAATTCGATCGGCGCGCTGAATGGTGCTGAGCCGATGCGCCACGACGAAGGTGGTACGGTTGACCATCAGACGCTCCAGCGCTTCCTGGACCAGCCGTTCGGACTCCGTATCCAGGGCGGAGGTGGCCTCGTCGAGCAGGAGAATTCTGGGATTCTTCAGAATGGCTCGCGCAATCGCGACCCGTTGGCGTTGACCGCCTGAGAGGTTAATGCCCTTCTCCCCGACGATCGTTCGATAGCCGTCCGGAAATCCCACGATGAACTCATGGGCATGCGCGGCCTTGCTGGCGGCGATCATCTCTTCTTCGCTGGCGTCTTCACGTCCATAGCGAATATTGTCCCGGATGGGCCCGCCGAACAGGATCGTATCCTGCGGCACCAGGGCGATCTGCCGGTAGAGGCTGTCGAGCCGAACGTCTTTGACATCGTGGCCATCCACCGTGAGCCGTCCGGCGGTCGGGTCGTAGAATCGGTGCAAGAGGTTCATGATCGTCGTCTTGCCTGATCCGGTCGGTCCGACGATCGCAATCAACTCGCCCGGCTTGGCCTCGAAGGAGAGGTCGGACAGGATCGGCTGCCGGGGATCGTAGGCGAAGCTGATGTGTTCCGCGCGCACATGACCACGGATGGGCGGCAGGTCGACGGCACCAGGGGCGTCGGCGATTTCGGCATGGGTGTCGAGAATCTCAAAGACGCGCTGCATCGCCCCTTGGGCTTCCTTGATTTGCGCGAACACACGGGCTGCCGATCCGAACGGTCCGATCAGAATGCCTGCAAACAGCACGAAGGCAAACAGGTCGCCGGGGGACACCGTTCCGTCGATGACCTGCCGTCCTCCGTACCACAAGACGAGGGCGGCGGCGGCAAAGGTGACGAAGATGATCGTCGGCACGAACCAGGCCATGATGGTTGCACGGCGCAGTGACAGCTCCATCGCGGACTGGACCTGAGCCACGAACCGTTCTTCTTCCCGTTTCGTTTGGACGAAGGATTTCACGACGCGGATCCCTGCAATGACTTCTTCGACCAACGTGCTGACGGAGGCGGTTTGGTCCTGGATTTTGGTGGACAGCGCCCGGAGTCGCCGCCCGAACAGTTTGGCCACGACGACCAGCATCGGGAGCAGCACCAGAATGAGCAGGCAGAGTTGCCAGTTCATGGCGAACAGGAAGCCCGCGCCGCCGATGAAGGTGACGATTTGTTTGGCGGCGTCGATGGGCGTATCGGTCACGACGTTCTGAATGACGGTGACATCGTTCATGAGGCGGGACATCAATTCGCCGGTTCGGCGCTTCGAGAAGAAGTTGACCGACAGCGTCTCGAGATGTGCGAAGAGATGGATCCGGAAATCGGCCATCACCCGTTGGGAGACCCAGGCGGTGAGGTAACTGTGTCCCATCGAACATAACCCCTGGATCAAGACCAAGCCCAACAAGAGCAGGATCATTTCTGTCATGCGCGCGGCATCGTGCTGGACGGTGATGACGTCCCAAAGGGTGCCGCCTAAGCGAAGGAGGGCAAGGTTGATGGCGGCGACAGCCATGACCATGACGGCAGCCGCCATCATTCGGGGGACGTAGGGCTTGAGGAAGGGGTAGAATCGGTTAAACGAGAACATGGGTGTTAGGACAATCGTTTCAGAGAGGGCAGGCCTGTAGCGTATCACCGTTGGTGGCGGCGATACGCATACGACATGACCTTCGTGATGAGGTGAGATCGCCCTAGAGCTGAGCGATGGACTCGATCAAGTTCTTATTGATCGCCACGAAGTCCGACCGATCCTTATCGTTGATCAACACGTCAGTCAGGCTGATGAACAGCCGCTGTTCTTCGTTGATCGCGTCGGACACACGATTGCGCATGGGCGGGATGAGGAAATCCCCGACGTACACACAGTTCACCGTTCGAACGCGGATGCGAACTTTTTTTCCTTCGGGCACGGATCCCTCCGTCCATTATGTCGTGATGGGCTCAGCTCTTGCGACGCAAGAATTTCTGACGCCGGCGCAACTTTTTATACTTGTGCTTGCGCATCTTCTTCCGGCGTTTCTTGAGGACACTCGCCATACATTCAATCTCCAACTGCTAGGCGCGGGAGTCTAGTGGGTTTCAGTCCAAAATGCAAGCCAAGATTATGACGTGTTGCATGTCGATAGGCCGCATAACCGTCTGCAGGCGGCGATTGAACGTGAGGCGAGCCACTCAGCTTGACCTCTTTCCGCCAAGGTTCCTATACTGCGCCATGATTGAATCTTGCCCGCCGATTTCCCTTCGTCTCGGTCGCGTTTTCCTTGCGCTGCTGCTGATCATGACTGTGGGTTGTGCAGGAAAAACCCTTCAGTATAAGGACGATCACGACCGTATTCTCCGTATCGACCAGGCCGTGGAGTCGCTCCGTAAATCCTACGTAGAACGGGATCGTAGTGCGCTGGAGGCGTTGCTCCTCCCGTCGGGAAATCTGGATCAGGTGCAACGTGAAATTCACGCCGACTTCGATACCTTTCGCGACATTCAGTTGGAGTTTTCCATCGAGCGTATCTTGATCGAAGGGGACAATATCGATGTGTTTGTCCATTGGCAGGGCCAGTGGAAACGGGATCCTGCCGAGGTGGGTACGCGCCAGCGTGGCCATGGGCGGTTGGCCTGGGTCGGCACACAGTCCATTCTACTTCGGGAAGCTCAGGGCGATCTGCCCTTCGGCATGGGTGCGCGCGCCAGCGTGGGTGAAGACCCTGCACGCGGCCAAGCCAAGCCATAGTCATGTCTGCCAGACTGTCTTCCCCAAAAATTGAAACAGACTTTCTCGTGGTCGGTAGCGGCGTCGCAGGACTGCGCGCGGCAATCGAGCTGAGCCGGGCCGGGCGTGTCTTGATGTTGACCAAGGGGCATCCTCTGGAAAGTAATTCCATGTATGCCCAGGGCGGCGTCGCGGTGGCGTTGAGCGAGGAAGATGATGTCGGCAGCCATTTGACCGATACGCTGAAGGCCGGCCATGGGTTGTGTCGACGGGAAGCCGTGCGTGTGTTGGTCGAAGAAGGGCCGGAACGGATCCAGGAACTGATCGCCTGGGGCGCGAAATTCGACAAGATCGGAAAGCGTTTCGCATTTACGCGTGAGGCGGCCCACAGCCGGAGCCGCATTCTGCGCGCGCGAGGCGATGCCACGGGCAACGAGATGGTGCGCGCGCTCATGAGCTATGCCGCGAGGCAGCCGCGCATTCAACGGTTGGATCGGCGATTCACGGTCGACCTGGCGGTCGTCGACGGGCGCTGTTGCGGCGCCATTGTGCTGAATGAGATGACAGGCGAACGCACGGTGTTACCGGCCAGTGCCGTGGTGTTGTCGACCGGTGGCGCCGGGCAGGTCTATGCGCGGACGACGAATCCGGGCAACGCGACGGGAGATGGCATGGCGATGGCGCTCCGGGCCGGGGCGTTGTTGATGGATATGGAGTTCGTGCAGTTTCATCCCACCTCGCTGTATCTGCCGTCGAGTCCGCCGTTTCTCCTGTCGGAGGCCATTCGGGGAGAAGGTGGCCAGCTTCGCAATATCAAAGGCGAGTTGTTCATGCATCGCTATCATCCGGACGGCGCGCTCGCCCCGCGCGATGTGGTGTCGCGGGCGATCTGGTCCGAAATGGCGGCAACACGCGCGCGCCATGTGTATCTGGATGTGACGCATCTAGGCGCCGCCTTTGTGAAGCGGCGATTCCCCACCATCTATGCGACCTGCCTGCGGTACGACATCGACATGACCGAAGAATGGATCCCTGTCTCCCCCAGCGCGCATTACATGATGGGCGGTGTCTGGACGGATGTGCAGGGCGCGACGACGTTGCCCGGCTTGTTTGCGGCGGGCGAGGTCGCCTGCAGCGGCGTGCATGGTGCGAATCGTTTGGCCAGCAACTCGTTACTGGAAGGGCTGGTCTTCGGTATGCGGGCCGCGCAATCCGCGGTGGCCCATGCAGGACAATTCACAGGGCCGGTGAACATGCCTCACCTGGAAGAACTCGAGCAGGGCCGGCCGACGGACTTCGACGATCCCGAGAAGTTGCGAAGCTCACTGCGTCGCTTGATGTGGGGGAAGGTGGGGCTCGTGCGCTCAGGAGAGTCGTTGATCAGTGCCTCCGCACAATTGGGGAGGTGGATGCGCCTGCTGACCAAACCGTTTGCCTCACGCGCGGCCCTGGAAGTCAAAAACATGGTACAGGTCGCGCGTGGCATTACCGACGCGGCGCTGTGGCGAGAAAACAGTGTCGGGGCCCACTACCGTTCGGATTTTCCGGAGGCCAACCGGCCTGGCTGGCGACAACATAGCCAGTTGTTGTTTGCGGACGGGCTGACTAGCGGGTCGGCATTGAAGGAGCGAGCGCTCGTGCTTTCGCCCCCAGCGCCTGTGCGCGGTAAGCCCGGGAAGAAGAAAGCCGGTCGTTCGTAAGGAAGGTGCGGTAGTATCGAAGCACTTTTTGGACATACTGCCTGGTTTCCGGGATAGGAGGAAGCCCTCGGTAGCGCTCCACGGCATGCTCGCCCGCATTGTAGGCCGCCAAGGCCAGCGGAAGATTTCCGTTAAACCGATCCAGCAGCTGTCTGAGATATTTCGTCCCGCCGCCGATATTCTGATCCGGATTGTACGAATCCCGCACATCCAAGCGCACAGCTGTTTGCGGCATCAGCTGCATCAGGCCGATCGCCCCGGCGCGTGAGACCGCCTGCGGGTCGAAGTCGGATTCCGTCTTGATCACCGCGCGAATCAGGGCCGGATGGAGGCGATGGGCTCTGGAATGTCGCGCAATCACCGGCTCCAATTCCCTGTCCGAGATGACCGTGCGCGAGCGAGCCAGTTCAGCAATCACCCGTCTGTATCGAGGATCGTTCGGCACGTTGGTGAGAGAAATGGTGCCGTTGGCATCGATGTACTGATAGACGTCGGCCCGGCTGGGGAGGGCGCTCAGGAGCAGTGCCGCGGCAACTGAGAAGAGGGCTGCTGTGCGGCTGAAATGGGCCATCTGGATTGCGGATCCCGTGCAAGAACTGAATCCCATTGTGATGTCTCAACCGTAGCATCGGACCCCCGACCTGTCAAAAAACGTTGTCCCTGACTAGCCCGATTATTCCCGCGTAACTCATTGATACTATGGATATGCATTGCCATATTCGTTACGAGGCTGGCTCAAGAAACCTCGTTCGGCTGTCGGCGAATCGCGTCTGCAGCCGACGGGTCAGCGGCCCCGGCCGTCCATCGCCGATGGCAAACGAATCGACCCTGCTGACCGGCATGATTTCCATACTGGTATTGGTCAAAAAGCATTCATCTGTGCGTTGAAGGTCGGCGACGTGATAGTGACCTTCCCGGACGGGTACCCCCTCTTCTTGCGCGAGGGTCATGACGATGGTTCTCGTGATGCCGTCCAGGATGCCGCAGTCCAGTGCCGGGGTATGGAGGGTGTTGCCGGAGATGAAAAAGAGATTGCTGACGGTGCATTCGGTCAGCTCGTCTTTCCAATTCAAGAACAGGCTGTCGAAAGTGCCGGCCGCAATCGACTCACGTTTGGCGAGAATGTTGTTGAGGAAATTAGTGGATTTAATCTGAGGAGACAGCGCCTCGGGCAGATTCCGTCTGGTTGTGGCGACGGTCAGCGACACACCATCGCGTGAGAGGATGGGAGGAGAGGGGTGGAGCGGCTTTGCCATGATGACCACCGTGGCCCGCGGGCACAGACTGGGATCCAGGCCGATTTCCCCCGCGCCGCGGGAGACGGTGATCCGGAGGTACGCATCCGTCTGGTCGTTGCCGACTCCGTTCCGGCGCATCGCTTCATGGAGCAACTCCGGCCATTGCGACTCCGGGATAGGAATGTCCAGGCCGATGGCTTCGGCGGAGCGCCGGAGTCTGGCCAGGTGCTGGTCGCGCATGAAGATGCGGGATCCATAGGAACGAAGGGTTTCGTACACGCCGTCACCGTAGAGAAATCCATGGTCGAACACGGAGACCACAGCCTCTTCCTTACGTACAAACCGATCATTGAGAAACACCCACATCAGCGGCCAGCCTCCAGTATTTTGAAAAATGCGCCCGCTTTGGCGAGCGTTTCATCATATTCGCGGTCGGGATCCGAGTCGGCCACAATGCCGGCCCCGACCTGCAGATACCCTCTGTTCTTGGTCAGCACGAGCGTACGAATGAGAATGTTCAGATCCAGGTCGCCGTTCCAACTGAAATACCCCAGTGCGCCGGTATAGAGTCCACGCCGTACCGGCTCCAGTTCTTCGATGATTTCCATGCAACGGAGTTTAGGGACACCGGTGATCGTTCCGCCGGGGAACACGGCTTTCACAAGGTCGAGGGGTGAGACGCCCGGTTGCAGGGTGCCGACCACGTCTGACACCAGGTGGCTGACATGCGAATACTGTTCGATGGTCATGAACTCATCGACCCGCACCGAGCCGTAGCGGCAGACCTTTCCGAGGTCGTTGCGTTCGAGATCCACCAGCATCACATGTTCGGCGCGTTCCTTAGGATTGGCAAGCAATTCCGCGCGCAGCAGCTGGTCCTGTCGCACACCGGTGCCTCGCGGCCTGGTGCCGGCGATGGGTCTGGTGCTGGCCTGTGAGCCGGTCAGCCGCACGAGCCGCTCAGGGGAGCTGCTGACGAGGCTGAGGTCAGCGAATCGGACGAGCCCCGCGAACGGCGCAGGGTTGACCCGGCGAAGGCGGCGATAGAGCTCGGTTGAGTATCCCTCGAATCCGGTAGGTGACGCGGCGGCGTTCAGATCGAGCGTAAAGCGGTGCGACAGATTGGCCTGATAGATATCACCGGCGGCGATATAGTCCTGGCAACGCCGCACACGAGTTTTGTAGGCCTCGCGCGATTGGCTGGGCACAAAGATGGTTTGAGTGGGCCAGGGCGAGGAGGTAAGGGGCGCGACCGGGCTTGTGAGGCGGGCGTCCAGCTCAGCCAGCCGGTCACAGCCTTCGCGATAGAGTTTCTCCCGCGGCTCCGCCTGAAATCGGGACAGAGGGGGGCAATACATCAGGTAGAGCTGTCGCGTATGGTGATCGACCGCGGCCACGACGTCGAAAAAGGCCATGTGCAGTTCAGGGAGGTGGAGATCGTCGGCGGCTAGGGTCGGCAGTAATTCGAACGAACGAACGAGGTCGTAACTGAGGTATCCGACCGCGCCGCCATAAAACGGCGGGAGGCCTTCCGGTTTGGTAATGGTCGATCCGGCGAGCGCCTGTTGGAGGGCCTGAAGGCCGGAACCTTGATAGTGCCGGATCTGTCCCTCGGTCTCGATCCGGTATCCCTGCGCGCGGCTTGTCAGGGTGAGATAGGGGTCGCGTCCGAAAAATGAATAACGCGCGGTGGTGGCGGTGCCGTTGGCGCTTTCCAGGAGAAACGAGGGACGTTCGGCCGGGGCCAGCCGACAGTACAACTCGAACGCGTCGACATCCGGTTGTGGACGCACGACCACCAGCGGTTGCGGCGGTCCGCTCAGGAATGCCTGGTGAGAGGAAAAACTCATGAACCTGCGTTTTAGAGGGGTGCCATACTCGAAGAAATGACTATACCGCATCGAGCGGCCGGGTCATAGGTGGCCAACTTCTTGACAAGCCCCCAGCGAATTTGCTTGAATGGCGCGCCCGCCGATGGGTGCACTCTCTCCGATTGCGCTGAGGAGTGCCGCACGTGAGCATCTGATGCCCCCCTCTCAGGATCCGTTATATGCGGGGCTCGGGCAGGCTGTCCGGATCGGGACGGAACTGCTTGCTGCGTTGATCGTCGGGGGAGGACTGGGGTGGGTCGTCGACACCTATCTGCTCGATTCTAATCCATGGGGATTGGTGGTGGGGTTAGGGTTGGGTGCCGCAGCCGGTGTACGGAGCGCCTATCGGTCGGCGCAACGATGGCAGAGTTAACCAGAATCGTCTGACTGATAAAGGATCATCGTGGAAGAAAGTCCGTTACATGCGTTCGAACTGCACGATCTGATTCCCTTGGTTCCGGCCGGGGTGGATATTTCCATCAACAAGGCCGTGATTCTGATGTGGGTGATCGTCGGCCTGGTGGCGTTCCTGATGATCTCGGCTGCGGCCGCCCGTAAATTGGTTCCTGGCAAGTTGCAGAACCTGGCCGAATTGATCGTCGAGTTCATTCGCGGGATTATTTTGGACACCATGGGCGAGCCGGGGATGAAATATTTCCCCCTGATCGCTACGTTGTTCCTCTTTATTCTCTTTGCCAATTTGATCGGGTTGATTCCCGGTTCCTATACCGTGACCAGTCAGATCATTGTGACGGCGGTCTTTGCTGTAGGGGTTTACGGGCTGAGTATTGTGCTCGGCTTTTCCCTTCACGGGATGAAGTTTCTCGGCATTCTCGTGCCGCCCGGGACACCGGGTTGGCTCTTGCCGTTGATGATTCCGATTGAATTGATCAGTCAGTTGGCGCGGCCCATTTCCCTGGCCGTCCGTCTGTTTGCGAATATGACCGCCGGTCACGTCATTCTGGGCGTCTTGTTCGGTCTGGCGATCAGCGGTGGGTTGCTGATCGGGTGGCTGCCGTTTGCGTTCACGATCGCCATGAACGGACTCGAAGTCGGTATCGCGTTTATTCAAGCCTATATTTTTACCGTGCTGAGCTGTGTGTATCTGGGTGATGCGGTTACCCTGCACGGTCATAGCGAGCACGCACACTAGGTCGAGTTGTCTACATAAGGGAGGAGAGGACAAACAATGGATGCAGCAGCAGCAGCGTTGGTGGGTATGGGATTGGCGGCGGCAGGATTTGCCGGCGCCGGTGTGGGCATCGGGTATATCTTCGGGAAAATGATCGAGGCCGTGGCCCGGCAGCCGGAAGCGGAAGGCCGCGTCGGCAAGTACATGTGGATCGGATTCGCGTTGGTCGAAGCCATTGCACTGTACGGGCTGGTCATTGCGTTCATCATCATGGGCTTGCGTAAGTAGTCGTTTCGACGGCTGAGCCCTGATGCTGGGGCCTATTCCCGGCTCAGAACCTCAACTCATGTGGGTAATAGACTATGCCTCAATTTGAATCACATTTCTTTTCGTCCTTGATCTTCTGGGAGATTCTCTCCTTTGGGATCCTGTTCTTCCTGCTCTACAAGTATGCATTTCCCAGCCTGTTGGGCATGCTGGAAGAGCGCGAGAAAAAGATTAAGGACAGTCTCGATCAGGCGGAACGCCATCGTTCCGAAGCCGAGCGCAAGCTGAAGGAATACGAAGCCAAGCTGGCGACGGCGGCCAAAGACGCAGAGGCGCTCCTGGCACAGGCCAAAGAACGTGCCCAACGCCTGATGGAAGAGAACGAACAGCGCATGACGGCGGATGCGGAACGCATCAAGGGTGACGCGACTCGCGAAATCGAGACCGAGCGCCGGAAGGCCATCCAGGACATCCGTTCGCAAACGACCGACTTGGCGATGATGGTGGCTGAGAAAGTTGTCGGGCGGGCACTGACGGAAGGCGATCATCGTCGTCTGGCGGACGAAGCCCTCGATGCCCTCGCAAAGAGCTATCAGAGCCGGAATTAGCCTCTCTTACGCCGGGGGGGTCAGACTCACACCCCCCTGGCGGTATCCTTCCAAATCCACCGTCACGAAGCGATAACCGAGTTTCTTCAGGGTTTCGGCCAGCCGTTCCCTGCGTCCCGGCTGCAGCAGTCCCGGCAGTTCTTCTACGGCCAGTTCTATTCTGGCGATCTCCCCATGGTCTCGCACACGATATTGGCGAAAGCCTTCCTGTGCGAGAGCATCTTCCGCACGCTCCACGCGTGAAAGTGTGCTTCTCGTGATCGTGATGCCGCGTGGTATGCGGGAAGAGAGGCAGGCGGCTGCCGGCTTATCCCAATTGGAGAGGCGTAGCTCTCTCGCTACGTCGCGGATGTCGGCCTTCGAGAATCCGGCTTCGAGCAACGGGCTGCGGACGCCTCGCTCGCGAGCGGCTTTGAGTCCCGGCCGGTCGTCTCCCAGGTCATCCACGTTCGTGCCATCGACAATGTATCCAGCCCCGTATTCACTCCGGAGCGTGTCGAGGAGGGAGTACAAGTCGGTCTTGCAGTGGTAACAGCGGGTGGCATCATTCCGGACGAATTCGGGAATGTCGAGTTGATCGGTTTCAACGATGCGATGGCGCGCGCCGATCTCAGCGGCGATTTTCTGTGTCGCGTCCAGCTCAGCTGCCGGAAGGGTCGGGGAGACGGCTGTCACGCCGACGGTCTGCGCGCCCAGTTCATCATGCGCCAATTTGAGGACGAGGGAACTGTCGATCCCGCCGGAGAAGGCCACGATGACCGAGCCCATCTCGCGAAGGATCTGTCGTGCCCGGGCGACTTTGTCAATCAACGGAGTTGTGGAAAGCATGGGATTCTAGGTCTGCGCGGCCAGGTTGCGGGACAGTGGCCGGCTATTGTTTGACTTTGGCCTTCGCGATCGATCCGACGACGACCAAGGCGTAATGTTGGGGGTCGAGATACTGCCTGGCGACGCGTAGGACATCGTCCTTCGTGACCTTTTCGATGGCTTTAGGATACTGCGTGAAGTAGTCCAGCCCAAGGTTGTACAGCTCGACCTGGGCGAGGACGTTTGCTAATTTTGCACTGGAATCGACTCGCAGCGGGAAGCTGCCGACGATGAAGGACTTGGCCTCGTTGAGTTCCTGGTCCGTGACCGGGGCATCGCGCATCCCTTTGATCTCCGCGAGGACGCCTGCGATGGCTTGGTTTGTGACGTCGGTTCTGGTCTGCAGGCTGATAAAAAAGGCGCCCGGCATCAAGCGGGTGTCGAACTGGCTCATGATTCCATAGGCCAGTCCCTGTTTGTCGCGAATGGAATCCATGAGGCGGGACGAGAATCCACCGGCCCCCAGGATGTAATTCATGACTGTGACGGCATAGTAGTCAGGGTTTGTCCGGCTGATGCCGGTGTGTCCCAGGACAATCGTCGACTGCGTCAGATCCTTCTCGATGAGCTGGACCATTTTACGATCGATCGTCGCCGGCTTCTTCATCTGGTAGGGCGAGGGGGTTCCCTTTTTCCAGGAGCCGAAATGGGTCTGGACCAGAGCGGCGGCCTGATCCTGTGTCAGGTCCCCCACGATGACCAGGATCGTTTGATTCGGCAGGTATTCCCTGGCGTGAAATTGCTGGATGTCCGCGACCGTAATTTTGTTGAGCGTCTCTTCCGTGCCATGGGCCGGCCAGCTATAGGGATGGCCGTGAAAAATCAATTGGTGGAAGGCTTTCATGGCCACATTCCCGGGATCATCGTCATCGCTGACGATTTCGCCGAGGATCTGCGTGCGGACCCGTTCGAATTCCTGCTTGTGGAACGCAGGATGTTGGAGCATGTCGGCCAGGAGCGCAAAGCCGAGGTCTGCATCCTTCTTGAGCACGCGGGTGGAGGCGGTGGTGAAATCCTCCGCCGCATGGGCTTCCAGCGAGCCTCCCACAAAATCGATCTGTTCGGCAATCTGCCGAGACGTTCGGGTCACGGTGCCTTCATCCAGGAGACTGGCGGTCAGATTGGCCAGCCCCGCCTTGTCGGGCGAATCTTGGGCCGATCCCACCTTGACCAGCGCGTGGATTTCCACGGTGGGAAGAAAATGCTGTTCCAGAAACAGCACGGTCATCCCGTTCGCGGTCACGGAACGGGTGGGAACGATGTCCGCAGCTTGTGCCAATGCGAGCGGAAGGCTGAGCGCCATACAAAGCAGGCCCGTTAACGTCAGACCCACAGGCCGGCGGCTTCGGTGTTGGCGCGGTAGAAGGGTAACTTGTTGCGTCATCGGAATCGCTCGCTAGTGGGGTTGTGTCGGTGACGCGGCTTGGGTTTGAGGAGGTTGCGGGATCAGGATGCCAGTGGTGCGCATATCTGCGGCCAGGTAGTGCGACGCCGCACGCTGCACGTCCTGTGCGGTGACGGCACGGGTGCGCTCCACAAACTGGCTGACTTTGCGCCATCCCGCCCCGATGGTTTCGGCTTCTCCCAGCAGCATGGCCTGCCGGAAATTCGAATCCTGTTCGAAGATATAGGCCGCTTCGATCTGATTTTTTGCGCGCTGGAGTTCGAGTTCGCTCGGCGGTTCGGTTTGGATCCGCTGAATCTCTTTGAGCACCCCATCTTCGACTGCTTCAACCTTCTCCCCTGGTTTGACTACGGCATAGAAATAGAATAGCCCTGGATCAGCCTGCATCAATCCGTAGTCGGCGCCGACCGCCAGGGCGGTTTTTTGCTCGTACACGAGGTTTTGATAGAGCCGGGCGCTTTTGCCGTGAGACAAAATCGACTCAAGCACGTTCAAGGCATAGGAGTCGTCGCTGGAATAGTTGGGGACACGGTAGCCCATCATGACGAACGGCACCTGCGCTTCTCGCTTGAGAAGGAATCGGCGTTCGCCGTGTTGCGGGGCTTCCGTCACGGCCAGGGCTTTGGGGGACGGACCTTTAGGGATCGGCTCGAAGAGTTTGGCAATAGTCGGCAGGAGCGTGTCTGCCTTGATGTCGCCGACCACGATCAGGGTGGCGTTGTTCGGCGAATAGTAGGTGTCGTAGTGACGCTGGAGATCGTCGAGGTTCATCGCATCGAGGTCGGAGAACCATCCGATGACCGGCCAGTGGTACGGGTGACTCATGAAGGCCTGTGCGAAGAGGGCTTCAACCAGGGCGCCTTGCGGATCGTCTTCGTTGCGCAACCGGCGTTCTTCTTTCACCACTTCCCGTTCGGTCTTGAATTCGTTCGCATCGAGAATCAGCCCTTGCATGCGGTCGGCCTCGAGTTCGAGTGCGAGCGTCACGCGATCGGCAGCCAGGTTCTCAAAGTAGGCGGTGAAGTCTTGACTGGTGAAGGCATTGTCCATTCCGCCGTTCTTGCGAACGAGGCGGGAGAAGGTGCCTTTGGGGTACTTGGCCGTGCCTTTGAACATCATATGCTCAAGCATGTGCGACAACCCGGCCCGGCCCATGACCTCGTTTCGTGAGCCCACCTTGTACCAGACCTGCACGGTCGCCACGGGAGCCTTCGGGACTTCCACGAGGATCACTTTCATGTCGTTGGACAAGGTGTATTCTTTCGGCTCGACGGCGCGGGCCGGGGAAGTCTGGCTGGCGAACAGGATGAAGCTGAGAAATGAACAGGCGAGAATAGAGCACTGAACCGCTGCTGAGTTGGAAGTAGGGCTCTGTTTAGGCATGTACGAAGAACATGCTAACAACGGGTCTGAATCTGTGTCAAGGCAACGTGGCCCTCGGACGCATCGAGGCGTCCCAGTTGGCCGCACGCACCCAAGACATCGCGGCCGCGGCTGCGGCGAAGGTAGGCATCCACATGGCCTCGGCGGAGGGTGGCCTGAAACGTGTCAATCGCAGCGTCTGAGGGGCGCCGGTAGGGATTGCCGGGAAACGGGTTGAAGGCGATCAGGTTGACCTTGCAGCGAAGGCCACGAAGCAGCTTCACCAGTCGGGCGGCATCCTCGGCACGATCATTCACGTCTGCGAGGAGCACATATTCAAAGGTCAGGCGATCACGGTCTGCCAGCGGATAGGCCCGACAAGCGGCGAGCAGGGCGTCGAGCGAATGGAGCCGGTTGGCCGCCGGCATGAGCTGGAGGCGGAGCGCATCGGTGGTCGCATTCAACGAGATGGCCAGGTTCACCTTGAGGGGGGCCACGTCCTTGATCCGTGAGGCAAGTCCTGCCGTGGAGATTGTGATGCGGCGACCCGAGAAACCCAAGCCCCAGGTGTTGTTCGTGAGGCGGGCGACGGCATCGGCCACGGCATCCAGGTTGGCGAGGGGTTCGCCCATGCCCATGAAGACCAGGTTCGTCAACCGTTCGCCTGCTCCCAGGTGGTCCTGGGCGAGGAGGACCTGGTCGATGATCTCGTGCGCGCGCAGATTGCGTTGGAGCCCCAGCGTACCGGTCAGGCAGAATCCGCAATCGAGCGTGCAGCCGACCTGCGTGGACAGGCAGAGGGTGAGCCGGTCCTCGTCGGGGATGAGCACGCATTCGACTTGGTTGCCGTCGGCCAGCGTGAGGACGAATTTCTTCGTGCCATCCTGCGACGAAAAGATCTGGACCGCCGAAGTCCGTTCGATACTGCAGCTTCCTGTCAGGTACTCCCGGTCCTTCTGCGAGAGATTGCTCATCTCGGCGAACGTGCGGGCACGTTCCTGATAGAGCCAGCGCAGGATTTGCGATGCACGGTAGGCTGGCCATCCGAGTGACGCAACGAAGGCGGTCATCTCGGTTTCGTTCAGGGCCAGAAGATTCGTGCGGCTAGCGGTCTGTCGAAGCATGCCGGAGCCTAGCACAGGGAAAAATCTTGTGACAAGCAAGGCGAACGAGGTCGCGTTTATTTAGCGTTCGGCTATAATAGGGTCGGTTCACCCTCTTCTCAGGATGAGAATGTGACCGCACTTCCTTGGCGGATCAGCTTGTCGGCTCTAGCCGTGTGGTCTGTGCTGTCGAGCTTGTTCTTGACGGCCACAGCCGAGTCACCGCGCCCCCTGCCTGTTTCCATCGCCCCCTGCGTCTCTGCGGAAGACTGTTTCCGTTCCGCGGTGGGGCTCAATGAGCGTTCGGGCTTGCCCGTTCAACGCGACCAAACGATGCTGCTGAAGATGGAGCAGCTGCGGTCGGTGATCGACCTCTATCCTTCCACCATCTGGGCCAAGAGGGCCGGGGTGGTGCTGGGAGTCTTGTTGATCGAGCGGGAACCGGTCGAGGCGGCGAAACTCCTGCGCGTTGTCCAGCCGGATATGCCGGTGCTCGACGACTATCTCCGTCTCTGGATCGGGGAATCGCTGCTGAAGCAGAACGAAGCCATTCAGGCGGCCGAACTGTTGGAGACGATTCCCAAGATCGTGCCGGATTCGAACCTGATTCCCAAGGCTGCGTATAGAACAGGGGAAGCCTGGTATAGCGCGAATGTGTGCTTCCGCGCAGTGGACTGGCTGGAGCGGGCTGTGGCGCTTGCGGATAAGGACCCGGCGGCTCCGTTGGCCTTGTGGCACCAGGCCGAGTGCCACATCCGGGAGAATCGACTGCCGGAGGCGCGCACTGCGTTGAAGCAACTCTGGCTTCGTTATCCCCACTCGCCTGAAGCGCGGGAGGCGAAAGCCCGGTTGGATACGGCGCTGGGCGGAGAATCCTGGGCGCCGATGGCCGAAGACCATTCGATTCGCGCACAGGCCTTCCTGGGGCTGGCCATGCAAGCGGAGGCGGTCGAGGAGCTGCGCCGCTTTCTGGCCATGGCTCCCGGGCACCCCCGCCGGTTTGATGCCCGCTTGAAGTTGGGAGTGGCCTATGTCCGGCTCAAGCAATATGACCAGGCCCGTGAGACGTTTCGCGGGTTAGTGGCGGATCGGGTGCAGGAATCATCCGAGGCCACGGTCTGGCTGGCCCGGGTCTATCTGCGGCAGAATCAGGGCGACAAGCTGATTGCATTAGCACGCTCGGCCGCACAGGGGGCCCTTGGTGGCGACCAGCGGGCGATGGTGCATCTCTTCGCCGGAGTATGGTTGGAGGATCAGGGGCAGTTCGATGAGGCGATCGGGATGTTCCGGCAGGTGGCGAAGTTGGGAGACTCGGCGAGTCAGCGTGCGGAAGGTCTCTGGCGTGCCGGGTGGGCGCAATATCGGACGGCCCGCTATAGGGACGCAGCCGAGACGTTTCGATCCGTGGTGGAGTTGCATGTCAATGGCTTCGAGCCTCAGGCCATGTATTGGGCGGCAAGGGCGGACGAGCGCGAAAAAATTGCCACGGTGGCCGATCAATATGCACGCCTCTGTCAGCGACACGCCTACAGTTATTACTGCCAGTTGGCTGCGCGACGAGTTTCGTTGCCGCCGGTCACGTCGGTTGCGACAGACGCGGAACGTCCGGTGGGCGACGAGGCGTCACGGTTGCCGGAGAATCGGCGTCCTGAGATTGAACGGCATGTGGTCTATCAACGCGGCATCGAGCTGAAGATATTGGGGTTCGCCCAGGATGCGGCTCGCGAACTGGGCTCGCTCACAGAGCAATACAGTCGCGACCCGGAGGTGTTGCTGGCCTTCTCGACCTTGCTCAGTGAGGTCGGGGCGTACCATCCGGCCTTACGCGTGGCGAAAGTTCATTTTAAAGAGAAACTGGAACGAAGCGGGCTGCCGACTGCGCCTGCCTTGTGGACTGTGGCCTATCCGACCGGCCTCCTTCCGACGATCACCGCTCAGGGCGTCACCGCTGTTGACCCCTACCTGGCTGCCGCGATCATTCGTGAAGAGAGCCAGTATGATGAAAAGGCCGTCTCTATGGTTGGAGCGGTGGGATTGATGCAGTTGATGCCGGTCACGGCGAATGCGGTGGCGCAACGGTATGGGTTTCCAATGGTCGGACGAGAAGAGCTGTTCGACCAGGAAACCAACATTCGACTGGGGGTCCGGTATTTGGGGCAATTGCTCGAGCAATACAGCGGGAATCTGGCCCATGCGGTCGCAGCCTACAACGCCGGCCCGATTGCCGTAAACAATTGGATTGCGGTGCATCGAGGGCGGGAGCAGGACGAGTTCGTGGAGCTCATCCCGTACCAGGAAACGCGGTTGTACGTGAAACGGGTCTTGCGCAGCTATGGAGAATATCGCCGTCTCCATAATGGCACGTCATAGCGGGGCCGTTTTCTTGACAAGCCGGAGCGAACTTTCTATATTTCGCCCCCGTCACCCAATGTGTTCGACCACCACTTTGATATGAGGAAATACCATGACTTTAGATCGTCTCGACGCCCTTGAAATTCGGATTCGCGATATGGTGAAGCTGGTGCAGGATCTCAAGCGGAAAAATGCGTCATTAGAAGATGAGCTTCGTCTGGCGCGGGAGCGGGTTGCGGTTCGTGATGACGAAAACCGACGCTGGGAACAGGAGCGGATCGATATCCGTTCACGGATCGAGAAGGTTCTCGGTGAGATCGATCTGTTGGAATGCCTGGATGAACCCAAGGAGGTGGCTGTTGACTAAGACCATTGATGTGGAGATCTATGGCCAACGGTACAGCATCAACGGGGAAGCAGACGAATCGTACGTGAAGCAATTGGCCGAGATGGTCGATAAGCAGATGAAGCAGGTGGCGGCCGGCATGCGATCCGCCACCCCGGCCAAGCTGGCCGTCCTTGCCGCATTCAATCTTGCCCACGAATTGATGGAATCCGAGAGAAAGTCCCGGCAGGGAGAGGCCGACGCGGATCGTCGCGTAGCCTCCCTGATGGAATCGATCGATCAGCAAATGCCGCCTATCCTGGCACGGTGAGTTTCGCCTTGCTTTCACTGCACTGCTTTGTTATCGTTTCTGTGTTGTATTGACCTGAGGGTCAACAAGAGCAGGAGAGGAAAGGAAGCTTCGAACAAGGACGGAAAATCTGACGACGGTTTTTGAGCGCTAAACATATGGAATCGCTTGTTTTTGTGCTGTTATTCACAGTGGTCGTGATAGTGTGGATGAGTGAAGGCTCCCAGGCTGACATGTCTGGGCGGCAGGTGTGTTCCCAAGGTGTAACAATGTGCGGAGAGCAGGTGCTTGCGGATGTGCCATGGCCTGCCCTGTGCTCGCAACCTGTGACGATCCCCGACCGGGGGCCTTGGTCTGTGCACCTTCGAAGTGATAGACGGATTGATTCGGGTCGAAGTCGACCACTCCTCCACGTGAATTAGCGGCGGCGATTCCACGCTTCGTTTCTACTGGCTCAAGAAGTCAGGTGTTTCCCCTTCACGCGTAGACATTCCTTTCTCACGCTCCATGCTCCCCCTTTAACACTGGCTGTGATTATTCGCAGGGTGACAGCGTCTACTGTCCCGCTGCCGTAAGGGAGGTGGTTCCCATTTCTCTCAGCGTTGTTGCGTACATCTTTGTCGGATTAGTGGGAGCGATCCTAGGTGCCGGCCTGTATGAGGTCTTTCGCCGTCGGTCGGCGTTGGCACGGCGTGCAGAGGCCGAGGACCAGTCGGCGCAGATCGTTCAATCGGCTCAGCGTGAAGCGGAGAACCTCGTCAAAGAGGCCAAGCTGGAGTCCAAGGATCTGGTCTTTCAGGCCAGAATCGAACTCGAAAAGGAACAAAAGGCCAAGCTTGCCGAAGTTTCCAATTCAGAACGCCGTGTGTCCCAACGAGAAGAGGGCCTGGATCGTAAGCTCAGCTTGCTGGAGAAGCGGGATCAGGACGCGCTCAAGCGGGAGCAGGATTTGCTGAAGCGTGACGAGGCACTGGTTCAGAAGGACGCGGCCTGCGCGCAGGCGCTGAAACAGCATCGTGAGGCGCTTGAGCGGGCGGCCGGACTGACGGCCGAGGAAGCCAAGCGGCAACTCATTCAGGATTTGGATAGCCAGGCGCGATTGGAAGCGGCCGGCCTGGCCAAACGCCTGCTCGAAGAGGCTAAGGAAAATGCCGACCGGGAGGCGCGGGAAATCATCGCCAGCTCGATTCAACGGGTGACCCGGGATTATGTGAATGAAGCCACCATTTCCGTGGTGCCCATTGCCAACGATGCCATGAAGGGCCGGATTATCGGTCGAGAGGGGCGGAATATCCGGGCGATCGAAGCGGCGACGGGGATCGACCTCATTATCGATGAAACGCCGGAGGCGGTCATTATTTCAGGGTTCGATCCACTGCGTCGTGAGATTGCCAAGGTCTCGCTTGAGCGGCTCATGCACGACGGCCGAATCCACCCGACGCGCATTGAAGAGATCGTCGAAAAGGTGAAAATCGATATCGAGAAGCTGATGATCGAAGAGGCTGAAAAGGTGATCTTCGAGGTTGGCCTGTCTGATTTTCATCCCGAGTTGGTCAAGGTGTTGGGGCGGCTCAAGTACCGAACCAGCTATGGGCAAAATAATCTGTACCATGCGCGGGAAGCGGCCTACATCTGCGGCATCATGGCCTCCGAGTTGAAACTCGACGTGAAGCTCGCCAAGCGCGGCGCCTTGTTGCACGATATCGGAAAGGCCGTCAGTCACGAGGAAGAAGGGCCGCATGCCATGCTGGGTGCGGAGATCGCCAAGAAGTACGGCGAAAACGCCAAAGTGGTGAATGCCATTGCGGCGCATCATGAACAGGTTGAGCCCATTTGTCCGGAGACCGTACTGGTGGCGGCGGCGGAAGCGCTGTCGGCGGCACGGCCGGGGGCACGCCGTGAAGCGTTGGAGTCGTATGTGAAGCGGCTGGAGAAGTTGGAGTCGCTGGCGACCGCCCACAAGGGTGTACAGAAGGCCTATGCGATTCAAGCGGGTCGTGAAATTCGTGTCATTGTGAAACAGGAAGATCTGACGGACCCGGAATGTTTCCAGTTGTCCCGGGATCTGGCAAAGAAGATTGAGCAGGAGCTGACCTACCCGGGGCAAATCAAGGTGACGGTGATCCGGGAGAGCCGGTTCGTCGATTTTGCGAAATGAGCGAACGGGTATGAAGGTTCTGATGATCGGCGATATCATGGGCGAGCCAGGGCGTCGGTCCGTGGCTCGCCTCCTGCCGAAACTGATTGCCAACCATTCCATCGATGTGGTGGTCGGCAACGGCGAGAACGTGGCCGGCGGATTCGGTATTACTCCGGACCTGGTGGACGATCTGTTCGATCTCGGGGTGTCGGTCATCACCACGGGGAATCACGCGTGGGACAAGAAGGAAATCCTCGATGTGTTTCCTCGTGAACCGCGTCTCTTGCGTCCTGCGAATTATCCCGCCGGAGTGCCGGGCCGAGGCAGTTATGTGTTTACCACTCCCGGTGGCGAATCGTTGGGTGTTCTGCATTTGATGGGGCGGGCGTTCATGCCGACGATCGACTGTCCGTTTCAGGTCGCGAAGCGGGAAATCGAACGTCTCAAGACGCAGGTGTCTGCGATCGTGGTCGATATGCATGCCGAAGCGACGTCTGAAAAGATGGCGATGGGGCATTACTTGGACGGGCTGGTGACGGTTGTGGCGGGGACGCACACCCATGTGCAGACGGCTGATGAGCAAATCCTTCCAAAAGGCACGGCGTACATCACGGATATCGGCATGACCGGTCCGCTTCATTCGGTGATCGGAATTAAAAAAGAACTGGCGATCGAAAAGTTTCTCACCGGAATGCCGCGGCGCTTTGAAGTGGCCTCGGGTCCCGTCGTCTTCTGCGCGGTATTGATGGAACTGGATGCCACGCTCGGCAAGGCTTTGTCGATTGAACGAATCCGAGTGGTGGATTGATCTGTTCGCCTAGCCATTTTCTCAGGCTCGGTAAGCTATGACCGGCCAAACCCTTCCGCTCCCTCTGCTTCTTTCCGTATCCGACGTGACGCGACTTATCCGCGATTCCCTGGAAGCGCAATTCCGGGATATCTGGATCGAGGGCGAAATTACCAACCTTCGCGCCCCGTCTTCCGGGCACCTGTATTTCACACTGAAAGATGAGCAGAGCCAGCTTCGCGGGGTGCTTTTTCGATCCGGTGCCTCGCGGCTTCGGTTCACGCTGCAGGAGGGCCTGGCGATTGTCGCGCGCGGGCGCATCTCGGTGTACGAGCCGCGTGGCGAGTACCAACTGATCGTCGACTCGCTGGAACCGAAGGGCGTCGGGGCATTTCAACTGGCGTTCGAGCAGCTCAAGGAGCGGTTGGCGCGAGAAGGATTGTTCGATGACGCGCGAAAACGTCCCTTGCCTCCCTTTCCGCGCACGGTCGGGGTGGTGACGTCTCGCACCGGGGCCGCGGTCCGCGATATTGTGGCGGGCCTCCGTCGCCGCTGTCCGGTCGCGAATATTCTCATCGCGCCCGTGCCGGTCCAGGGCGAGGGAGCTGCCGAGCAAATTGCGGAAGCGATCACGACGTTAAGCGGAATGCCCCAGGTTGAGGTGATGATCGTCGGGCGTGGAGGCGGTGCCTCAGAGGATTTGTGGGCGTTCAACGAAGAAGTGGTCGTTCGCGCCATTGTGCAGTCGAGGGTTCCGGTCGTGTCTGCCGTGGGGCATGAAATCGATGTGACCCTTGCCGACTTTGCCGCGGACTATCGGGCTCCGACACCTTCTGCTGCGGCCGAGGCGGTGGTGCCGGTGTTGGCCGAAATCGTGGAGCGATTACGTGAGACGTCGGATCGTCTGTATCGAGTCGTGCGCACGTTGTTGGAGATGCAGCGCCATCGGTTCGAGCGATCGGTTGGAGTGATGCGCGACATGCGCTTTCGAGTGCAGGCGCATGCCCAGCATCTCGATGAATTGCGAGACGGATTGACGCGCACGCTGACCGAACGATTAACCCTGTTCCACCGCGGGATGGTGGAGCGGCAACATGCCTTGCTGGCTCAAGGGCCGCACAACCGGATTCAGACCGCGTTGGTGGTGATCCCGCAACTGTACAAACGGTTGGAGCAAGAAGCCAGACGCGGACTCATGTCCAGGCGGCAAGCGGTTGCGTCGTACATGATGGCATTGGACGCTCTCAGTCCATTGGCGATCTTAAGCCGCGGGTATAGCGTCATCCAGGCAATTCCGTCCGGGCGGATCGTTCGGCTGGCGTCAGAAGTGGCGGTCGGGGATGTGGTGCAGGCGCGGCTGGCCGAGGGGCGTCTGTTGTGCCACATCAATGAGGTGCTGCCGCCGTCGATGCCTTGACCTCACCGGTGGGGCAGGCAATAATGTTCTGTTTGATGAATGAGCAAGGGAGTTGTTGTGGCTGCCGTGAAGTTTGAATATGCAATGGCACGATTGGAAACGATTGTTGCCGAACTTGAAAAGGGCGATCTTCCTCTCGATGACTCGCTGAAGATTTTCGAGGAGGGGATTCGGTTGTCCAAGACCTGCCTGAAGATGCTGGAGGATGCCGAGCGGAAGGTTGAAATCCTGGTGCAAGAGAAGGACGGCAAGAAGCGGATTCAAGCGTTTTCTCCCGGCGAGGATGAGTCGGAGCGCCCTCAGTAACGGTCTGATCGATGCGCGGGCGTTCACGTTGCCCGTGTCTGTCGCAGGTACACTTCTATCACAGCCTATGAGCCAGAAATTACGCCCAGAGCGGGAACGGCTGGATCGCGTGCTGGTCAGCCGAGGGTTGGTTGCCAGTCGGGAAGACGCGGCTCGACTCATCCTGGCCGGCCTCGTCCGTGTGGATGGGGTGGTGGTTGATAAGGCGGCGAAACCGACCTTGTTGGATGCGAAGGTGGAGCTGACCGGGCCTGGGTCGCCCTACGTCGGTCGCGGGGGCGAGAAGTTAGCCGGCGCGCTGGATCAATTTCGTGTCGATCCGAAAGGAATGATGTGCTTCGACGTCGGGTGTTCGACCGGGGGATTTACCGATTGTCTGCTGCAGCGCGGCGCCGCGCGTGTCTATGCCGTCGATGTGGGGTATGGCCAGTTTGAGTGGCGGCTACGCCAGGATCCGCGCGTGGTGCTCATGGAGCGGACCAACATCCGATATCTTGAGCCAAGTGCGATCCGGGATCCGATCGATCTGATTGTCATCGATGTGTCGTTTATCTCGCTGACCCTCGTGCTGCCCTGTGTTGTGCCCTATCTCACTCAGTCTGGGTTCGTGATCACGTTGATCAAACCGCAGTTTGAAGTGGGGAAAGGCCTTGTCGGACGGGGCGGGATTGTTCGTGATGATGGCTTGCGGGAAGGGGCGGCCGACAAAGTGGTGGCGTGCGCGCAGCAGTTGGGGCTGGAGTTGGCGGATCGTATGGAGTCGCCCATCGAGGGCCGAAAGGGCAATCGGGAAATCCTGGCCTGGTTCCGGCGCAGGGCGTGAGGGATATGAGTATGGATATCAGTGGGTCTGCGGCGGGTTTCGTCCGGGACGTTCACGCGCAAGGGCAACACGAAAACACTTTGCGGAAGCCTGCAGAAGGTGTAGGCTGACCATCAATTGTTGGTCAGGGGATCGGCACATCCGCAGACGAAGGAGAGGCGAGGAGACGTATGAAAGTCTTGGTCACGGGGGGCGCAGGGTTTATCGGGTCACATGTCGTGGATCGTTTGCTCCAGGAGGGGCATGATGTTGTGGTGGTCGATAATCTTGTCACAGGAAAGCGAAAAAACGTCCCCAAGGCGGCCCAATTCTACAAGTTGGATATAGAAAACCCTAAGCTGGAACGGATTTTTCGCAATGAACGGCCGTCGATCGTGTTCCACCTCGCCGCTCAGATGAACGTGCGGCGTTCGGTCGAAGATCCGATGTTCGATGCGCAGGTCAATGTGCTCGGGACGCTCAATGTGCTGGAGCAAGCGTCGAAACATGGCGCGCGCAAGGTCATCTTCTCCTCATCCGGCGGGGCGATCTATGGCGAGCAGCTGGCATTTCCCGCACCGGAAACCCACATCACTCAGCCACTGTCGCCCTACGGCATCAGCAAGTTATGCGGGGAGCATTACCTATCCTACTACCACCGGTTGAGCGGCATTCAAGTGGTGAGTCTTCGATATGCCAATGTGTACGGGCCGCGGCAGGATCCGGAGGGTGAGGCAGGAGTCGTTGCCATTTTCATTCAAAAGATGCTGCGTGGCGAACAGGCGGTGGTGAACGGAAACGGGCGTCAGACTCGCGATTTTGTGTTTGTCGAGGACGTCGTGGAGTCGAATTTGATGGCGATGGGTCCTGAGGTGGAGGGGGTGTACAACGTCGGCACGGGGATCGAGACGTCCGTGAACGACCTCTTCAAAATTGTCGTCGATTTAACCAAGGTAGAGTTTAGGGAAGTGCATGGCCCGGCCAAGCGAGGCGAGCAAGCCAGAAGCGTCATCGACTCCACAAAGCTCCACCGTGACCTTGGGTGGGAACCGAAGGTCGATCTGCGGGAGGGGCTGCGGCGGACGGTCGAGTATTTTCGCGACGGGCTCGGCTAACTGCCTGAGCTAGTAGCGAGGCACGGATGGGTCTACTTGAGTAGACCAGGCATCGATGCCTCCGATCAGGTTTTTCACCTTTCCGAAGCCTTGCTGCAGCAGAAACCCTGTCGCATCCGCACTTCTCATTCCGTGGTGGCACACGGCGACAATCTCGGCGTCACGGTCAAGTTTGCCAAGAGATTGCTGCAGGGTCGCCAGCGGGACCAGGATGGATCCCTCCAGCTTGGCGATGGCATATTCCCATGGCTCCCGGACGTCTACCAGTACCAGCTTGTCGCCTTTATCCAGCCTCGACTTGAGATCCTTAGGGGTAATCGTGAAACTCATCAGTGCACCTCCATGCATACGATCGGATCATAAGGAGCCGAAAAAGTGGTGTCAACTCCGGCGTGGTCAGCCACTCGTCGCGTGGGGTCTGATCTCAAGACTTAGCGGATTCAGACCGAAGTGTATGGATGAGAGGACGATGGCCGTGGTCTGACAATCGGTCGGCAGATAACGCTTCGGGAGATGGACGTTTTTTGTCGAATTGTGCAAATCCTGCCTAGTTTTTTGAGCGTAATCGGCACGGAGGATGGGGTAGAATTCTGTCGTAAGTGATTGATAAATGAAGTGCAAACAGTGTTTGCTGATCTGCATCGGCACGCAATTTGCTTAGAGCTGTGGGGGAGACGTGGGAGCGAACGGTTCTGAGGTAGTAGTGTTTGTGACTGCGGCAACGGCCGAGGAGGCAGAAAGACTCGGGCGAATCATTGTAGAGTCCAGACTTGCTGCCTGCGCGAATGTCTTAAATGGCATTCGATCGATTTTCCGTTGGGAGCATAAGATCAACGTCGAAAATGAATGCCTGATGCTCATCAAAACAACCCTGGAGCGATACCCGGAGCTCGAAGCAGTCATTCGACGGCATCATAGCTACACTATCCCTGAGATCATCGCACTTCCGGTCATTGCGGGATCGGCGCCCTACCTGGAATGGGTCCGGGAAGAGACTCGTAAGTAGTTGATTCTAATAATGTAACTTTTGAAAACAAAGGGTTGACCATCGCGCCAGAGATCAGTACACTGCAAAGAGCCAGTGGCTGAATTCTTGGTTGAATCCGTGAAGGGGAGAGCGTCCTTATGAGCCAACAAGCGGCCGAAACAAGTGATGCTTATACTGTGGTGGTCTTTCGGGGGTCCTCCTCCAAGCCGTTGCGGTTTAGTTTTCCACGGAAATTCGTGCGCAAGCTCCTGATCCTGGCTGCGATCCTGGTCGTGGCAGATCTGCTCGTTATCTCTCATTATGTGATTCGGACTGGAGAAGTCTGGCAATTGTCGGCGTTCCGGGCTGAGGCCATGGGCGCGCGTGAGCAGACGGCTGCCTTTTCCGCCGCGATTGATGACCTCAAAAAGCGTCTTTCGACCATGGGAGAGGTGAATCAACGGCTTCGGGTCATGCTGGGAATTGACGCCAGCAAGCCGGCTGGGGATTTGGCCAATGGACGGGGTGGTGAGGACGGTCCATTACCCGATGGAAAAACCGGTGTGCAGGGGACTGGATCAACCACTTCTGGGCTGGAGCCTCGGCAGCAGGTCTCCGAAGCGCGTGATGCCAATCAGTCCGAGGTTGATTTTGCTACGGAAGGTATTGAAGAGGTCACTCAGCAGGTTCGCGAAAGCCTTGATGCCCTTGTCCGGGAGGCTCAGCAACAGGAGGAAGCCCTCGAAAGCCTGACCCAAGTTGCAGCGCAGCGTTCGACTCAGTGGGCGTCAACTCCCTCCATCTGGCCTGTGCGCGGATGGGTGACCTCGGCGTTTGGCCCCCGGGTCTCGCCATTTACCGAAAAGCCGGCCTGGCATGACGGGCTGGATATCGGTGCTCAGGCAAATTCCCCCGTCCAGGCTCCGGCGCTCGGGCGTGTCGTCACCGTGGCCTTTGACTCGAAAATGGGCAATATGGTTAAGCTGGACCATGGATATGGGATTGAGACGGTCTATGGACACCTTGCTAAGCCGTTGGTGAAAGAAGGGCAGCGAGTGAAGCGCGGTGATGTGGTCGCGCTTGTTGGCAGCACTGGGCTTTCCACGGGGCCGCATCTCCATTACATGGTCAAGAAGAATGGCCAATCGTTGGATCCGACCAAGTTTATTCTCGACTAGTCGTCCCGCATCGTCTCGGCCTTCGATTGAAGCTAGTCCTTTCCGTTCTTCCTCCTGCTTTTTCATCTCCATTCTCGTAACGGCCTCTGCTATCACCGCCACCTGTGATGCTGTCCTTGTGCTCCCTCACTTCGCCGAGTGCCGTGGTATACTCCGCACTTTCTTGAAATTCCTGCTATCACGAGGAACATTGCATGACTGATCTGGAGATAGCCCGTTCCGTCCCTCACAAGCATATATTCGAAGTCGCACAGTCCTTAGGCATTCATTCTGATGATCTCATCCCCTTTGGGCGCTACAAGGCCAAGATCGCTCCCACGCTGGGTGAGCGAATCCAGAACAGACCGCTGGGACGATACATCCTGGTTACGGCCATCAATCCAACACCCCTTGGCGAGGGCAAGACTACGACCTCAATTGGGCTGAGCATGGGGTTGTGCCGCTTAGGCCATCGGGCCGCCGTCACGCTCAGGCAGCCTTCCTTGGGACCGGTCTTCGGAATCAAGGGGGGCGGTACTGGAGGCGGGAGAGCCCAGGTCCACCCGATGGAAGATATCAATCTACATTTCACCGGCGATGCGCATGCCGTCTCTGCGAGCCACAATCTCCTTTCCGCATTTGTCGATAACCATCTGTTTCACGGTAATGCGCTCAAGGTCGATCCGAAAGGGATCAGATGGCCTCGCACGCTTGGGGTGAGTGATCGCGCGCTTCGCGACATTCTTCTGGGAGAGGAAACCGGGCGGCGGCCGGGGAAGTTTGTGATCACGGAGGCGTCGGAGGTCATGGCGGTGCTGGCCCTGGCAACCGACCATGCAGATCTTCGCCAACGCCTCGGGAGAATTCTGATCGGCCTGACTGAGGGCGGACAGATGGTCCGTGCTGAGGAATTTGGTTGCGCCGGCTCCATGGCCGTCTTGCTGAAGGATGCGTTACTGCCGAATCTCGTGCAGACCTTGGAGGGGACTCCCGCGTTCGTTCATGCCGGGCCGTTCGGCAACATCGCGCATGGAAATTGCTCGATTGTCTCCGATCGGTTGGCGTTACGTTGTGCAGACTATGTGGTGACCGAAGCTGGATTCGGGAGTGATCTAGGCGCGGAAAAGTTCTTCAATATTAAGTGCCGCACGTCCGGTCTTCGTCCGGATGTCGGGGTGGTGGTGGCGACCTTGCGTGCGCTTAAGCTTCATGGCGGTGGGGGAATCGTGAAATCCGGTGCTCCGCTGCCTCCCGGTGTGACGGGGCCGAATCAGGCGGCGCTGGAGCAGGGCTTTGCCAACCTCGAACAGCATATCGCCAATGTCCGAGCCCATGGAGTGCCGGTTGTGGTCGCGGTGAACGCCTTTAAGGATGATTCGTCTGATGAATTAAACTGGGTGTGCGAACGTGCGCTGGCCGCCGGCGCGTCGGCGGCCGCGGTGTCGACCCATTGGTCCGATGGCGGACGGGGAGCCGAGGAAATGGCCAGGGCGGTCGTCAAGGTTGCTGCGCAAGGTACGCAATTCAGCCCTCTCTATGAGGTGACCTCACCCATCAAGAAGAAGATTGAGACCATCGCCACCAGGATCTATGGGGCCGCCGGCGTGTCATTCTCGCCTCAGGCGGAGCGGGACGTAGAGCTGGCGACAGGATTGGGATTCGATCGACTGCCCATTTGTATGGCGAAGACCCCGCTTTCACTATCGCACGACCCGGCGGTGAAGGGGCGACCCTCCGGGTTCACGGTGCCGATTCAGGAGTTGCGGATTCTGGCCGGGGCCGGGTTTCTCACCGCGGTCTGCTCAGGCATGCAGTTGATGCCGGGTCTGCCGAAGAAGCCTGCCGGGGAACGGATCGATGTCGATCCACAATCGGGTCAAATTGTTGGTCTGCAGTAGTGCAGTGTTAACGCTGTTTTAGGTACCGGAAGAATTCTGATTCGGGACTGACGAGGATGGTGGTCTTGTCCTTGAGGGTCTTGCGATAAGCTTCCATGGTGCGGGTAAACTCGAAGAAATGCGGATCCTGACGATAGGCATCGGCATAGATGCGGAACGCTTTGGCGTCTCCGCCTCCGCGCAATTCCTCTGATTCTCGATAGGCCTCCGCCAGAATGATTTCCCGATCTTTCTCCGCCTCCGACTTGATTTTCTGAGCCTCCTCCGCGCCTTCTGCGCGATACTGCTTCGCTTGTCGCTCCCGCTCGGCTTGCATGCGCGAGAACACGGCCTTTTCATTCTGCTCAGGCAGGTCGGCTCGTTTAATCCGCACATCCTGGATTTCGATGCCATAGGCCGACGCTTTTTCGTTGGCGCGTTGGGTGACTACGGCCATGAGTTGCGCACGGGCCGATGAGACGATTTCCGCCAGATCGTGCCGGCCTAATTCCACCCGCAGTTCCGAATAAATAATATCGTGCAGGCGCTGGAGCGCGCCCCGCTGACTTTGGAACGCCTGATACACCTTCAGCGGATCGGTGATCCGCCACTTCGCAAAATTATCGAGCAGCAGGGTCTTTTTGTCCTGGGTAATGACGTCCTGCGCATTGGAGTCGTAGTCCAGAAGGCGCTTGTCGAAGTAGGTGACTTCTTCGATGAACGGCAGTTTGAGGTAGAGACCCCCTTCGGTGACGTTCCGGACCGGTTTTCCGAGCTGGACCACGATGGCATTCTGGGTGACATCGACGATGTAAAAAGGCGATGCACCGAGGACGAGCAGCCCGAGAACAATGCCGACAAATGCCAGGATAAATCCTTGCTTGCTCATGGCGTGCGCTCCTGTGTCGAACTGGACGGGGCCGGTTTGGAGAACCGATCGAGCGGTAGATACGGCAGCGCACGGTCCGCTCCTTTGCCGTCCAAGACGAATTTATCGATGTGGGGGAGCACGTCTTCAAGGGTCTCGATATAGATCCGCTTGCTGATAATGTCTTTCGCCTGGTTGTATTCTTTCAGCGTTGCGAGGAATCGATTGGCTTCACCCTGGGAGCGGTTGAGCCGCGCCTGCGCATACCCTTTGGCCTGGTTCACCAACTGAGCCGCCTCACCCTTGGCTTTGGGGGTGATGTCGTTGCGGTAGCCCTGGGCCTGGTTGATCAGTTTTTCGCGGTCTTCCTTGGCGTTGGTGACGTCCTTGAACGCGGCCGCCACGGCTTCGGGCGGGTCGACATCCTGCAACTGGACCGCGGCAACCTGCACGCCGGTCCTATAGTCGTCGAGGATGTGTTGGAGAAGTTCCTGAGTGTCGTGCTGGATCTGTGCCTTTCCGGTCGTCAGCGCTTCGTCGATCTTGCTCTTGCCGATCACCTCCCGCATCGAGGCTTCCGCCGCTTTTCCGATCGTGTCGTCGATGTCCGCGACATTGAACAGATACTCGCGTGAGCTCTTGATCTTATATTGAACGATAAATTCAATCGCCAGAATGTTCATATCGCCGGTCAGCATGAGGGCTTCCTGCGGCACCATTTGCTGGCGCGCCTGCCGATCGGTTCGAAAGCCGATTTCCACCCGATGCAGCTTGGCCACCTTCGGTTGCAGCACGCTTTCGACGACGGGGATCTTCATGTGTGGGCCGGGATCCACGACGCGCACGGGGATGCCGAAGCGTTTCACCACGCCTTCTTCGTCCGGCGCCACAATAAAGGCGCTTTGCCAAATGAGGAAGACCGTGAAGGCGACAAGGAGAAGATTGCGGAAACCGCCGGTAGGTAACAGATTGCGAAGTTGGCCTTGGGCCTGCTTGAAGGCCTGATCCAAATCGTCGCCCTTCTTGCTCCAAGGGTCTTTGGGGTCCCAGACCATGTAGTGGCTCAATTCAGTGAGGGTGGCAATGTCGCCAGCGGATCACCTTAGCAAAGTGAGGACCGTCGAGCAACACATAAAGGCGGCCGGTTGACTTATCAAGATTCGTTGATATATATTTTTGTCATGAAGGGAAGCACGGTGCGAAATCCATCGCGGGCGGCGGAGTTGTTTCACGCGCTTGCGGACCCGACGCGATTGGAGATTCTGGACGAGCTGAAAGAGGGCGAGTGCTGTGTGTGCGAACTGACGGATCGCCTGCAGGCCGGGCAGTCGCGGCTCTCATTTCATCTGAAGGTGCTTAAGGACGCGGGAATGATTGTGGATCGACGAGAGGGCCGATGGATGTACTACTCCGTGAACGCCGACGCCCTTGCCGAGCTCGACGACCTCGTCGATTCGCTCAAGCAGGCGAAGCGGGCGCGCCGCGCCACCGGCTGCTGTTGATTTTTTTCTGCCTAATAGATCAATGAATCTTGATGCATAAAAGAGGAGGCGACGAAATGGACGCACAAGCGATTCGAGAGCTGGTCAAGGAGAAATACGGTGAAGCGGCCGCACGAGCCAAGAGCGGAGGCAGTTCCTGCTGCGGGGCCTCCCCCGCGCTGATGAATGTCGATCCGATTACGTCCAACCTGTATTCAGATCAGGAGCGTCAGGGGTTGCCGGCGGATGCCGTGGCGGCCTCGCTGGGCTGTGGGAATCCAACGGCGCTGGCTGAACTTCATGCCGGTGAGACGGTGTTGGATCTGGGGTCCGGCGGCGGCATCGATGTGTTGCTCTCTGCCAAGCGAGTCGGTCCGACGGGGAAAGCCTATGGGTTGGATATGACCGAGGAGATGCTGGCGTTGGCCAGAGAAAATCAGCGCGCAGCCGGCGTGGAGAACGTCGAGTTTCTGAAGGGCGAAATCGAGCACATTCCGCTGCCTGATCGTTCCGTGGATGTGATCATCAGCAATTGCGTCGTGAATTTGTCCGGCGAAAAGGAGCGCGTGCTGGCGGAAGCCTTTCGCGTCCTGCGTCCGGGAGGCCGGCTGGCGTTGTCCGACATTGTGGTGCGAGGGCCGGTTCCCTCGGAGATCCGACGGAATCTCGAATTGTGGGCTGGTTGTGTGGCGGGCGCGTTGGAAGAGACGGAGTATCGGGACATGCTGACCCAAGCGGGGTTCGTCGAGGTCGGCATTGAGCCGACGCGCATCTATCACGCCGATGATGTGAAGGAATTGCTGGTCGGCACAGACCTCTCCAGTGATCTGCTCGTGGCCCAAGTCGAGGGCAAGTTCATGAGCGCATTCATTCGGGCCAAGAAACCGGCCGTGACGGTCTAACTCCGCCGGGCAGCCAGAGCACGAAGGAGCGAAGGTGATGGAACTCGCATTATCGGTCGATCAGCCTCAAGTGGCCACGAAGCGGCTGTCGTTCTTTGAACGATATCTCACCCTCTGGGTGGCGCTCTGCATGGTGGCCGGTGTGCTGATCGGGCAGGCGATGCCCGGTTTGGTGTCGAGCCTGCGAGGGGCTGAGATCGGACAGGGCAGCCACATCAATCTGCCGATTGCCGTGCTGATCTGGCTGATGATTGTGCCGATGATGATGAAAGTTGAGTTTGCCTCGGTTCGTGACGTGGGCAAGCGGCCGGTCGGCCTGCTGATTACCCTGTTTGTGAATTGGGTGGTGAAGCCCTTCTCCATGGCGTTCTTCGCTTGGGTGTTTTTCCGGTACGTATTTTCAGCCTGGATCTCACCCGCCGAGGCCGACCAATACATCGCAGGTACCATTATCCTGGCTGCGGCGCCCTGTACGGCAATGGTGTTTGTGTGGAGTTACCTGACGGACGGAGACCCCGCGTACACGCTTGTCCAGGTGGCCGTGAACGATCTGATCATGCTTGTGCTGTTTGTCCCGATTGTCGGGTTGCTGGTAAGCGGCGCGTCATCGTTGGCCGTGCCGTTCGATGTGTTGTTGTACTCGGTGGCGATTTTTATCGTCATTCCGTTGGTCGTCGGCGCCGGGCTCCGACTGTGGCTGGTTCGTCGGTATGGACTGCGGTGGATGGAAGAACTGTTTCTGCCCCGATTCACGCCGGTGACGATCGCGGCACTGCTTCTCACGTTGGTGTGCATCTTCGCGTTTCAGTCGCAAAACATCCTGGGGAAGACTGTGCATGTCGTGTTGATCGCAGTGCCGATTCTCCTGCAGGTCTATATGAATTCGTCGCTGGCCTACGGGCTGATGCATCGGTGGCGGGTTCCCTACGCGATCGCCGCGCCGGGAGCGCTCATCGGTGCCAGCAACTTTTTCGAATTGGCTGTGGCGACGGCCATCGCCCTGTTTGGACCGGAGTCCGGTGCCGCGTTGGCGACGGTGGTCGGGGTGTTGGTGGAAGTGCCGGTCATGTTGTCCGTCTGCAGTGTCTGCAACAAGACCCGGCATTGGTTCGATCAGGAGGGCGGCGCATGAAGGCGCGAGTGTTATTCCTCTGTACCGGCAACTCCGCACGCAGTCAGATGGCGGAGGGGTGGTTGCGGCATCTGGCTGGCGATCGGTTTGAGGTGTTCAGCGCGGGCACTCACCCGGTTGGCTTGAATCCTGGCTCGGTCGAAGCGATGGCCGAGGTCGGCATCGACATGGCGGGACATCGGTCAAAACATGTCTCTGAATTCCTGACGCAGTCGTTCGATTACGTCATTACGGTCTGCGACCGGGCCAAAGAGTCCTGCCCAATCTGGCCGGGGCCCACCCATCTGCTGCATTGGAGCTTTGACGATCCGGCAGGGGTGTTGGATGAGGGGGAACGCCGGCAGGTTTTTCGGCGTGTGCGTGATGAAATCGCCGCCGCGATCCATCAGTCTCTCCTTGCGGCCGGGGTGTGAAAGCTTCAGTCAGCGGCCGCGTTCCTGCCCGATCTGACGTTCTAATTCCGCTACCCGGGCTTCCAACAATCGAATGACCTCAATGAGCCGGACCTGTGCGTCGGTATCGGAGTGTAATGAGTCTCCGGATGTCGGCTTGGGAGAATCGCTCATGCTCTCAGATGAACTGTTGCGAGTGCGACTAGTCAGGGCCTGGTTGGTGCGCTCCAGTTCGGCAACTCGGCGTTTGAGCTCGGCAATGACCTGGTTTTCTCCGGTGTCGTGTGTGGATGCCGAATGAACGCTCTCGACCTCCCTCCTTTCCAGTTTCGCCTCGGTATGTGCCGCGAGAAACGCCGGGTAGGCAATCGACAGGGTCCGCTCCGGGTAGCGGATAAGACTGCCCGAGCGGGCTTCTGTGAGAAGATGAGGGGTGTCAAAGAATAGGGCAAAATCCTGTTCGCCGACGGAGGCACAGGGAGAGGTGCGCACATACCGTAACGTTTCTCGCACGTCGCTGAGGCGGTCAATCGCACCGACTTCCGAGAGGTTGGTGCGCACCGGATGCTTAAAATTTGAGAGTGCCACCGAGAGCGTATCGTTTTGGATTGAGAGCGCGCCTGATGTGATGAGACTCAGTGATTCCCTTGCCGGTTTGACCAGGAGAAATACCACAACCTCTTCCGGCGTGGCTTTTGCCAATGCGTCTTGAACGCTAGGACCCAGCAGCTCGAGGTCATGGTTATTAAAGAGTCGTGGGGTTTCCGGCGTGGCAGCGAAGGAGCTCAAGAGCCCCACTTTTTCGCGAGCGGACAAGGCAGCAATCAAGGCCCGCACCTCCTCCCCTGTAAACCGCACGGGATGTGACAGTGGGGTTCCCTGGTTGACGAGTTCACAGGTCTTGGCCTGATCCAGCCGAACGAGGATTTCACCGGACTCCCGGATGACTCTCGGCGACGGGACTGTCGTGACGCAGCTTGCAGTCAAAAGCCACAGCAGGATGATGAACACAATCTGCACAAGACTACCTCTCAAGCAACGTCATGAAACCACTTCGACGTTGGCGCTTCAAGCACGATTCGTCGGCACAAAACTTAAACGTTCGTTCATGTCCGGCAGCCCGCCGATTTTCCTTATCCCTGCCTTTGTTCCTTTGTAATAGGGGATCGTGGTGGCCGGATCCACATAGTCGGTCGTCAGACTGTTGAGCCAGCCCTTCGGATGTTCGAAGAGCATGAAAACGTGGCCGAGCATGTTTGCGTCGGTGAGGACAGCCATTGCCGTGACCGATCCATAGGGGTTGAAGAGTTCGACGAGATCCCCGTTGGCAATGCCGAGGTGCGCCGCGTCCTGCGGATGAATTTCCACATGGGGGAGCGGCTCACGGCCCATGACGTACGGTTTGCGAAGATCGTCATAGAGGGTTTGCCAGCCGTGGTTGGCCCGGCCGTTGTTTACCCAGAACGGATACCGCTTGTCGTCGATCAGGCGCTGGATCTGCGGGGGAAAGCCGGGCCAGGATGCGGGAATGAAGGTGAACTTTTTATTGTCCGCATAAAGGCGTGTTGTGCCAATCGGCATTCCGTTGCTGATACTCTGCACCGGCGTTTGCACCCCATTTGCGCCCAGTGTCTGGAGCATGGCATAAGTGGTTTGACCATAGTCTTCCTGGGCCCCTTCCACGCCTGCTGAAGCGGCGCGAAACACCTCCTCATCGGATTTCCAGTCGAAGCCGGCAAAGCGGGCCGCCATTTCCATCCTGCCTTCAGCGCGATAGGCGGACTCAAGACGTTGCGCCATCCGCGCGATGATCTTCCAATCCGGCTCGGCGATGCCCGGCGCATCCATGAATTTCTGATAGAGCCTCAGCCGTCGTTCCCCATTGATGGATGTGAGGTTCATCTCCCCCCATTGCGCCGCGGGTAACACCAAGTGCGCATACTTGGCGGTTTCGATGGGATAAATATCTTGCACGATCAGGAACAGCCCGCCCTTATCGAGGGCCTCCATGATCGCGGTCACTCGCTCGTCAAGGGTCCCTCCGCTCGTTGAATCGAGCGCTTGGTTCACCCGTGCCGTTCGTTGAGCGAGGGCGATACGGAAATTCTGCGCATTCAACGTTCCGCCGACAGGATTGCAGCCGGCGACCCAGAACACCTTTGATGCGCCGCCTTTAATGGCGACTTCATCCACATTCACCGGCGGGCGTTGGCCAGGATAGGCCGGCCGGCTATACCCTTCCTGATGTCCTCCCAGGCGGCCGCAGCCGGTTCCCGGCTTGCCTAGGTTGCCTGTCAGCAGCGCAAGATCGACGACGGAGGCGACGTTCTCATAATTCTTGAGACCCCAGATCAATCCCTTCTCGTACAGAAACAGGGTGCGCCGTCTTGCGCTAGTCGCTTTGTGTTTGGCGATCCACTCGGCGGCCTGCATCATCTGGGCTTTCGAGATGCCAGTCAGCTGAATTGCCTCGTCGATGCCTTGCGACAGGTTCGCCTGTTGGAACGCTGTGAGGTTCTCCGTCCGATGCGTGATGAAATCTTGATCCCCCCAACCTTGTTCATGAATCAGGCGGGAGAGCGCATTCATAAGCGCGATATCGGTGCCATTATTGAGCTGAAGATGCAGGACATTCTCTTTTCCTGCATGGGCCTCCGCCACGGCAACGGTTGCGGTTCTACGGGGATCCACAATGATGAGTTTGCCGGGTGCATGGGGTTCACCGGGAATCAGGCGTTGCTTCTGTGCCATCGTTCCGCCGGCTACGTTAGGCAACATATGTTCGAGAAAATAGATCGACTGAGTTTCGTAAGAGTTGGCGCCGATCAGCATGATTGTGTCGGCCAACTCCGCATCGAGATAGGCGGACGGGAGAGGGGCGATGCCTGCATCGCCGGAAGCAAAGACTTCGCTGTTGTAGGCCGGCCGGTTGTGAATCGACGCCATCTTCGTTCCGATTCCCGTGAAGAAAAATTTTCCGACGGCCCAGTTATTTTCAAACCCGCCTCCGCCGCCTCCGTGATCGAAGCACTTCATAGCGATCGCATCGGGGCCCCACTTATCTTGACTAGCCTTGATCACGCGCGCGCCCAATTCCATGGCCTCATCCCAGGTGGTGGGAAACTGACCCCGCCCGCGATAGAGTAGCGGGTGGGTCAATCGATCCGCCGTGGGACGATCTGGGGCATACAGCACACTGCCATGCGTGCCACCGCGGACGGAATGGTTACCGTTGTTTACGACGCAGTCCTTATCCGGGAGGACGACGATGTTGAACCGCCGGCCGCTTCGTTCCGTCACCACGCTGTGCATAGCCGGTGAAATCCAGGTGCCGGATCGTTCCGGCTGCTGGACGCGGTAGTCGGCTCCCAAACCATTCTGGTGCGGCAAGGCACCCCCTTCCTTGCCGAGCGGCCATTTGTAGACCTTGTACCCGCAGCCGACGATGCAATAAGAACAGACGGTAGTGAACTGTTGCGCGTCCGCGGGAGGAATGGGAACCCGGTCCTTGCCGTGATAGATGGCGCTCATGCTCAAGGTCTCCTCTTCATAGATATATCCGGTTACGCCAGGACATTCGCCTGCCGCCCGTACAATAATCCTCTAATGCCTACGGCGTAGATATTGCCCGCTGCATCGAGTTCCAACTCGATCTGGGGCAGATTGTCTGTCGCCTGCCCGATCACCATGAGGCCGCCTTTGTGCGCGTCGAACAATGCGTAGTGGAGTGGGCAATGCAATGTGCCGGTCTCCGCACGAAACGCCAGAGTGCCGCCCATGTGTGAACAACGCCGGCTGAATGCCACGATGTCCTGATCAGGGCCAATCCCATCGATCGCCGGCCGCCCCAGCTTCAGCATCACGATGGGCGAGGACTCATCCGGATAGGCAATGACGTGTTCCACTCCAGCCTTGAGTTGCCCGATAGCAGCCAACAGGATGCGTGGATAGGGCAGCGTGGTTTTGAGCGTGGTGATGTCTGGGGATTCCGCCGTTCGGGCGAGGGCGGGCAGCGCATGGGCGGCGCAGGTCCCGCCGACCACGCAGGTGCCCAGCTTCAGAAAATTTCTTCGGGAGACGTCACTCATCTGGTCCTCCTGGTCGCTGCCGTAGCGGCGTCACTACAGCGCATATTGGAATCGAGTAAAGACTTCATAGATCGACCGTTCGACACCGGTTGCCTGTGTGCGGTTTGCCAAGAAGTCGCCCATCGACGCGTAGGCCGCACCGACATCGAGATCGAGATTCTTGGCGATGTTGTACGTCACCATGGCTCCTGTTTCCGTGCCCATGTAGCTGGTTCCCCCGCGCGTGCCGAAGTCACGGGATCTCGCGGCGGAAAAATAGGCGCTTTCCAGGGTCCCGGTCAGTCTGGGCACGATGGGAAATTTGAGCTGGGTTTGAACCGTCACAAGGCCGGCTCCCCCATTGTTGAGATTGACGCCGAAATCGTTCACATCGCCCGGCGCATTCGCATTGAAAATATGGGAGTACCCCCAGTAGCCATTGGTGCCCAAAATCGCTTCCGGCGTGGTGAACTGATTCGATGTGTGCCCCGCCTTGTCGCCTGAGGCGTAGAGCGCGAATAGATTGAGCGTGGTGGAACCGATCGGTATGGATCCTTCGAATTTTCCGGAGTAACCCGTGTGGTTGTTGCCGGTGAGGCCGGTACCGAGCCTCCCGCTATTAAGCATAAGGTACGCGTTCCATGCGCCACCCAGAAGGCCGCCGGATGCCGTCAGGGCAGCCCAGTTTTCGTGCGTATCTCCGATCGAAATATTTTCAGTCTTGCCGAGGTTCAAGGTATAGAAGTGCCCGCCGACCTTGAGATCGTAGGTGCCCAGCTTGAGCGGCTTATTATAATCGGCCACCCACATATCGCCGTCCTTGCCGAACCCCTGTCCGATAGTTCCGGCCTTGAGGTCCGCTGCAATCCGGTAAAAGCCGAGTCGATAGTCACCGTTGCCGATTTTTCCGCCCAATGATGCGCCGCCCACGAAGAAGTCCCATTCGCCGTCCCAGAGCACCCGGCCCACCTGGTCGATGGTCGGAAGGATACCCACCACCAACGTGTGATTTTCGATGGGCGTGACGTAGATATAACCATATCGGATGCCCCGCGCCTGGAGCCGGTTGAACGCATTCGGGGTGCCGTCCGCGTTGGCTCCGCTTTCACCGCGTGGATCGCTGGCGGCGGGACTTGATCCACCGAATCCGCCGCGATATTCCATCTGCATGTACGCGCCGACGTTGTCCGAATCTTTTCGCTGAATATCAAATGCCAACCGCATGCGTTGGCGAAAGAAATCATAACTCGTTGTGTCGCCGAAATTGAGCTTTCCGGAACCGGCTCCCGCCGTGGGCAAGCTGCCGTTGTTGATGCCACTCGGAATATTGCTGGCATTGTACAGAACACGATATTGCGCCCAAACGCGCAACCGAAGGTTTTCCATCGGGACGGCATAGGCATTTTCATTGGCCGGTTCGGGGAATGGCAGGTTGTCGGCCTGCGCAGGGGATACCGGAATAAGGGCGGGCGTGCCGAATAGCATGGCACATGAGAGTAGCATGAGGATCAATCGATGATGACGATGCATGAGCGTAGCGAGCTCCTATCTGAGAGGTGTCGAAAAAAATAGAGAGGTTACTGATACATCAATGCATAGAGATGTGTCTATGTATGTGGTGTCATTATTTCGCGGACGAAGAGTCTCATGGTATGGAGAGGAATACGGACCTAAGACAGACCGGAGAGCAGCAGGTAGGCGAGAGCCGCGAATGCGGCGGCGGCAGGCAAGGTGATCACCCAGGCCAGCACCATGTCGCGAACGGTGCTCCAGCGGACGGCATTGAGACCCTTGAGCAGGCCGATGCCGATGATGGCTGAGCTGCTGACATGCGTCGTCGAAACGGGCCATCCCAGCCAGCCTGAGGCGAGAACCAGCGTTGAGGTCGTCAGGTTTGCCGTGAGTCCTTCAGCATGGTCCATACGGGTGACCTTTTCGGCCAGCACCTCGGTCACTCGGAGTCCGCCGAAATAGCTACCCAATCCCATCGCAAGAGCCACGCCTCCGAACGCAGTCATCTGGAACAAGGTACTTGGCCAGGTGGCGGTCGCACTGCCGAGAAGCAGCATGGCGACGATTTTGGGCGCATCGTTCGTGCCCCGCGCAAACGACGCGAGGCCGCTGGAAATCCAGTGGATCGTATCCAGGCCCAGGACCAACCCCTGCAGGCCGGCACGATTGCATTGAGCGGGGACGGCGACCACCGGTTCGCCGAAGCTCGCACTCTGGAACAGCGTGCGGGTGCTGCCCTGAGCGCTGATCGTCACGAGCGCACGGGAAGCCGGCATCACGCAGAGGCAGGCCCCGTCCCATTTAGCGGCCAACAGTCGCGCAGCGGGGTGGATTATGAGTGAGATGCCGAGGGCAAGGAACGGACTCAGCAACAGCGGGAGCGCGATCTTTTTTCCGATGGCCGGCCAGAGTAACCCCTCCCCGGAAAATGCCATCAGACCGGTTCCGACGATGGCGCCGGTGAGCGCATGGGTCGTCGAGACTGGGAGTCCGGTCCGCGACGCGAACAATACCCAAGTCATGGCCCCGAAAAGAATCGCCAGTGCAATGGTCGGCGAAATGATCGTGCCGGTGTGCAGGAGGCCATTGCTGAACGTCTTCACCATCGCTCCGGCTACCAGCGTGGCGGCCCCCGCTCCGGCCATCGTCCACATCGTTCCCCACAGAATGGCCGTGCGGTAATTGGTGACGCCACTGCCGACAAGGGTGGCAATGGCCTTGGAGACGTCGTTCGTACCGTTGGCGAACGCCAGTGCCAGGACGAGAAGAAATGTCAGGTAGGATAGATCCATGTCGACTAGGACGTGACGGATCCGCCGCAGGATGAGCCGGAGCCGGCCGTGCAACCATAACAATGATTGCGTGTGGTGATCCGACGGTGATGGAGCCGCGACGCCTCAAAGTCGCGAATGTGCGAAGGCGCGTCAGTATCCACGGGTAGTTCCAGCATCTGGTTGAAGTCGCAATCGTAGAGCGTGCCGTCCCAACTTACCGAGAGAGTGTACCGGCACATGACGCCCGCGGCGGCGGCGGGATTGTACGCATTGGCCAGCCGTTCCATGTAGCCTTCGTAGTTGCCGCTTTCCACGAGAAACTCGAGGAATCGGCTTACCGGCATGTTGGTGATGGTGTAGAGGTGGTTGAATTCCACTCCATGCCGGGTGCGGAGTTCTTTCCGGAATTGAGCCTCGATCGCTTCTTGCTTAGGCGGGAGAAACGCCCCCACGGGATTGTGGACGAGATTGAGGATCAAGCCGGATCCTTCTCGTCCATACCCAAGCCGGTTCAAGAGGCGCAGTGCTTCGATGGATTTGTCGAAGATGCCTTCTCCGCGCTGGGCGTCGGTCTGAGTGGCGCGGTAATAGGGAAGGGACGCGACGACCTCCACTCGGTGGGCGGCAAGAAACTCCGCCAGATCGGCCTGAGAGGGAATCAGCAACACCGACAGATTGCAGCGATCCATGACATGGCGTCCGAGGGCATGCGCCTGCTCGACCAGCCACCGGAAATGGGGATTCAGCTCCGGTGCGCCGCCCGTGATGTCCACCGTCGGGATGTCGGTGCCGGCCAATGCCGCCACGCACAACTCCGCCGTTTCCCGCGACATGCTTTCCGTCCGGTCCGGCCCCGCGTCCACGTGGCAATGGCGGCAGGTTTGGTTGCAGAGCTTACCGACGTTGATCTGAAAGACCGTGATGCCGGTCGCATGCAGCGGAGAGAGGCCGCCGTGTTGGAGCCGTTCCTCGAATGGTACACACGCCTGTGTGTTTGCAAGCAGCTTTAATTGCTCTGCGGCGGAGGCCAGCGGTTTGTGTTGGCCGAGCAGCGTCAGCGCCATCTTCCACCTTCGTTACGATGCCGGACGAATGTCACGGGGCATTCTCTTTCTCAGCGCTTCCGGCGCGGGGCGAGCAAGGTTGCGGCGGGGAAGCGCAGCTCACAACAGCCGAAGTCGAGCATCCGTCCTTCCTGGCTTTTGAGCGCTCGTTGAACGGTCGGCGAGATGCGATAACAGACCTGTTTGCCGTGCCGGTGTCCCTCCACCAGTCCGGCATCGCGAAGGATACGGAGATGGTGAGACGCGTGCGGCTGCGGGCAGCGCAACTCCCGCGTGAGCTCACTCACGCATTGTTCCCCCGTGAGAAGGAATTCCAGGATTCGCAAGCGCGTTTCGTCGCCCATGGCCTTCAAGATTGCGGCACACTGGCGCGGGGTCGTGAGGTGACTGATCGCAGGCTGCGGCATCAGCAACAGTTCCCGTCCGGCGAGCAGCTGACTGCCTCACCATTCACCGCGGCCGAAGTCCGCTGGTAGATCGTGAAGTGAGGGCGATAGGCCTCTTGTGTCACGACCTGGAGGGTCTTCGAACAGATTTCCAACGGCACACCGCGGTAGTACTGGTGATGATCGTCGTCCTCGGCGCTGATGATCGGCCCGGTCAGAATCGCATAGGCGCCTTGCCAGACGCAGGGCTTTTGCTCCGGGTGGATCGCATACCAGCGCGGGTCGGTGGCGGCGAGTGCGACGGGCGTGGGACCGAGAAGAAACAGCGAACGTAGCGGCTCGCTCTGCAGCAGTTGCGCGCGTTGAGCGTCGATGCATTGGGGCACGCCGCGTTCGTACCGTTGGCCCAATTCATCCGTCACGCTGGAGAAGGGACCACGGAGCGTGGCATAGGACGAGGCCTTTTCCTCGGTGATGGCTGGAAACTTGTATCCGGTGAGCGTCACCGAGAGGAAATGGATGCCGTCGATCGATTGCCAGGGCGTGGACTTGATCTGGTGGACCGCGCGAAATCCTGCATCGACCATCCCGCCGATGTAATCCTGCACCTGCAACGCGCCGGATAGGCAGTCGCCCCACTTGGCCGCATCGTGCACCAGGTATTGCGGCACAACCTGGTCCGAGACGATGTCGGAAATCGTAAACCGGCCGCCCGGCTTGATCACGCGGTACATCTCTCGGAACACCTTGCGCTTGTCCGGCGCCAGATTGATCACACAATTGGAAATAATCAGATCGACGCTGGCGTCCTCCACCGGCATGGCATCGGCCATCCCTTTGCGGAACTCGATATTCGATGTCGCGTAACCCAGGTTCCCGGCCACGATGGGCGCATTGCGGCGGGCAATTTCCAGCATGGTGTCCGTCATGTCGATGCCGATGACCCGACCCGTGGGGCCTACCCGTCGCGCCGCCTCAAAACAATCGATCCCTCCGCCGGAACCGATATCCAGCACGGTTTCTCCGGGCTGAACCGTATTCAGTCCCGCCGGGGTGCCGCAGCCATAGGAAATGGTTAGCACTTCTTCCGGAACAAACGATTTGAGGTCGGCAAAGTCGTACCCGGTCGGGCAGCACATCTGTTCGCCGGTTGCAGCCGCCCGCGCATATCGGTCGCTGACCTTCCGGGTGATATCGTCTATCGGCATAGGGGTCCTCTGGGTCAATGAGCTTGTGGAGGCTGGTCTATGTATCAATCCGTCTGAACTACGTCAATCCGGCCATGTCAGCTGGGCACGACATGAACTATATAGTACTCAGTGGTCTGGCTCACTTCTGTAAGCTGGATTACAGCAATGGTGGACCGCTACTTTCTGCTGTCGGGAGGCCAGCGAAACGTCGGGATTCAAGGAAAGTGCATCCAACAAGGCAACGGGAAAATCGAACACGTCGTTGACTTGCTACCATAGTACAAGGTGTAGAGTCTTCTCAAGGAGTTGCCATGGCGTCTTTGCTCACAATCAGTCAGCTTGCAAAAGTTGCAGGTGTCCACGTTCAAACCGTGCGGTACTACGAACGGTGCCACCTGCTCAAGCCACTAGCCCGATCGGCCTCGAGATATCGGCTGTACGGGACGAATGAAGCACAGCGGCTCCGGTTTATTAAGAACGCACAGGCCCTGGGATTCACCCTTCGAGAGATCGACGAGTTACTGAGCCTTCAAGTCAATGGCCGGGCGCGTTGTAGCGACGTACAACGGAAGGCAAAAGCCAAGTTGCAGAGCGTCGAAGCAAAGATACAAGACCTACACGCATTGGCCAGAGCGTTGAGCGGCTTGATTCGCACCTGCCGGGCGGGCCGGCCCGTTGAGTGCTGCCAAATTTTGCATCATATGGAGAGAGAACAGACCGCCTCACCTCAACCAAAAAACGGAGGAACTCGTGACAAGTCTGAGCGAAACGCTGTTTAGGGAGTTTCGTCGTCTCAGCCCGAAAGTGACCGGCGGGCTCCTTCGCATGCGTCAGGAGGCCTATTGCGATGGAGCGGTTCCCGCTAAGCACAAGCTGCTCACCGCGATGGCGATCTCCATCGCGATCCGATGCGAACCATGCATTCGCGCCTATGTCCGAATGGCACGCGAGAAAGGCGTCACACAAGAAGAACTGATCGAATTCCTCGAAGTCGCGATCACCATGCAGGGCTGTCCCGGCGAGGAATGGGCGCTAAAGGCCTACGCCGCCTATAAGGAATCTATCGGTCCTGAGACGACTTCGGATGCCGCAGGTTGCTGCGATCACCAAACGCCAACCGATACCGATGAAGAGGAGGCACCATGAAACGACGATTCGCTCCCCTGCTCATGACCTTCACAGCGCTCGTCTTGAGCACGGGACTTTGGATTCCTGCAGCATCCGCAGCCAACATCCTGATCCATATGAAAACATCGCTTGCCGTGGACGATGCACAAATCTGCGCGGTACCAAACGTTGCCTGGGCAGCCGTGAAGGCTGGGCATAAGGTGACGATCCTGGTGGATGCGAGCGCCGTGACGTCGGTCACGAAGGGCTTCGGCTGGTTTAGGGCATTAATCGGGACTGATTCCACAGCGCTGGATCGTGCAGGGTTACCGGAGCGAGAGCGGCAGAGCCTCTCCGAACAGATGGGCGTGCCGTTGGAGCAGACCCCGCACAACTATGGCGAGTACTTCGATTTGCTCAAGAGCAAGCTGGGCGTTGAAATCTACGGAAATCAGACCATGATGCTACTGTACAAGATCGATCCGGCGCGGGTCGCCTCTTCAGTCACGCCGATCCCACTCGCAAAGATGGTGGACATGTTCGCGTCAGCCGACCGAGTGATCGTGTATTAGAAATACCGTTGACGGTTGGATTGGACGAGGGATAGACTGACGCCATGAGAACACGTTCCCATCGTTCTCGATCATTTCTCGCCGGCACCATCGTGGTGTTCTTGCTGGCGTTCAGCTTCAATGCGTATGCCTGTATCGTGCCGCTGTCGGGAACCACCGATGCCTCGATGGCAAACGGCTGTTCGACCCCTCTTGAGCAACCAGCCCGGCAATTGTGCGACGCGTTTAAAACTCTGGGAATCGAGTCCGGCTCCCAGTCGTCGTCGCTTGTGGACCATCACCTCCTGGCTGACCACGCGCTGGCAGCGCGCCCAGCCGTAAGCCATCATTTCCGGCGTATCCTCCCCCAAGATCATCCGCTCGAATCAAGTTCTCCCCCACATCAGTCTCTCGCGACCACCGTGCTTCGTATCTGATCTCTCCGGTTCTTTCTTCACCGTTCCACCATCGCATCGTCTGCCCGGCGCGGGTCTTGGCCCTTTCGATCCCTCATTCTGGTGCGGGGATGAGGGCCTGAGAGCCGCGAGAGCGACGGGCAGGAAACCTTTTGGGGAGGGTTATCACATGACGTGGTCAATTCGGTTTTGGCTACTGACTCTCGCGATCATGAGCCTGGTCTTCTGGACGGACGAACGCCGCATCGCCCACGCGGCCGATCTGACTCCGCAACCGTCATTGGTGTTACCGGACTTGATCCAGGAGGCCCTGGCCCGGAATCCTGAAATTGTCGCGGTGCGCAAACAATGGGAAGCGGCCTCGCAACGGATTGCACAGGCACGGACGCTGGACGATCCAA